>CAYMXP010000025.1:5939-26122 GCA_964394425.1 uncultured Chryseobacterium sp. | reverse complement strand
GTGCGGCTCGATGGGGAAAAGGCAACGCCCGAGCCTTCGCCCGGGCGTTGATGGATCATCGGGGCTGGTCAGTACTTCACGAACGCCTCGCGCATGATCGCACGGCCGTCGGAGAATTCCACGACGTAGTGCCCGCTGCGCAGATCGCCGACCGGCACGACGGTCGCCTGCCCGGAGAGATCGAAGGCGCGCACCGTGCGGCCCAGGTCGTTGATGATGCGCCCCCGCCCGGCGAAGGATCCATCCGGTACCAGGACCTCGAGCAGGTCGCCGTTGGGTCGGAGGTGCAGGCCATCCTCCGGCAACCGCCCGATCGAGGTGCCAACGCCCATCACGCTGCGGAAGCTGAAGGCCTCCAGGAACACGCCCGTGTCGAAGATGCCATCGCTCACATCGGCCACGGCCACCTTGAAATGGTAGGTGGCGCCCGGAGCGACCACGGCGAAGGCCGTGAGGTTCTGCGTGAAGCCGTCGTAGGCGCAGTACACGCCCGGGATGGCCTCATTGTCCACGTAATAGGCGGCGTTGGTGAAGGCGTTCACGTTGTTGATGCTCACGAGCGTGCCTCCGGGAATGGCCGCCACGTTCGTGGGGATCGGGTATCCCGGACCGCTGAGCCAGATGGCGAACGCATCGTTGAAGGCCGTACCGGCGAACTCCGGGTATTCCTCGCTGCCGAAAACGAAGTTGAACAGCAGCGTGTCGCCCAGGGGCACGCAATCGAATTCCAGCACGCAGGCATCGAGCGTGGGCGCGGAGACCAGGCCGTCCAGGTCGGGATCGCCGGCGCCCATGGCACCGCCGCTCGCGAAATCGCCCACGGGGCCCGCCACCGCATCAGCGGTTCCGGAGGTGAGCACCAGGCCCTGGGTGATCGGGATCTCCGAGCTGCCGCTGAACTCGCCGTGCGCGTCCGGCGGACAGTTGACCACCAGGTTGCTGAGCGTGATGTTCAACCCTTCCAGCAGCGTGGTGAGGTAGGTGGTGCTCAGGCTGTCGTTCACGGTGAGCTGCGCGCTGAGCGCGGCCGGAGCAAGAAGGGCGGCGAGGGGTAGCGAACGCTTCATGGGTCAGGGTTTGATCGGTCGAAGGTACTCCGGCGGGCTTCATCCATTTCAATGGAGCGTGACGGGGGGTGAACGGACCTTTGCACCATGATCCGCACCGTCGAACAGATCCTGCACGGCTCGCCTTTCCACATGGTGGGCGATGGCTTCCGCGTGCGCAACTACTTCCCCAACGGCAACCACCTGGGCAGGCGCTTCTCGCCCTTCTTCCTCCTCGACTATGCGCCACCCTTCACCTACCCGCCGGTGCCGGCCGGCGAACACAAGCGTGGCGTGGGGGTTCACCCGCATCGCGGCTTCGAAACGGTGACGCTGGCGCTGGAAGGCAGCGTGGCGCATCACGACAGCGCGGGCCACAGCGGGGTGATCGGGCCCGGGGAGGTGCAATGGATGACCGCGGCCAGCGGCGTGCTTCACAAGGAGTACCACGAGGAGAAGTTCTCGCGCGCGGGAGGCATCTTCCACATGCTGCAGCTCTGGGTGAACCTGCCGGCCAGGCACAAGATGGATCCCCCCTCCTATCAAGCGCTGTCCGCTGATCGCATGGCCCATGTGCCTTTCGGCGGCGGAAGCAACGTGATGGTGATCGCCGGTGAATACCGCGGCGTGAAGGGCCCCGCGCGCACCCATACGCCGATGGCGATGTACGTGGTCTCGCTGAAGGCCGGCGACGTGTTCGAGGCATCCCTGCCCGCTGACTGGAACACCGGCGCGCTGATCACCGATGGGCTGATCCAGGTGCTCGGAAAGGAGAACGCGCAGCCGCAGGACTTCATCCTGTACGCCAACGATGCGGATGGGATCCGCCTGACGGCGAAAAGCGATGCGCGCCTCGTGCTGCTCAGTGGCGAAGGGATCGACGAGCCGATCGCGCACTACGGTCCTTTCCTGATGAACACGAGGCAGGAACTGCAACAGGCCTTCGAAGACTTCAACGCGGGGAAATTCGGCGTGCTGGACGACGAGTGAGGCGGAGCGACCGCGCGCGCCCGCATCGGTCCACCTCCCGGGAAAGGGGCGGTTCCCGGCACGAACCCAAGGATCCCTGGAACGCGCGCCCGCCGGAACCGACCGACCCGGTAGTTTCGCGGCGCATGGATCGATCGGCATACCGGGCGGCGGCAGGCACCATCCTGCTCGCCACCACCCTTTCCGGCCGGTCGCAGATCACCACCGCCACCGGGTTCACGCCGGCCTACATCGTTCAGAACGTGTTGCTGGGGCCGGGGGTGAGCGCGAGCAACTTCGTCTTCAACGGCGGGGCCGACCAACTGGGCACCTTCGATTGCGTGAACTGCAACGTCGGCATCCCCACGGGCATGGTGATGTGTACGGGCTCCGTCAGCCAGGTGGTGGGACCCAATAACGATGGCGGTTTCACCCTGGGCGGTGGGAACTGGGGAGTGAACGACCCCGATCTGGACGTGATCGCCGGACCGAACGGCACGAACGATCGGGCGGCGCTGGAGTTCGATTTCGTTCCCACGGGCGATTCGATCAAGTTCAACTTCGTCTTCGCCAGCGAAGAGTACCTGGAATACGTCAACAGCATCAACGACGTCTTCGGCTTCTTCCTGAGCGGGCCCGGCATCGCCGGCCCCTACACGGGGGGCGCGGCGAACATCGCCCTGGTACCCGGCACCGCGATGGCGGTGAGCATCAACAACGTGAACAACGTGGTGAACAGCGCCTACTACGTCGACAACGGCGACGGTTCAACGCCACCCTTCAACATCGACCCCTATTACATCCAGTACGACGGGTTCACCGCCGTACTCACCGCCCAGGCGCAGGTGGTCTGCGGCCAGACCTACCACATCAAACTGGTGATCGCCGACTACTCCGACACGATCCTGGACAGCGGGGTCTTCATCGAGGCCGGAAGCTTCCAGAGCAACCAGATCGCCATCACCAGCGATGTGATCAGCGGCGGCGTGGACAGCGTGCTGTACGAGGGTTGCGGCCATACCACCCTCGTGTTCGTGAGGGCGGGCGACGTGAGCGACAGCCTGCAGGTGGATCTGGTGGAGACCGGCGCCGCGAGCAACGGCGTGGACCACACCCTGCTCCCGGGCACCGTGTACTTCCTGCCCGGGCAGGATTCGCTGCTCATCGATCTGGAGGTCTTCCTGGATGGCCTGACCGAAGGCCTGGAACAGGTGATCCTCACGGCCACCTACGACAACGGCTGCTCGGTGGGCACCAGCGACATCGTGTTCTATCTCGACGACGCGCCACCCATCGCGCTCACGATCAACAACGACACCACGCTGATCTGCAACGACAGCCTGTTCATCCAGGCCACCGCCACGGGGGGCTTCGGCAACCTTCACTACGCCTGGAACACCGGCGTGGCCGACAGCACGTTGAGCGGCTGGGTCTCGCCGGCCTCCACCACCACCTATGTGCTCACGGTGACCGATGACTGCGGGGTGGTCACGGCAACGGCGGACGTCACCATCACCATACCGGTGCCCGCACCGCTTCTGGTGCAGGCCGTTCCGGACACCGTGGTCTTCTGCCCGGAAAGCCCGGTGCAGTTGCAGGCGGTCGTGAGCGGTGGAACCCCGGGGTATGTGTTCCAGTGGTCCAACGGGCTCGGCGGCTCCGCCTCGGCGAGCGTGTCACCACCCACCACGCAGAGCTACCTGTTGACCGTGACCGACGCCTGCGGCGTCGATACGACCGATCAAGTGACCGTGACGGTGCAGTACGACAGCGTCGAAGTGTTCATCACGCCCGACACCACCATCTGCCGGGGCGACGCCATCACGCTCACCGCCTGGCCCACCGCCGGATGGAACGGCTACACGCTGCTATGGGACGACGGATCCACGTCGGCCGATCGCCAGGTATCGCCTTCCAGCGGCACCACCTACACGGTCACCGCCACCGACGGCTGCGGGATCAGTGCGACCGACCAGGCCGTGGTCGGCGTGAACGCGCCCATCGCGGCGTTCACCTACAGCGGCAGTGTCTTCGTGGAGAATTTCCCGATCTCCTTCCACGATCAGAGCACGGGCGCGATCGGCTGGAGCTGGGATTTCGACCATCCCGGGCTCACCAGCGAGGAACAGCACCCGGTGATCACCTTCCCGGCCAACGGTCTGTTCAACGTGATGCTGGCGGTGGTCGATCCCCTGGGTTGCGTGGATACCACGTACCTGGCCGTCGAGATCGAACAGGAATTCCTTTTCTATGCGCCGAACACCTTCACGCCCGACGGCGATGGCCGGAACGACCGGTTCTTCGGCAGCGGCGTGGGCATGGACGGTTATCGCATGCGCATCTTCGATCGCTGGGGCGAACTGATCTTCGAATCGGGCGATCTGCATGGCGCCTGGGATGGGACCACGGGTGGCGAACCGGCCCCTGTAGGGGTCTATGCCTATCAATTCCGCCTGCATTCCATCAGCGGGCGCGTGGCCGAATTCACCGGCCACATCACGCTGCTGCGCTGAGCGTCCGGACCCGCGGATCGGCGCCCCCCGCCGGCGTCCCGGGCAACATTTCCCCGGGTCGTGTTGTCTTGCTTGCATGAGCGCGGATCCCGGACCCTTGCCACGCAGGACCCGATCGAAAAGCGTGCGGGCATCGGCCAACGTCTACGACCTGCGCACCCCCATCTGGAGCCGATACTACCAGCGCATCAGAAAAACCATCCGCTTTCCCCGCTACTACAAGAAGGCGCTGAACTGGTGAGGAGCCGGGAGGATCGATGTTGAAAAGTGCCCATCCCCCTTCCGGGCCCCCCCAACGGTGCCGATTACCTTCGCCGCGGCACGAAAAGCACGTACCGCACGATCATGTTCGCGCATCCGACCCATCGAACGCTGATCGCCTCCGCGCTGGCCCTCGGGCTGGTGGCTTGCGGAGGCGATGGCTCTGACCAGAACGGGAAACCTCCCGGCGGCGACACGCTGCAAAACCCGACCCCACCGCCCGGCGCGAGCGTGATGAACGTCGGCGGGCGGCTCTTCAGCATTCCCTCACCGGTGGAAACGGCGTTGTTGATCAAGAAGCTGGGAATGGGCTACCGCAAGGACCTGCCCCTGCCCACGTCGAACACCGAGGGCTACGCCACGAAAGCCGCGCGTGGCCTGGCCCTGGGGATGTACGGGGCCGACATGGCCTACGTGACCGTGCATCAGGACGGACAGCGCGCGCTCGCCACCCTGCAGGCGATCGAGAAACTCGGCACCGCGCTGGACCTGTCCCATGCCTTCGACAAGGCCCTGCTGGACCGGTTCAAGAACAACCTGACCAGCGAGGACAGCCTGCTGCGCATGAGCGGTGAAGCCTACCGCATGGCCGACCAGTACCTCAAGACCAACGAGCGCGACGACGTGAGCGCGCTGGTGCTGGCCGGTGGATGGATCGAATCCATGTACCTGACCGTCGCCGCCGCCGACGGGACCATCAATGAGGACGTGGCGCGGCGCGTGGGCGAACAGAAGCGGACCCTGGGCGACCTGATCGCGCTGATCGAACAGAGCGACAAGGAAAAGGCGAGCACCGCGCTGCTGACCGGGTTGAACGACCTGCGCACCGCCTTCGAAGGCGTGGCGACGACCTACCAATTCGAACCGCCGGTGACCGATGCCTCGAAGAAGATCACCCACATCAACAGCACCAGCACCGTGGCCATCACGCCCGAGCAGTTGAGAACGATCGCCGAAAAAGTGACCGCCCTTCGCTCCACCCTTCTTGCCTGACGGACCATGCGCAACCTCCCTGCTCTCCTCCTGGCGGCCGGCCTCTCCGGTACGGGTGCCATGGCCCAGTGCGACACCATCGCGACCCTGTGCGAGAAACACATCACCGCCGCCTACATCCCCGACGGCCAGTTCTATCGTGCGCTGCTCAACGAGGAAGAGACCGCCGAGTTCAACCTCACCCTGTTCGGTGGCACCACCTACCGCGTGGCGGCGTGCAGCGGGCTCACCGACGGCAACCTCACCTTCGGTGTGTACGACCAGCAGCACAACCTGCTCTTCAGCAACAAGGACCAGAACAACGATCCCTACTGGGACCTGGCCGTGGCCAACACGATCGATGTGACCATCGAAGCCAACCTGGATCCCGCCAAGGCTGGATCGGGCTGCGCGGTGCTGCTCATCGGCTTCAAGAGATAGTTCCACCACCCGGTCCGGCACCGGCAAACCTTCAAGCGCGCCTCCCGTAAAGAGGCGCGCTCTTTTTTCCACCCCTTCACCGGGGAACAGGTCCCTCATGAGCGAGAAGATCCTTCACGCGCTGCTGCGGTTGTTCGCCATCATCGCCCGGGTGGAAGGGCAATCGGCGGGCGGCGGCCCCAGTGGGCGCGGCATCGTGGAGCGATTCCTTCGCCAGCAGTTCGATCTGGAAAAGGCCGCGGCGCACCTGGCCCTCTTCGACGGCCATCTGCAAGCCTACCATAGCAGCGGCGGCGCCAGCCATAAGGACCGCAAGCGCACCGCCCTCAACAGCGTGAAGGTCCTGAAGATCTGCACGGAGATCAACGAGGAGCTGACGCAGCGGCAGAAGTTCGAGGTGCTGGTGCATCTGATCGAATTCATTTACGCCGGTGGCGGGGTGGCCGAACAGGAACTGGCCTTCGTGACCACCGTCGCCGAGACCTTCAACATCGCGCCGGAGGAATACGGCCGCATCCTCTCCTTCATGGACCACGACCGCGCCGCTCGCGAGGACGAGGAGCACCTGCTGTACATCGACACGGCCCCCGCGCCGACCACCGCCCGCGCGCGCCACCTGCACGCCCACGGCATCGACGGAGAGCTGCGCGTGCTGCACGTGCCCAGCGTGAACCTGTACCTGGCCCGCTACCTCGGGCGGGACCGCGTGATGCTGAACGGCCACGCGATGCGCGGCGACAGCCATTACGTACTGGACCATGGCGCCTCGATCCGCCCGGGCCATGGCGCGCCGATCTACTACAGCGACATCCTCGGCAGCTTCTTCCGGGGTGGCCATGAAGGCCGGATCATGTTCAAGGCCGACCAGATCACCTACGATTTCCCCAACGGCCGGCGCGGCCTGCACCCGCTGCACATGGCCGAGACCAGCGGCAAGCTGGTGGGCATCATGGGCGGCAGCGGCAGCGGCAAGAGCACCCTGCTCAACGTGCTCAACGGCACGCTCAGACCCGCCACGGGCCGCGTGACCATCAACGGCATCGACGTGCATGCCGAGCGAGACAGGATACGCGGCGTGATCGGCCACGTGAGCCAGGACGACCTGCTGATCGAGGAACTCACCGTGCGGCAGAACCTGTTCTTCAACGCCAAGCTCTGTTTCGGCGACCTGGACGACGCGGCCATCGGCGCCAAGGTGACGCACCTGCTGCATCAACTGGGCCTGTACGGGACCAGCGACCTCAAGGTGGGCAGCGCGCTGGACAAGACCATCAGCGGCGGCCAGCGCAAGCGGCTGAACATCGCCCTGGAGCTGATCCGCGAACCCAGCGTGCTGTTCGTGGACGAACCCACCAGCGGCCTGAGCTCGCGCGACAGCGAGAACATCATGGACCTGCTCAAGGAACTGGCGCTGAAGGGCCGCGTGGTGTTCGTGGTGATCCACCAGCCCTCCTCGGCCATCTTCAAGCTCTTCGACCGCCTGCTGTTGATCGACCAGGAGGGCTACCCGGTCTACTACGGCGATCCGGTGGACGCGGTGGTGTACTTCAAGCGCGTGACCGGGCAGGTGAACAGCGAGGTGGGCCAATGCGCGGCCTGTGGAAACGTGAACCCCGAGCAGATCTTCAACATCCTGGAGGCCAGGCTGGTGGACGATCACGGCAACGAGACCGATCAGCGGCGCATCGGCCCGGAGGCCTGGAACGAGGTCTTCCGCGCGCAGATGGAGGCACGCGTGGCCGGCGTGCCCGAGGAGCACAGCGTGCCGCACAGCACCTTCCGCGCGCCGCGCTTCCTGCGGCAGTTGGAGGTCTACTTCAAGCGCGACATCCTCGCCAAGCTCGCCAACCGGCAGTACGTGCTGATCAACCTGATCGAGGCGCCGGCGCTCGCCTTCATCATGGCCTTCTTCCTGCGCTACCACCGCACCGGTCCGGACGATGCCGGTTACGTGTTCCGCCAGAACGACAACATCCCCCAGTACCTGTTCATCGCCGTGATCGTGGCGCTCTTCCTCGGCCTCACCGTGGCCGCCGAGGAGATCATCCGCGACCGGCGGATGCTGCAGCGCGAGAAATTCCTGGCCCTCAGCCGGAGCGGTTACCTCCTGAGCAAGACGGGCATCCTCTTCCTGATCAGCGCGCTGCAATCGCTGCTCTTCGTGCTGGTGGGCCACGCCATCCTGGGCATCCACGGCATGCACGCGGTGCATTGGGTGCTGCTCTTCAGCACCGCCTGCTTCGCCAACGTGCTGGGGTTGAACATCAGCGCGAGCTTCAACAGCGCCAAGGTGATCTACATCCTGATCCCCGTGCTGATCATCCCGCAACTGCTCTTCAGCGGCATCATCGTCAAGTTCGACAAGCTGCACCCGCTCTTCGCCAGCGAGCGGAGCGTGCCGTGGATCGGCAACATCATGGCCAGCCGGTGGGCGTACGAAGGCATGGCGGTGGCCCAGTTCATCAGCAACGACTACGAGCGCAACTTCTTCGCCTTCGACCAGCGCATGAAGGTGGCCAATTGGAGGAAGGACCTCTGGGTGCGCGACCTGAAGGACCGCGCCGCGGAGGTGCGCCGCGCGCTGGGCGCCTCGGGCCTGGATGCCGACGCGCGCCATGACCTGGACCTGCTGCGCACCGAACTGCGAAAGGAGACGGCCGCGCTGCGCGGCTTCGATCTTCCGGCGATCGACCGCCTCACCCCCGGTCGCGTGGACGCAACGGCGCTCGACGAGGTGGACGCGGCGTTGAACACGCTCACCGCGCACTACCGCACGGTGTACAAACAGGCCGAACGCGAAAAGGAGGAGCGCATCGGCGCCATGACCGCCACCCCGGAGGGGAAGGCCGCCTACTTCGCGCTGCTGGACCGCTACCGCAACGAAAGCCTGGCCGATCACGTGACCAACAAGAACGACGTGAACGTGATCACCGAGTACCAGGGTGAACTGGTGCAGAAAAGCGATCCAATCTACCTGGAACCGGCCCGGGCCGGGATCTTCGGCGCGCAGTTCTATGCGCCCGGCAAGTATTTCGCCGGCGGCCGGATCCCCACCTGGTGGGCCAACACCTTCGTGATCTGGGGCATGACCCTCCTGCTCTACCTCGCGCTATGCATCGACCTGTTGCCGCGCCTGGTCGCACGCTTCAGCGGCATGCGGCACTGACCCGCGGACGGGATCACCCGCGGTCGTCCACCCCCTCGATCTGGATCATCTTGAAGGGGATGTTGATGATGGCCTGGTAGTCCTCGCCGGCCTCCAGCATGTCCTCGTCGTCGGCCTCGTAGTGCCAGAACACGGTGACCTCGTTGCCCGTGGTGCGCACCATCTCGAGCTTCTTGAACAGGTCCAGGATGCACTTGGATGAGGACGTGTTGAAGTACTCGAGCTGCACATGCATGGCCGTCTTCGCCTGCGGCGCGCGCGCGTATTGATCCACCCAGTCGATGATGGGCTTGTAGAAATCGATCGAGTTCTCGGGGATCGACCGGCCCTTGAGTTCCAGCAGGCCGGTGGCCGCGTCGAAGTTCACGTACGGGGTCTTGGCGGTGCCGTCGATCTTGATGGGGCCCATGTTCCGATCGCGTGTTGTGCCGTGGATGAGGGAGCGTGGCAAATGAAGGCGCGGCGCCTCGCGCGTGCGCGCACGGGCCGCGCCGAGATATTCACGGAATTGTCAACCCGACCTCCTGACCCTGGGTGTGTATCCGGGCCAGATCGTCGCAGCCGCCATCGCCATAATCGAGTTCCTGCTCGTGGCCTTCCGCCGGCACGACGAGGACGGTCCCCGCGGTCGCCCAGCGGCAGGCGATGGCCACCGCCATGGGCGTCGTCGTGGTCTCCGCCGTGTAGGCCATCCCCTCGCGATCCAGGCCCTGGGTGGACTGCACCACGGAATACGCATCGTTCTGCGGGTCCGCGCTTCCCGTGCTGTCGGTGTCGGTGTAGGCATAGGTGCCCGTATACCGCGGCGCGAAAGCCCCCTGCGTGAATATGAAGCCGCTGTCCACGCGCACGATCGAACTGTCGGCGGCCACCACGCTGTCGCGCAGGCCGAAGCGGTAGCGGTAGTCGTCCACCTTCAGGTCGATCGAGGAAACGAAGGCCATCGCGCCGGGCACGGTGAGCACATCGGTGAGGGTGATCGCCAGCAGGCCGGCCCGCCTGCGGCCATCGATGTCCACGCAGTAAGGATCGGGATACCGCAGGTGGATGGTCACCGGGCCGTTGGTCGGAAAGGCCGCCGTATCGCCGGTGATGCTGTCGACCACCGCGCACGTGCGCGTCTGCATGGCCTGCCAAGCGCCCGGACCGGCGCGCAGCGCGTTCACCAGGGGGGAAACCTGCACCAGCATGGATTCCATGATCGCATGGTCCACCGAGGCGTTCATGTCGTTGACGGCCACCGGCCCGGTGTCCTCCTGACGGCAGGCGAAGATCGCCGGCGCGAGGAAGGCGAGGGTCCGCACCACGAAAGATGCGTTCGGGTAACGGGGAGAGCGGCGTGATGACATGGGCGCGGCGGGCATCAAAAGTATGCGCGCCGCCCACGGGGGCACGGGCCTACATTCGTCCGCTTCTTCATGCCCTGGTTCACCACCTGGTTCTGCACGCCGTACTACAAGCTGCTTTATGGCCACCGCGATGATCAGGAGGCCGCACGCTGGGTCGAGGCGCTCCAGGTCCATCTCGGTCTTCCGCGCGGATCAGCCGTGCTCGACGTGGCGTGCGGACGCGGGCGGCACGCGCGCTGCTTCGACCGGGCCGGCATGAAGGTCACGGGCATCGATCTTTCCCCCGAAGTGGTGGAGGAGGCGCGCCGCACCGTGCCCAATGCCCGCTTCGACGTGCATGACATGCGCGAGCCATACGTCGACGGGCGGTTCGACGTGGCCGTTTGCCTGTTCACCAGCCTGGGGTATTCGGCCGAACGAACGGATGACCTCCGCAGCCTCACCACCATCGCGCGCGCCCTGGTGCCCGGTGGTCGCTTCGTGCTCGACCTGCTCAATCCCGCGCGCGCCCGGCACGACCTGGTGGCGGAAGAGCACCTGCGCGTGGGCGACGTGGAATTCCTCGTCCAGCGCGGCGTGGAAGGCGATGTCTTCACCAAACGGATCACCGTACGGGACAAGGGACGCATGCACCAATTCATCGAGCGCGTGCATGCCTATGCGCCCGAGGAGATCGACCTGCTCATCGGACGGGCCGGGCTTCGGATCACCGACCGCACCGATGCCCCGCCGTTCGCGCCCTTCGATCGCGAACGGTCGCGGCGGATGGTGATCTGGGCCGAACGACCCACGTGAGGGGCTGTCTGGTCCACGGCGTATGCTGATCTTCGACCGCGCCATGCCGCACCTGGGTTGATGCTCCCGCCATGGGCCTGACCGCCACGCTCCTCGCGTTCTTCCTGCTGCCGCTGCTGGCCGGTGGCGCGGTGCGCACCGTGCATCCTCCCCCGGGGGCGATGAAGGTGCTGCTGGCCTTCAGCGGCGCGTTCCTCCTTGGCGTGGTGGTGCTGCACATGCTGCCCGAACTGTACCTGGAGGCCGCCGCCGGCATCGGGCTCTGGATCATGGGCGGGTTCCTGTTGCAGGTGATGCTCGCCTTCTTCAGCCATGGCGTGGAACACGGCCACATGCACGTGCATCGGGACCATGCGCTGCCGTGGGTGATGCTGGCGAGCCTCAGCATCCATTCGTTCGTGGAAGGGCTTCCGTTCGCCGATCCGGACATCCACGGCGACCTTCCCTTCCTGCTCGGCGTGCTGCTGCACAAGATGCCCATGGCCGTGGCGCTGGCCGCGGTGCTCTGGCGGTCGGCGGCGGGCCCGGCGGCGAACTGGTCGGCACTGGTGGCCTTCTCCGCGGCGGCGCCCCTGGGCATCCTCTCCGGCCATGGCCTGGGCGACGGCCTGGGCCGGGAGTTCCTGCACCGCGCCCTCGCCGTGGCCATCGGCATGCTGCTGCACATCAGCACGACCATCATCTTCGAGGGGGCGCCGGAGCACCGCTTCAACGCCGGACGGTTCGCGGCCGTGGTATGCGGGATCGCGCTGGCCCTCCTGCTCGCCCACTGATCGTTCGGCCTTTCGCGATCGGGCCGCCAATAACCGACCGGCCATCGCGTTCCACCGGCGGCATGCCCACCCCAGCCTCCCCACCCTCATCGCGCAAGGCGTTCCTCCGGAACTCCCTGATCCTGCTGCTGCTCACCGCCATCGCCTTCGATGTGCTCTTCTGGCGGCAGGACATCGGCATCAACCTGGCCGTGTACGTGCTTTTGATCGCCTGCGTGCTGCTCGGTCGTCACGGGTGGAAGGGGTTCAGCACACCCGCACGGGCGGTGATGGCGGGTATGATCATCGCGGCGTTCTTCGGCGTCTGGCACAACAGCGTGGTGGCGATCATCAGCTGCTTTGGCTCCCTGTTCGTGTTCGCCGCGCTGGCCCATGAGAAGGAATTGCGCGGCGTGTTCTACGGCATCGCCCAGGCCGCGGCCAATTACGCGCTGCTGCCCCAGGGCGCCGGCGGATCGATCAACGAGGCCTTGGAAGGCCGGCGCATGCCAGGGGCGGCGTGGCGGTGGCTCCGGCTCGCGTTGATCCCGCTGGTCCTGCTGGCGATCTATTTCCAGATCTACCGCGTGGCCAACCCGAAGTTCGACCACCTCACCGCGGGCTTCCTCGATCGCTTCGGCGCGTGGCTGCACGACCTGTTCTCGGAGATCCTCACGCCTCACGCGCTGTTCTTCCTCTTCGGCCTGCTGCTGTCCGCCGGCCTGCTGTTCCGCTTCGCCCCGCATCTGATGGCCGGCCACGAACGGCAATGGACCGACCTGTTGTCGCGGCGCCGTACACGCCGCGCCCGCTGGCAGGCTCCGCTCGCCCTCAACGCGCTGGAACGCGAGCGCCGCATGGGCTTGATCCTGCTGGTGATGATGAACGCGCTGCTCCTGGTGGTGAACGCCGTGGACATCTCCTGGATCTGGTTCGGCTTCGAGGTGCCCGAGGGCTTTTCGCTCAAGCAGTTCGTGCATGAAGGCACCTGGCTGCTGATCGTGAGCATCCTGCTGAGCATGCTGATCCTGCTGCGGCTCTTCCGCGCCAACCAGAACTTCTATTGGAAGAGCGGGCCGCTGCGCATGCTCGCCTTCGCCTGGATCGCCCAGAATTTCATCCTGGGCATCTCGGTAACCATCCGCAACCACCACTACATCCACTTCCACGGCCTGGCATACGGTCGCATCGGGGTCATCGTCTTCCTGGGTCTGGTACTGACCGGCTTGATCACCCTGGCCGTGAAGATCCACCGCCGGCACAGCCTGTACCATCTGCTGCGCGTGAACGCGTGGGCCGCGTTCGCGGCGATGATCGGCCTGACGACGGTGAACTGGGACGGGCTGATCACGCGATACAACCTGACACACTGGAACCAGGGCGAGATCGACGTGGACAACTACCTCGCGATGAGCGACAAGGCGCTGCCCTTGCTCCTTGCGAACAGGCATCGGGTGGAGCAGCAGATGAACAAGCATCTCACCAACGAGGTGGTCTGGATCCGCCGGACGACCATGGATGAATTCGACGCGGACCTGGAGCGGCGACGCCGCGCGTTCCTCGATCGCTGGAACGCCACGGGCTGGCAGGGTTGGAACCGCGCCGATGCATGGACCTTCGCCCAACTGGAACACATGGGTCTCGCGCGGTAAGGCACGGCGCACGACCCGCCCATCGGCATGAACACACCGCCCTGGCATCGTCGCCTTCCCTGGATCACGGCCTACGCCGTGGCCATGGCCATGCTGGAAGCGGCGGTGGTGATCGATCTGCGCGCGCTCTATTATCCAGATGGGTCGCTCTTCCCCCTGGTGCCCATGGATCGCACGCTCGCCCGTACGGAGCTGTTCCGCGAGCTGGCCACCATGGTCATGCTGCTGGCGCCCGGGGCGCTCGTGGCCCGCGGGGCGAAGGACCGCTTCGCATGGTTCTGCGTGGTGTTCGGCATCTGGGACCTGTTCTACTACGTCTTTCTCCGCTTCTTCATCGGATGGCCCGGATCACTGCTCGAGTGGGACCTGCTCTTCCTGATCCCGGTGCCCTGGGTGGGACCGGTGCTCGCCCCTTGCATCGTGTCGATCGGGCTGATCGCCTTGGGGATGGTGCTGCTGCATGCATGCGATGGCGATCGCCGGGTCACGATCGGATGGGGGCGATGGGCCATGCTCGGCCTGGGTGCCGCGATCATCCTGATGAGCTTCGTCGCCGGCCCCCTGACGCATGCGGCCAAGGAGGGACAGGCCATCGGGGCATGGTCGCTCGATCCATCGGGCGGGGACAGTTTCCGGTCCTTCGCCACCTATCGGCCGGAGCGTTTCCCATGGGTGCTCTTCGCGGCGGGATGCGCGCTGGCGGCCTTGCCCATCGCGGCCTTGGCGCGACGCGCCTCGCGCTGAACGGTTGCCTTGGCCCCGCCCGGGCCGTGTTGAAAATTCGCAACCCCGGGAGCGACAACCGCGTTGAAGCCCTGCGTCTTCGCCATGGATCAACGCTCCAAGATGATCGCGGAAGCCAGATTGTTCGTGCGCCTGGGCCTGCTGTCCTTCGCCGGGTTCCTCTTTTACTACGCGCATCTCTTCTTCGGTCTTTTGACCAACGCCTTCCTCTTCAAGGCGCTGGCGGTCACCTTCCTGCTGGCCACCGTGCCCCTGCCCATCATCGCGGTGAACAACAAGAAGCTCTTCCCCGATCTGCCCTCCAGCGGCAAGACCTTCCTGACGCTGGCCTCCTGCCTGCTGCTCTTCCACCATTTCCTCATGACCTTCATCTTCGTCCTTTTCCTCAAGGGCGAAGGGGTTTTCTGATCGCAGCCATCCGCTGGACGGCGTGCATCGATCCTATTTTCGCGCACCCATGTGCCTGCTGGTGATGGCGCTGCGAAGCCATCCGCGCTATCCCTTCATCCTGGCCACGAACCGCGACGAGTTCCTGGACCGCGAAGCGCGACCCGCCCACTGGTGGCAGGATGCGCCCCACATCCTGGCCGGCCGGGATGCGCGCGCCGGCGGCACCTGGCTGGGCATCACGCGCGCGGGCCGCTTCGCCATGGTGACCAACTACCGCGACCTGCGGCGCCCACGCATCAACGGGCGCTCGCGCGGGCTGCTGGTGCGCGACGCGCTGGACGGCTCGCCACGGCCGGGAATGGATGCCGCCTATGACGGCTTCAACCTGCTCCATGGCGACCTCCCCACGCTGCGTTACACGAGCAACATCACCGGCCGCGTCGAGGAGGTACCGCCGGGCCTTCACGGCATGAGCAACAACCTGCTGGACACGCCCTGGCCCAAGGTGGTGCGCGCGCTGGACCTTTTCGCACCGGCCATCGCCGGACCGGAGCCCGACGTGGAAGCGCTCTTCGGCCTGTTGCGTGATGAGCAACGGCCCGCAGACGATCACCTGCCCGACACCGGATTGGACCGCGATCGGGAGCGCGCGCTGGGCAGCATCTTCATCCGCACACCCACCTATGGCACGCGCTGCTCCACGGTGGTCATGCTCGACCGGGAGGGCACCGTGCATTTCGAAGAACGCACGCACCCGGACGGCGGGATCGTGCGATCCACCTTCGCCGTGGAGCACGGCGGGTGATGAAACATTCCCCGCGACCGGCCCGTTGAGAAGTGCCGGCCCCATCGTTGGGCCAACGGAACACCTGGTCACAGGGGGCAACAGGCCCACGGCATTGAAAGCCCCTGTCCGAGCCCGTAAGCCCGGAGACCAGGATACTGAAGCGCGCCCCGTAAGGCGCGCTTCTTCCTTTTTACCGCGAGCGGACCGCGCACCGACGGTAAACTTGTTCCGTGCGCTTCGCCGACATCATCCTGCCGCTGGCCGTGCCGGGCACCTTCACCTACGCGCTGCCCGATGGCCTGGATGACGTGCCCGTGGGCGCGCGCGTGGTGGTGCCGTTCGGACGCGGGCGCAAGCTGTATTCGGGCCTGGTGATCCGCACGCACCGGCAGCCTCCGGCGAAAGGCATGGTGCGCGATGTGCTCTCGGTGATGGATGCCACGCCGGTGGTGAACGAGCGCCAGTTGCTGTTGTGGGAACGCATGACGGCGCACTACCTGTGTACGCCGGGCGAAACCATGATCGCCGGACTGCCGGGCCCGCTCGTGCTCAGCAGCAGCTCGCGCATCATGCCGGGTCCGGCGGTCCTCGACGACCTGCAGGCGTTGGGGCGCGAGAGCATCGTGGTGGAGGCCCTGGAGCGGCAGCCGATCCTCACCCTTGAACAGGCCGCCGAACTGCTGGGGGTGAAGGATCCCATGCCCGTGGTGAAGCGCCTGATCGAGCGCGGCGCGGTGATGCTGGCCGAAGGCATGCGCGAGGACCTGAAACCGCGCATGGAGCGGACCGTGCGCCTCGCGCCCGGCCTGGGCACCGACGCAGCCCTGCATGCGCTGTTCGACCGGCTGGAAAAGGCGCCGAAGCAGCTTCACCTGCTGATGAAGTACGTCGAGATCAGCCGCTGCCTGGGCGACGACCCGCGCGACGTACCGCGTGACGCGCTGCTGCGCGCGGCGGGCACGACGTCCGGCATGCTGAAGCAGATGGTGGACAAGGGGATCTTCGAGATCCATGAACGCCCCCCGGGCGCCGTGCCACCGGCAGGCGCGGCAAGGCCGCCGGTTTCCCTTTCCGAAGCGCAAACGAAGGCACTGGATGCGGTGCGCGCCGGCCTCTCCTCCCATCCGGTCGTGCTGTTGCACGGGATCACCTCCTCGGGCAAGACCGAACTGTACGTGAAGCTGATCGGCGAGGCGATCGACCGCGGCGACCAGGTGCTCTATCTGCTTCCGGAGATCGCCCTCACCACGCAGGTGATCGGGCGTTTGAAGGCGCGGTTCGGCGAACGCATCGCGGTGTTCCATTCGCGCCTGGGCCAGCGCGACCGGATCGACCTGTGGCACCGGATGCTGAAGGAGGACCAGGCCCCACCGATCGTCGTGGGCGCGCGCTCGGCCATCTTCGTTCCCTTCCACCGCCTGCGTCTGGTGATCGTCGACGAGGAGCACGACCCGAGCTACAAGCAGCAGGATCCCGCACCGCGTTACCAGGCCCGCGACATGGCCGTGCTGCTGGCGGGGATCCACGATGCACGCGTGGTGCTGGGATCGGCCACCCCCAGCATGGAAAGCAGGCACAACGCGCGCACGGGGAAATACGCGTACGCCGAACTGCTGGTGCGCCACGGCGAAGCGCCGCTGCCGGAGATCGTCCGCGTGGACCTGCGCGATGCCTACCGGCGCCGGCAGATGAAGGGGCATCTGTCCCAGCCCCTGGTGGATGCGATCGGCAAGGCGATCGCACGGCGCGAACAGACGATCCTCTTCCAGAACCGCCGCGGCTACGTGCCGGTGTGGCAATGCGAGACCTGCGGCTGGGTGCCGGGATGCGACCACTGCGATGCCAGCCTCACTTACCACAAGCAGCAGCATGGCCTTCGCTGCCATTATTGCGGAAGGGAATACACACCGCCTTCGGAATGCCCCTCATGCGGCAGCAAGCGCCTGCGCATGCTCGGCTTCGGCACCGAGAAGATCGAGGAGGAACTGCAGCTGATCTTTCCCGATGCGCGCGTGGCGCGCATGGACCAGGACACCACGCGGGGGCGGCAGGCCTTCGAGCGCATCCTGGGACGCTTCGGCGAAGGCGCGATCGACATCCTGGTGGGCACGCAGATGGTGACCAAGGGACTGGACTTCGACCAGGTGAGCCTCGTTGGCATCCTCAACGCCGACCGGCTGCTGCGCTACCCCGACTTCCGCGCCCACGAGCGCGCCTTCCAGTTGATGGCGCAGGTGGCCGGGCGTTCGGGCCGGCGGAACAACCCCGGCGTGGTGTTCCTGCAGGCCCACGACGTGCATCATCCGGTGATCGGCCTGGTGATGGCGCATGACACGGAGGGCTTCCACCTGCGCGAACTGGAGCACCGCCGCGCGCATGGTTATCCACCGTTCACGCGGCTGGTGCAGCTCACCATGAAGCATCGCACCGAAGACCGGCTCGTGCATACCGCCACCGGGCTGGCCGCGCGCCTGGCGCCTGTTTTCGCCGAGCGCATGCTGGGGCCCGAAGCACCGCCCGTGGCGCGCGTACGCGACAAGCATCTGCGCACGCTGCTGTTCAAGCTGCGCAAGGACCGCTATGGCGCGGAGAAGCAGGCGATCCGCGACGCGATCGACCGGCACTTCGCCATGCCCGAGCACTCGCCCGTGCAGCTGGTGGTGGACGTGGACCCGATGTGAGCGGCCATCGCGTCAGCGCGGAAGGAGCAGCTCCCAGATGCGCGATGCGGGCGGTGGGGCGGCCACCTTGAGGTGCGCGGTGGTGATGGGATGATCGAACTCCAGCGAACGCGCGTGCAACGCGATGCTGCGATCGGGCTCGCCGCGCCGGGCGCCATATTTCACATCGCCCTTGATCGGGTGGCCCGCCGCCGCGCATTGCGCGCGCAGTTGATGGAAGCGGCCTTCCACCGGTGCCAGTTCGATCAGCGAATAGCGATCGCCGCGGTGCAGCACGCGCACGTTCAGCCGGGCGGGCAGGCCATCCTTCACGCCATCGCCCGCCACCCGCATCCGCCGCGCGCGCCGATCCTCCTTCAGCACATGATGCCAGGTCGCGTCCTTCTCCACCCCGCCCTCCACGATCGCCCAGTAGATCTTCCTCACGCGGTGCTCGCGGAACATCGCGTGACAGGGTGCCAGCGCTTCCGCCTTGCGCGCGAGGAGCATCGCGCCGCTCACCGGGCGGTCCAGGCGATGCACCAGGCCCGCCCCGGGATGTTCCCCGCGCACCATGTCCAGCACGCCGCGGTCGCCGGTGCGATCGGGCTGCGATGGCACGCCGCCGGGCTTCGAGACGATCAGCAGATGCTCGTCCAGATGCAACAGCGCCGGCCGCCGCTCAGTACTGCTCTTCGGGCCCGGGGAAGTCGCGCTTGCGCACATCGACCACGTAGTTCTTCACCGCCTCGGTGATGATGCCGTGCAGGTCGGCGTAGCGGCGCAGGAAGCGCGGATTGAACTCGCGGTTGATGCCCAGCATGTCGTGAAGCACCAGCACCTGGCCGTCCACCCCGCCGCCGGCGCCGATGCCGATCACGGGGATCTTCACGCTTTGCGCCACCTCCCTGGCCAGCGTGGCGGGGATCTTCTCCAGCACGATGGCGAAGCAGCCGGCCTGCTCCAGCAGCCCGGCATCCTGCTTCAGCCGCTCGGCCTCCTCCTGCTCGCGCGCGCGCACCACGTAGGTGCCGAACTTGTAGATGCTCTGCGGGGTGAGCCCCAGGTGGCCCATCACCGGGATGCCCGCCGTGAGGATGCGCGTGATGGATTCGATCACCTCCTGTCCGCCTTCGAGCTTCACGGCGTGCGCGCCGCTCTCCTTCATGATCCGGATGGCCGAGTTGAGCGCCTCCTTGCTATTGCCCTGGTAGGTGCCGAAGGGCAGGTCCACCACCACCAGCGCGCGCTGGCAGCCGCGCACCACGCTCTGCGCGTGGTAGATCATCTGGTCCAGGGTGATGGGCAGGGTGGTCTCGTGGCCGGCCATCACGTTGCTGGCCGAGTCGCCCACCAGGATCACGTCGATCCCCGCGCCGTCCACCAGGCGGGCCAGGGAAAAATCGTACGCGGTGAGCATGCCGATCTTCACGCCCTTCTCCTTCATGTCCTGAAGCACGCGCGTGGTGACGCGGCGGATGCTGATGGCCGTATCGCTCATGGTCATGTTGCGAAGGCATCAAAGCTATTGAGTCGGCTGGGCAATGGGTCGGCTCTGCGGGTGGTAGAATGTCTCGCGTAAGACCCCGATCAACTCCCCTCCTTTTTCCAAGGAGGGGTTGGAGGCCGAAGGCCGGGTGGTTCAGAGATCATCTTCCGCCCCACCCCCTGCCCCTCCCCGTGCGG
>CAYMXP010000025.1:0-5839 GCA_964394425.1 uncultured Chryseobacterium sp. | reverse complement strand
GGCCGGGTGGTTCAGAGATCATCTTCCGCCCCACCCCCTGCCCCTCCCCGTGCGGGGTGGGGAGTTGAGCCTGATCAAAGCAGTTGATCACACCATAGACCCCGATCAACTCCCCTCCTTTTTCCAAGGAGGGGTTGGAGGCCGAAGGCCGGGTGGTTCAGAGATCATCTTCCGCCCCACCCCCTGCCCCTCCCCGTGCGGAGAGGGGAGTTGAGTGTGCATAATGCAGATGGTCTTGAGTAACACCGTACACAACTCCCCTCCTTGTTTCAAGGAGGGGTTGGAGGCCGAAGGCCGGGTGGTTCTGGGAATTTTCACCTCCCCACCCCCTGCCCCTCCCCGTGCGGAGAGGGGAGTTGAGCCTGATCAAAGCAGTTGATCTCACCATAGACCCCGATCAACTCCCCTCCTTTTTCCAAGGAGGGGTTGGAGGCCGAAGGCCGGGTGGTTCAGGATCTTCTTCCGCCCCACCCCCTGCCCCTCCCCGTGCGGGGAGGGGAGTTGAGCCTGCTTAAAGCGATCGATCCTGCTCGGGAGCAGGATCACGATCCCCTCCGGCGGGCCACGGAGGCCGCCGTTCGTCAGATCGACCGGCCGCCGCAGAAGGTGCCGTCTATCTTTGGCCGCCCACGAAATGGCATGAAGCAAGTCCTGACCCTGCTCTTTTGCGGCACCCTGCTCTGGGGCTGCACCACCGATCTGGAGGTGAACGCCCCCTATAAGAACGTCACCATCATCTACGGCCTGCTCTCCACCAAGCGCCTGAACGACGCAGGCAACGTGGTGGACGAGACCCGGCACTGGGTGAAGCTGAACAAGGCCTTCCTGGGCGAGGGCGACGCCTTCGTGTTCGCCGCGATCCCCGACAGCAACGAGTTCACCGATGAACAACTGGAAAGCGCGGTGGTGGAGGAATGGAACGGCACCACGCTGCTGAACACCTACCCCCTGCTCGACACCCTGGTGGACGACCGCGTTCCGGGCACCTTCAACTACCCCGTACACAAGCTGTACTATTTCGACGCCACGCTGGACCAGGACAACACCTACAAGGTGGTGGTGGTGGCCCGCGGCGAAACCATCACCGCCACCACGCCCATCGTCGATGATTTCCAGGTCAACTTCGCGGTGGCCAGCACCTCGGTGCCCATCAGCATCGTGACCAGCAACGGGGACTACGGCACCTACGACGTGAAATGGAACAGCGGTATCGACGGCCGGCGCTGGGAGGTGAGCTACCGCGTGCGGTACAGCGAGGTGCGGCCGGACAGCCTTGGCATCCCCGACACCACCGACGGCTCCTTCGTTCGTTCGCTCGGACATCGGACCTGCGTGGTGATGGACAACAACGAGGAACTGAACGTGACCCTGGCCGCGCAGGACTTCTACCAGGGGATCCGCACCCTGATCCCCGAAGACCCCACGGTGACGAAACGCATATTCCATGGCGTGGACCTGATGTTCGCCGTGGCCAGCGACGACTTCCACACCTACCTGCAACTGTCCGATCCCATCTCGGGCATCGTGGAGGAGCGGCCCGACTTCACCAACGTCACCAACGGCTATGGCCTTTTCGGCGGCCGTTATTTCGAGGAGGTGGTGGGCAAGCGGCTGAGCACCTCCAGCACCCAGGAACTGGTGATCGGCGACATCACCGCGGACATGCATTGGTGCGTGAGCTGGCCCGGATCGGACTACACCTGCCCTTGACGGGCAACGCTGCCTGATCGTCAGCTTTCCAGGTCAGCGGCCTCCCATACCTTACTCTATGGCAGCATTCCGGGTGGATCGCCCGCTGGCATAGTCATTGATCCGGGCGCGGGCAACACGAACCAACCAGTTGACCCATCCGGTCCCGGCTAAGCCGGGGCGACAACCGAACGAACATGAGCAAGATCATCGGCATCGACCTGGGCACCACCAACAGTTGCGTGGCCGTAATGGAAGGCAGCGAACCCGTGGTGATCGCCAACAGCGAAGGCAAGCGCACCACCCCCAGCGTGGTGGCCTTCATGGACAACGGCGAGCGCAAGGTGGGCGACCCCGCCAAGCGCCAGGCCATCACCAACCCGAGGAACACCATCTACTCCATCAAGCGCTTCATGGGCAACACCTATGAAGAGGACGCGAAGGAGATCTCCCGCGTGCCCTTCGAGGTGGTGCGCGGCGACAACAACACCCCCCGGGTGAAGATCAAGGACCGGCAGTACACCCCGCAGGAGATCAGCGCCATGGTGCTGCAGAAGATGAAGAAGACCGCCGAGGACTACCTGGGCACCACCGTGAGCGAGGCCGTGATCACCGTACCGGCCTACTTCAACGACAGCCAGCGCCAGGCCACCAAGGAGGCCGGCGAGATCGCCGGGCTGAAGGTGCGGCGCATCATCAACGAGCCCACCGCCGCCGCGCTGGCCTACGGCATGGACAAGCGCGACAAGGACATGAAGATCGTGGTCTTCGACTTCGGCGGGGGCACCCACGACGTGAGCGTGCTCGAACTGGGCGAAGGCGTCTTCGAAGTGAAAAGCACCGACGGCGACACGCACCTGGGAGGCGACGACCTGGACCAGACCATCATCGACTGGCTGGCCGAGGAATTCAAGAAGGATGAAGGCCTGGACCTGCGCAAGGACGCCATGGCGCTCCAACGCCTGAAGGACGCCGCCGAGAAAGCCAAGATCGAGCTGAGTTCCAGCAGCACCACGGAGATCAACCTGCCCTACATCATGCCGGTGGACGGCATGCCCAAGCACCTGGTGCGCCAGTTGACGCGCGCCAAGTTCGAGCAGCTGATCGACCCCTACATCAAGCGCACCATCGACCCCTGCCGCACCGCGCTGGAAAAAGCCGGCATGAAGGTGGGCGACATCGACGAGGTGATCCTCGTGGGCGGCAGCACGCGCATCCCCGCGATCCAGGAAGCGGTGAAGCAGTTCTTCGGCAGGGAACCCAGCAAGGGCGTGAACCCCGATGAGGTGGTGGCCGTGGGCGCCGCCATCCAGGGCGGCGTGCTCACCGGCGAGGTGAAGGACGTGCTGCTGCTGGACGTGACCCCGCTGAGCCTGGGCATCGAGACCATGGGCAACGTGTTCACGCGGTTGATCGAGGCCAACACCACCATCCCCACCAAGAAGAGCGAGACCTTCAGCACGGCCAGCGACAGCCAGCCCAGCGTGGAGATCCACGTGCTGCAGGGCGAACGCCCGATGGCCAAGGACAACCGCACCATCGGCCGCTTCCACCTGGACGGCATCCCGCCGGCGCCGCGCGGCATCCCGCAGATCGAAGTGACCTTCGACATCGATGCGAACGGCATCCTGCACGTGCATGCGAAGGACAAGGCCACCGGCAAGGAGCAGAGCATCCGCATCGAAGCCAGCAGCGGCATCAGCAAGGCCGACATCGAGAAGATGAAGAACGAGGCCAAGGCCCACGCCGAGGAGGACCGCAAGACCCGCGAGCGCGCCGACAAGCTCAACCAGGCCGACAGCCTGATCTTCCAGACGGAAAAGAGCCTGAAGGAGTACGGCGAGAAGATCCCGGCGGACAAGAAGAAGCCGATCGAAGACGTGCTGGGCCGCCTGAAGGACGCGCACAAGGCGCAGGACCTCGACGCGGTGGAGAAGCTGATGAACGAGCTCAACACCGTGTTCCAGGCCGCCAGCCAGGAGATGTACGCCGCGCAACAGGCCCAGCAGCAGAGCACCACGGCCACCAACGGCGCGTCCGACGGCGGCACCTCATCCTCCACGGGCGGCGACCAGGAGGTGACCGACGTGGACTTCGAGGAGGTGAAGGACGGGGACAAGAAGTAACGCTGCGGGAGGACAGGATCGCCAGCGAGCCCGGGCCGGACGCCCGGGTTCGCTTTTTTAGGGAGCCCGAGGTTCGCATCGTTGGGCGGGAGGTTGCCTGATCGTGCATTTCTTTTTTGGACAGGATCCGCTGCTCAGGCTGGTACTTTCGTCCCCGCTCCATAGTTCAACCCAACATCCGGCCCGCTCCCACGGGTCATAGATCCAAAGAAAATGAACGGTTCATACGCACGCCTCGCAGGTTCCATCATCGTCCTGACCGCCATGCTTTCGGCCTCGCAGCGGGCTTCCGCGCAAGCCATCAGCACTTACGCCTTCAGCGATGCCACGGTGTCCACTTACACGGCCATCTCCGGCGGCACGGTGCTGGGCGGCACGGGCAACACCAGCCACCGCTTCCTGGATCCGGCGACACCGGCGGGAAGCACCAGTGCGACCTCGGGCCCGGGCTTTCCGCTGGGCTTCACCTTCACATACAACGGCGCGGCCTACGACCGGATCGGCATCAGCACCGATGGATGGGTCTGCCTGGGCCAATCGGCCCTCACCCCGTCGGTGAACATGCCGGCCAGCATCGCTCCGTTGAGCTACGCCACCGCCATCACGCCGGCCCAGTTGCGCGCGCGTGTGGCCGGCATGGGCCGCGACCTGGCTGCCAACGGCACCAGCGACCTGCGCATCGAGACCATCGGTACCACGCCCAACCAGGTATGCGTGGTGCAATGGACCGGCTACCAGCGCTCCGGCACCACGGGCACGGGCGACATCCTCAACTACCAGATCCGCCTGTACGAGACCACCAACGTGGTCGAGGTGCATTTCGGATCCTGCGCGTTCGGCACCTCCCTAAGTTCCAACACGCATTCGGGGCTTGGCGGCTTCAGCGCCTCGGAGTTCAACAGCCGCACCACGACCACCGATTGGAACGCCACCACCGCCGCCGCCGCGGCCGGCACCGGATGCACGATCGATGATGCCGTGGCGATACCGACGAACGGCCGCGTGTTCCGTTGGACCCCGCCGGCCTGCCTGGCGCCGTCGGCCACCCCGAGCGTTTCGATCGATTGCGTGCTCGGCCAGTTCACCGTGAACGTGGACCTCACCGCGCTCGGCTCCGGGAACACCTCGGTGGATCTGGTGCATACGATCGGCGGAACACCCACCACGCAATACGATGACGTGACCACCCTTCAGAGCTATGCGATGGGCCCCTTCCCGCTGGGCACCACTGTGCAGGTGACCGTGGTGAGCAACCCTGATCCGATCTGCACGCTCAACCTGGGCAGCTTCCTCCGAACGGTTTTCGACTGCCCGATCGCCACCTTCCCCTTCTGCCAGGACTTCGATGACTGGACCGACGGCGGGGCCAGCAGTTCCTGCACGTTCGTGATGCCCCTGAATGAAGGTTGGAGCAACACGACCGTTCCGGGATGGCTGGTGGAAACCAGCGGCACGGCGAACAGTACGGGCACCGGTCCCGATCAGGACCACACCACGGGCGCGGCGCCCTCCAAATACCTCTACATCGAGGCGAGCGGCAACTGCACCGAGCGGATCGCACAGTCGAACACATTCGACATCACCACGCTGGATGCGGGCTTCGGAGCCGAGGTTTCCCTCTGGCGGCACATGTGGGGCGCGCAGATCGGCACCTTCACCCTGGAGGTGGAAGACGTGAGCACCGCACCCGGCGTCTATACCACCTTGTACACCCAGACCGGCAACCAGGGCAACCAATGGCTCTTCACCGGCTGGCTGGATGTGGATGCGGTGGTGACCGGTCCGCTGGTGCGCTTCCGCGTTCGCGCCACACAGAACGGCACCTTCGAAGGCGATATCGCCATCGACGATTTCTGCGTGCGCGAGACGCTGCCCTGCGTGCCGCCCACGGCCACCGCCACCGGCACCAGCAATTGCACGCCCGCGGGCCACTCCGTGAGCGTGGACCTCACCGGGCTTGGCGATGCCTTGACGGTGGACATCGTGGAGATCGTGAACGCCGGTGCGCCCACCGTGGTGCATGA
>CAYMXP010000024.1:0-45642 GCA_964394425.1 uncultured Chryseobacterium sp. | reverse complement strand
CAGTTGAGAGCATCAGTGGGATGCACGACCCTGAAGGGGTCGCAGCCGTTGGTCAGTACTTTCCCCGGACACCAATGATCCAAAAATACCCCTCGAAACACCCAAAAAAAGCTTGCTGGCTAACCTACCTTTGAACAAATCCAATTCAAATGAAACCCATTTTACGCCGAATGGTGTTAGTCAGCGTGCTGGTGCTTTATGCATCATTTGTGCATGCACAGAGCATGTCAATTTTCAACGCCACATCTTGCAGTTACAATGTAAAGGTGACTTGTAGGAAGACATCATGTGGCACCGGCGGTGATACTGTGACATTGACCATCAGCGGAAACAGCACGCTGAATTATAGCTGCCCCACTGGCGCCATAGTCACCAAGATTGAGGTTTTTCGAATCGGCACAATGACCTTGATCAGCGCTTGGTCCTGTAGCACTGGTGCTTGGAATCCGGCACAACCCACCAGCTGCAATGAGATCCTCTGGTTCCACGGACCTCCAAATAATTGCCGAATCGACTACACTTAAGTGAGTACCTATGAGGGTGATGGAAAAAGCTGATTCTCCTGCTTAGTCCCACCACACGGACAGGACGGGGCTTCCTTGGCTGGTCCGGATCCGAACCAGCAGCAGGCCCGGGCCAGTCGTTGCGGGCAGATCGATGCGATGCTGCCGGCCCTCCCCCGGACTGAGTTGCCCGGACATGAGCCACCGGCCGTCGGCCTGGAACAGATGCACAACCGTCGTCGCCTCGAGCACCGGGCCGGTGATGGTGATCGCGCTTCCATCAGCCACGGCATGCCAGGACCCGTGATCGGAAGCTTCCTGAATAGCAACCAGGCATGACGTGGCGCCCACCTCGATGCCATAGGGCCCATTGGCATCATCCGCATCGAAAAGCACCGGCAGGTAATAGGTGCCGGCGGCCAGGCTGTCGAAAAAAAGCGTCGCATCGCCATCGCCGCAGGCCAGCAGGTCGAAGCTGCCCGCGTACACCAGGCTGTCCGCCGGGCAGCCGGTGGCCAGCACGCTGAGCACGTGATCGAACGCGGGGTCGGTGGCGCAGTAAGCGATGGTCACGTTGGTGCATTCGATGGTCGTGAACGCATGCCAGACCGACGGCTCGGAGCCTTCGAGCGCCGAGCCGGGCGCATAGTCACCGGCCGTATCGGCTCCCTGGGTGCTGCCGGTGAAGGTCAGGGGCGATCCTGCGGAAAGCGTTCCCGGCACCGCATCGCCGCAGTGGTCGTTCCCGGGTGGCGGCGGGCCTTCGTAGGCGCAAATGGCATGGTCAAGGTCGGATGGAACGAGGCCATAGTCCCACCAATAGGTGCGCACGAAATAGGTCTCCCCGATGGTGGTGGCCAAGGAGATCGACTCAACTCCTCCAAAAAGCGTCGCATCGGCGCATTGCAGTTCCACGAGCGCGCCGCAGGTCCCGCCGAAGGCCTCCAATACCGCGTCGTTGCTGTCGGCGCTCTGCACCTCCACGATGGTGATGGCTGAGGTGGCGGTGACGGCATACCAGACATCCATCGCCTGCGGACTGGCGGAACCGCCGCAGGTATCCGCCGGCATCGACTGCGACGCGCCGATCCAATGGCCGGGCACTGGAACGCAGGTGGATCCCACGGCCAGGGCGATGGCCGATGCGCATTCGTCGTTCTGTGCGCCGGCAGGCCAGGAGGCCAGGATGAAGGCCGGCGTACACATCAGCAGGGCGGCGGAGGGGACCGTTCGCATGCGCGCAAAGGTGCGGTACGCTCCCACATCCACGGGTCTTCCCATCTTCACCGCGCGATGGACATTTCCCTCAAGGGCCACCACGCGCTGGTCTGCGGCGGCACGCAGGGCATCGGCCGGGCCACGGCGTTGGAACTGGCGAAGGCAGGTGCGCGCATCACCCTGCTGGCGCGCGATGAAGCGCGGCTGAAGGAGGTGCTGGCGATGCTCGATCGGACGGCCGGCCAACAGCATGCGATGGCGGTGGCTGACATGGCCGATACATCGGCGCTGGGCCGCGCCGTTGCCGCGATCCTGGCCGATCAGGGACCGGTCGACATCGTGGTGAACAACACGGGTGGCCCGCCACCCGGACCGGTGCATGAGAGCACGCAGGAGCAGTTCGAACGCGCCTTCCGGCAGCACCTGCTCGCCGGCCAGACCATCCTGCTCGCCGTGGTGCCGGGCATGAAGGCGAAGCGGCACGGGCGGATCATCAACATCATCAGCACCAGCGTGAAGCAGCCGATCCCGGGGCTGGGCGTGAGCAACACCATCCGTGGCGCGGTGGCGCAATGGGCCAAGACGCTGGCCACCGAACTGGGTCCCTTCGGCATCACGGTGAACAACGTGCTGCCCGGCAGCACCGATACCGAACGGATCCGCGATCTGGTGCGGCGCAAGGCGGAGGCGAACAAGGTCAGCCCGGAGGCCGCCGCCGAAGCGATGAGGAACGAAGTGCCGCTCAAGCGTTTCGCGCGGCCGGAGGAGATCGCTTACGCGGTGGTCTTCCTCGCGGGTCCCTCAGCCGCATACATCAACGGCATCAACCTGCCGGTGGATGGCGGGCGGACATCAGGTCTGTAAGGCCCCTCCGGCGATGGCGCTCACCGCATCGCCTCCTGCTGATCCACCAGACGGAAGCCCTTCCCGTGGATGTTGAGGATCTCCACCTTGGGGTCGGCCCTGAGGTACTTGCGCAGGCGCGCGATGTACACATCCATGCTGCGGCCGTTGAAGTAATTGTCGTCGCCCCACACGGTGCGCAGGGCTTCGGCGCGCATGAGCACGCTGTCGCGGTGATCGCACAGCAGGCGCAGCAGGTCGCTCTCCTTGGTGGTGAGCCTGCGTTCGACGCGCCCGTCGGGTGGCCCCCCTTCGGGCGGCCCGATGGACAACACCTGCTTGCGCGGGTCGAACACGAAGGCGCCGATGGTGAAGGTGGACGGTGCGGCCTCCTTCTTCGGAAGCCCCTTGCTGCGTCGGAGCACGGCCTCGATCCTGGCCATGAGCTCGTCCATGCTGAAGGGCTTGGTCATGTAATCATCGGCACCGCTCTGGAAGCCGCGGATCACATCCTGCTTCATGCTCTTCGCCGTGAGGAAGATGATCGGCGTCTGGGGATCCTTCTGGCGGATCTCGCGCGCCAGGGTGAAGCCATCCTTCATGGGCATCATCACGTCGAGGAGGATGATGTCGTAACGCCCCCTTGCATGGGCCTCGGCGCCCTGCTTCCCGTCGGTGCGCAGGTCCGCGTCGAAACCCTTGGCGGCGAGGTATTGCGCCAGCAGGTTGCCCAGGTTGGGGTCATCCTCCACCAGCAACAGCTTGATCGGCGTGCTCATGTTCAAAGGGTAGGGTGATGTGGAAGGTGCTTCCATGTCCCGGCTCGCTCTCCACGGCGATGGATCCTCCGTGGCGCTCCACCACGGCCCTCACGTAACTGAGGCCGAGGCCGAAGCCCTTCACGTCATGCACGTTGCCGGTGGGCACGCGGTAGAGCCGGTCGAAGATCTTTTTCTGCTCGCCGCGCGGGATGCCCACGCCGTTGTCGGCCACGCTCACGATGATGCCGGCGGCGTCGCTGCGGGTGCTGATGCGCACGCGCGGCTCGTTGCGGCTGTACTTCATGGCGTTGTCCACCAGGTTGTAGAACACGTTGGTCAGGTGGATGCGGTCGCCGGTAACGTGTGCCAGCTCGGCCTTCAGGTCCAGCTCGATGCGGCCGTTGCGCCGCTGCGCCTGGATCCCGCTGTGGCGCTCCACGTCCTTGAGCAACGCGTGCAGGTCCAGGTCCACCGGCTTGATGCGCATGCGGCCGCTGTCGAGCACCGCGCTCTGCAGGACGCTTTCCACCAGAACGCCCAGCCGCTTGTTCTCGTCGCGGATCATGCCCACGAAGTTGGTCACCTGCTCCCCGCTCTTGGGCATGCCCGGGTCGGCCAGCGCCTCGCAGGCGAGCGAGATGGTGCTGATGGGTGTTTTCAGTTCGTGCGTGAGGTTGTTCACCAGGTCGGTGCGGATGTCGTTGATGCGCTTCTGGCGGTAGATGGTGCGCAGGGTGAAGACGAAGGCCAGCACGATGATCAGCAGCAACGCGCCGGAGGTGGCCAGCAGCAGGCCCATGCTGCGCCACACCAGGCGCTGCTGGTCGGGGATCAGCACGTGCAGATGGTCCGCTTCCACCCCCACGCGGTTGCGGAAGAGGCGCACCCGGTGCGGCGAGGCGCGCAGTTCCTGTTCGCTCGTGCCCGGACCCAGGTGAACGAAGTGCGCCCTGTCCTCCGCGTCGAACACGCCATGTTCGTGGGGCGCCTGGATGCCGCGCGCGCGCAATTCATCGGTGAGCAGTGAATCCAGCAACCTTGGATCGATCCGGGCCCCGGGATCGGCCGGCGCACCCGCACCCACGATGCCGCGCAGGATGTCGCTGATCAACTCCTCGCGCTCGCCTTGGGCCACCGGGGAAGACAGGACCGCTTCCAGTGAGTCGGCCTCCTCCCGCAGGGAGGGCGGCAGCGGTTCGTTCGGGCTCAACAGGATGTGCCCCGCCTTGCTCCGGCGGATCTCCTCCAGGGCCTGCACGCGTTCCAACCGGTCGCTCACGGAGATCATCGCATCGTTCACGGCCTGGTCGAACTGCGCCCCCTTCAAGAGCAGCGTGTTGCGGATCCACTGCACCTGGATGGTGACCAGACCGGCCAGCGCGAGGGTGATCGCGATCGACAGGCCCGCGATGGATCGCTTGTTCACGATGAGACCGGATCCATCGAATGTAGGGTGCGCCCCGTGCCGCCCGGCGGGTTAACGTTCTTTAACGGCTGTTGGCGCGCCTTAACAGCGCGCCCGCGGATCGCGCGTCAGTTTCGCCCCCGCGATCGATCCAGCGCTCCGAGGAACATGCATCCGCCGATCCGCAGGACGCCGGCCATCGATCCGATCATCCATCGCCGCACAACGGGATCCAACATGCTGGTCATCGCGTAGGCTGCGGCCTGCCGCGGGTTCGTTCAACGCCAGCGCAACAAGGGGTCGAAGGGTCCGCCAACGCGGGCCCTTCGGCTTTGGCGGCCGGTCTACCTTTGGATCGCACCATGGCCCGGGACCTGCATACCGCACCCGAACCGACCGCGGCGGGCATCACCCCGCCGGCGACCGTTCAGAACTTCATCGGCGGGGAGGAACGATCCGCGCAATGCGGCGGCTGGCTCGATGACCACGCACCCGCCACCGGACAGGTGCATGCCCGCCTGCCCGACAGCGACGCGAGCGACGTGCGGCTTGCGGTGGAGGCGGCGGAAAAAGCCCTTCCGGAATGGATCGCCCTCGGGAGGGAAGGACGCGGGCGGATCCTCGCGCGCATCGCCGACCTGATCGAACGCGATCTGGAGCGTTACGCGCGCGCCGAATCGCGCGACAGCGGCAAGCCCGTCGCGCTGGCCTTCCAGGTGGACATTCCGCGCGCGATCGCCAACTTCCGGTTCTTCTCCTCCGCGGCGATCCACTTCGCCAGCGAGGCCCATGCCACCGATGACGTGGCGATCAACTACACCGAACGCCAGCCGGTGGGCGTGGTGGGCTGCATCAGCCCGTGGAACCTGCCGTTGTACCTGTTCACCTGGAAGGTGGCGCCGGCGCTGGCCGCCGGCTGCACCGTGGTGGGCAAGCCGTCGGAGATCACGCCCATGACCGCCTGGATGCTCGGGCAGACCTGCCGGGAAGCGGGTCTTCCGGCCGGGGTGCTCAACATCGTGCATGGGCTCGGCCCCAAGGTCGGTCAGGCCATCGTGGCGCACCCCGCGATCAAAGCCATCTCCTTCACCGGCGGAACGAAGACCGGAGCGGAGATCGCGCGCGTCGCGGCGCCCATGTTCAAGAAGCTCAGCCTGGAACTGGGCGGCAAGAACCCCGTGCTGGTGTTCGCCGATTGCGACTTCGAGGAGATGCTGGGCACCACCGTGCGCTCCTCCTTCCGCAACCAGGGTCAGATCTGCCTGTGCGGCTCGCGCATCCTGGTGGAGCGGTCGATCTACGACCGGTTCCGCGATGCCTTCGTGGCGCGCGTCCGCGCCCTTCGCGTGGGCGACCCCGCGGACGAGGAGACCGATCAGGGCGCGGTGGTGAGCGAGGCGCACATGAACAAGGTGCTCGGGCACATCCGCCTGGCGAAGGAGGAAGGCGGTCGCATCCTCTGCGGCGGTGACCGCCTCCGACCGCCCGGTCCGTTGAAGAACGGCTGGTTCATCGCGCCCACGGTGATCGAGGGGCTTCCCGCCACCTGCCGCACCAACCAGGAGGAGATCTTCGGCCCGGTGGTGACGCTGATGCCCTTCGACGCCGAAGAAGAGGCCCTGGCGATCGCCAACGGCACCTCCTACGGCCTGGCCTCCACCCTCTGGACGGGCGATGTGAAACGCGCGCACCGCGTAGCCCGCGCCATGCAGAGCGGCATCGTGTGGGTGAACTGCTGGATGGAGCGCGACCTGCGCACGCCCTTCGGCGGCATGAAGCAGAGCGGCGTGGGCCGCGAGGGCGGCGTGGAGGCGCTGCGCTTCTTCACCGAGGCGAAGAACGTGTGCGTGAGGCTCTGAACCCAGCGTCGGAAGGATGGCGGGGCATCTTCATCCCGTTGGTGAAGAACCATCCGAAACGGGCGTTGAACCGTTCTTCGCAACGCGCGATGAACTGGATGAGGCGGTGCAGCAGCTTGATCATGTCCTGTGATGCAAGAACAACCACGCACCACGGATCATTGTGATGGACGCACGTTCACGGCGCGGCCTGCACCACGAGCGACCGGCCCTCGCCCTCCAGGTCCAGCTGGCGATGCACCAGCGGGCGCCGGCCATGCCGTGCGAGATCCAGCAGGCCCAGGTCGCCGTTCATCGCGCCGCGTGATCGCTCCAGCAACCCGGAACGGTAATCGCGCAACAGCTCGTTCCGGCCGGCCCGTGTGATCTCCCCGATGCGGCGATCGATCCGCGCGGCCTCTTCGGCCGGCAGCGTCAAAGCGAGGGTCAGCACCCGATCACCGGCCCTGCCCGACAGCACGATCAGGGGGGCGGTCCCATGCAAGGCGCCGTCGCCCAGGAATTCCATGGCCGCGAGATAGGCGCGCCGCACGGCCTCCTCATCGCTCCCGTCAAGCTCCGCTTCCATGGTCCGCATGATGACCTCCTGCGCCGCGAGCGGCAGGGCGCCCTGTTGCAACAGCAGGATCCTGTTCTCCCGTACCACACGATGCAACCGGGCGGCCTTGTGCAGCGCCTCGCGGTCCGCTCCGGGCCCCGACCCGGAGCGGACATGGAGCAGGAAAAGATCCACCTCGCCGGCCCCATGCTCGAAGGCGTGCTCCAGGGGAACGCCCGACCGGCGGGCCATCTCGATCAGTCCCAAACCTGCGCCACGCCGATGCGTGGACGACCGGTCCTGAAGACCCGCCAGGAACAGCTTCTTCAATTGCCCCGGGTCCATGCCCCCCAGCCTGTTCAACAACTTCTCGAGCGGCGCCACGCCCTCCCTCCGCACGGCATTCGCCGTGGCCACATGCTGCGCATCCGGGCGGCACCGCAGCAGGAACATGCCGGGCGCCGCATCCGCCCCCCCTCCATCCAATACACCGTGGCGGATGATGTTCTGATAGGCTTCCACCATCACGAAAGCGAGCCGGTTCCGCGCGGATCGGGTGCCCTCCGGACCGCCGAGCAACGCCTCGGCCAGATGCACCAGCCGCGCACTGTGGTCGTCCGGGAACCGCCCGCTGTACAGGAAACTGTATCGATCGCCCGCCAGACAGGACCGGACCTCAGCGACATCGGCGATGTTCATGCCGGCGGTTCCGGCCAAAGATAGCCGGGCGTGGAGGGTGGCGAAACGGTCGAAAAGGAACGGGGTCCGATGCGCGGTGGCCGCCGTGTCATCGGACCCCGGAATGGTGAAAGGGAGGGGCAGGCCCCCTACTTCTGAGACGAAGATCCTAAGCAGGTCCTGAGTGTTCCGAAAACCGGCCCACCCATCTCCCTTTCATGTCTTCAAGGAACGCCGCCCATTGCGGGCGCTTCGCGATCGTAAAACTAACCCGCCCTTGCAGGCATTGTGGCCGCTTAACAAAGATCAACGGCACCCCCCGGCCCGATCCGTCTTGTTCAACGTGTAGTTATCAACCGCGTTTTCACCTGAAAACAGCAAGGCGGCCCTGGAGGAGCCGCCTATCCGTGGAGAATACCGGAGTCGAACCGGTGACCTCTTGCATGCCATGCAAGCGCTCTAGCCAGCTGAGCTAATTCCCCGTCCTGTCAGCCCGTTTTTCAACGGGGACGCAAGTTTAGCACGATCCCAGGCAAGTCGGGCACCTTTGCGGCATGCCCCTCGGCGCCGCGATGATCGTTCGCCTGGAACTTGAACTCCTTCGGATCCTGGGCCGCCGCGTGCATGTCCGGGGCGAAAGGCCCCTGGGAGGCGGAAGCATCAACGACAGTCATCGGCTCGATACGGACGCGGGTGCCTTCTTCATCAAGGTGAACACCGCCGACCGCTTCCCCTCGATGTTCGAGGCCGAAGCCGACGGGCTTGGCCGCCTTCGAAGTACCGGCACCTTGCGTGTTCCCGAAGTGATCGCCTACGGGGAGGAGGAAGGGGCCGCCTACCTCCTGCTCGAATGGATGGAAGCCGCGCCCCGATCCCCCTCCTTCTGGTCCGACTTCGGCGCGGGCCTGGCGAGGATGCATCTATGCACGAATGACCGCTTCGGCCTTGACCGCGACAATTTCATCGGCTCTCTGGAACAGGTGAACACGCACCATGCGACGTGGGATGCGTTCTTCATCCACTGCCGTCTGGAGCCCCTGGTGAGGATGGCGCGCGATGCCGGGTGCATCGGCATGGGCGAGGTGCTGCGCTTCGAACGGCTGTACGGCAGGCTGTTCTCGCTGTTCCCGGCGGAACCTCCGGCCCTGTTGCACGGGGATCTGTGGAGCGGCAACTTCATCGTCGGCCCCGGTGGCGAGCCGACGGTCATCGATCCCGCCGTGTACTACGGCCACCGCGAAATGGACATCGCGATGACCAGGCTCTTCGGCGGTTTCGAGGCCGGGTTCTATGCAGCCTACAACACCGTGCGGCCGATGGAGCGCGGCTGGGAGGAGCGCATGGACTTCTGCAACCTGTATCCGCTGCTGGTGCATGTGAACCTGTTCGGCGGCGGCTACGCGGCGCAGGTGAGCGCGATCCTGCGGCGCTTCACGTAGGCCGCCCGTGGAAGGGTCCGCGGTCGGCGGAAGGAGCAGGCGATCAGCCCCAGGTGCTCAGCTTTTCCCCGGCGAGCAGATCCTCCACGCGCGTCAACACCTCCGGCGTCAATCGGTCCTGCGCCTCCACGGCCTTCAGGTTCTCCTCGAGTTGCGCGGCCTGGCTCGCGCCGAGGATCACCGTGCTCACGCGCGGGTTCTTCAGGCACCAGGCGATGGCGAACACGGGCAGCGAAAGACCGAGCTCTGTCGCGATGTCCTTCAACCCCTCCACCTTCTTCAAGCGCGCTCCGTTCAGTTCGCGTTCGCGCAACCAGTCGAGGCCCGCCATGCGCAAACGCGAAGAAGCATCGCCTTCAAGCGTATGCTTGCCGGTGAGCACCCCGCTGGCCAGTGGGCTCCAGATGGTGGTGCCCAGGCCCACGGTGTCGTAAAGCGGCGCGAACTCCTTCTCCACCTTCTCCCGGTGGAAGAGGTTGTACTGCGGCTGTTCCACCACCGGGCCGATCAGGTGGTTCTGCTTCGCGAAGGCATGGGCTTCGAGGATCCGCTCCGCGCTCCACTCGCTGGTGCCCCAGTAGAGCACCTTGCCCTGCAGGATCAGCTGGTGCATGGTCCACACCGTTTCGCCGACGGGCGTGGCGGGATCGGGGCGATGGCAGAAGTAGAGATCGAGGTAGTCCACCTGCAAGCGATGGAGCGCGGCATGGCATGCTTCCACCAGATGCTTGCGGTGCAGCCCGACCTGCGTGGGGAGCTTTCCACCGGCGCCGAAGAAGACCTTGCTGCTCACGGCCCAGGTATCGCGCGGCCATGCCATCTTCTTCAGGATGCGGCCCATCATCTTCTCGCTCTCGCCGCGCGCGTAGATCTCGGCGTTGTCGAAGAAGTTGACGCCGCTGTCGTAGGCGAGCTTCATCAGGTCGGCGGCCACATCCTCGCCGATCTGCTTGGCGAAGGTGAGCCAGGAGCCCAGGGAGACTTCGGAGACCTGGAGGCCGGCATGGCCGAGGCGGCGGTGGCGCATCTGCATGGCGCGAAGTTCGCCGTCAAGGTCGGGTCGTGCTCATCTTCGCGACATGTCCGACAACGCTTCCTTCGGGGCGACCGAAGCTCCGGTGCGATACCCGCACGACCAATGCAAGGAAGGTCTGCTCCTCACCAGCGGCATGGGCCAACGCGAGCGTGGCCTCAGGACGCGATGCCGCGGCGCGAACAGGATCACGTGGAGGATCCTCGATGGCGGCGGCAACGGGTCGGCGTTCGCTAAATCGGTCCTGACCGGATTTGAACCATCAACCGGGTCCCATGGCCACCCGCCACGCTAAGCTCGGCACGCTGCCGGCCACGGCCATCGCGGGCAACGACATCACGAGCAGCTGCCTGTACGTGAGTTCCATCGCCATCGCCCATGCGGGGGTATGGGCCGTGGCGGCCCTGCTGCTGGTGGCCGGCGTGCTCTTCCTGTTCCGCAAGGTGTACGGCGAGGTGGTGGGTGCGCTTCCGCTGAACGGCGGGGCGTACAACGTACTGCTGAATTCCACCAACAAGTACAACGCGAGCATCGCGGCCACGCTCACCATCCTCAGCTACATGGCCACGGCGGTGCTCAGCGGCACCACCGCCATGCACTACCTGCACGCGCTGGCGCCCTCGCTGCCGGTGGTCCTGGCCACGGTGGGCGTGCTGCTGCTGTTCATGGTGCTCGGCATCGCGGGCATCTCGGAGTCCGCCTCGGTGGCCGTGGTGATCTTCATCGCGCACCTGTCCATCATGCTGCTGCTGATCCTGGCCGGCGCATGGCACGTGATCACGCATGGGTTTTCCGTGTTCGCGCTGAACTGGCATGCGCCGCTGCCCGGCGGCTCGGGCATCGCGATCGCGCTGTTCATGGGCTTCAGCACGGCCATGCTGGGCGTCACCGGCTTCGAGAGCTCGGCCAACTACGTGGAGGAGCAGGGGCGCGGCGTGTTCCCGCGGACGCTGCGTAACATGTGGGTGGCGGTCTCCGTGCTGAACCCCTCGATCGCCATCGTGGGCCTGATGGTGCTGCCCATGGCCACCATCGCCTCCAACAGCGAGGCCATGCTCTCGGTGATGGGCTTCACCATCGGCGGGAACTGGCTGGGGATGCTCATCGCCATCGATGCGGTGGTGGTGCTGTGCGGCGCGGTGCTCACCAGCTACGTGGGCGTCGCCGGCCTGATCAAGCGCATGACCCTGGACCGCATCCTGCCCCAGGTGCTGCTGAAGGAGAACCGCCGGGGCAGTTCCCCGCGCATCATCATTTTCTTCTTCCTGCTCTGCTGCTCGGTGCTGTTGATCACCAGCGGCCGTGTGGATGCACTGGCGGGCGTGTACACCATCTCTTTCCTCACGGTGATGGCCTTCTTCGCCCTGGGCAACTTCATGTTGAAGATCAAGCGGGCGCGCCTGCCCCGGCCGGAGACCGCCTCCACCGCGGTGGTGTCCCTCGCCCTGTTCGGCGTGCTCGCCGCGCTTTACGGCAACGTGAAGTTGAACCCGGGGTTCCTGGTGGTCTTCCTGCAATACTTCGTGCCCTTCCTGCTGGTGATCGCCCTCCTGCTGAACCGCAAGGCGATCCTGGAATACCTGATGATCTGGGTGGGCGGCTTCGTGGAGAGCATGCCCGGCCTGGCGGCGCTGGGGCGTTTCACCATCTCGCGCACCATCCGCCGGCTCAACCGCCAGGAGTTCGTGTACTTCACCAAGGGCGACGACCTCTCGATCATCAACCGGGTGATGATGTACGTGCAGGCCAACGAGATCACCCGGAAGCTGAAGATCGTCACCGTGCTCAAGGACGATGAGCACGTGCAGGAGGAGTTCCTGCACGAGGTGCGGGTGCTGGACAAGGCCTACGACAGCCTGGAAGTGGAGTTCATCCAGCTGCGCGGCACCTTCGGTCCCGACCTGGTGCATCGCCTCAGCGCGGAGTGGCGCATCCCCACCAACTTCATGTTCATCGGTTCACCGGGCGACCGCTTCCCCTATCGCATCGCGGAATTGGGTGGCGTGCGGCTGGTGATCTGAACGGCGGGCGGCATGGAAGAGGGTGGCGATGTATGCACACCCGCGAACGCCGGTGCGCGGCAGGGGACAGGGTGCCATGGCTGGCCAGGGCTCGCCATCTTCGCGACATGTCTGGCATCTCCAGCAACAAGGCCCCCGAACCCGTGGGCCACTACCCGCACGCCCGCCGCGTGGGCGATCTGCTCTTCCTGAGCGGCGTGGGCCCGCGCGAGCGCGGCTCGAAAAAGATCCCCGGCGTGGAGCTGGATGCGAATGGCAACATCGTTTCCTACGACATCGAGGCGCAGGTGCGGAGCGTGTTCCAGAACGTGCGCTGGATCCTGGAGGATGCCGGCTCATCGTGGGAGAAGATCGTGGACGTGACGGTCTACCTCACGAACATGAAGGACGACTTCGCCACCTGCAACCGACTGTGGAAGGAATACTTCGAGAACGACCCGCCGTGCAGGACCACCGTGGAGATCAACTGCCTGCCCACGCCGATCGCGATCGAGCTGAAGGTGATCGCGACCGTTTGATCCGCGGCCGGCGGCCATGCCGATGAAGACCCTGCCCTTGTTCGTCACCGCCTTTGTGATCGCCGCTTGTGGTGGAACGAGAACGGTCCACGACGGCCACGGCGATCCGGCCGGCACGGCGGCCGGCACCGGCGTCCTTCACATCCACGCCACCTGGACCGAACCCTGGTGCGGCGGCGCGCATCCCGAGCCGGGTGAATGGCCGCTCACCAGGCCATGGAGCGGCCGCATGTACGTCAGGCCGGCCAGGCCGGACAGCACCGGTCGGTTCGCGATGAACGAACTCGCTGTCCCCATCTTCGACTCGATCAAGATGGATGGTACCGGACATGGCTGGCTGACGCTGCCCGCGGGCACTTACCTCATCATGGAGCGCGACCGCACGGATCGTGCCCGGCACGACCGGCTGCTGCGAGAGCATGCAGGGCCCACGATGCATACCGCGGCCATCGACACCGCGTGCATGCGCCGCTGGCTCCACGGCCCGTTCCCGGTGCATGCCATCACCGCCGACGACACGCTACACATGGACCTGCCGCTGCACGGGCAATGCCCCTGGTACGCCACTCCTTGCGTGGCTTACTTCGGACCGTTGCCCCCGTGATCAACCGAACACCGCACTGCCGATCAGCACCCAGAGGATCGCCAGCAGCACCACGCCGACCAGGTCCATCCAGATCCCCGCCTTCACCATCTGCTTCACGCTCAAATGACCGGAGGCGAAGACGATGGCCTGCATGGGGCTCGCGATGGGCAGCATGAAGCCGCAGCTGGCGGCGAAGGTGGCGGGGATCATCACCATCAGGGGGGCCAGGTCCCATGCCTGCGATGCGCCGGCGAGGATCGGCAGCACCAGGCTGGCCACGGCGGTGTTCGAGCCCAGTTCGCTCAGGAGCGTCACGCCGGCGGCGATCGCGCCCACCTGCATCGTTCCCGATCCCGATCGCCAGCCGGCCAGCGCCTCGCCGATGGTCTTCGACAACCCGCTGGCGTCCATCCCTCCGGCGATGGCGAACCCGCTTCCGATGAGCAGCACCACGCCCCAGGGGATCCGCTTTTCGGCGAAGGTCCAGTCGAGCAGTGTTCGTGGCGGATCGTTCGTCGACGGTCGATCGGCCGCGGGAGCCCGGCTGGATGGGACCAGGAAAAGAAGAAGCCCCCCGGCGATCGCCACGGCGGGATCGCCCAGCGCCCTCATGCCCGTGAGGCTGCGCCAGCCGTGCAGGGTGAAGCGGTCCGTGAAGGCGATGTCATCGCCGGTGATCCACAGCACGGCCGTGGCGCAAAAGATGAGCGCCGAAAGCCGCTCATCGCGCGAAGCGGGACCCAGCGCCTTCAACTGTCCGCGCAAGGCCTTGCGGTCCAGCGACCCGGCCCCGGGCATGCGGAAGAGCACGCGCGTCATCAACAGCCAGGTGAAGAGCAGGAAAAGCAGCATGTAGGGCACCCCGAAGAGCATCCATTGCCCGAAACCGATCGGCGCGGCTTGCGGAAAGAGCTGCTTCCAGAGCGAGACCATCACCAGGTTGGGTGGGGTGCCCACCGGCGTGGCCATGCCGCCGATGCTGGCGCCGTAGCTCACCGCCAGCGCGAGCGCCGCACCCAGGTGCCTGTGGCCGCTGCCGTGGTGGATCAGGCTCAGCCCGATCGGCAGCATCACCAGCACCGCCGCCGTGCTGTTGATCCACATGCTCAGGATCCCCGTGGCGAGCAGCATGCCCAGGACCAACCGCGATGGCGACGACCCGATGCGCGACACGATCGAGAGCGCCACGCGGTGATGCAGGCCGCTGCGCTCAACGCCCAGGGCGAGCAGAAAGCCTCCGAGAAAGAGGAAGATGATGTCCCTTCCATAGAACGACGCGGCCGTGGGCAGGTCGGTGATGCCCAGGATTGGAAAGAGCACCACCGGCAGCAGCGAGGTCACGGGGATCGGCGCGGCCTCGCTGATCCACCAGATGGCCATCCAGAGCACCAGGCCCGCCATGGCGGCCTGCGCGTGGCCCAGGTGCCGCATCGTGAAAAAGAGCACGGTCGCGGCCACCGGGCCGAGGAGGAGCAGGATGCGACGTTTCACGGGATCGCGTGGTGAAGATGCTTCAGGATCCGATCCCCGCGCGATGCCGTTCAATTGGTCCATACCGCATGGCCCTTCCGCCGCAATTCCAGCGCGAGCCCTTTTTCCACCTCCAGCGCCTCCGCCCGGCTCAACGGGCCGATGTGCTGGTAGAGGCTCGGGCGGAGATAACGACCGTATCTGCGCACGATATCGGCGGAAAGCTTGTGTCCCTTCGCCGAACGCGCGCCGCCTTTGTGCTGCGCCAGGCGCTGCTGCGGGGTCTTGCTCGTCATGCCCACGTACAGGCATTCCAGCACGCCGTTGTATTGCGGGTTGGCGGCGCGGAACTTCCAGTTCTCAGTGAACACGCGCCGGCTCAGTTCGACCACGTAGACGCGATAGGCCGCGGGCATGAGCGCCAAACTATCACGCGACCACGGACCATCGTCCGGCCGGGGCATCGCTCCTACCTTCCGCCCCTTCCCCATGGACCCCGACCGCCTTTCCCGCGGGTTGCGCAGGCTCAAGCGCACCATCGAGCAGCTCGGCGTGGAATTCGCCGAACAACGCGTGGATGAAGGCCTGCTGGCGGAGATCGACCTGATGCGGGAGAACGGCCTGGGTCGCGATCCGCGCACCGCCGGGCTCATGGACCTGCTGGAAGAATTGAGGCAGGGCACACTGAGCGACCGCGCCGAGCGCTACGGCGACGGCCTGCGCAACTGCCGCCGCGTGAAGGCGGAGATCGAAGGGGTGCTGGCGGAGGTGGGGTGAACGGACCCCTCACGCCATCGCCGCGCCGGGCGACACCTCCGGTGGAGGCGGCGGCTGCGGCACGAACATCGGCCTGCCTTCGCGCCGTGCGCGCTTCCAGGCCCGCCGGTGCTTGATCTTGGCGATGATCAGCAGCATCACCGGCACCATGATCAGCGTGAGGAAGGTGGCGAAGGTGAGGCCGAAGATCACCGCCCAGCTCAGCGGGCTCCAGAAGATGCTGTTGTCGCCACCCATGTGGATGTGCGCGTCGAGCTCGGTGAAGAGCGTGAAGAAGTTGAAGTTGAGGCCGATGGCCAGCGGCAGCAGACCGAGGATCGCGGTCACCGCCGTGAGCAGCACGGGGCGCAGACGGGTCTTGCCCGCCAGCACCAGCGCTTCGCGGCTTTCGTTCACCGGCAGCACCGCATCCTCGTCCAGCCCCAGCGTGCGGCGGCCGCGCGCGAAGAGCAGGCGCGCGAAGTCCATGAGCACGATGGCGTTGTTCACCACCACGCCGATCAGCGAGATGATGCCCAGCATGGTCATGAGGATCACGAATTCCATGCGGAAGATCACCAGGCCGAGGAACACGCCGATGGTGCTGAACAGCACGGTGCTGAGCACCACCATGGGCGAGCTGATGCTGTTGAACTGGGCCACGATGATCAGGAACACGATGAAGAGGGCCACCATGAAGGCGGAGAACAGGAAGCCCATGTCCTTGGCCTGGTCCTCCTGCTCGCCGGTGAATTTCATCGTGAAGCGGTCGTCCAGCTCGAACCCGCCGGCCATCTCGTCCTTCACCTGCTGCACCACCTCGTTGTTGTTGTAGCCGGCGATGACGTTGCTGCTCACGGTCACCACGCGCTTGAGGTCCTTGTGCTTGATGGCGCTGAAGCTGCTGCCCCGTTCGGCGGTGGCCACCGCGCTGATGGGAACCTGGCGGATCTGGCCGGTGAGCATGTCGCGGAAGGTGATCTTCATGTCCATGAGCCGCTGGGGGTCGTAGCGGTACTCGTCCTTCACCCGCACGTTGATCTCGTAGTCGTCGTCGTCGCCGTCGATCCGGTAGGTGCTCACCTCCTTGCCGAAGAGCGCGGTGCGCATGGCGTCGGCGATGGCGTAGGTGCTCACGTTCAGGCGGCGCGCCTTGGCCCGGTCGATCGTGATGGGCATCTCGGGCTTGGCGCGGTCGATGTCGATGCGCAGGGCCTCGACGCCCGGCACGTTGCGGTCCTCGATGAACTTCTTCACCCGTCCGGCCTCGGCGAGCAGGCCTTCGATGTCGTCGCCGCTGATCTCGATGTTGACCGGCTTGCCCACCGGGGGGCCGTCGGCGTTCTTGGAGACGGTGACCAGGACGCCGGGATAACCGGTCACCCCCTTCTGGAGATCCTCCAGCACATCGGTGGTGCTCAGCCCGTGGCGGTCGGCGTATTTCACGAAGCTCACCTGCACACGCGCCTTGTGCGGCGTGGCGCTCATTTCCATCTCGCCGCTTCCGGGGTCGCTGGTCCCGCGCCCCACCTGCGTGATCACCGAGTTCACGATGCGGTTCACCGTGTCGGTGCGCGTGGCGCCGTCGGGCAGGGCGATCGTGCGCGCCTCCATGTATCTGGGCGCGTCGATCACCTTCATCACCTGCGCCTCCACCACGCGCGCCACGCTGTCGGTCTTGGCGATGTCGGTGCCGATGGGCGCCTCGATGAACGCGTTGATGTACTGCGGCTCGCCGTTGGGGAAGAAGACCGTCTTGGGCGGGACCACGGCGATCAGGATGAAGGCGAGGAGGAGCAGGCCGATGGTGCCCAGGAAGAAGGTGCGCGGGTGATGCCTGGCCAGCGCGTAGCGCAGGAAGCGCTCATAGCGGCTCTCCAGCCGGGGCAGCCATTTCTTCTGGAACCAGTCGGTGGCCGGCACGATCCACCGGGCGAACACCAGCACCATGATGCCGAGGAACATGGCCAGGGTGCCGAAGCCGAAGATGGCGTTCAGCCCCGTGCCCAGGCCGAGCGCCGCGAGGCCGGTCCCGGCCGCCAGCAGGATGCCCGCCTGCCGCCAGGCCTTGCGCATGTCGGGTTCGTGCCGGCCCACCTGCATGAACTTCGATGCGAGCGCGGGGTTCACCACCAGCGCCACGAAGAGCGAGGAGCCCAGGGCGATCATGAAGGTGATGGGCATCCACTTCATGAATTCGCCCATGATGCCGGGCCAGAAGAGCAGGGGCACGAACACCATCACCGTGGCGATGGTGGCCGCGCTGATCGGCAGGGTCACCTCGCCCACCGCGAGGCGGGTCGCCTTCAGCGGCGGTTCCCCGTTGCTCATGTGGCGGTAGATGTTCTCCACGATCACGATGCCGTCGTCCACCAGCCGGCCCAGGGCGAGGATCAGGGAGAAGAGCACCATCATGTTCAGCGTCACCCCGAAGGCGTTCAGGATGGTGAACGAGATGAACATCGACATCGGGATCGCCAGGCCCACGAACACGGCATTGCGCAGCCCCAGGAAGAGCATGAGCACGCCCACCACGAGGATCACGCCCAGCACGATGTGGTTCATGAGCTCCTCCACGCTGGCGCGGGTCTGGTCGCTCTGGTCGCCGGTCTTGGTGATCACCAGGTCGGCGGGCAGCACGCGGCCGCGGTCCTCCTCCAGGATCCGGTCGATCTTGTCGCTGGCCGTGAGCAGGTTCTCGCCGGCGCGCTTGATCACGTCGAGCATCACCACCGGCTTTCCGTATTCGCGGGCGAAGCTTTCGGGCTCCTTGTAGGTGAAGGCCACCTCGGCGATGTCGCCCAGCCGCACCTCGCGCTGGTCCTCGTTCTTCACCACGATGTCCCTCACCTGCTCCACGTCCTTGAACTCGCCGATCACGCGCACGGCACGGCGCTGGCCGTTCACCAGCAGTTCGCCGCCGCTCATGGTGAGGTTCTCGCTGCGCAGCGCGTTGCCCACGTCGTCCAGGTTGAGCTGGAGCGCCTCCAGCTGCGCGAGGTCCACGCTCACGCGCATCTCACGCTCGGGCACCCCGCGGATCTCCACCTTGTTGATCTCCGGCAGGCGCTCGATGCGGTCTTCCAGGTGCTTGCCGTACTGGTGCAGCTGGTCCAGCGGGTAGTCCCCGCTGATGTTGATGTTCATCACCGGCATCAGCTCGCTGAAGTTCATCTCGAACACGTTGGGCTCGGCCGGTAGGTCGGTGGGGAAATCGGCGTCGCCCCGCGCCTTGTCCACCGCGTCCTTCACCTTGCGCAGCGCCTCGGTGGGCGTCACGTTATAGTTGAACTTGACGTTGATGGAGCTGTAGTTGGGGACGCTGGTGCTCTTGATCTCGTCCACCCCGCTGATGGTGTTGATCTCCTTTTCGAGGGGCTTGGTGATGAGCTTTTCGATGTCGGCCACCGAGCTGCTGTTGTAAGGCGTGCCCACGAAGACCTCGGGGGTCACCACCTCGGGGAAGCTCTCCTTGGGCATCACCGTGTAGGAGTAGATGCCCATGATGCAGATCAGCACGGTGAGCACGATCACCGTGGTGCGGTTCTTCACCGCCCAGCTGGTGATGGCGAACTGGCGTTCGGGGCCGTGCAGGTCCTTTTCGATGTCGTTCGGCTGCATGGCGGTCAGGATCTGCGGGTCACGCGCACGGCCTGGCCGTCGCTCACGCTGCGGGCCCCCTCGGTGATGATGGCATCGCCGCCCTTGAGCGCGCCGGGATCGACGGGCTCCACGCAGATGAGCCCCTTGTACTGGCTCACGCGGCGCACCATCACCTTGGTCGCCGTGGCTTCCTCCCCGCCGACGGGATCCGTGAGGGTGAACAGGTAACTCCCGCCGTTCACGTCCTCCAGCACCGCCTTGCTGGGCACCACCAGGGCGCTGTCCACGGCGTGATCGTTGATGCTGATGTCGCTGAGCAGGTTGGGGCGGATGTGATCGCCGCCCTTGGGCACGTGCAGCACGATCTTGAAGGTGCGGTTGGCCGGGTCGATGAAGTTGCCGACATGTTCCACGTGCGCTTCAAAAGCGGTGGTGTCGATGGAGGGGAAGCGCACGATGGCCGGGGCGCCCTTCTTCACGCGCCCCACGTACGGCTCGGGCAGGTCGGCCTCGATCTGCGCGCTGGACAGGTCCACCACGCGCGCCACGGGGATGCCCGGCAGGGTCATGTCGCCCACGCGCACCATGATGTCGTCCACCACGCCGCCGAACGGCGCGGTGATGTTGGTGAGGCGCTCCTGTTCACGCAGCGTGGCCAGCGCGGCTTCGGCCTGCTCCTTCTGGCTTCTCGCCTGGAGGTATTGGATCTCGCTGCCGATCTTCTGTTGCCACAACTGCTCCTGCTTCTCGAAGGTGATCCGCGCGAGGTCATAAGCCGCCTCGGCCTGCTGGATCTGCTCGTTCACCAGGTCGTTGTCCATGCCCACCAGCAGCTGTCCGGCCTGCACGCGATCGCCCACGCCCACGTGGATGGCGCGCACGCGACCACCGCCCAGGGTGGAAAGCGCCGCGGCCTTGTCGGCCTTCACCGTGCCATGCACGTCAACGTAATGGTCGAACCGCCCGACGTGCAGGGATGCGCTCACCACGGTGGGCAGGTTGCGTCGTACGGTGCTGTCGTGCTCGGTCAGCCAGGCTTCCACGGCCTTGAGCTGCCGCCCCAGCTGGGCGTACCGCGCCTTCAGGCTGTCGCGTTCGGCCCGCTTGGCGTCGAGGGTGGGATCGCCGGAGCTCCTGCCGGCGCAGGCGGCCAGCAGGGCGGAAGCGGCGAGAAGAAGGAGCGTCTTGGCCATCGGGTGATGCATGGTGGGGTCAATAGAGGTCAAGCGTGCGGCGCAGCTCCACGCGAGCGAGCAGCAGATCGGCCAGCGCGGTGATGTAATCCTGTTGCGCGGCGAGCAGCTGGGTCTGGTCCTGGTTCAACTCGAAGCTGCTGCTGAGCCCGCTGGTGAACTTGATGCTGGTGCGGTCGAAAATGCGCCGGCTCAAGGCCAGGTTGTCGCGCTGCGTGCGGTAGGTCTCTTCCGAGGTGATCGCCTTTTGCGCCCGTTCCTCGGCTTCGGCCTTGAGGCGCTGCTCGGTGGCCGCGAGGTTGATGCCCGCCTGCTCCACGGAGAGCCTGGCCTGCTTCACGCGGTTGGCCCGCATGCCGCTGCTGAAGATGGGCACGTTGAGCGTGAGCCCCCACAATGTCGCCGGATACCACGGACCGCCCAGGTCGAAGTCATAGGTGTAGCTCTGCTGCTGGTGGCTGAAGAACCCGTAGAGTTCCGGCAGGTAGGCGCTCCGCTGGTTGCGCACGTCGAGCTCCTGGATGCGCACGTACGTGGCGGCCAGCCGGTGCTCGACATGTCCGCTCAGGTCCAGGGTGGCGCTGCTCAGGGCGACCTCGGCGGGATCTTCCACGATGGTCTCGAGCCGGTCGGTGAGCTCGATGGGCGTCTCGGCGGCCACGCCGAGCACGAGCCGGAGGAAAGCCATGGCCACGCGCTCCTGCTGCGCGAAGCTCCGGGCCCTGTCGCGCGCGCTGGCCAGCGCGATGTTCAGCCGGTCCACGTCGGTCTGCTCCATGAACCCCGACCGGAACATCGCATCCGCCTCGTTCGCGCTCTTCTCCAGCACGGGCACGCTCTCGGCCGCCAGCCGTGCGCCCTCGCGGGCGGCCAGCACGCCCAGGTAGCTCTTGGCCGCCTGCGCGCGCGCATCGGCCCTGGCCCGTTCCAGGTCCTGATCGGCCTGGGTGCGCAGTTCACGCGTGGCCTGCAAGCCCACGATGTAGCCGCCATCGAAGAGCAACTGGTTCAGCTGCAGGCCGTAGGTCGCGTTCCAGGGCAGGCCGAATTGCGCGGCGATCAGTTCATCGCCGCCATTGCCGCCACCGAAGAAGCTGGGGAAGACCTGGGTGGGCACGTCGATGAAATTGTTCAGGCTGCCCGAAGCATCGATCTGGGGCAGGCCCATGGCCATCACCTCCTTGATGCGGGCACGGGCCTTCTCCGCCTCCAGTTCGCTGCCCTGCACGGCGTAGCTCTGCTGCGCGGCCAGGTCCATGGCCTGTTGCAGGCTCAGGGTCAGCGGGCCCTGGGCCGCGAGCGCGAGCGTGGCGGACGCTCCCACGATGGCGAGGATGCTTCTCATGCGGAGATGCGTTCTTTCTTCATCTTCTTCTCCAGGTACTCGATGCCTTTGCGGCTGGCGATGCCGCGGATGTGGTATTCGAAGTGCTTCCACAGCACATCGGGTATGCTGAACCGTTCGGGCGGGAACACGTGCCCGTCCCAGGTCGCATCCATGCGGGCGATGTACAGGCGGGTGATCACCTCGATGTCCAGGTCCTCCCGGTACAACCCGTCCTTGACGCCCTTCCTCAGGTTGCCGCTCACGCAGCGGTGGATGTCCGTGCGCTCGGTCTCGTCCAGGATGGACCAGGCCTTGGGGTGGTACTTCTGCAGGTCGAACTGCACGCTGGGATGCACGCCACCGATCTGCGCCACGATGAACCGGGTGATCTCCTGGTTCTCGTCGATCGCGTTGAGCCCGCGCTGGCAGATGGCATCGATGGTGGAACGGTGGTGCCTGCACACCACGGCCACCACCTGTTCCACCAGGTCGTTCTTGTCGGCGAAGTGCTCGTAAAGCGTCTTCTTGCTGATGCGCAGCTGGGTGGCCACGTCGTCCATGGTCATGCTCTTGATGCCAAGGCGCATGAACAGCCGCTGGGCTTGTTCCAGGAGGTCCTTTTTCTTGGGGTCCATCGGGCGGGATGACCGGCGTGCGAGCGGGCCGCGAACATAGTACACCGGAAACGATATGTGCCAATTTTTGTTTCCGTTGTGATGAACGGTTCCCCGCCCCTTGCGGAGGGCCGATCCGCCGGACGCGCTTTCGCGCGGTTCGGCGGCAGTGGGCATCTTTGACACCCTTCGCCATGGAACACACGCCCATCCGGTCCGTTCTCGACGACGAAGCCCTGACCGGCCAACTCCTGACCGTGGCAGGCTGGGTGCGCACCTTCCGCAACGACCGCTTCATCGCCCTGAACGACGGCAGCACCATCCGCAACCTGCAGTGCGTGATCGACCAGGACCGGGTGGATGCCGCCAACCGCGCCCGCTTCACCACCAGCGCCGCCGTGAAATGCACCGGCACCATCGTGCCCAGCCAGGGCGGCGGCCAGCGCGTGGAGATGCAGGTGAGCGCCGTGGAAGTGCTGGGCGACAGCGACGCCGAGAAGTATCCGATCCAGCCGAAGAAGCACTCGTTGGAGTTCCTGCGCGAGAACGCCCACCTGCGTTTCCGCACCAACACCTACGGTGCCATCTTCCGCATCCGCCACCAGGTGAGCTTCGGCATCCACGAGTACTTCGACCAGCGGGGCTACAATTACTTCCACGCGCCGATCATCACCGCCAGCGATGCGGAAGGAGCCGGTGAGTTGTTCCGCGTGAGCACGCTCGATGCGAAGAACCCGCCGCTCGACGAGCATGGCGGGGTGGATTTCCGCGAGGACTTCTTCGGCCGCGAATCACGTCTCACGGTAAGCGGGCAGCTTCAAGCCGAGTTGGCCGCGCTCGCACTGGGCAAGGTCTACACCTTCGGCCCCACCTTCCGCGCCGAGAACAGCAATACCGCGCGCCACCTCGCCGAGTTCTGGATGATCGAACCAGAAGCCGCCTTCATGGACCTGAAGGGGGATATGGACCTGGCGGAAGGCTTGTGCAAGCACCTGATCGCCCGCGTGCTGAAGAACAGCATGGACGATCTGCAGTTCCTCGATGCGCGCTTGAAGGAGGAGGAGGCGACGAAACCGAAGGAGCAGCGCGCCGGGATGGGTTTGATCGATCGCCTGAAGTTCGTCCTGGAGAATTCCTTCGAGCGCATCACCTACACCGATGCGATCGAGGTCCTGCTGCGCAGCAAGCCGCACCAGAAGAAGCAGTTCCAATTCCCCGTGGAATGGGGCATCGACCTGCAGAGCGAGCACGAGCGTTACCTGGTGGAGAAACACTTCAAAAAACCGGTGATCGTCACGGGCTACCCCGGCAAGATCAAGGCGTTCTACATGCGCACCAACGGCCCTGGCGACTTCGGCTACAGCGACAAGGGCACCACCGTGGCCGCCATGGACGTGCTCTTCCCCGGCATCGGCGAGATCATCGGTGGCAGCCAGCGCGAGGAGCGGCTCGACGTGCTGGAGGCGCGCATGAAGGAGATGAACGTTCCCGCGGAGCAGCTATGGTGGTACCTGGATACGCGCCGCTTCGGCACGGTGCCGCACGCGGGCTTCGGCCTGGGGCTGGAGCGCTTCGTGCTCTTCGTTACCGGCATGGGCAACATCCGCGATGTGATCCCCTTCCCGCGCACACCGAAGAGCGCGGAGTTCTGAAGGTGTTCAGCGAAGCAAGGGTGAGGGTGCGCTGCGACGCCACCGGTCAATCCTTCACGAAGCCACGGGAGAGAACGTGCTTCGCGGAAGCGCACCGAAGCAGATAGGGACCCGGAGGCAGGGCCCGCACGTCGAGCCGGTGCCGCGGTCCGGAGCCACGAGCGCCCGCGACCGTGCCGCCCCGTGCATCCATCACCGTGAACTGGTACATGTCGGCATCCGGGAGATCGATGCCCAGCTGGTCGTACGCCGGTACCGGGAACAGGCCCGGCGACGGCGGTGCAGGGTCCGCCACGCTCGTCGGCTGCACGAAGAGCACATCCACCCGGGTGATATACGGCCAGCTGTACCAGGTGCCCACGTCGTACACGTAGGTCGTGAAAAGTCCCTGGACGGCGCTCTGGGCGGTGAAGACCGGATAGCCCATCGTCCCGGCGGGCACCTCCAGGCTGTCCGGCACCACACCGAGCCATGGCACCTGCGGTTGGATGTCGTACTCATAGATCAGGTCCATGGCCGGATAGAACGGCATGATCGTGCAGCCGATGTCCGCCACGCCGCTGATCCCGTCGGCGGGATAGGGGAAGGGGTAGGCCACATCGATGAGCAGCGTATCGCTTATCACCTGGTCCACAAGGTCAGGCACGTCCTCTACCTTCAGCCGCAGGGTCCACGTCGCCCAGAAGCCGCTCTGGTCCACGAACTGCGCCTCGTACACGCCGGGCGCGACCGGCACCTGCACGCTGTAACGCAGCACGTAGACCTCCGAGCAGCTGGTGGCCGTCTGCCCGAGCGGCATGGTGAGCGAGGTGACCCAAGGCACCGGTGGGCTCTGCACCCAATCGCCGGTGGCGGGGCAGCCGAAGTCGCACCAGCAGTAATAGCTGGCATCGTACACGAGTCCCGGCGGCACATACACCGTATCGACCATATCACGCTCATCGCCTGCGAACGGCGGGGCGGCGCCCTGCCCCTGGGCGAAGGCACCGAGCGTGGTGATCAGCGAAAGGCCGACGATCGTACCGCGGGGGCGGGTGTTGGTGGGATGCGGGTCCATGGCCAGGTGTGTTCGGGAGGATGGAAAGTTACCCATTCCCAAGACCGTGGCCTCCCGCGCGGGGCCTTTCACTCCATGGGCGCAGGGAGCCGTTCGCGCCACGGTCGATGCCGCGCATGATCCCGCGTGAAGTGCGTGACGCCTCCCCCTACTGGAACACCGTTCCGAAGATCCGCTCCATGGCCGCGCGCGTCTGCGTGGCCTCGTCGATCAGGCCGTAGTTGCCGTTCACCGCCCAGGCGATGGATGTGCCGCGCTGGGGGAAATAAGTCATGCACGCGTAGTAGCCGATCGCATCGCCGCTGTGGAACCAGGCCGCGCCCCACGGCGTGTCCATGCGGAAGATGCCCAGGCCGTACCCCAGCGGGAAGAAGTCTTCGTCCGGGTCGTTCGGCGTGCGCCAGTCGGTCATTTCCGCAAGAGAGGCGGCGCCGATCACCTCCCCGTTCGCCACCGCCCGCAGGAATTCCCCCAGGTCGTGCGGGTTCCCGATCAGGCCGCCATCGGCCGTGAAATAGTCCCAGCCGCTGTAGTAGGTGCTCTCCGTGACGTTCAGGTTGCTGTACAGGTCCACATAGCCGCGCACGATGCCGTCGGGCACGTTGTCCTCGGCGGCGAACCGGGTGAAGCTGAGGCCCAGTGGAACGAACAGGCGCTCCTCGAAGACCTGGTAGAAGTGCTTGCCCTCGATCTGCTCGATCAACATGCCCAGCAGAATGTAGGGCGTGTTGGAGTACTGCACGTTGCTGCCCGGGGCGAAGTCGGCGGGCCGGTCATACGCGTAGGCCAGCAGGTCCTCGGGATGCCACACCCGTATCAGGTCGTTCAACGAGGCCGTCTGGAACTGCGCGCTGCTGATGTAGTTGGGGATGCCGCTGCTGTGCTGCAGGCATTGCCGGATGGTGGCCTGGTCCGCGTTGGCCAGGCGATCGATCGGTTCGCCGCCGAGGTGGTCGGCGATGCGGTCATCCAGGTCCAGCCTGCCCTCCTCCTGCAACAGGAGCAGCGTCACCGCCGTGAAGGTCTTCACCGTGCTGCCCAGGCGCGAGATGTTGCACGGCTTCATCGGCACCCGGTTGAACAGGTCGGCCATGCCTGCAGCTCCGGTCCATTCGCCATGCACCGTGTCGTTCACGCTCATCAGCACGCCGGGAACACCATCGGCCGTCATGGCCTGCAGAAGGCCCGCGAGGTTCGCGGCATCAGGATGGGCTCCGCTGCTGTCGGGATAGGGGAAGGCGCAATCGTAATAGGCCGGCACGATCACCTCGCCCTTTTCGCATGCCGCAAGTCCGATCAAGAGGAGCGGCCAGGATCTTGACAGGCTCATGGTGTCGTTCCCGTTGGATGGATGGGGATCCGCACGCCCACGTGCAGGTCGATGTGGGACATCACCTCGATGAAGCCCGGGGAATAGGGGTATTCGATCCAGCTCCGGTAGCGCAGGAACAACTGCGTACGCCGCGGTTCGCCGCCCAGGTAGTGACCCGCCTCGAATGACAGGGAGGGCATCACGCGGCCGTTGCCCTTGTCCGGTCTTCTGATGTACGCACCGTTCTTGAACTGGAACTCCGGCCCGGTGGTGTAGGTGCGCAGGTAGGCCACCCCCAAGGTGGCGGCCAGGCTCACCCCGAAGCCGGCCCGCCACTCGTAGCCCAGATCGCCGCCCACGTAAAAGCCCTGCGCGAGATGCGCGTGATGGAAGTAGCCCAGATGCACGCCCACGGGAACGCGATGGTGGGCGCCGGCCGCGATGTCGCGCTGCGCCCCGACCTGCAACCCCGGATGCACCGGCGCCGTGATGAAGCGGGTGAACGGCACCGCCGTCGCCTCATTGAAGATGGCGACCTCGGCGCGAGAGCCCTTCTGCGCCACGGCCGACAGGGCGATCAGGCAAGCCAGCAGGCTCACCAGCCGGTCCACCGGTCGCACACCATGCCGGATGCCCTTCGTCCGATCCGATCCCATTGTTCTTTCTCTCCGTGTCCGCCGTGAAGGTGTGGGATCCGGCCGGAACGGGCCGTCCATGGCATCAACCAGCGCGTTCTGCAGGGGCTGCGCGCCGGGTGCCGATCTTCGCCTTTCGCCCGTGCTCTAAGGCTTCGGCCACCCATGCATGCCCACCGACACCTTCCCCGACATCTTCTCCCGCCCGGTGGTCGACGAACTCATCGCGCGCATCCACCGCATCACCCCGGACACGCGCCCGCAATGGGGCCGGATGAACGCCGCGCAGATGCTCGCGCATTGCAGCAAGCCGTACGACACGCTCTTTGATTCATCGCACCAAGCGAAGTATCCACCACACACGGGCGTGATGCGCTTCCTGCTGAAGCTGCTGGTGAAGCCCCTCGTGGTGGGGCCCAAGCCGTACAAGCCGGGCACGCGGACCGCGCCCAGCTACGTGGTGGTCGATGAACGCGACCTGCAACACGAACGCGACAAGCTCATCGGCTACCTGAACAGGGTTCAGGGTCCGGGCCGCGCGGCGTTCGAGGGCAGGTCATCCCACTCCTTCGGTCCGCTCACGGCCGGCGAATGGAACGCGCTCTTCTACAAACACCTGGACCACCATCTGCGGCAGTTCGGGGCGTGACTTCAACTGCTTCGCGGATCGCCATCTTCGCGTCCTCTCGATGCTCCGGGAGGGACAGATGCCTCGCGTTTTCTACCATCTCTCCACCTGCTCCACGTGTGCGCGCATCATGAAGGAGATCCCCGACCCCGACCGCTTCACGCTGCGCGAGATCAAGGGGGACCCCATCACAGCCGGGGAACTGGATGAGATGAAGAAGCTGGCCGGCAGCTACGAGGCCCTGTTCAGCCGGATCGCCCTGAAGTACCGCGCCTGGGGATTGAACAAAAAGAAGCTCACCGAGAAGGACTACCGTACGTACATCCTGCAGGAGTACACCTTCCTGAAACGTCCGGTGATGGTGCTCGACGATCGGATCTTCATCGGCAATTCGCCGAAGAACGTGAAGGCCATGCTCGAGGCCGCCGCGAACCCGTGATGCGGCGCGGAGCCCGGCGCTTCCGGTAACTTCGTCCGGTCATGTTGAAGCAATCCCTTTCGCAGCGCCTCCAGCAGAAGCTCTCCCCGCAGCAGATCCAACTGATGAAGCTGCTGCAGGTGCCCACCGCCGAGCTGGAGCAGCGCATCAAATCGGAGATCGAGGACAACCCCGCGTTGGAGGAAGGCGAGGAGGCCGGGGAGGAGGAGCCCACCGAGGAGCAGGCCATCGCCGAGAACCAGGAGGAGAACGAGCAGGTCAACGACGAGGAGTTCGACCTGAGCGACTACTACGACGACGACACGCCCGACTACAAGCTGAGCGTGCGCAACCGCGGTGCCGACGAGGAGGACCGCGAGATGCCGCTGGCGGGGGGCACCACCTTCCAGGACGTGCTCATGGACCAGCTCGCGTTGCGCGAGGTGGACGAACGCGCGGAACAACTGGGCCAGCACCTGATCGGCAACCTCGACGAGGACGGGTACCTGCGGCGCGACCTGGCATCGATCGTGAACGACCTGGCCTTCACGATGAACATCATGACCGACGAGGCCGAGCTGGAGAAGGTGCTCCGACACGTGCAGGCGCTCGACCCGCCCGGCGTGGGCGCGCGCGACCTGCGCGAATGCCTGCTGCTCCAACTGCACCGCATGCCGCATGACGTGGCCTCGCGGACGGCCCGGGAGATCATCGACCGGCACTTCGAGGCGTTCAGCAAGAAGCACTACGAGAAGATCCTCGAACGCCTGGAGATCGACGAGGAGGCGCTGAAGGGCGCCATGGAGGTGATCCACCGCCTGAACCCGCGCCCGGGCAACACCACGCGCGAGACCGACAAGCCCGTGCAGGAGATCGTGCCCGATTTCCTCGTCAACACCGTGGACGGACAACTGGAACTGCAGCTCAACAGCCGCAACGCGCCGGAACTGCGCATCAGCCGCAAATACCGCGAGATGATCGAGGCCTACAAGCGCGACAAGAAAAGCAAGGAAAGCAAGGAGGCGCTGATGTTCATCAAGCAGAAGCTCGACGGCGCCAAGTGGTTCATCGATGCGATCAAGCAACGGCAGAACACCCTGCTCACCACCATGGAGGCGATCATGGAGCATCAACGCCAGTTCTTCCTCACCGGCGACGAGACCAAGCTCAAGCCGATGATCCTGAAGGACATCGCCGGGAAGGTGCGCATGGACATCAGCACCGTGAGCCGCGTGGCCAACAGCAAGTACGTGCAGACGCCCTACGGCACCTACCTGTTGAAGTACTTCTTCAGCGAAAGCCTCACGAACGAGGCCGGCGAGGAGGTGAGCACCCGCGAAGTGAAGAAGATCCTGAAGGACGCCATCGAGGCGGAGGACAAGCGTGCGCCGCTGACCGACGACGAATTGACCGCGCTGCTCAAGCAGAAGGGCTACAACATCGCCCGCCGCACGGTGGCCAAATACCGCGAACAGCTCGACATCCCGGTGGCCCGGTTGCGCAAGCAGCTATGATCCTTCGGCGCGCGGCACGCTGGACCAGCATCCTGCTGCATCCGCTCTTCATGCCGTTCTACACCCTGGCGACGGTCCTGCGGATCGACTTCCGGCTGTCTTTCTTCCTTCACCCCCCCATGCTGACCATCACGCATTGGATGGTCTTCGTGATGACGGTGGTCTTCCCCCTCGCCAGCCTGTTGATGCTGAAGCGCGGGGGCCTGGTGAGCGGGGTCGACCTGCCCACCGCGCGCGAGCGCACCGGGCCGTACACGATGACGCTGTTCTACTATGCCCTCACCTACTGGCTGCTCCGGCGCACGATGCACCACGAGGCCACCTACGCCATGTTCTTCGGAGCCACCCTCGCGTTGCTGGCCACCACGCTCATCACCCCGCGCTGGAAGATCAGCGCGCACATGGTGGGCATCGGCGGGCTGCTTGGCGCGCTGGGCGGGTTGTTCCTGCTGCATGGGTCCGTGGGGCCGTTCCTCCTGTCGGCGGTCATCATCGCCGCCGGCCTGCTGGGCACGGCACGCCTGCTGGACGGCGATCACACGCCCGCCCAGATCTACGTCGGCGCGACACTCGGCTTCGCCTGTGTGTTCCTTTGCGTGGTGCGGACCTGGTACCTGTGATCTCGCGGACTATCCCGGTGATGATGGCCGCCTTGACCGGCCCGGGCGCCATCCACGCGCAGGTGGTGAGCGTGTGGAGCGGCGCGCTCACCGCCCATGGCGTCAGCGTACACGCGAGGCTCGCCTCGCCCTGCGACAGCGTGCGGCTGATGGTGGACGACGCCCCCGACTGGAGTTCCCCCCTGGTTTCGGCATATTCGCCGGTGGACAGCTCGACGGGTCTGTGGGGCTCCTTCGCATCGCCCGCGCTCACGGCGGGGACCGGCTATCGGTATGCGATCGAACTCGACGGCCAGCCGGACACGGCGGCCGCGCACACCGGCCGCTTCACCACCCCGCCCGAAGGTCCCTGCTCCTTCTCCTTCGTCGCTGGTTCCTGCAACGGCAACTCCGATCATCCGGTGTGGCAGGCGATGCGGGCGCTCGACCCGCTCTTCGTCCTGGAACTGGGCGACCTGCATTATGCCGATCCCGGCTCCGACGATCCGGTGGAACATCGGGGCGCATACGAACAACAGGTCCTTGCTCATCCTGCCGCGGCCGCCTTCCTGCGCGACGTTCCGCTGGTGCATGTGTGGGACGACCACGATTTCTGCGGAAATGGCAGCGACAGCTCGGCTACCGGCCGCGCCGCCGCCCGCCGGGCATATCGCGAGTGCGTGCCGCATCATCCGCTGGCGCGCCCGGCGATCGACGAGGCCATCGACCATGCCTTCACCATCGGGCGGGTGCGTTTCATCGTGAGCGACATGCGTTCCACCAAGGGCGACAGCGCGATGATGGGCATCGCCCAGCAGGCCTGGCTGCGCAACGAGCTGATCCTCGCCCGCGACAACGGCCAGGTGGCCGCCTGGATCTCGCCCCTGAGCTGGAACAGCACCGGATGGCCGGAGAACTGGGGCTCGTGCCCGGAAGAACGCCAGGACCTGTCGGCTTTCATGCGCGACCATGCCATCCGCGACCTGTTCATCCTGAGCGGCGACGCGCACATGCTGGCCATCGATGACGGCACCCATGCCGACTTCTCCACCGGCGGCGACAGCCCCTACCGGTACCCGATCCTGCAGGCCGCCGCGATCAGCCGAAGCGGATCATACAAGGGCGGCACCTTCAGCCACGGCTATTTCCCGAACCCCGATGCCGCCCACGGACAGTTCGGTCGCGTGCGCGTGGACGATGACGGGGTGAACGTCTGCATCACGCTCGAAGGCTGGCGCACCGACAGCATGAGCACGAACGCATCGGTGATCACCAGCTACGGCTTCTGCCGCAGGCCGGGCCGGACCGACAGCGTGGCGGTGCATCCCACCGGTCTTGAGGCCACCGCCTCCTGGGATGGCCGCGGCCACATCGCGATGACGATGCGTGACGCGCGCGGTCCGGGGCGCGTGGTGGTCTTCGATGCCGTCGGAAGCCGGGTGCTCGACCGGTCCTTCACCTGGGAGAACGGGCGCGCCACGGTCCCCTGCCGCGGCTTGCGCACCGGCGTATACACCGCGCATCTCTGGGCGGGCGCGGTGGATGCGGTCGCACGCTTCGCCGTGGAGTGATCAGTTCCATGCCCGCAGCCGATGGCCGCGCGTGGCGTACCAGAGGATGAAGAGGTAGCAGGGCAGGAAAATGGCCAGCGCCATCCGCGGGCCCAGGGTCGGAGCATCGCTGATCCAACCGAACAACGGCGTGAGCACCGCACCCCCCGCGATGCCCATGATGAGCAAGGCCGATCCCGTCTTGGTGAAACGACCCAGGCCCTCGATGGCCAGCGGCCAGATGGCCGGCCACATCAACGCGTTGGCCAGGCCGAGCAGCGCGATGCACAGCACGCTGGCGTAGCCCGAGGTGAACATGGCGGCGATGCTGATCAGCAGCCCCGCGATCGCGCTCAGGCGCAACGCGGTCGGCTGGGTGATCCACCTCGGAATGGCGAGGATGCCGACCACGTAGCCCACGAGCATGGCTCCGAGCGTCCATGCCGTGAAATTCTTCGTCTCGCTCAACGGAATGCCCTGCGCCTGCCCGTACAGGCCGATGGCATCTCCCGCGATCACCTCGGCACCCACGTAGAAGAAGATGGCCACCGCGCCCAGGACCAGTTGCGGGAACTGGAACACGCTCGTGTGTCCGGCCCCCACGGCATGCGTGGCCTCCACCTCGCTGGCGATCTCCGGTAGCGGCGAGTAACGCACGAAGAGCCCGAGCACCACCAGCGCCGCGGCCATGATCGCGTAGGGCATCACCACCCGCAGGGCGAGGTCATCCAACGCGGCCGCACGCGCCGTGGCGTCCATGGCCGCGAGGGTCGATTCCAGCGTGTCGCTGTCGTGCAGCACCACGGCGGCGAGGATGACGGGCGCCAGCATGCCGGCGAACTTGTTGCAGATGCCCATGATGCTGATCCGCCTCGCCGCGCTCTCGATGGGTCCCACGATGGTGATGTACGGATTGCTCGCGGTCTGCAACAGCGTGAGCCCCGCGCCGATGACGAACAGGCCCAGCAGGAACATCCAGTAGGCGCGCGCATGGGCCGCGGGGATGAAGAGCAACGCGCCCGCGGCCATGACGAAGAGCCCCACCATCATGCCGTTCTTGAACCCGGTGAGCCGCATCACCGCCGCCATGGGCAGCGCCATGACGAAATAGCTGATGTAGAACGCCGATGCCACGAGCAACGCCTCCGTGCGATCCAGTTCGCACGCGATCTTCAGGTAGGGGATCAGCGTGCCGTTCAGCCAGGTGACGAAGCCGAAGATGAAGAACAGGATGCCGAGGATGACGATCGGCACGATGGAACGCCGCTGGCTCATGGACCGGGGAACGGGGCCAAGGTGGAGGGCGCGGCCCGACGCCCGACCGGTCGCACGGCCCGCTTCTGCACAGCGGTGTCAACGATCGCGCATCTTCACGGCTCGAACGCTCCAGGCATGACCTCCCGACGACAGTTCCTGCGCTCCGCCGGCCTCGCGACCGCAGGCTTCACCCTCCTTCCCCACTACCTGCGCGCCGCCGCCGCCATAGAACGGGACCGCGTGCGCGTCGGTGTCATCGGCTGCGGACTGCGTGCCCAGGAACACATCCGCGAATGCACGCTGCGCAGCGACGTGGACGTGATCGCCTTCGCCGATCCCGACCCGGCCATGATCGCGCGCTCGCAGAAGGCCCTGCGCGAAGGCGGACGCAAGGAGGCGGTGGTGTACGGCAGTGGCAACGAGGACTACCGCAACCTGCTGGGACGCGACGACATCGACGCGGTCTTCATCTGCACGCCGTGGGAATGGCACGTGCCGCAGGGCATCGACGCGCTGGAGGCGGGAAAGATCGTGGGCATGGAAGTGTGCGGCGGCATGAGCATCCAGGAGTGCTGGGACATCGTGCGGGCGAGCGAACGCACGGGCATCCCGGTGATGATGCTGGAGAACGTGTGCTACCGCCGCGACGTGCTCGCCGTTCTGAACATGGTGCGGCAGGGGCTCTTCGGCGAACTGGTCCACGGCCAGGGCGGCTACCTGCATGACCTGCGCGCGGTGCTCTTCAACAGCGGAAAGGAGGATGGCTACGGCGATGGCGTGGAGTTCGGCGCGGCCGGGTGGAGCGAGGCGAAGTGGCGTACACGGCACTACGTGGAACGCAACGGCGAGCTCTACCCCACGCATGGCCTGGGTCCCGTGGCGGTGATGATGGACATCAACCGGGGCAACCGGCTCACGCGCCTTTCATCCATCGCCAGCAACGCGCGCGGAGCGCACAAGCACATCGTGGAGCATCCGCAAGGCGGACCAGCGCACCCGAACGCGCAGGTCGTGTTCAAGTGTGGCGACATCGTGAACACGCAGATCCAGACCGCGAACGGGCAAACCATCCTGCTCACGCACGACACCACCCTGCAGCGCCCATACAATCTGGGTTTCCGCGTGCAGGGCACCGAGGGCCTGTGGCAGGATACCGGCTGGGGCGAAACCGACCAGGGCATGGTGTACTTCGAGAAGCGCATGGACCACAGCCATCGCTGGGACAACAGCAAGGCCTGGCTCGAAGAGTTCGACCACCCGCTGTGGAAGCGCCACGCCGCGATGGCCGAAGGTGCGGGGCACGGCGGCATGGACTATTTCGTGGACCACGCCTTCTTCGAGTGCATCAAGCGCGAGCAACCCTTCCCGCTCGACGTGTATGACATGGCCACGTGGTACGCCATCACGCCCCTCAGCGAGAAGAGCATCGCCGAGGGCGGACAGGTGCAGGACATCCCCGATTTCACTGATGGAAAGTGGAAGGAGCGCAAACCCGACTTTGGGTTCACCGATGAATATTGATCGGACGATCGAACGATCAGGAAATGAGATGGCCGGCTTCGCACGCGGGATCGCGTATTGGACATTCCATTTTCTGATCTTCTCATTCTCTGAGCGTCTGATCGCCCAAGCCCCCTACGTCCCGCCCTCCGATCCGCTGGTGCAGCAGAAGTTGGAGCAATGGAAGGACCTGAAGTTCGGCCTGCTGATGCACTGGGGGCCATACAGCCAATGGGGCGTGGTGGAGAGCTGGAGCATCTGCCCGGAAGATGAGGGCTGGTGCCGCCGCGACTCGTCGCACGGGAAAACCTACGCCGAGTTCGTGCGCAACTACGAGGCTCTGCAGACCACCTTCGATCCCGTGAAGTTCGATCCCGGCAAATGGGCGCGCGCCGCGAAGGACGCCGGTATGAAGTACGTGGTCTTCACCACCAAGCACCACGACGGCTTTTGCATGTACGACACCAAGCTCACCGATTACCGCATCACCGATCCGAAGTGCCCCTTCCACGATGATCCGCGCGCCAACATCGCGAAGGGCGTCTTCGGTGCGTTCCGCACCGAGGGCTTGTGGACCGGCGCCTACTTCAGCAAACCCGATTGGCACAGTCCCTACTACTGGTGGCCCTACTTCCCGCCGAAGGACCGCAACGTGAACTACCTGCCCACGCGCTACCCCGAGCGCTGGCAGCAGTTCAAGGACTTCACCTACGGCCAGATCGAAGAGCTGATGACCGGTTACGGACCTATGGACATCCTCTGGCTCGATGGCGGCCAGGTGCGCCCGTTGAACACCGTGGACAGCACCGTGAGCTGGCAGAAGGCGATCCAGATCGAGCAGGACATCGACATGGCGCGCATCGCCGCGATGGCGCGCAAGCACCAGCCCGGGATCCTGGTGGTGGACCGCACCGTGGGCGGCGAGTACGAGAACTACGTTACGCCCGAAGGCCATGTGCCCGATGCCGACCTCGGTGTGCCGTGGGAGACCTGCATGCCCATGGGCACAAGCTGGAGCTGGGTGCCGAACGAGCAGTACAAGACCACCGACGAGATCATCCGCACGCTGGTGAAAGTCGTGTCGCGCGGTGGATCCCTGCTGCTGAACGTGGCGCCGGGACCTGACGGACAACTGGACTCAACGGCGTATGTGCGTCTGAAGGAAGTGGGAGAATGGATGAGGGTGAATGGGGAGGCGGTATATGGAACACGAGCTCATCAAGCAGCCCTGCCTTCGAATGTGTTCGGATGCACCGTTCATTATCGTGATCAAGAAACCCATGAGCAGAGTTCGGCCTACCTCTTCGTGGAGCCCAATGCGACAGGCGAGATCAGGCTTCCGTGGTGGGCCGGTGCACAGGTCACTTCAGCGAGCATTTTCGGAACCGGAAAAAAGCTGCGCGTCAAGTTGGACCACGATGAATTCGTCATCAGGCTGCCCGAACCGAAACCGTCCTCTGCAGCTGGCTTGCGGGTGATCAAGGTGATGTATTGGCCGTTGAATTCGCCACGGCTCTGAATGAAGTGCATCTCCAACGTCCTGACAGGCGCTGCTGCGCTGCTGCTCCCCCTTGGTGCAATGGCCCAGGGCACCCCTGCATTCACCTTCCGCATGGCCTACTACGGCCCGGCCACGGACAGCGCCTACGCTGCCGAGCATCACGTGCGCAAGGTGAACCGTGGTTTCGACGGCGTGGACCCCGACTGGGGCCTGTGGGTGCATACCATGCACCGCTTCGTGCCCGCTGCGCAGCTTGAGCAACACCCGGAGTTCTTCGCCGAGCGCAATGGGGTGCGCGTGCCCGATCAATTGTGCCTGAGCCATCCCGACGTGTTGCGCATCACCGTGGACAGTCTGCGCGCGATGATGGCCCGCAAGCCCAATGCGCGCTACTGGAGCGTGAGCCAGATGGACAACTTCAACCACTGCCGGTGCGCGTTGTGCCACCGCACGGACAGCATCGAGGGTTCGCCCAGCGGAAGCATCATCCGCTTCTCGAACGCCGTGGCCGAGCAGTTCCCGGACAAGGTGATCAGCACCCTGGCCTACCAGTACAGCCGCAAGGCACCGAAAGTCACCCGGCCCCGGCCGAACGTGAACATCATGCTCTGCAGCATCGAGGAGGACCGCAGCAAGCCGATCGCATCGCGCACCGAGCCGGGTTCGTTCACCGCCGATCTGGGCGAATGGTCGGGGATCACGAACAACATCATCGTGTGGGACTACGTGATCAACTTCTCGCACCTGCTCGCGCCCTTCCCCAACTGGAAAGTGTTGCAACCCAACATCCAGCTCTTCCGCGACAACGGCGTTCCGATGGTCTTCGAGCAAGGGCTCTCTTCGCCCGGTGGCGAGATGCCGGAGTTCCGTTGCTACCTGCTGGCGAAGCTGCTCTGGAACCCTGATGTGAACATCGACTCCGTGCGGACGCACTTCATGAACGCGTACTACGGCGAGGCGGGCGTGTACCTCGACAAGTACACGCGTCTGCTGGAGGAAGAGCTTGACATGTCGGGCAAGGCGCTCACGCTCTACGAGCACCCGCAGGCACACAAAGACGGATACCTCAGCCCGTCGAACATCGCCAAGTACAAGATGCTCTTCAACAGCGCCGAGGCTGCGGTGATGGACGAGGACCCGATCTTTCAGCAACGTGTGGAGGCCGCACGACTTCCCATCATGTACGCCGAACTGGAGGTTGCGCGAGCCATGCCTGGCACGCCCAACGGGCTCTTCGAGATGGACCCCGCCGGGCCGCGACGTGCCAGACCCGACTACAGCGCCCTGCTGGACACGTTCACAGTGCGCGCCAAGCGCCACGGCAACCTGCTGCTGCATGAAACACGACTCACCCCCGATGAGTACCGGGCGCAGTTCAGCCTCTATTTGAAAGAAGGCGCCGTGACCCATCTCGCCGCTCGGAAGGCGATCCAGTTCACCACACCACCCGACCCCAAGTACACCGGCGGTTCACCCAACGCACTGGTGGACGGCTTCCGCGCCAGCAGCAACTACCAGTACGGCTGGCAGGGCTGGTGGGGCAAGGATCTGGTGGCGACGATCGACCTGGGAAAGCCGACCCAGGTTGCGTCGGTTGAAATGGGTTTCCTGGAAGACCAGGCCAGCTGGATCTTCCTGCCTTCGATCGTTTCGGTGGAAACGTCAACGGACGGCCAACACTGGACCTCCTTCGGAAAGCGGGATGTGGAATTGAAGAAGCAGGTGGGAGCGCCGACCATCCAGACCGTACGGATCGAAGGCACTGGCACGATGCAGCGTTTCGTGCGCATCACGGCGAAGAACCTCGGCGCGCTTCCATCCTTCCACGGCAGCAAGGGCGACTGCTGGCTGTTCTGCGATGAGATCGTGGTGAAGTAGCCCATTCGCCGCCACGCAAAAGAAATGACGTTGCGCATTCGTCGCGTCGTTGCGTCGTGGCGGTTTTTCCTCTCTCACCGCACGATCACCTCATCCGCGAAGACCCACGAATCGCCGCCCGCGCCCAGGTGCCAGGCGGGCAGCTTGCCGCTGTTGCGCAGCACCGCACGCACGTAGCGCGCACGCACCGCCGTCTGTGGATGCGTGATGAAGTCATGCACCAGTGGACCGGCACCTTCCACGGGGATGGTGTGCGTTGCGGTGGAGAACGCCTGCCACTTCACACCATCGTCGGAGATGAAGAACTCCACGGTGCGCGGCAGCACGATCCACACGCCCACCTGTTGCAGGCAGCGGATCCGTACTTCGTGGATGGTGCGCGCGCTGTCCAGATCGATGGTGATGGTGGGATCCACGCCCCACCAGCCCTGCCACAGTCCATCGTGGTAGGTGGTAGTACCCAGCAGGCCGTCGGTCATGCCGTGATCGGGGTCGCGGCCGTATTGCCTTGCGGGCGGAGGAGAGGCGACCTGTCGCGCGCCCAGGGCCAGGTGCGGTGCGATGCGGATGCTGGTGGGATCGCTCAAGGGTTTCTCCTTCCAACGTGGAGTGAGCTTCACGATGCCCGCTGCGGATATCCGTAGCGTATCGGTAAAGGTCCCCGATCCATGTTCCGATGACCAGGCCACATCGATATCCGGCCGGCCGCATTCGGCGGTGATCAGCCAGTCGCGTTTCTGCGGATCGAAGACCACGGCACTGCGGAAAAGATCCTTGTCCGCTGTGGCCGTGATCCAGCCTTCGGCCTCCAGTCGAGCGATGTGCGGGGCCGTGCGTTGAAGTAAATCGTCACCGACACTGCCGCTCCACAACCGCTCGGCAAAGACCTGCAAGCGCGGGAAGGTGCGGTAGCCGATGCTGCGCTCATCGGTGGTCTCGCTCCACAAGGGGCACTCGGCACCGAGGATGCCGCGCGCATCGCCGTCCACCAACGGATCGAAAGCCTTCACCTTGTCCAGCGTGAGGCTGGCCGGCGACGCATCAAAGTAGAGCGTGCGGATCATGGGGTTGCCGTTCGCACGGGCCTTGCGTGCCTGTTCATCGCCGCGCCAAACCTCCACGATCGCTGTGCTGTCCAGCCCACCTTCGAGCACTTCGTCCCAACCGATCAGCCGCTTGCCCTTGCCGGCCAGGTAGGCCTGCAAGCGCTTCACCGCCCAGGCTTGCAGCGCGTGTTCATCCTTCAACCCTTCGTTCTTCATCCGCGCCTGACAGACCGTGCAATGCTGCCAGCGGTCCTTGGGCACCTCGTCGCCGCCGATGTGGAACCACGGCGCGGGGAAGAGCGGCAGGAGTTCGTCGACCACGCTTTGGAAGAAACTCCAGGTCTCTTCCTGGCCCACGCAATACACATCGTGGAAAACGCCCCAGGTGGTGGGTACGGCGATGGTGTCCTTGCGGCAACCGAGCTGCGGATAGGCCGCGAGCGCCGCCGAGCAATGGCCGGGGAACTCGATCTCGGGCACCACGGTGATGCCGCGTTGTTCGGCGTAGCGTACCACGTTCTTCACTTCTTCCTGCGTGTAGAAATCGCCGTAGCGCGCGCCGTCCGCTTCCGTCCTCCAAGCCCCGACCTCCGTGAGCTTCGGGAACTTCTTCACCTCCACACGCCAGCCCTGGTCGTCGGTGAGGTGCCAGTGGAAGTAATTCATCTTGAGCGCGGCCAGCTCGTCGAGGTAGCGCTTGATGAAGGCCACGCTGTAGAAGTGGCGGCTCACATCGAGCATGGTGCCACGCCATGCGAATGCCGGTGCGTCCTGGATCCGTACACGTGGCCAATGCCAGTTGCCGATGCTGTCCGGCGCGGCGAGCTGTTCGAGCGTGCGGGTGGCGTGAAGCGCGCCAATGCGTGATCCAGCGGCGATCCGTACCACGTCCTTCTCCATGACGATCGTGTAGCCTTCTTCACCCTGTGTGCTGTCCCTGATGAGTTGCACGCTGCGCAGGATCTCGTCCGCAGCTATTGAAGTAGCACCTAAGCGGCTGAGCTCCTTCCGCAGTTGCGCTCCCCAACCTTGCGCGCCTTCGCCTTCGATCACGCCCACTTGCTTCAGTGCGAAGTCGCCTTCCTGCCATTCCACATTACGGGGCCAAGGCACCAATGGCGCTTGCGCCGACACGAGGGCGGAGAGGCTCAACGCGAACGCAAGGAGGATCGGTCTCATGCGCGTTCACTCAAAACCGCCATGCCCACGGTACAATTTCAGTGGCCCATCCAGCTTCACCTTCAGCACGGTCATCCACGGATCGGCGGCTTCCATCGGCACATCGATGAAGACCAGTCCCGGCACCTTGCTCCAGCTGATCTTGCCCACCACGCGATGCTTCAGCGGCATCGCCTTGCCAAGCACTTCCACCGCGTTGATCCTGTTGATGAGCCCTTTGATCTCCACGCTTCCACCCGCAGGCTGCGGCAGGAAGAGGTAGAGCGTGGTGCTGTCCTGGCTCAGCGTTGTGGGTCCGAAGAAATGACCATTGGGCAGGCCGGCGCGCGTGCCGAAAATGCCTTCGCCATGCTTCGCGTTCCACTGGCCGATCTCCTCCAGCGCCTTGACCTGTCCGGGCGGGATCGTGCCATCCTCCTTCGGGCCGATGTCCAGCAGCAGGTTGCCGCCATGGCCGATCACATCGGCGAAGATGTGGATGAGGTCGTGCGTGCTCTTGTACACGGTGTCCCACGGTTGCCAGCCCCATTGGCTGCCGATGGTCATGCACAATTCCCACGCGGGCGCGGTCGGCGTTTCGATCGGGATGTTCTGCTCCGGCGTGGCGTAGTCGCCAAAGCCTTGCAACCTGCCGTTGATGATCGCGCGGGGGTTCGCCTTCAGGATCATCTGCCGCACGTTCATCGCTCCCCATTCCTCGGCGCTGTGCTCCCAATCACCATCGAACCACCAGAGGTCGGGCTTCAGTTCCGTGGCGATCTCGTTGATCTGGCCTTGGTAGTAGTCACGGAAGTGCTGCCAGCGCGCGGGGTCGTCCTTGATCGCATAGCGTGTGCTGTCCTTGGTGAATGCGGGGTAGTTGTGGTCGCTCCAATCGATCAGTGAGTAGTAGGCGCCGCATTTCAAATCGCGTTTGCGCAGCTCATCGAAGAAGGGTTCGATCAAGCCGCGCTTTGCCGGGGTCAAGTGCTCCGTGGAGCGCGCCTGCGCGTAGGGCGAAGCGTGGAGGGGCAGGCCCGGCGCCATGCGCGTGGGCCACAAGGCCACGCCATCGTGGTGTTTGGTGGTGATCACCGCGTACTTCGCCCCGCTCTTCTCGATCAGGTCCGCCCATGCCGCCGGGTCGTAGTGCTTCGCCGTGAAGCCGTCGAGCTGCTTCATGTATTCGCCGTGCGTGATCTCGCCATTGTGGAAGCTCCAGCTCTCGCCTACTCCCCGCACGCTGTAGATCCCCCAGTGGATGAAGATGCCCAGTTTGGCGTCCTGGAACCATTGCAGGTCGGTCCGCACCGGCTCTTGCGCGGCCAGACGATCGGAAAATGCGATGATCGGAAAATGGAGCGCAAGACACGCGATACGCACGACCTGCCCTGCACACGGTCGCCGCGCCCGGGCGGCATGTCGATCTCCTGATCGTCCGATCATCCGGCCGGGAGGGTCATTCCAGCAAATGCCTGATCCTTGCCGTGAGTTCATCCTTGCGCGCGGAATAGGCCGTGAGCAGGTGCATCTGGTTCTTCGCGCGGTCCAGGTTCTGCTCCATGCGGTCGGTCCGGTAGTACACATCGTTCTGCAGGTGGTCGGTGAGGAAGCGGATGCCCTGTTCGTACATGAGCATCTGACCGCTCCAGAACACGAGCGCCTTCTCGCGGCGGGAGATCAGCGGGGCCATCTCGCTGAACCATCCCTCCACCAGCTTCTGGAACACCTCCCCGTCGATCGCGCAATGGGTGGGATCGGGGTCGTCCTCGGCGGCGGGCGAGATGAAGGTGCGGATCATGTCGCCCAGGTCGAACAGCGCCTTTCCCGGCATCAGGGTGTCCAGGTCCACCACGCACACGGCCTCGTTCGTGTCCTTGTCGAAGAGCACGTTATTCACCTTGGTGTCGTTGTGGGTGATGCGGGTGCTCACCTCGGGGTCCCGCATCGCCGCCTTGAACTCTCCGACGATGTGCGCGTTGCGGAGGCAGAAGGCGATCACCTCGGCCGCGCTCTCCCTGCGCTCCGCCCGCGCCTCATCGATCGCGCGTTTGAACCGCTCGAACCGTTCGGCAAGGTCGTGGAACCCCGGGATGATGGTCTTGAACGCGCCGACATAGATGCCATCGAGGTTGCGCGTGAGCCGCCCGAACTGCTGCGCGGCGCTGAAGGCCTGACGCGGCGTCACGGCACCGTCGTAGCTCACCGTGTTCTGGATGAAGGGGAAGACCCGCCATGCGCCGAGCCTGTCGTCGAGGAACAGGTCCCGGCCGTTCACCGTGCGGCGCCCTTCCATGAAACGATAGCCGGGGTGGTGCTTGCGCAGGTGGTCGGCGGCCAGGTAGTTGTTGTAGGCGATCAGCTCCGGCCGCGTGAAAACCGTCGTGTTCACCTGTTGCAGGATCCAGTCGTTGTCGCCGTGGCGGTCCTTCAACAGGAAGGTCTGGTTGATCAATCCGTTGCCGAACGGAACGCAGTCGTGCCCGTTCAGCTCGATGGCGAAGGCATCGCAAAGCGTGCGCAGGGTGGTATCGCGGTCAGGAGACATCGCGGGGACGCAGATGATCGCGTACAAGAGGGGCATCCTCCGGGAAGGTGAGGCCGAACCACGGGGCGCTCGTGCGCAACACCCGGAAGCGATGGCCCCTGCCGATCGCGTCGCGCACCACGTCGGGCAGGCTGAATTCCACCGGGTCCCGTGGATCGCGCGAGGACCAGGCATCCAACAGGAGCTTCGTGAACGCCGGACGGAACACCCACAGGTTCATGCTCACCGGTGCTTCGGCCTTGAAGATACCACCGCGGAGGTCGCGGATGGTGGTTCGTGCATCCGCTTTCAAACCCTTCGCTTCTTGCAGATCGACCAGATACCCATCGAGCACGGTGCAGATGGCCCGGTTCACCGGCCCATTGGGCGAGAGCGTTCCGCCGAGGTCGTAGGCGACCAGGGCGCTCTCATCGGCGGCGCCTTCACGTGCATGGGCGACGGCCGCATGCAGGGCGGAAGCCCCGTACAGGTCATCGCCGTTCACCACGACGGACGTGCCTCGCCTCCCCTCCATCCCGATCATCGCCGCGTGGGCCGTGCCCAGGGCTTCCTCCTGGATGCGCACGCGCACCCGTGGATCGGTCCGGGAACGATCCTCGAACGTTCCGGCGAGGGCCGCATTGGTCACCTCGACGGCCGCATCGCATCCCGCGCCGAACGCGTCGCGCAGGGTGAGGTCCAGGATGGTCTCGCCGTTCGGACCCACGGGCTCCAGCTGCTTGGGGCGGCCGAAGCGCGTGGAACGGCCCGCGGCGAGGGCGATGAGCGACACGGTGCGCGGCATGGCGGCCATCAACGGGCCAGGGACCGTTGCCAGCGCCAGGCATCACGCAATGCCTCGCGCAGGTCCCGCCCGGTGCTCCAGCCCAGCACCTCGCGGCTTTTGGTGGTATCCGCCCAGATCGCCTCCACGTCCCCCGGCCTGCGCGGACCGATCGCGAAAGGGAGCTTCACGCCGCTCACCTCTTCGAAGGTCTTCACCACCTCCAGCACGCTGTTCCCCGTTCCCGTGCCGAGGTTGAACACCTCGCACAACGGCGCTTGCTTCCCATCCATCCAGTCGAGCGCCCTCACGTGCGCGCGCGCCAGGTCCACCACGTGGATATAGTCGCGCACGCAGCTGCCATCGGGCGTGGCGTAGTCATCGCCATGCACGATCAATCGGTCGCGCATGCCGGCCGCCGTCTGCGTGATGAAGGGCACCAGGTTGGTGGGCACGCCCAGCGGCAGTTCGCCGATGTGCGCCGATGGATGGGCGCCGATCGGGTTGAAATAGCGCAGCAGCACGGCCTTCATGGCGGGATCGGCCAGCGACTGGTCGCGCAGCATCTGTTCGCACACCACCTTGGTGTAGCCATAGGGCGAATTGGCGTTGCGGTCGGGCGATGTTTCGGTCACGGGCATCTGCTCCGGCTGGCCGTAGACGGTGCAGCTCGATGAGAACACCATCTGCTTCACCCCGTGCTTTCGCATGAGATCCAGCAGCACGGCGAGCGATCCGATGTTGTTGTGGTAGTACTTCAGCGGTTCGGCCACGCTCTCGCCCACCGCCTTGTAGGCCGCGAAGTGGATCACCCCATGCACGGGCGCATGCCGGGTGAACACACGGTCGAACGCGTTCGCGTCGCAGCAATCCACACGATGGACAATGGGGGCCCTGCCCGTGATCGCGCCGATGCCCGCGATCGCGCGCTCCTCGCTGTTGCGCAGGTCGTCGACGATGATGGGCTCGTAGCCGGCGGCCACCAGCTCGACGCAGGTGTGTGAGCCGATGAAGCCCGCTCCGCCGGTGACGATGACCTTCTTCATGCGGGGTCGAAGATGGGGAGAAGGGTGAACGGGTGCATCGGCTCCGGGATGGCTGCATCGCCTTTCCGCCCCTTCACCGTGCCCCAGCCTTGATCTCCTCGACCACCGAGGGATCGAGCAATGTGCTGGTATCGCCCAGGTTCGCCGTGTCGCCCTCCGCGACCTTCCGCAGGATGCGGCGCATGATCTTTCCGCTGCGGGTCTTGGGCAGGCCGTTGACGAACTGGATCTTGTCCGGCCGCGCGACCTTGCCGATCACGCGCTCCACCGTCGCGATGATGGACGCCCGGGCAGCGGCCGGATCATCGGGCCTTCGCTCGCAGATCACGAAGGCATAGATGCCCTGGCCCTTGATGTCGTGCGGATAGCCCACCACCGCGCTCTCGATCACCGCGGGATCCTCGTTGATGGCGTTCTCCACCTCGGCGGTGCCGATGCGGTGACCGCTCACGTTGATCACGTCGTCCACCCGGCCGATGATGCGGTAGAAGCCGTCCGCATCGCGTTTCGCGCCGTCGCCGGTGAAGTACCGGCCGGGATACTGGGCGAAATAATTGAGCCGGCAGCGCTCGTGGTCGCCGTAGGTGGTGCGGATCATCCCCGGCCAGGGGAACTTCATGCAGAGATGACCTTCGGCCTCGCCTTCCCGTTCCTTTCCCTGCGGATCCACCAGGACCGGCTGCACGCCCGGAAGGGGAAGTCCGGCATGTGCCGGCTTCATGGGGGTGATCCCGCCCAGGCCACTGAGCATGATGCCCCCGGTCTCCGTCTGCCACCAGGTGTCCACGATCGCGCAACGCTTTTTTCCCACCTGCTCGTGGTACCAGTGCCAGGCTTCCTCGTTGATCGGCTCGCCCACCGTCCCGAGCAGCTTGAGCGAGGGCATCGGAAAGCGCGCGGGCAGGTCATGCCCGGCGGCCATCAGCGAGCGGATCGCCGTGGGGGCCGTGTAGAACTGGTTCACCCCATGCTTCTCGATCACCCGCCAGAACCGCGTGGCATCCGGCCAGGTGGGAACGCCTTCGAACATCACCACGGTGGCGCCATGGAGCAACGGGCCATAAACGATGTAGCTGTGCCCCGTGACCCAGCCGATGTCGGCGGTACACCAGAACACGTCCTGTTCGTCGCACTGGAACACGTTGGCGAAGGAGTAGCCGGTGAACACCATGTAACCGCCGCAGGCATGCACCACGCCCTTGGGCTTGCCGGTGC
>CAYMXP010000023.1:0-47152 GCA_964394425.1 uncultured Chryseobacterium sp. | reverse complement strand
TGCTGCAATAGCGGTTCACCGTCATGCCCGGCACCTTGTCGGTGTTCAGGCCCATGAGGCTGATCATGCGGCCGATGTTCAGGCCCTGCTCGGCCTCGGGCGTGGCGTTGCCCACGATCACATCGTCCACCTGCTCGGGGGCGAGGTTGGGCACGTTGGCCATCAGGTGCTGCACCACTTTAGCGGCCAGGTCGTCCGGGCGGGTGAAACGGAATTTGCCGCGCGGGGCCTTGCCGACTGCGCTGCGGAAACCGGCTATGATGAAGGCATTCATGCTTTGTTGCATTTGGTCTTGCGTTTGACCGTATTCCAACTGGGCGCCACTGGTTCTTTGGCGAGGGCACTCGCGAATTCTACTGTTTGGTATCGCTTGGTCGAGCGGCGCGAACTCCAGATGTAAGCGCTCAAATAAGCGTTGTCTTGCCGAGTCATTGTCCCACCGATCCCGCTCTCGTCAATGTCCAGGATGCCTGGCGGAAGAGCGGGCCGTTTGCGATCCGCTTCATCTTCCCGCTTGTGTTGCAGTGCGATCAATTGTTGCAGCGTAGGGATAGGTTCATCCATCCAGGGCTGTTGGGACATCTTCTCCTGCGCACGGTGGATCGCCGCCTGCGACTTCCGCAGCAAAGCGCGGTATGCCTTGAGGTCGGCTGCAGTCATGTCACCGCCTTCGAGGACAAGGTCCACGTTCTTGGGATCTTTGATCGGTCCTTTGTTCATAGACCTTGAGAACTGCTTGTTGCAAAGGTCGCTCTGCAGCGGGCTATCTTTGGGAACATCATGGACATCCAAGCCCTCAAGCTCGACCTGGTCCAGCAACTGGTTTCCACCAACGATGCCACCGTGCTCAACAAGGTGAAGCGGCTACTTGACCTGTTGCGCACCAAGTCACCCGGCAGCAAAGAGGAGCATGAGGAAGAACTGATCGCGGCCGCCACCATCTTCGGGCAGGCCGCGTATGACGAAGATGAACAGGACATCAGCGGGCTTGTGCTGAAAGAGCCGAACCCGAACTACGGGAAGTGAAGGCTGGTGATGTGGTGCGCTGGACTTTCGGCCAAGGCGATGGGCAGCGCAAGATGCGACCGGCGGTCATCATCGGACCGGTGCCGCCGTTCAATGATTGGTTGGTCTGTGCTGTAAGCACGCAATTACATCGCGAAGTGAAGAGCCTTGACCTGCTCGTGGACGCCAGCCACCCGGACTTCACACGCACGGGCCTGCGCACACCAAGCCTGGTCCGCGTTGCGCAGCTCACCACCTTGCCCGACAAGGTCATCCAGGGCACCCTGGGCGACGTGTCACCGTCCACCCTCCGCACGATCAAGGAGCGCTTGCGCGATTGGCTGGACCGCGGCTGAACAGCCGGATAGGTTACGACCGGCGGCGCTCCAAATTCCACCGAATTCGAGGGAATTGAACGCGAGGTCTTGGAACTGTGCCACGCATTTCTCTGCCGCTGCGAATAGCGGTTCACCGTCATGCCCGGCACCTTGTCCGTGTTCAGGCCCATCAGGCTGATCATGCGGCCGATGTTCAGGCCCTGCTCGGCCTCGGGCGTCGCGTTGCCCACGATCACATCGTCCACCTGCTCTTTGGCCAGGTTCGGCACGGTGCTCATCAGGTGCTGGATCACCTTCGCCGCCAGGTCATCGGGACGGGTGAAACGGAATTTGCCGCGCGGGGCCTTGCCGACCGCTGAACGGTAGCCAGCTATGATGTAGGCGTTCATGGTGATGCGTCTTGTTGGTTCAATTTCGTTCTGGGCGTGTCGGCTCGAAGACTCGCCGTCGGGCTGTCCGCTTTAGCCGCCTTGCGCTGTGCGGCATCGCATCGGGCTGCGGGGGCTCCTTCGTCGCCTCCTCGCTCCGTGCGCTGCTCGCCCATCGCGACGGCGGGCTGCCGCTTCCATCCCTCACGCAGCATTCCGTCCTTGCAAGGAGAGCCTTCTATATTGTGACCAGAACCAAGAGGAATGGCCAAATCCAAAGAACCGCGACTCCCTGGGCTCCCATCGCTGTTGAGCCGGAAGATCTCGAAGACAGGACAAACGAGGGGAGCCGATGACGATGTGATCTTCCAGAATCGTGTCTCAAGGAACAACACTGTGCTTGTCCAGTTCAATCGGCTCGAGGTTGATTCACAGCCACCCGATGGCGCCGATGAGTTCGAAAAGGGATTTATCGTGTTGGTCGATCCTGAAGTGTATTTCGGTACAGAGGACATTGATGCTGTGCTAGCTGAGGACGGACTTGTTCTGGGCGAGAACACTCTGGTGTTTTACCAGACGAGAGCACAATGGAAGGCGCACAATCCCGACGAGCTTGGATGGACTGCCGCTCAGAGCCGGAACAATCCGCTTGGCGGTCAGTATGTCGCCCGAGTTCCTGGCAATACGTCGAATGACGATGATGCGGGAAGGATCATCCGGGGCTACGATCACACGAAGAGCAAGGGTGCGGGAATTCGGATCTACGAGTACGCCCATCGAGCGACCCTTGATCAATGCACGGCCCAGTTGGAAGCTCTCTATTGGCATTGCCATGATGCAGTTGCCGTCGCTATCCAGAATGGCATGGCAGAGGACGATGCCCAGTTACGCAAGACCATGGTTCTGGAAGGCTGTGTACGTGAAGGGTTGTTGGACCTCGCCAAGCTTCGCGAGATTCGGGTCCTGAACGACCAAAACGAGACCGCATGTCCCCTGTGCCTCGAACGACTCGGGGCTCAGGGTTTCTTCAGCAGAATGGAACAGGCAGAGGGTAGAGAAGTTCCGGACCTCACGGTAACGCAGGTCAATCTGTTCCACATCAATGAACTGCGCATGGGGACGTTCAACCACAAGCCCTATAACCTCGGCTGGGGGCATCATCACTGCAACGTTGTTGTGAAAGACGCGGGCATTGATGCAACACTGTTGTGGATGCGTGATGTTGTAGAGCGGAACAAAGCACAGGGCCGATTCCCTAGAGAGTGAGTTCCATTTGGGGCTTAGTTGCTTTTCTGCTTGCTGCGGCTACTGTGCTTTCCTTCTCAGGGGTGATGAGTGCGGCCGACCGGGAAGACAGAAGCGTTTCGATGCGACCGATCCACTTGGGATCTATCTCGATCGAGATGGAGTGACGCCCTAAGTTCAACGCGGCCAATGCGGTACTGCCAGAACCGGCGAAGCAATCGAGCACGATGTCTCCGGGGTAAGTCGTTGCCTTTATAGCGTGTTCCAACATGGCAAGCGGCTTTTCTGCAGGGTGCTTTCCCTTGTAAGGACGCACAGAAGGGAAGGTCCAGACATCAGTAAACTCTACACTGCCATTCACATTGAAAGGTCGAATGATGTCTTCGTAAGGCGGCATTTCCTCAACGCGTCCAGTCGCGATCAAGGCTTCACAGAGACGGCGGTATTGCTCACGGCTCGGCACGTTACGGCCAGTCTCCCAGTTCGAAACCGCGCCGCCATGATTCACCTTGCCATATGCGCCGGTAGCTTCTGTCAGAGCATGTCCTGAGAGACCAGATCGTTTCCGTGCATCCCGCAGAAAATTGGCAGACCAAGAGTTCATCAAGTTGCCTTCACTCGCTGGTTCAGCGAAGATGATACGCTCCGTATGAGCATACCACTGACGCAGAGCTTCCTTGTTCATTTTCTGCTTCCATCCATCGAATCCTGGCTCATTAGGTTTAGTCCAGACTAGTTGAGACAGGATGTTGAACTGCTCGGCGAAAAGGACTTCAAGCCTAGCAGACATCTCAGATGAGCAATAGCAGAACAGAGAGCCATTCGGTCTGAGGATGCGCTTCCACTCTTTCGCATACTCGCCCATCCAAGTCAGAAAGTGAGCATCCTCTGAAAAGGCAGTGTCGTTGTGGATGTTGTCCTTCTTCGTTGAGTGATAGGGCGGGTCCGTAAGAATGAGACTGATACTGTGGTCAGGAATCAATCGCAGTGCCGCCAGCGAATCACCAGCAGCAAGGATCGCTTCATCATTCTGGAAGACCAGATCTTGTTTAAGAGCCTTGGTAATCGCCTTGAAGTCCCGTGAGCGATCCAGGGTGGGGAAGTGCTTTGCTTTTGGCATTTTCAAGTCACTGTTCGGTTGTTTCGATCAATGCCCTGCCGATTTCTACGTCAGCAAGCTTGGGACAATATAGGATCGGCCCCACACGGATCAACCCCCAGGATTGGTCAATGATTTCAACACTCCTTGTCAGGGCATTTCGCGTGACGGATTGAAGCGGAAAGCCCGCAACCGCCTGAGGAACGAAGGCGGCGAGGACTTATTCTATGACCTGTGCAAGCCAGCGTGAAGGTTTTTTTCAGGTATGCGGAACTCCAGGCATGGGTCAAGGGCTTGTGACGCCCTCGACCCATGTTATGCCTGTCGTTCATCGGACCTATTCCTGGCGAGTTGCTCCTCAGCAGAGCCCGCTTCCGCTTCGGCCGATGGACAAGTCTACGCTGCGACCGGCTCTGTTCGGCGCACGTACGGTGTTCCGCGTTCGATCACGGCGCAGATCCGGTGGATGAGTTTGTTGCGGATGGCGTTGAGCACGCTCATCTTATGCTTGCCCTCGGCCACCTTGCGCTTCCAGTAGTCCTGGAGCTCGCCCTTGCGCGCCGTGGCGCCAACGGCCGCCATGTGCAGCAGGTACTTCAGTGTGGACTGCGCCTGTTTGGAGACACGCGTTTTGCCGCGGATGCTGGTACCTGAACTGTACTCGAACGGTGCGACACCCGCGTGACAGGCCAGCTCCCGCGCCGTCTTGAACCGCAGGAAGCCTTCGGTGAGTGCCAGCATGTGGGCAGCCAGCACGGGACCGACGCCATCGATGGACAGCAGCAGGTCGTAGATGCGCTGGTGCTCTGGCTCGGCCGCGATCACTTCCTTGATCATGGTCTCGATCTGCTTGATCGACTTGTTGAGTGCTGTGATCTGCGCCTTGTCGATCCGCGTGAACGCGGCACGCAGGCTCTGGTCCACGCAATGGTCCAGGTTGCGGATCTGCGTGTGGTGCATGGTCTTGCGGCGCACCAGGTTCTCGCGCCGCGCAAGCAGCTGCTTGAGCTTGTTGGTGCGCAGGTGGTCGGCTGTGACCAGTCGCGCCTTGTCGTGGAAGCGCCGGGCATAGTCGGCGATGCGCAACGCATCGATGCGGTCGTTCTTCCCGCGCGTGGTGCCGATGCTCTTGATGATGTCGGTGGGATGCGCCAGCCAGGTGGCCACTTCCAGCCGCACCAGCGTCTCCAGCGGAAGGTGCGAGTAATGGCCGGTGGGCTCCAGGCATACCAGGCACTCGCCCTTCACCAGCCCGTGCACTTTGGTCCAGCGCTTCCATAGGCTGCGCAAGCCCTTCTCGGTGTTGGCCACCTTCTCCTCGGCGGCGGCCTTGCCTTGTTCATCCAGCAGGGCCACATCCAGTGTCGCCTTGCTCACGTCGATGCCGATCCAGTGTCTCATGTCCGCGTACTTTTGGGTTAGACAAGTGATCGCTGGAGGGACTGAGCAATGGGCCCTGTGCTCGACAACTCTACTAGGCCACTACGCCTGGAATTCTATCCGAGCCTCAGACCCGAGTGGATCACGGGTGCCAATAAGTCCTTTAGGCCCTTGCGCCTATGCAGCGGAATGGTTCACCCGCGATCCTGCTCAGTTTCCTTCAGTGATCGTTCGCTCCCCGAAGTTGTTCATCTTCGAGGCGGGCAAGTGTAGAGTTGGAGCGGAAAGCGCGACGGCGAGTCTTCGAGCTGGCACGCCCCAACAACCACTATGCTTCACCGCAGTCATCAGTTCCGCAACACCTTCCCGCTGGTGATGATCGACTGCAGGCGCTCCAGCGTTTTGCGCTGCATGCAGAGTTCCAAAAAGACCTTCCGCTCCAGGTCCAGCAGGTATTGCTCGCTCACTTCGGTGGGCTCCGACAAGTCGCCGCCGCAGAGCACCTGGCCCAGCTTCTGCGAGATCAGCGTGTCGTGCTCGCTGATGTAATTGCCGCTCTCCATGCTGTTGGCGCCCACGTACACGATGCCCAGGCCTTCGCGGCCCAGCACCTTGATGTCCGTGCGCATCGGCGGCTTGGTGTAGCCCTTCTCCCAGAGGTCCAGCGCGCATTCCTTGGCGTATGCCAGCTGGTGCGCGCGGCTCACGATCACCTCGTCGGTGCCGCGGCGCAGGTAGCCGAGGCCGAACGCCTCTTCGCCGCTGGTGCTCACCTTGGCCTGGCCGATGGTGAGGAAGCGCTCGCGCAACGCGTTGATGCGGATGTCGCCTTCCTTCAGTTCGTCGCTGAGGCGCAGCGCGAACTCCTTGCTGCCACCGCCGCCGGGGATCACGCCCACACCGAATTCCACGAGGCCCATGTAGGTCTCGGCATGCGCCACCACCTTGTCCGCGTGCAGGCAGAGCTCGGTGCCACCGCCGAGGCAGAGCTGGTGCGGCGCGGCCACCACGGGGATGCTGCTGTGGCGCATCCGCATCATGGTGTTCTGGAAGGTGCGGATGGCCATGTCCAGGTCGTCGTACTCCTGCTCCACGGCCATCATGAAGATCATGCCCACGTTGGCGCCCGCGGTGAAGAGCGCGCCGTCGTTGTAGACCACGAGGCCCTTGTAGCCTTGCTCGGCGAGGTCGATGGCCTTGTTCAGCGCCTGGATCACCTCCGCGCCGATCACGTTCATCTTGCCGCCCCAGCTCACGCAAAGGATGCCGTCGCCCAGGTCGCGCACTTGCGCCAGCTTGTTCTTCCAGATGATGCTGCTTTCCGGAAGTTCGCTGAGGACGATGATGCCTTCCGCGCGCGGCACGGGCTTGTAGCTCTTGCTGGTGATGTCGTAGTACAACCGCTTCCCCCCTTCGGTCTTGTAGAAGGAAGTGTGCCCCGCTGCAAGCATTTCATCGACCCAGGGTGCGATCCTTTCAGCTTTTCCCTTTCCTATTTCAGCTTTCACTTTTCCAATTTCGATTGCATCCCACAACTCGAACGGCCCCATCTCCCAGCCGAAGCCCGCGCGCATGGCGTCGTCGATCTTGTACAGCGCGTCGGTGATCTCCGGGATCCGGTGGCTCACGTAGGCGAAGAGCCCGTGGAAGCTCTTGCGGTAGAACTCGCCGGCCTTGTCGCTGCCGGTGTAGAGGATCGTCATCCGCTTCTTCAGGTCATCCTCTTTCCGCGCGGCGTCGAGCGTGGCGAACTTGGGCTTCACCTGTGGCTTGTACTCGAGGGTTTTCAGATCGAGCTGCAGGATGTCGCCCTTCGGTGTGCTGCGGTCCTTGAAGAAGAAGCCTTTGCCGGTCTTGCTGCCGAGCATGTTCTTCTCGACCATCTGCTGCAAGTAGCCCGGCAGCGCGAACGTGGCGTTCTGCTCGTCGTTCGGACAGTTTTCGCTGACGCCTTTCGCGACATGCACGAGCGTGTCGAGGCCCACCACATCCGCCGTGCGGAACGTCGCGCTCTTCGGGCGGCCGAGCACAGGACCGGTCAAGCGATCCACTTCCTCCACGGTAAGGCCCATCTCTTCGATCAAGTGGAAGAGGCCCATGATGCCATACACACCAACGCGGTTGGCAATGAAGGCCGGCGTGTCCTTACAGAGCACCGTGACTTTCCCCAGCACACGTGAGCCGTATTCTTCCAGGAAGCTGAGCACAGCGGGATCCGTATCCGGACCGGGGATCAGCTCCAGCAGCGGCAGGTAGCGCGGCGGATTGAAGAAGTGCGTGCCGCAGAAGTGTTTCTTGAAGTCATCGCTGCGGCCTTCGGCGATCGCGTGGATGGGAATGCCGCTGGTATTTGTGGTGATCAACGTGCCCGGCGTGCGGTACTTCTCCACGTTCGCCAGCACCTGCTGCTTGATGTCGAGCCGCTCCACCACCACCTCGATCACCCAATCGCAATCCTTGATCTTGCTCAGGTCATCCTCGAAGTTGCCGGTCTTGATGCGCTTCGCGAAGCGCTTGTCGTAGATGGGGGAAGGGTTGCTCTTGAGCGCGAAGGCCAGCGCGTCGTTGACGATCTTGTTGCGCTCAGCGGGCTTCTTGCTCTCGGCAGCTTCCTTGGGTACGATGTCCAATAGGAGCACTTCGGCGCCGATGTTGGCGAAGTGGCAGGCGATGCGGCTGCCCATGACGCCGCTGCCCAGTACGGCGACTTTCTTGATCCGTCTTTTGTTCATCAGCACATGCGTTCGGAACGCGAAAGGTAGCGGCGGCCACGCACCGCATCGCCATGCCTGATGAATTGGGCCCAACGATCGCCTCCGGATCGACCGGGCAGATGCATCGGGCCTTGCTTCGACCTTCCGTTCCTGCCATCAAGGCGTGCGCGCTGGTGGGAGCATCCATCGCAGGCCCTGGCGCCACCGGCATCCACGGCCTCGTCCGTGCCATCGGCACTGGATCAGGTGGTGAACAGGAGAGTTCGTGGATCGATGCCGCCCGTGGGATGGCGCCCGGTCAGTCTCCTTCCGAGGTGCCGACCGGCACGAACGCCCCGTCGATGCCCAGTTCGAACCCAGCGGCCCCGCTGCGATAGGCCACGCGCTTCGAGCCGATGATCAGGTCCAGCCCTCCGCGCAGGTCATCATAGATGTGGAGACTGTCGCAGAGGAAGGTGAACCAAAGGCCGTCCTGCCGAGCTGAGATGGTGGTGTGCGGGGCGATGCTCGCCACCTTGATCGTGCTACTGTCGCCTTCGATCACGCGCTCGGGCCGACCCACGTCGAGGAAGCCGATGTCGTGGAAGCCCGCGCTGTCCAGCCGCATCACCTTCTGTCCCCAGCTCTGCTTCTCACCGAAGTTGGCGAGGATGACGAAGGCCTTGGGATCATCGGCCGCCCGAAAGAAGGTGGGGAACATCGTCCAGCTGTCGAAGGCGGGCCTGGAATGGGCGATCACCCGTGCGTTGCTGTCGGGAAGGAGGGTGTAGCGGTACAGCCGCAGTCCTTCAAAGGTCTCGTTGACGTTGGAGGCCACCATCACGAAGCTGCCATCGCCCAGGTCGAAGGTGGTCTGGACCAGGAGCGTGTCGTGGCGGATGTTATCCGGAAGGGCTTTGAATTCGACGCGGGTGAATGGTGCTGCTCCGGAGAAGCCGGCCGGTCCCTTGTTCGTTGCCGGCGGTTCGTTGTGCGGTGCGACCGGTCCCGAACAACGACCAAGGACCAACGAAAGGAGCGCGGGGATCAGCGCGCGGGCCACCCGCATCACTTCATCGGCTCCACCTCGCCGCTGCCGGTGACGTTGCCATGCACCTCGGGCGGATCGCCCACGTACCGCACGTCGCCGCTGCCGGTCACGTTCGCGTCGATGCGCGCGGTGGCCTGTAACTCGATGTCGCCGCTTCCCATCATCGTGGCGTTGGCCGTTGTCGCCTTCATGCCGGAGGCCTTCACGTCGCCGCTCCCCTCCACGGTGCACTCAATGGTCCCGGTGCTTCCCCCGAGCTTGATGTTGCCCGAACCCATGACGGACGCCTCCACCGATCGCGCGTTGAACACCAGGTCGACGTCCCCGCTTCCCTTCACGCCGATCACCGCCTTCTCCACGTCGAAGGCGTCCGTGCCGGTGACATCGCCGGATCCGAGCACCTGCACGTGGTCGATCATCGCGGTGGTGATATGCACGATGAAGGGCTTGTCGGTCTGATAGCACTTGGAGGTGGTGATCCTCCAGATCCCGTCTTTCACCGTGGTCTGCACCAGCTCGGCGATGTTCGCCTGTGCCTCCACGTCCACCGCCTGGGTGCCGCCGCGCGTGAGTCGCACGTCGAGCGATCCCTCCAGCACGATGCCGTGGAAGGCTTCGACGGTGAGGCTCTTGTGTGCCACATTGCCGGTCCCTTTCACGCAATCGATCGGAAGGCAACCGGCGAACAGACCCGCGCTGATGAGGCAGCAGGCCAGGAGGAGATTGGTGCGCATGATGCTATCGGTTGAGGTAAACATCGCCGTTGAACTCCATGTCCTTCACCCGGATCACGTAAAAGTAGGTCCCGGTCACGCACTCCTCGCCGGCGAAGGTGCGGCCGTACCAGGTGATGTCGTTGCCCATGCTCTCGAACACCTTCTGGCCCCAGCGGTTGAAGATGAACATCTCGGTGCATGGTCCGATGGAATACGATGGCACGTCGTCCGGATGCTGGCCGAGGGTGAACACGTCGTTCTTCCCGTCGCCATTGGGGGTGAACACGTTCGGCACGTTGATCTCCACGAGGTCATCGAACTCGCCGGCGGCCCAGGTCTCGGTGGCCGTGTTGGTGCAGCCGTAGATGTCGGTGACGGTCAGGGTCACGACGATCGGCTGGCCGTAGGGGAAGAAATGCTGGGGGGTGATCTCGTCGCTGTCCTGCGTGCCGTCCTGGTCGAAATCCCACCAGTATTCCACCGCGCCGGAGCTCAGGTCGATGAAGAAGGCGCGCAGGCCGTCGCAGGTGGGCTCCAGGCGCGCGGTGAAGGCCGCCTGCGCGATGCCCTCCACCGTCACGGTCATCTGGTCGCTGTTGGTGCAGGTGTCGCTGGTCACGGTCACCACGTACGTGATCGTCTCGACCGGTGAGGCGTTCGGGTTCGCCGACGTGTTGTCGTCCAGGCTGGTGTTCGGCATCCAGAGGTAGGCGACGCCGGGGATGACCGATGTCGGGCTGCCACCGAGCTGCACGCTCTGGCCCAGGCAGATGTTCTGGTCCGGGCCGGCATCCACCTGCGGGTCGTCGTTCACCGTCACGGTCGTCGCGTCGATGCCCTGGCAGCCGTTCGCGTCGGTGACCACGAGCGTGAAGATGGTGGTGGCGGGCGGCGAGGCCATCGGCGTGGCGATCGAGGGATCATCCAGTTCCGCAGCGGGGCTCCAGCTGTAGGTGCCGCCACCGCTGCCGGTCAGTTGCACGTCGAAGCCCGGGCACACCCACACGTCCGGACCTGCGTTGGCCGTGGGCAGGCTGTTCACCGTCACGGTGATCGCATCGCTGGCCGAGCAGGAATTCGTGTCGGTGAGCGTCACGGTGTAGGTCGTGGTGACCGAAGGCGAGGCGATCGGATCGGCGATGCCCGGATCGCTCAGGCCGGTGGTGGGCGACCATGAGAAGCCGCCCGCGCCCGATGCGCTTAACTGCACGCTCCCGCCCAGGCAGAAGCTGGTGTCGTTGCCCGCGTTCACCACGGGCAGCGGGTTCACCGTCACGGTCACGCTGTCGGTGTCGGTGCAACTGTTCGCGTCGTTCACCGTGACGATGTAGGTGGTGGTCACGGTCGGATCGGCGACCGGGTTGGCGGCCGTGGCGTTGTTCAGGCTGCCGCCGTTGGTCCAGCTGAAGGTGCTTCCCGGTGGACCGGTCGGACTGCCACCGAGCGGCGTGCTTTGGCCGTCGCAGATCGACTGGTCGGCGCCGGCATCGGCCTGCGGCAGCGCGTTCACCGTCAAGGTCATCTGATCGCTGTTCACGCAACCCAGCGCGTCCACCAGCGAAAGGGTGTAGGTGGTGGTGGTGTCCGGATAGGCGATCGGATCGGCGATCGATGGATCGTTCAGTGATGCGACCGGCGACCATGCGAGCGATCCCGTGCCCTGACCATCGAGTTGTGCGGTATCGCCGATGCAGATCGCCTGATCGGAACCGGCGTCAACAAGCGGGTTCTGGACGACCACCTCCAGGGTGGCCGCCGCCTCGCATACCGTGCCGGCCGCCACGGTGAAGGTGTACGTCCCATCGATGTCCACCGCGGGATCGAAGAGGCCGCCGTGGGGATCGCCGTTGGGATCGGTCCACGTGCCGCTCAGGTCCGGAGCGCCGCCGAGGGAGTCGGTCATGGTGAAGGGCGTTCCGCTTCCGCAGATCAGCACCGAGTCGTTCGATCCCGCGCTCATGGCCCCGGTGATGCTCACCTGCACGAGGGAGGAATCGTCGGCGCAGGGTGCCAGGCCGGCCACGACGTAGAGGTACGTGCCCGAACTGTCCGTCGAGGGATCCAGGATCCCGCCGAACGGGGTTCCGAATGGATCGAACCATATGCCGCCGCCATCGGCGGCACCGAGCAGGTCGAACAGCACCACCAGGGAGTCGCTCGTACACAGATCGGCCGCGCCGTCCGAACCGGCATCCGCAGCTTCGTTCTCGGCGATCGTTACCACCGAGGAGTCCGCGGGGCAGGGGATCAGCTCCTGCACCACGTAGGTGAACGTTCCGCCGCCGGTGCCGGGATCGTAGACCGGCCCAGGCGACCAGCTGCCGCCCATGTCGGGCGAGCCACCCAGCAACGCGAAAAGATCGACCGGACCATCGCTGCTGCACACCGTGGTGCCGCCGTCAACGCCCGCGTCAGGCGGTGCGTTCACCACCACGGTGATCGAATCGCCCGCGGAGCAGCTGGAGGTGTCCGTCACGTTCAACGCATAGGTGGTGGTGGCCGAGGGGTACGCCAGCGGATCGGCGATACCCGGATCGCTCAACCCGGTGGGCGGTGTCCACAGGTAGGTCGCTCCACCGGTGGCGTTCAACTGCACGGTGTCGCCCAGGCAGATCGACACGTCGTCGCCCGCGTTGGCCGCGGGAAGGTCCAGCACGAAGACCGTCGCTTGATCGGTGTTCTCACAGGCGCTGCCATCGGTCACCGTCAGGGTGTAGGTCGTGGTCGAGGTCGGATGGGCGAGTGGATCGCCGATGGTATCGTTGGAGAGCGTGGCGGCGGGCGACCAGGCGAGCTCGCCGGCACCGCTGCCCTGCAGTTGGGCGGTATCGCCCAGGCAGACGCTTTGATCCGGTCCGGCATCGACCGCGGGCGCCGGCAACACCGTCACCGTCACCTGGTCGCTCATCGAGCACGCGTTGGAGTCGTTCACCTGCACGGTGTAAGTGGTGGTGCTCGTTGGCGAAACCTGTGGGTTGGCCACGCTGTCCACCAACAGGGCGCCGATGGTCCAGATGAATTCCGAGCCCGGCGGTCCGGTGGGCGACCCGCCGATCACGACGTCCGTGTTCGGGCAGATGGTCGTATCCGTTCCCGCATTGGCCACGGGCAGCGCGTTCACCGTCACCAGCACGCTGTCCTTGGCTTCGCAACCCAGCGAATCGAGGATGAAGACCGCATACATGGTGGTCGTGGTGGGGAAGGCCAGCGGGTCGGCGATCGCGCTGTCGCTGAGCGTGTTGTTGGGCATCCACAGGTAGCCGAGCCCCGGGCTCGCCTGCAATTGCGCGGTGTCGCCCAGGCAGATCGCCTGTGCCGGACTTGCTTCCGCATGCGGCACATCCACGAGGATGAACACCGTGTCGGTGTTCGTGCATCCGCTGTTGCTCACCTGCACGATGAAGGTCGTGGAGGTGTCGGGGAAGGCCTGCGGGTTGGCCACCGTGCTGTCCGGGATGAAGATCGAAGGCGTCCACAGGTATGAACTTCCCGGCGGCCCCGTGGGACCGCCACCCAGGGTCACGAAGGATCCGAGGCAGACGGCCGTGTCCGGCCCGGCGTCGGTAATGGGAAGAGCGGCGATGTTCACGCTGAGGGAAATGGGCTGTGAAGGACAGCTCAACGTATCGGTGGCGAAGACGCTGATCGAACCGATGCCCGGCGGGCCCCAATCCACCGTCACCGAGCTGGTGCCCTGGCCGGAAGCGATGGTCCCGCCCGTGATGTCCCACGTGTACACCGCACCGGTGATCGGGTCGGTGGAGTAGACCGCCCCGCTCTGGCCGGTGCAGGCCTGGTCAGGTCCGTTGATCAGTTGCGGCCCGGCGAAGGGGATCACCTCCACCTGGAACACCACGTCGATCGTTTTCGGCGGGCAGCCGTTGTCCGTCACGCTCACGCTGAACACGTAAGGCTGGTCCTGGCCCTGGTCGCATTCGGTGTCCCAGCAAAAGGTGCTGCCGATGAAGGCCAGCGCGCTGTCAGGCGCCCCGATGGTGGCGGCTGGATCGAAGAGCGTGGTGTCGAAGATGGCACCCGCCGCGGTGAGGAACAGCGAATCGCCATCGACGTCGTTGAAGTTCATGTTGAAGCAGAGCTGGTCGCCGGCCTGGACCTCCCAGTAGGTGCCCAGCGTGCCGTTCACCGAGGGGGTGTTGTTGGGCGGGCAGGCGATCACCTGCAGCTGCAGGTCGCGCCTGGTGCGCCCGATCAGCTGGCCGAAGCGGTACTCGCGCACCTCCACGGCCACCACGTAGTTGCCTTGAATGGGCGCGAGGTATTCGGTGAGGCCCGTGCTGCCATTGATGTAGGAATAGCCGCCTGCGCCGAAGGGCTGCGTCACGCTGAAGCCCGCGTCGAACGCCACTTCGGGGATCGGCCAGGTGAGGATGGCGGGAGGTGGGATCAGGCCGCCGCCGGCCGTGTAACTGTCATAAGGGGTCTGGAAGGAGAAGACCAGCTGGTCGCCATCCGGATCGGTGGCGGCGTTCAGGAAGGTGGTGGTATCCTGGGTGCAGAGGAAGGGAACGGGGATCCCCAGCCAGGTGGGCGAGGAATTGTTCACCAGCGGTGGCGGTGCGAAGGCGTAGTAGCCGATGCCCGAGAATCCCGGGTTCAGCAGGTTGTCGATGTTGTTGTTGCGGCAGCAGAGCTGGAAATAGAAATGGTACCCGCCGAAGTTCAGCGGAAGGTCGATCGTCCCCGAGAACATGCCGCGCTCGGTGCAAAGGCCCTGGCCCACCACGCAGTTGTTGGGCAGGTCGGGCTCGATCACCGCCGTGTCGGTGAGGTACACCGGCACCTGGCCGATCTGCACCTTGTCCGCGTCGGGGTTCATGGGGTCGTGTGTGTACACGCCCACCATCAACGGGGTGCCGTAGTCCTCTCCCAGCAGCGTGAAGAAATCCGGCCAGTTGCTGTCGGGGCCGCAATTCAGGTAGAACTCCATGTTCACCTGGTAGGTGTACATGCCGCTGCCCGGGAAGGTCTCGCCCAGGTAGGTGTATCCCAGGTTGCCGCCGATCAGGTGCGTGGCGTGAGCGCCCGCCCCGGCGGCCAGCGATGCCAGCAGCACACCGGTGCGCATGATCCGTGTCGTGGTCTTCATCAACAGCCGCGTGCTTAGTGCAGTACCAATGATCGTGTCCATGCGCCGGAGGCCGAACGCAGGGTGAAGGAATAGCATCCTGGCGAGAGCCGCGACAGGTCGAAGGTGAACGCGCGCGCGCCCGCCTGGAGCGGTGCCTCCCAGGCCGTTGCCCCCAAGGCGTTGTGGATCGTCACCTGTTCACCTGCCGCGGCCGGACGCGAGAGCATCAGTTGCACCGGGCCGTCCGACGGTTGCGGCCAGATGGAAAGCAGCGGGTCGGCGGCCTGTTCTTCAACGCCCACCACGGAGCAGTTCCACGTGGCGATGAAACCCTCCCAGGTGTTGGGACCGAAACTGGCGTCCTGTTGCACGGTGATGGACGGGCCGGTGGAGGTGATCACCCCGTCGTTGGGCAGTTGGCCGACTCCCGCGCCGGTGAAACTGCCGATCAGCGGGGAGAACACGTCGGGTCCATCGTAGATGTTGAGCCAGTCGAAGTTCGTTTCCCACGCGAATTGCGAGAACGTCAGCGTGATCCACTGCGCGCCGGGCGGGGCGATGGTCATCGCGCCGCTGGGGCCCGGGGAATAATCCGCGAACGGCCCGCCGTCGTCGGTGAGCACGCCGAAGCAATCCGATAGGGTCTGGTCCATGTCGGGCGAGGTCCAGGTGGTGTCGCAATAATCGGACACGATGTATTGGATCAGTCCGGCGACGGTGAACACATCGCTGCCGAAAGCATTGGTCGCCGTGAGCGAAACGGTGTAGGTGCCGGGCGTGAGGTAGGTGTGCGTGGGATCCTGGTCGGGGCTGGTGTCGCCATCGCCGAAATCCCAGAGCCAGCTGTTGGGGAGGTTGGTGCTCTCGTCGGTGAATACCACCACGCCGTCGCAGGTCACCAGCGGGCTGGCGCTGAATCCGGCCACCGGCGGGCTGGTGTTCTGCTCGATCACCACCGCGAAGTCCTCGGCCTGACCCCACAGCGGCTGGTCGCAGGGCCCTGCAAGTTCGCCGATCACGTCGTTGCTCACGCGCATGCGCAAGGGCGTGTTGTATACCGCGCCGTATGGGATGGTGATGGTGCCGCTGGGATCCACGTCGTTCAACCCGGTGAAGAGCAGTTCGCCCGCGATGAAGTCACCGTCGTTGTCCAGGTCGATCCACACGTAGACGTCGCTGTTGTTGCCGTTGTCGGTGTTGATGGCGATCGGATACGGCGAGCCTTCGATCACCGTGGCCTGGTTGCCGCAACTGCGGTCCACGTAGCCTTCGGTTCCATCGACGCTGGTGGAGGCGATTCCGGCGAAGCTCACGGCGAGGATCCCATATCCACAGCAATAGCTCTGCGTCTGCGGGATGCATGCGGCGGGCACCAGCTGCCCGGCGAGGTCCACGGTGATCAGGTCCACCAGGGTGAGCGTGTCCGTGCCATTGACGTTGATCGCCGCCAGGACCACCGTATAGGTGCCGCTGGCCAGGTAGATGTGCTGCGGATCCTGCGCGGTGCTCGTCTGGCCGTCGCCGAAGTCCCACCACCACGCGCTGGGAGCGTTCGCGCTCAGGTCGGTGAACTGCACGTGACCATCGCAGCTGAACTGGGGTTCGGCACCGATGGCCGCCACGGGAGGCAGCGGGTTCTCGATGATCACCAGCCCGTAATCCTCGGCCTGGCCGTACTGCGGATCCGCGCAGGGCTCCGGCGGCATGCTCAGGTCATAGTCCGCGATCACGCGGATGCGCAGCGCGGTGTCCAGCATCGCCGCGGCGGGCACATAGACCGAGGCGGTGGCCGAGGTGACGTTGTCGGCGCTCAACACCAGTTCGGCGGCCCCGAACGTCGCGTTGTTGTCCCAGTCCACCCAGGCGCGTACGTTGTGCGTGGTCACCGTGCCGGTGGCCACCGTCAGGTCGAACGACCCACCGGAAAGCACCGTGTCGGTCACGCAGCCGCGGTCCTCATAGCCTTCGGAATACGCGTCGGCGCTGGGGTACACCACGTCACCGTAGCTCACCTGCATGATCCCGAAACCGGCCACCGGGGTCGTGGTGTTGGGCGCGCATGAAGCCGGCTGCGGATGCGGACCGTTCACGTTCACCACCACTTCGGCGGTCGCCGTGTCGGAGCCGTACGCGTTGGTGTCGATCAAGGTCACGGTGAAGGTGCCGTCGGTGCCGTACACATGCACGGGGTGCTGCACGGTATCGGTCTGCCCATCGCCGAAATCCCAGAACCATCCGGTGGGATAGAGGATCGACCCATCGGTGAAGGCCACCACGCCATCGCAGGTGAAGGATGTGCTCATGCTGAAGGCCGCTTGTGGCGGCAGCATGGGCGGGTTCCATTCGAAGCGCATGTCGGGGCGCAGGATGGACGGTATGATGTTGCCGAAGTTCGACGAGCAGACGTTCGGGTTGGTGGTGGCGCGATACACCACGCTGGTGTAGCTGGTGGGCGTGTGGTACATCTGGGCATTGACCGTGTTCGACCCGTTGGAGAAGCAGGTCTGCACGACCAGGTTCGATACACCGTCCCAATAGAATGGAACAGGCAGGGTGTGCGTGTTCCACCCGGCCTGGTCGGCGAAGTCCAGCGGTCCCCACACCGTGGTGATCCCCGGCAGGTACTGGTTGCCCATCAACTGGTCCTGCGTGGTGGTGCCCAGGCCGATGGTGAAGCCCATGAGCGTGGTGCCTGCTTCCGTGGCCACGTTGAAGGCCAGGCTGTGGATGGTGCCTTCGGCCATGCCCGCGGCGATCAGCTCGCTGGCCCGGAACAGCATCTGGTGCCGGGAGCCGAAGGCCTGGTTGCCGTAGGGCGCGGGGAACTCGGTATCCAGGTTGACGCCCGCTCCGGTCCCGATCTCGATGATCGTCTGCGCGCCGGCGGGGATGGCGACGGGTGAAAGCAACAGGGTGAGGATCCGCAAGGCACGGCGGATCGGGGTCATGGTCAACGGCATGCGTGCGAAGATCTTCGGAGGGATCGAAAGATAGATATCGCCTTTGGTGTGGGAATGGGGATCCCTCAGGCCCGGGCCGGCACCGCCCGAACCCCCGCCCCCCGGGTCGCGTATATCGATGCTGTTTTCCGACCCGTCGGCCGCTTTCCGCGGTCCGGCGATCGGTGCGGCCCCGGCATGAGCCTTCAAGCGAACGGTATGGCCACCGGCCTGTACTGGCTGGACCAGGCCCGCGCGCGTCATGCGCGCGAAGCCGACGCCCACGTGCTTTTCGCCCACATCGGACCGGTGGAACACGCCACCGTCCAGCGCCTGGTCGAATTGGCGGAACGTTCCGCCGTGCTCGGCCACGATCCCGTGGCCACCCGCAAACGCCTGATCAACGTGCTGGTGGAGGGCTTGGAGAACCTGGGCCACCATGCGCATCCCACGGCACGCGACACGAGCATGGCGCTGCTGGTGGCCGATCCCCAGGCGTACCACATCGCCCTGGGCAATGCCCTGCCTTACGCCACCGCCGCCCTGCTCACGCACCGCATGGGTCTGCTCAACGAGATGAGCGAAGAGGACCTGAAGGGAACCTACATGCGGTTGCTGGGCAACGAAGCTCGGTCGGCCCACGGTGGAGCGGGGCTGGGGCTGTTGACCATCGCGCGCAAGTGCCGGCGCCCGATCCTCGCTCATACCACGCCACTGGATGACCAGCTGGCCTACATGCGCCAGGAGATCGTGGTGCCGCGCCTTGGCGTTCCCCCCGCGCAAGGCGTGAGCCCGCGTCACGGGGCGCTCGACCGATCCGCCACGCCCGCATAGTCGGCCAGGTGTGCGAAAGGGCGTGTGAGCCTGCCATCGCTTACGATGGTGGCGCGCGCGATCAAGCCCTCATCGTCCGGACCCAGCAGGGCGGGGATCACCCGGTCGAGCAGCACCCGGCCGAACGAGGCCGATGCATCGCGCGGCAGTTCGCAGGGCAGGTTGTCCACGGCCATCACCGCGATCGATCCCGGGGCGCCCGCGGGCACTTCGCGATGCGTGGCGCGGTCGTATCCGTAGAACGGGTCGGCGATGGTGGTGCTGCGCAGCGTGCTGTCGATCGGCCCGCCCACGTCGCAGCTGATGTCGGCGATCACGCGCAGGGCCAGGTCCGGATGTTTCAATTCCTCGCGCGAGAGGATCTTCGGCCCGCGCGGGTCCCAGAAGTGGCAGGCCATGTAGAGCTGGGCGCGGCACGCGTAAGGATGGAACAGGGAATAATGACCGAAGGGATCGGCGTGGAAGGCGGCCTTGTCGAAGGGCTTTCCATCCACGCGGCCGTACAGGTCGGCCGATCCCAACACGGTGTACACCGGATGGCTGAGGTCCTTGCGCAGGAAGTCATGGGGTTCAACGCGGGTGATCGACCGCCCGTCCAGGACCTCCATCGCCCCGGTGCCAACGCGGCCGCCGCCGGTGATCACGATCCGCAGGTCGCCGGGCAGGGCGATGTCCGCCAGCCGCCGGGCCAGTTCGGCCTGGTCGCGGCATTGGTGCGCGGGCTTCAGAGCGGGCTCGCCCGTGTTCATCTGCCAGGCCCGAAAAGCGTTGTAGGCCCCGACCACGCCGGCCCAGTGGCCGAACGCCAGCACGCGCCGGCCGTGCCGGTCCGTGAGCAGCTCATGATCGATCAGGGTGATCCCGCGCTCCAGGATCGCCTGCATCATCAGCCGGTTGTGCGCTTGCCGCTTGATGGTGTGGGAGAAGAAGAGGTGCGCCTTGCCGGGGACCAACTGGTCGATCGGCACCTCCTTCACGCCCAGGATCAGGTCCCGGTCGCTCAGGTCGTCCACCAGACGGATCCCCAGGGCTTCGTATTCCGCATCGGCGAACACGCGCACGGTGCTGCGCTGCACCACCAGGTCCGCCTGCGGGTACCTGCGGACCAGTTCGGCGCATAGGTCGGGCGTCAGCGGCGCACGGCGGTCGGCCGGCGGCTTGCCTTCGCGGATGATGCCCAGCTTGCGAAAGGGTGGTCCCATTTTCTGCGGCGCGAATGTAGAGGCATGATGCGCCACGCCCCAGCGTGCCTCCATGTTCTCACATCCATCGGCAGGAAAGGAGCGACCGGAACGGCCGCATCCGTCGCGCCCGGAAATGGCGACGCCACCCCGCGGGGTGGCGCACCGTCGTGGAGCCGGAGGGATTCGAACCCTCGTCCAAACGACCATGGCCCATGGTTTCCACATGCTTCGACGATCGTTGGTTTTCGTCCCGTGCCTGGAGATCGACACCCGAGCACGGGCTTGAGGTCCTGTTTCTCGCCAACGCTCCGGACCACCGCGTTGGCCAGCTTCCCATGCTGATACCCCTGGATCGGGAAGGAGGGATGCGGGCCTCCCCGAGGGATACTCGTCCACGCTACTGTTGTTCACGTGGATGAAGCTTCACAGCCTGAGGCTGTTAGGCAGCGAGCGCGTAGTCTACTTCGCCGGTTAAGGCGTGGAGAGGGTTGTTGACGGGCGCTTCCCCAAGGCCCGGCATGCTTGCACGTTCCATGTTGCCGCTGTCGAAACCAGGTCGGCCCCATGAATGCTCAAAGAACGGGGCGCAAAAATAGCTCAAGTCGAAAGTCGCAAGTCGAAAGTCGGACCCCTCGACTGCGCATTCGCATTCGACTTTCGACTCAGAACGGATAGCCGATCCCCAGATTGAAGTTCACCTGCGGCTTGTAGTTCGGGTCGTAGCCGTAGGCCTCCTCGAACTGCTGTTCGTACTGGTCCTTTTGCTGGAAGATCCAGCGTTCGCCTTTGGGCAGCCCTGGATCCTTGGTCTGCAGGCCGAAGTCGAAGCGGATGAGGAAGAAATCGAAGTTCAGGCGGAGGCCGGCACCGATGCCCACGGCCAGCTCATCGTAGAAATCGCCGGCGAACCCGCTGCCCGGTCTGATGGTGTCCTCCTTCAGCAGCCAGATGTTGCCCAGGTCTGCGAAGAGCGCGCCTTCAATGAAGCCGATCAGCTTGAACCTGTATTCGGCATTGGCCTCCAGCCTCACCTCGCCGGTGCGGTCGTAAGCCTGCAACGGCGCGCTGTACGATCCCGGCCCCACCGAACGAGCACGCCAGGCGCGCAGGCCATTGGCGCCGCCCACGTAGAAGCTGGTCTCGAAAGGCAGCACGTCCAGGTTGCCATAAGGCACGCCCAGGCCGCCCGACACGCGAAAGGCCATGCTGCTCTTGCTGTGGATGGTGTGGTAGAAGCGGAAGTCGTCCTCCACCTTGATGAATTCCGCGTAGCGCACGCCCAGCATCTCGAAATACCGGTTGCCGGCCGAGTCGGTGGTCATTTCCTTGTTCGCCTGCTCGTTGATCCAGCGCAGCACCGACCCGGCCCATTCCACGCTGGACCGGTTGAAGAAGTGGTCGCGCGTGCCGGTCCGTGCCTGGGTGTTCAGGGTATGCACCACGCGCGGGATGCTGAGGATGATGTGGTCGGTGTAGCTGTCGCTGAGCACCGGATCGTTGCTTTCCTTGATGTATTGCGCGAATTCCGGATCCATCTGGGGGATCCGCACCACGTTCAACTCGGCGGGGAAGATGCCCCAGGTGATGAAGCGCGATTCGTTCCATTCGTAGCCCAGGGAGAAGCGCGCGACGGTGCGCGTGTAGTCGGGCCGGCGCTGGTAGTTGTACGACAGGCTGAAGAGCGTGCGTGGCGCGGCCGACCGCGCGAACCTCCCGCAGGGCATGAAGGGGATCAGGAACTGCGGGAAACGGACGGTGACCTCCGGGCCCAGTTCCACGGTGTTGAAGAGCACGTCCTGGCCGATGGTGGTCACCGCATCGGATCCTTCGTCCGTGCCGGTGATGCTCCGTTGCGCTTCCAGACCCAGGGTGAAGGAGGCCTGGATGGAACCCATGCTGCGGAACAGGTTGCGGTGGCGGTAACTCACGCTGGCCTGCGTACCCAACGCGCCGCCCCGGTTGGTGAAGTAGGGTTCCACCGCGACGCTCTGCCGCTTGGAGGGGGTCAGTTCGATCCGCGCGTTCACCCGGTCGGTGTCGCCGGCCAGCGTGTCGAAGATGATGTCGACCCGGTCGAACACCCTCAGGTTGGTGAGCCGCAGGTAGGTGCGGTCCACGTTGCTCTTGCGATAGCGATCGCTGGGCCGCAGGCTCAATCCGCAGATCAAGGCCTTGGGCTTGAACTCCGGTCTCCGGCCGGTGTAAAGGAACCGATAGCCGTCCACCTTGATCGTATCGGGCTGGATCCCGGGTGCGAGCGCCTGCCGCCGCGACATGTTGATGGAAACATCCTCCAGGTGGATGATGCTGCCTTCGCGCGTGCCCATCAGGTCGCGTGCATGGCCTGACAACGGCCGCTCGATGCGCAGGGTCAGGTCGGCCTGGCGGCCACCCACGGTCGTGTCCAGGTCGTAGAAGATCAGGTCGCGATGGAAGTAGAGGTAGCCCAGTTCCTTGAAGTGGTCGGTCATGCGCGTGCGCTCCTGGTCGAGCAGGTCGGCGCGGAAGCGGTCGCCGGCGCGGAGCAGGCTGTTCACCGTGTCCATCATCATGTAGGCGTTGAGCAGGGGGTCATCCACCACGCGCTCGATGCGCCGCAGGCGGTAGGGCCCGCCGGGCTTCACCTGGTACTCCACTTCGACCTTGGGCTTGCCGAACGGCTTCCCACGGCCGCCGCCGATGATCCGCTTGCGGTGGTGGTGGGTGGTGTCGCTTACGGTGGCCCGGAAGTACCCCTCCTTCTGCATGAAAAGCCTGATCTGCTCGCGCGACCGGCGCGTGAGCGCCGTATCCACCACCACCGGGGGTTCGCCCACCACGTCGCGCAGCCATTCGGCCCTGGTGGGGCGGTAGGGTTTCGGATCATCTCCCCGCTCCACGCGTTCGGCGTTCTTCCGGTCGCGTCGGGCGTTCTTCCTTTCCTTCCAGAGGGGGATCTTTTCCGGATCGGGCAGGTTGTAAACGTGCAGGTAGAAGGGGAAGCCGAGGATCTTCTTGTTGGGCTTCTGCTTGACGATCGCCTCCAACGCGCCGGGGTCCACCTGGCTGCGCCCGGCCTCGATGCGGTTCTTCTTCAGCAGGTACCGGCCTTCCTCAAGGCGGCGGGTGGTGGAACATCCGGTGGCGAGCAGCCCGGCGATCAGCACGGCTTGCAGGGGGGCGGTCCGGATCCGCATGAGCTGTCTGCGATGGCTACTTTCGGCGGCATGCGCCGTGCCGCGATGATGCGGAAGCGGGCGATCCAAAGATATCCGGCGAGCCTTGAGCCCTTCGATCGCGGTCCGGCGCGTGCGTGCCCTGCATCAGCGGAAGGTCCGCCAGCATGAGCGCCGGTTCCTGGTCCAGGGCCGCAAATTGGTGCTGGAACTGCTCGGTTCCGGCTGGCCGATCGACGAGGTCCACGCCACGAGCGAAGCGGCCGCGGCATTGGGCGCGCGCCACGAACTGCGCGTCCATCCGGACCATGACCTGGAGCGGATGGGAACGCTGGAAAGCGGCAACGAACTGGTGGCCGTGGTGCGCATGCCCGACCCATCGCCGTTCGCGCCGCCCGCGGATCGCGACCTGGTGATCGCGCTCGACGGGGTGAGCGACCCGGGGAACCTGGGCACGATCCTGCGCATCGCCGACTGGTTCGGAGCGGCGGGCGTGGTTTGCGGCGGGGATGGCGTGGACCCCTTCAACCCCAAGTGCGTGCAGGCCAGCATGGGCTCGCTCTTCCGCGTGCCCGTGCTGGCGGCCGACCTGCCCTCGGCGGTCGCGGCGTGCCTGGATCGGGGTGTCGCGGTCTATCGCGCGGAAATGAACGGGATCAGCGTGTTCGAATGCGACCTCCGCCGCCCGGCGATGCTGGTGCTGGGCAGCGAGTCGCACGGCATTTCCGAACGCGTGAGGTCGGCCGGTGGCACGGCGATCACGATCCCCCGCTTCGGCAGGGCCGAATCGCTCAACGTGGCCGCCGCGGCGGCCGCGTTGTGTCTTGAGTTCTGCCGCCGGGTGAAAGGTTGAGGCCGGTGGCCCGCATGGCCGCCGACCATGCTCCGCTTCCGATCCGTGGATCACGGCTTTCGCCCGGTGATCAGGTCCGCCACGCGGATCCCATCCATCGCCGCGCTCACGATGCCCCCGGCGTAGCCGGCCCCTTCGCCGCATGGATGGAGGCCCTTCACCTGCGGATGTTCGAGCGTGATCGGATCGCGCGGGATGCGCACCGGCGAGCTCGTGCGTGATTCAACGGCCACCAGCACCGCCTCGTTGGTGCGGTAGCCGCGCATCTTTTCCCCGAAGGCGATCAGGCCGTCGCGCAGCCGTTCGGCGATCTGGGGAGGGAGCAGGTCATCGATGCGATGGGGCACGATCCCCGGCGGATAGCTGCATGCCGGCAGGTCGTTCGATGCCCGCCGCTGGATGAAGTCCTCCATGCGCTGCGCCGGGGCGCTCTGCCGCCGGCCTCCCGCTTCCCAGGCCGCGCGTTCCATGGTGCGCTGGAAGCGCATGCCGCCCAGCGGGTCGTCCGGTGCGTCCACCGGCACCTCCACCACGATGCCCGAATTGGCGAAGGGGTTGTCGCGCTTGCTGGGGCTCCAGCCGTTGGTCACCACTTCGCCCGGGGCGGTGGCGCAGGGCGCGATGATGCCACCGGGGCACATGCAGAAGCTGAACACGCCGCGCCCGCGCACCTGCTGCACCACCGAGTAGCTCGCGGGGGGCAGCAGGGGATCGCGCAGGGCGGCGTGGTACCGTATCCGGTCGATGACGGCCTGCGGATGTTCGATGCGCACGCCCAGGGCGAAGGGCTTGGATGCCATGTGGATGCCCTTCGCGTGCAGCAGCTCGAAGAGGTCGCGCGCCCCGTGGCCCGCGGCCAGGATCACGCGGTCGGCGCGGTGCTCGCCACCTGCGGCGGTACGCACGCCGCGGATCGATCCATCGTCGATCAGCAGGTCGTTCACGCGCGAGCCGAAGATCACCTCGCCCCCGGCCCCTTCGATGGCCGTGCGCATGGCGGTGACGATCCCCGGCAGCTTGTTGGTGCCGATGTGCGGGTGCGCGTCGATCAGGATGTCGGCCGGTGCCCCAAATGCCCTGAAGGTCCGCAGCACGCCCTCCACGTCGCCGCGTTTTCCGCTGCGCGTGTAGAGCTTGCCGTCGCTGAAGGTGCCGGCGCCGCCTTCGCCGAAGCAGTAGTTGCTGTCGGGATCCACCACGTGCAGCTTGTTGAGCGCGGCCAGGTCGCGACGCCGTTCGCGCACCTCCTTGCCGCGCTCCAGGAGCACCGGCCGCCGCCCTCCTTCGATGCAGCGCAACGCGGCGAAGAGGCCGGCCGGCCCGCAGCCCACGATGATCACCGGCGGCCTGGAGCCCACGTCGGGAAGCACGGGTGGCTCGACGTTCTCCTCCCTCAGTTCCCCTTCGAGGCTGTATTCCACCCGCAGCACCACCAGGGGTGGGTCCCTGCGCGCGTCGATGGAACGGCGCACCACGCGCAGGCCGCGGACCGCGTCCAGGGGCGTCCCCGTTCCCGCGGCCACCGCTTCGCGGATCAGGTCGATCCGCAGGGCCGAAGCGGGCGGAAGGGCGAGGTCGACCGCGCGTGGGGTGCCCGGCCTCGCCATCGCTGTTCAGCCCTCGAAGGTGAAGCTGAGCACGAAGGTCTTGCTTCGAAGGCTCTCGATGGGTGTGCTGAACCGCGTGCCGTCGTCGATCAGCAGGTTGGGGAGGCCGACGGCGGTCTTCAGTTCGATGCCGAACTTGAAATAGGGGAGGAACATGTCGAATCCGCCGCCCACCTCCACGCTGTAGTCGTATTTCTCCAGCTTCACCACCACCTCTTCGTCCAATTCGTTGTTCACGTCCTTCTGGCTGGCCATGTCGATGCTGACCTTGCCGCCGCCGATGAGGTAGACGGCGAAGTTGTTGATGCGCGAACTGCGGAACTTCAGCAGCAGCGGGAACTCCAGGTAGGTGCTCTCCACCGGTTTCTCGTACACGGCCAGCCCGCCGGTGCTGGTGCGGAAGCGGTAGCGCAACAGGCGGTCCTGGAAGGAGAGGCTGGGCAGGAAGCGCAGGCTGAAGTGGTCGGACATGTTCAGCGAACTGATGATGCCCAGGTTGAAGCCGGGCTGCTTCTCGTGGTCCAGCACCAGCAGGGAATCGGCGAAAGGCGCCGAGGGCTTCAGGTCCATATGGAAGTCCGCCGTGTTGTAGCCCAGCAGGAACCCGAAATGGAACAGGCGCAGGTCGAAGTTGGCCAGGTTCTGGGTCTTGGTGTTGAACTGGCCCTGCGCCGTGGCGGCGGTGGCGGCGGCCGCCAGCACGGTTGCGATCAGGCAGTGGATCGGTCCGGACACGCGCATCGTGAGCGGGAACGAAAGTAGCCCTCGATCCTTGCCTCGTTCCCTCAGGCCCGGCCGAGATACAACGAGGCGATCCCACCGCTGAGGCTCCATCGTGCCGTTGATACGAACCCGGCGCCTTCCAGGATCCGCAGGAAGCCCTCCCCCTCGGGGAAGGCGTCCACGCTGCGCGGCAGGTAGGTGTATGCCTGCTGGTCGTGGGCCATCAACCGTCCGATCAACGGCATCACGTGGTGGAAATAGATCCGGAACAACGGGGCCAGCGGACCACGCGGCCGCGAGAACTCCAGGACCAGCACGCGGCCGCCGGGCCTCAGCACGCGGTGCATTTCGCGCAGCCCGCGGTCCAGGTGCTCGAAATTGCGCACCCCGAAGGCGGCCATCGCGGCGTCGAAGCTTCCATCTTGGAAGGGCAGCGCCTCGCAATCGGCGCGTTGCAGGTCGATCCGGCCTTCCAGGCCGAGGGCCTTCACCTTTTCGCGGCCGCGATCCAGCATGTTGGCGCTGATGTCGATGCCGGTGACGCGCGCGCCCGCGCGCGCGGCCATCACCGCCAGGTCGGCCGTGCCGGTGGCCACGTCCAGCACGCGGTCCGGGCGCTCCCTCGTCAGCTCGCGCACCAGCCTGCGCCGCCAGCGCTGGTCGGTGCCCAGGCTGGAGAGGCGGTTCACCCGGTCGTAGGTGCCCGCGATGCCATCGAACATCCGCTCGACCTGCTCGCGCCTGGATCCCGGGCCGTAGGGGTTGATGATCATTCCGGGGTGATCAGCCCGCGTGCCTCCTGAAGGAAGCGCGCGCGATCGATGGGCACCACGCCCACGTGTTCGCATACCAGCCCACCGGCGAGGTTGGCCAGCGCGGCCAGCATGTTCAATGGCAGGTCCTGGGCCAGACATAGCGCGGCAACGGCGATCACCGTGTCGCCCGCGCCGCTCACGTCGGCGATCTCGCGCACATGTGCGGGCAGCACCAGGCGACGGCCATCGCGGCTCGCCACCACGCCATGCTCGCCCAGGGTGACCAAGGTGGCCTTGTTCTTCAATTGCGCCTCCAGGGTGGCGATGGCCGCCTGGATCGCCGCCGGATCCGCGGCGTGCAGGTCGATCTTCAAGCCCTCGCGCAATTCCTTCAGGTTGGGCTTGAACAGGTCCACGCCGCGGTAGGCGAAGAAATTCCGCTTCTTGGGATCCACCGCCACGGGTACGCCGGCGGCATGCGCCAGTTTGATGGTCCCGGCGATCACCCCGGCGGTGAGCACGCCCTTGTCATAATCCTCCAGAACGATCACCTGGGGCTTCGTGCGCGCGATCAGTTCCTTGATCCGCGCGAGCAGGGACGTTCCGTCATCGCGCTCCAGGTCCGCGTCGTTCTCCTCGTCCACGCGCACCACGTGCTGGTGCCCGCTGATCACGCGGGTCTTCACCGTGGTGGTGCGCGCCACCGAGCGCAGCAGGCCATCGGTGGAGAGCCCCGCCTGCTTGAACAGTTCGTCCAGCTGCCGGGCAGGGGCGTCGTTGCCGGTCATGCTCACCACCACCGGCGCGGCGCCGAGCGCGTGCAGGTTCAACGCGACGTTGGCCGCGCCGCCCAGTCGCGCGCTGCGTTGGGTCACGCGCACGACGGGCACGGGGGCCTCCGGCGAGATGCGTTCCACCTGCCCCCAGAGGTAGGCGTCCACCATCACGTCGCCCACCACCATCACCCGGGTGCGGGCGAAGGCCCCGAAGATCCCATCGACGCCCGGGCCGCTCATCTCAGTCGGGTCACGGTCTCGGCGATCCGGGCAACGGCGGCGGTGAGCTGGTCGTCGGCCGTGGCGTAACTGATGCGCAGGGTGCCTGGGGCTCCGAAGGCTTCGCCATCCACCAGGCTTACGCCGCCTTCTTCCAGCAGGCCCATGCACAGGTCGTTCGACGTGGCGATCGGTCGGTCGCCAAGCGAGGTGCCCAGGCAGGAGGTCACATCCGGCAGCAGGTAGAAGGCGCCGTCGGGCCGGTTGCAGCGCCAGCCGGGCACCTGTTCAAGCGCCTTGAGCAGGAGGTCACGCCGGCGTAGGAAGTCGGCCCGCATGCCGGCGACCACCGCGGGGTCGGCCTGCATGCACGCGAGGGCCACGCGTTGTGCGATGCTGTTGGCCCCGCTGGTGAACTGCCCCTGCACCTTGCCGCACGCCTTCGCGATCCATTCCGGAGCGGCCAGGTACCCGAGCCGCCAGCCGGTCATGGCGAAGGCCTTGCTCAAGCCGTTCACCGTCACGGTGCGTTCCATCATGCCGGGCATCGTGGCGAAGGAGCGGTGCCGTCCCTGAAAGACGATGTGCTCGTAGATCTCATCGCTGATCACGAAGAGGTCGTCATGCTTCGCCACGACGGCGGCGAGGTCCGTCAACTCGCGCGCCGAAAGCACCGAGCCGCTCGGGTTGCACGGCGAACTGAACATGAGCAGCCGCGTGCGTTGGGTGATGGCCGCCGCGATGCGCGCGATGGGCGGTTTCCAATCCTCGTCGATCGTGGACGGAACGATCACGGGCGTGCCACCGGCCATGCGCACCTGTTCGGCGTAGGTCACCCAATAGGGCGCGGGGATCACCACTTCGTCGCCGGGCCCCACCAGGCTCATCACCGCGTTCATCACGCTCTGCTTGGCGCCGGTGCTCACCACGATCTGCTCGGGTGAAAAGGCCAGGTCGTTGTCGCGCTTGAACTTGGCGGCGATCGCCTGGCGCAGGTCCAGGAAGCCGTTCACCGGCGGGTACTTGTGCCACGGTCCGTCCACGGCGGCGTGCGCCGCTTCCAGCACGAACGCCGGCGGCGAATGGTCGGGTTCGCCCAGGCTCAGGTCGATCACGTCGCGGCCCTGCGCCTTGAGCTCGCGGCTGCGGCGGGCCATGAAGAGCGTGGCGGGTTCGTCGATCGATGCGGCGAGCGGGGACAGCGGCTGGTCCATGGTGCGCGGCGAAGCTAAGGGTGCGCATCGGCCCCGATGCCGAACTTCGTCCCCGCCTGCCGGCGCGCATCAGCGCGAGGGCACCGACCATGACCGACGACCAGATCTACCAGCTGTTGCTCGCGTTGCTGCCCAGCGTCGTGGTGCTGCTGGTCACCGTGTACCTGATCCGCCAGTTCCTTTCCAGCCAGGGCGCGCAGCGGCAGACCGACCGGCTCACCGAGATGAAGAAGGAGGATCGCCGCCACACCCTGCCGCTGCGCCTGCAGGCCCATGAGCGCCTCGCGCTTTTTCTGGAGCGCATCGGCCCGGGGTATCTCGTCCTGCGGGTACACAAGGCGAACATGACCGCGGGCATGCTGCACGACGAGATCACCGCCACCATCCGCGAGGAATACGAGCACAACGTCACCCAGCAGATCTACGTGAGCGACCGCGCCTGGGAGAAGGTGAAGAAGGCCAAGGAGGAGACCATCCGCATGATCAACCTGGCCTATGCGCAGGTGGGCGATGGCCCTTCGAGCACCGATCTGAGCCAGAAGATCTTCGAGACCGTTTCGCGGCTCAGCCATGTGCCGGGCGACGAGGCGATGCTCGTGTTGAAGGAGGAGGTGAGGAAGCTGTTCTGACCGATCGCCCTCCGCGGATGGAGCGCATGCTCCACCGCACCGGGGTTCCTCCGATTCACTCCGGGCCGTAACGTGCCACGAGTTCCGCCGCCGCCCGATGCGGGCTCATGCGCCGTTCGGCCACGGCCTGTTCCAGGGCCGGCAATTCCGCCGAAACACGTGGCGCGTTCCGGAAGCGATCCATCAAGGCGGCCGCGATGGCCGCGTGGAACTGTTCAAGTTCCTGCCGCCTGCGTCGGCGCTCGAACCACCCGCCGCGGCGGTCCGCATCCACGCGCTCATCGATCGCACGGAGCAGCTCCTCGATCCCCAGTTCCTCCACCGCCGAGCAGAGCATCACCTCCGGCCGAATGCCGTTCTCGCGCGGGGGCAGCAGGCGGACGGCCCCCAGCAGGTCCAACCGGGCTTGTTCGCTGCGCCCGCGGTTGTCGCCGTCGGCCTTGGCGATCGCGATCAGGTCGGCCGTTTCCATGATGCCGCGTTTGATCCCCTGCAGTTCATCGCCGGCGCCGGCGATCATCAACAGGAGGGTGAGGTCCACCAGCCGGTCCACGGCCACTTCGCCCTGGCCCACGCCCACGGTTTCCACCAGGACGCGGTCGAAGCCGGCTGCTTCGCATAGCAGGATCGCCTCGCCCGTGGCGCGCGCCACGCCGCCCGGCGCCCCCCCCGAAGGCGACGGCCGCACGAAGGCCGCTGGATCGGCGGCCAGGCGCTCCATGCGCGTCTTGTCGCCCAGGATGCTGCCGGCGCTGCGCGGGCTGCTGGGGTCGATGGCCAGCACCGCCACGCGATGACCCCTGGCGATCATCGCGCGGCCCAGCGCGTCGATCAAGGTGCTCTTGCCCACGCCGGGGATGCCCGTCACGCCGATGCGCACGCTGGCGGAGCCGGTGCCCATCGCGCGATCGATGAGCGACCGGGCGGTTCCAAGGTCGCCGGCCCGCGTGCTCTCGACCAGCGTGATCGCCCGCGACAAGGCGGTGCGGTCGCCTTCGCGCAGGAGCTCGAACAGGTCGGGTCCACGGGCCATGCCCGAAGGTCACAATCCTTTTCGATAATTCGCCACCCACGCGCTGTCGGCCACGTCGTGCAACAGGCGGAACACATCGTCACCGCGGCAAAGACCGGTGAGATAGAGGATGCCGTAATCGCTCAGCAGCAGCATCTGGCGCGGCGAGGGGGCATTGCGTGTTTCCGCCCAGCCCAGGCCATTGCCATGCCCCGAGGGGCGCAGGAAGGGGTATTCCTGGAACCGGAGTTTCCAAAGCTCGTCCAGCGGATCACAGCGTTGGCTCGTCGCCTGTTCCTCCTGGATCTGCTTCGCCATGCAATTGCGGATGCGGTGCTCGCGGAACAGGTCGATGCCCTCGGGATTGGCCACGCTGGGCGCCCGCCCCGCAGCCTGGAGGAGGAACTCCTCGCGCTTGATCGGTTCCACCCCCACCACTTGATGGTCGAATTCCTTCACCACGAAGCAGGTGAACAGCTCATTGTTCGCGCTGGTGGCCAGGCTGAGGCCGAACATGTGCGTGGCGAAGGGGGCGGGGGGAGAACCCTGACCTCCGCCGAGGGGAAGGATCGAACCGGCCGTGATCAGCAGGAACGGGAGCGCACGCATGGTGGATCGGTGCCAAGTTACGGCCATGGGAATGCCCCCGGCCGTGAACAAGCGATAGAACGTTGCGCCATGGTGGTTCAGGTGCGGATGGTTCTTACGGCCCCCCGGTCCGGGCTGTTCGGGTCTTCCGACCGCATGCATCGTGCATGGAACGACGAAGGGCCACCCCTGCGGACGGCCCTTCGCGGCAAGTGCGATCCTTCTTACTGCTTCAGCTCCTTCAACCGTTGCTGCACCAGGTGCTTCTCCAGCAGGTCCATGCGCTCGTTCAGTTCCTTGATGTAGAGCGCCTGTTCCTCCACGGTCATCCACAACTGATTGGTCAGGTGGTTCACGCTGGCGGGGCCATGCTCCTGCCAGTACGCGCGGCCATCGATGGTGGGCAGGTGGCGCTCGCGCTCCACGTAGTTCACCATCTCGGCCAGGGGGGTGTGCTTGAAGTTCGCTCCGTGGCTGTCCTCGGCCCGCACGGCACCATCGTAATACTGGTCGAAGACAAAGTCGCTCAGCAGGGTGTTGCCCGACCAGACGCTGGCTTCCGCGCTGATGGTGCCGGGTCCTTTGAAATTGTACGGCGTGGGAAGCGGGCCGCCGGCCAGGCTCCAGCCGGGGTGCGTGCCGATCATCACCGGCAGGTCGCTGTAGAGGTAATCGCTGACGCCATTGGTGGTGACCAGCGAGCCATAGAAGGCGGCGAAGCGGATCTGCGGGTGCTTGTTCGATCCACCCTGCGCCCCGACCCACTGGAAGGTGCCGTCGCAGGTCACCAGGTTCATGCCCACGGCATGCATGCAGCCGGGGATCATGCTGTAGCCTGAACAATTGCCCGGACAGCCGGGGCCGCACGGGCCGATGCCACAACCCGGGTTGGGTGGCACGGTGGGCACGCAGGGCACCGCGCCGGTGCCGCCGCAGGCGTCGCAATAAGAGCCGAACAGGCCGTTCCAGCCGGCCGTCGGGGCCGTGCGCACCACGGTGTTGAAGTCCCAGTCGTAGTTGTTGTGGCAGGTCTCCACGATCAGGTTCGAGGACCCGTTCCACTGGAAGGGCACGGCGAAGGTGTGCATGTTCCACCCGACCGCCGTGGCCAGCGCCGCGTTCGTGTACACCAGCGTGAGACCGGTGTAATCGAAGTTGGTCATCGAGGTGGTGGTGGTGTTCTTCAATTTGATCTCGAAGTTGCGGACGGGCATGCTCGAACTGTTGATCGCGTCCATCGCCAGCCCGGTGATGTTCATGTTCGGGCACATGCCGATGGCGGTCAGTTCACTGGCCAGGTAGAGGTATTGGTGGCGGCCATCCTCCCAGAAGTTGCTGTAGGGCGATTCGATGGTGCCCGCGGTGGTCTGTGCACCGGAGCCGATCTGCTTGGGAGCCAGCGCCGGCACGGTGGTGATCGCGGAACAGCCGCCGGTCATGAACTGGAAGGTCTGCGCCTGGCGCTCGGTGAACACGTTCTCCAGCGGATACCAGCCCGCCGCCGCCCCGGTGATGTTGCCCTCATGGAAGTTGTCCGTGCCGTTCCATTGGATGGATCCGACGGTGTTGGTGGCCGCCGCGGCGTTCACGCGCAGGCCGCCGTTCAGCTCCAGCATCTCGTTGGGCACGGCCACCGTGCCGATGCCCACCCGTCCGGAGCCGGCATTGCCTTGGACGCGCAGGCGCTCCACCCCGTTGGTGCGCAGGGTGAATACCTGGGCGTCGCTGGTGCCCACGTAGTCGGTGACCGGGTTGGTGCCCGCGTTGCCCGTGAGGGCCCATGGCAGGCCGCCGCTCACCACCGGCACCCAGGCGGGCACCAACTGGTCGTAATACCAGTAGCCCTTGGGCGAGGTGGCCGGCACCGCGCCGGGAGCGGTCTGGTACACGATCAATCCGTTGGCCGGCGCGGGAATGCCCGCGCGTTGGGCCTCGGTCATTCGAGGGATCAGGATCCCCTTGTTGGTGCTCACCAGGTCCAGCATGGCGCTGGGGGCGGCGGCTGCGCCGGTGGTGTTGATGCCCACGCGCTGGGCGCTGGCTCCGCCGATCGCTGCCATGCAGGCCGCGGTCAAAAGCGTTTTTGAGAAGTGGCGCTTCATGGGATCAGCGGGATTGCTCGTTGGTGTTCATGATGCGGGCCTGGCAGCTGCGGATCAACCCGTCCTTCTCGGTCTCGCTCAAGCCTTCCATGGCAGAGATCGATCCACGCATCAACTCCACTTGCGCGTCGTCCAGGGGCTCGCCGGTGCTTAACACGCGCAACACGTCCAGGCGGTCGTTCAACTCGGTGAGGTAGAGCGCCTGCGTCTCGGTGGTGGCCCAGAGCTGGTTGCCCAGATCGCCCAGGGAGAAGCCGCGCTCGCGCTTCCATGCCTCGCGCCCCTTCATGGTGGGCAGGTGGCGCTCGCGCTCCACATAGTTCACCATCTGGTCCAGGTCCAGGTGGCGCTGGGTGCCATGCAGCGCGGCATCCTGGGGCTTCACACGGCCATCGAAATAGCGGTCCAGGATGTGGTCGTTGAGCAAGGTCCCATTATCGTAAACACCATTTTCCGCGCTGATGGTGCCGTGGCCCTTGAACGAGTACGGCGCGGCGGATGCGGCCCATGTTCCGGGTGGGGTCACCTGCACCATGAAGCCGCCGCCGGAACCCGTGGGCGAGATCGGGATCGGTGAGTTGACGGGGGTCCCCAGGACAGCGGGGTCGCCGTTGTACATGATGTACTTGCCCGTACCGGAAACCGCTGGCGCGGCGGTCCCGGTGACCCCGTTGAAGCGGATCACCGGACGTGTGGTGCTGGGGCCGTTCACGTTGGTGGCGTTGCCCGAGCAGGTGCCCGTCGGGGTGAAGGGGCAGGTGGCGCTGTTGAAGGTGCCTGAGCAACCCGGTGCGCCCACCACGTTGCCGCAGGCGTAATAGGTGCAGTTGTAAGCCATCGGGGTGGTGCTCCACACGGTCGGGTTGGCGAGGTACGCGTTGGTGGTCACCAGCGTGTATTCCACGATGATGCTGTTCACCCCGTTCCAGATGAACGGTGCGGTGAAGGTGTAGGTGATCCAACCGGTGCCGTTGGGCTGGGCCACCGGGGCGGCTCCGCCGCTGAAACACTGCCCGGCGGGGTCCGCGGTATTGTCGAAGCCGATCAGGTTCGTCTGCAGGCTGTGCTTGATCAGCACGTTGTAGATGTAGTTCTTGTTCGCCCCCGCGCCAACATAAAAGGAGACGCTGTTGATCGGTTGGCCGGCGCAAAGGCCCATGGTGGCGCCGGCGCCCCATGCTCCGCCATACAACTGGTTCTGCTCCAGGTCCAGTTCCACGGCGCGGAAGAGGTACTGGTGGCGCCCGCGGATGAAGCCGGCCGACACCCCGTTGCCGTGCGAATAGGGGGTGACCTGGTAAGTGCCGTTCAGCGGGGCGGGAGGTCCCGGGGTATCGTCGGTGGTCCACGGCCCGATGATGGCCGCACCGGCCGCGCAGGTCACCGTGCTGCTCTGGGTGTAGGCCGCACCGAACACCTCGAGGTACTCGTTCTCCAGTTTCCTCCAGCCGGTGGCCGTGCCATCGATGTTGCCCTCGTGGCCGATGGCCGCGTTCCAGCGGATGGTGCCCACGTTGTTGGTGGCGCTGGTGCCGGTCTGCTTGATGGCGCCTGCGATGTCGAGGCGTTCCACCGGGGCGATCTGGTTGATGCCCAGGTTGCCCGTGGCGGTCATGCGCATGCGTTCGGTCACCGGCAGGCCGGTGCGGAACACCAGCGGTTGGTTGTCGGTGGTGCCCAGGTAATTGGTGGCGGCGTTGGTGCCCGTGTTGCCCGTGAGCAGCCAGGGCTGGCCGGTGCCGTACATGTAGGTCCAGACGGCCGCCGTGCCGTCATAGTAATAAAAGCCCCGTGCGCCATCGGTCTGGTACACGGTGAGGCCGTCTTGCGCGGCTCCCACGGCGATGGCGCCGCGCTGGGCGGCGGTCATGCGGGGGATCAGAAAACCGCTGGTGGTGGATGCGATGTCCAGCAGGGCGGTGGGGGCGGCGGCGGCTCCGGTGGCGTTCACCGCCACGTTGGTCTGGGCCGTTGACCCCAACGCGGCCAGCAGGCCCGCCGCGAGGATCAGGGAACGATCGATGTGCTGCTTCATGGCGATGTCCTGTTGGCGATCAGTGTTGGTTCGAGCGGTCGTTGCGCTGCCGGATGGTGGCGATCAGGTGGTCCTTCTGTCCGGCGGTCAGGCGTGGGTTTTCCTCCACGCGTTGGATCAACGCGCCCAACTCGGCGTCGGTCATCGATGCTTCGAAGGCCATGTCCTCCAGGATGCGCAGGTCGTGTTCCAGTTCGGCGATGTACAGCGCCTGGGTCTCCACCGTCTGCCACAGCCGCGTGCCCAGCTCGCCCAACGAGGGTTTGCCCTGGGCCTCGAACTGTTCGCGCGAAGGCATCGAGGGCAGATGCCGGTGCTCGGCCATGTAGGCCTTCAGTTGATCAAGTTCAACGTAGTTGTAGTCAAAGCGCGCCGCCGCCTCGCGGTCTTCAGGCTTCACCGCGCCATCGTAGTAGCGGTCGAAAACGTGATCGCTCAAGGCGGTGACGTTATCGTACACGTTCCATTCGGCGCTCACCGTGCCCGGTCCCCTGTAGTTGCCCGGGGTGGCGGCCCATCCGGCATTGGCTTCCACCATCAGGCCGCCGTCGTAATACACGAAATCGCTGTTGGCGAGGATGGGCACGGGCATCATCGCCTGGCCGAACCATTTGATGGCGGCGCGCGTGCCCTGGTTGCCGCGCACGGCGGTGGCCGGAGAGACCTCCGTCATCGTGCATCCGATGCTCGGCCCGGCATCGTAGCCGTAACGCGTGGCGTTGGCGAAGGCGGTGTTCAGTTGGATCTTCGGGTTGATGCCGGCCGCGGCGGGGGAACGCGTCCAGCAGATCTCCACGATCAGGTTGCTGGTGCCGTTCCAGTTGAAGGTGCTGTTGCCTAGAGCGGTCAGGTCCATCACGTATTGGCCCGAACCCACGGGCACGTTCGGGACGGGAGCGTAGAAATTCACCGGGGCGGCGCTCGTCGCCGCGTCGAACGTGGGCAGGCTGGTCAGCGCCGTGGCATTGATGGTGGCTTCCAACTGGAGCGCCGCTCCAGGGTTGGGGCTTTGGGGGTCATCGTCCATCACGGTGATCTCCAGTCTGGTGATGATGCCCGGGCACAAACCCCACGAGGTCAACTCGCTCGCGAGGTAGATGTATTGGATCTTGGCATTGCGCTGGGCGGTGGGGAAGCAGGTGTTGGCCAGGCCGGTGCTCACCCCGGCATTGTTCGGCGTCTGGGCGTCGCCGGTGTCGCACTGAAGCACCGATCCGGCGTATGGGGCGTTCTTGTACACCCGCTCGGCGTTCTCCAGGCGGCCCCAGCCGGTGGGGGTGCCGGTGGTGTTGCCTTCGTGGTAGGTATTGGTGGTCCCGGCCGGTGGCGTGGTGTTGAAGCGGATCACGCCGGCCTGCGTGGTGGCGTTGTTCGCACCGGGGGCGTAAAGGCGCACACCACCGTTCACTTCCAGCGCCTCGGTGGGTGCAATGGTGCTGATGCCGATCAGGGTGCCGGTGTTCAGCAGGCGCATCCGCTCCACGCTGTTGGTGCGGATCACCAGGGGATTCGCATCGGCGGTGCCGAGGTAGTGCGGCGGCACGGCGGCGGGGTTCGTGCCGGCGTTGCCGACGGTCTCCCATCCGGCGCCGCTGGGCAGTCGCACCCAGGCGGGAAGGACCGCATCGTAGTACCATAGACCATGGAATTCACCGGCCGCGTCATCGGTCTGGAACACCCACAGGCCGTTGGCCGGCGCGGCGATGGCCAGCCGCTGGGCGCGGGTCATCCGCGGGATCAGCAGGCCGCGCTTGGTGGCGAAGGTGGCCGATGACACATCCAGGTCCAGGATGGAACTGGTGTTGGCGGCGGCACCGGTCGCGTTGATGGCCGCATCCTGCGCTTGCACGCCGGGGGCCGTCACCATCATGCTCGCGGCGCTCAGCGTCGCGCAAAGGCGTAGGGACTTCAACATGGGCTGTTACGTTGGTGTCCGCCGGATCGGGGACGTTGGAACATGGAGCCTTCGGTCAGCAACTGCCAAAAATAGGGGCGGGGGCGGCTTTCCTCAACTGTCGCCCAAGGGGTTCTATCAACAATGGGAGCCAAGGATCCAAAGCTTGCGGCTGGCAACGACTTGACGCGCGGCCGGTCAAAGGGTTGTGCCTTCCTTCGTTCCAACCTTGGAAGGCAAGCGGTCAGCAGGCGTTCACACCCCATGTAGGGGCCGGAGCGACGCGGATGGGCGGGCTGGTGATCCCAGCCTGCCCGGTCCAGGGGAAACAGGGAAGGCAAGCCCTGTTCAGCGCTTGATGAAGCGGATGCCGGGGCCGAGCGGTTCGCCATCGCGTCGGATGTCGAGGTGATACAGCCCGGCATCGAGCCACGACGTGGGGAGGACCACTTGCGCGCTTCCCTGGTCCAGCATGAAGGCGCGTTCCAGGGCCACCCTGCCGCGCGCATCGATCGCGCGCACGGTGGCCGTGCCGGTCCCGGGCATGTCGAAGGCGACGCTCACATCGGTCGTGGATGGATTGGGGTAGATCACCGGATCGGAGCCGGCCGGCCGGTGCATCGCGCTCACCACCTGCGAGGTCTCCGATCCGCCATCCATGTCCACCTGCACCAGGCGGTAGTAGTTCAATCCGGGCAGGGGGTCGGTGTCGCGCGTGAAATAGTCGGTCTGCTGCGTGGTGGTGCCGGCCCCGGGCATCCATCCGAAGGGCAGGAAAAGGTCGCCGTCGGCCGAGCGCTCGATCACGAAATGATCGTTGTCCATCTCCGTGGCCGTGCTCCAACGCAGGTCGATGCCTTCATCCACCGCGTCGGCCTCGAAGGTGAGCAGTTCCACGGGCAGCACGGTGCAGTCCAGCGAGGCGCCGTTGGTCAGCTGCCAGCTCAACGTGAAGGCCAGGCCGCTTTGCGACCAGTTGCTCACGTAAAGGGTGTAGACCTCGCCCGCGGTGACGTTCATCGTGGACACCCATTTGTTGCCGAGGGAACCCTCCGAAACGTCGATGGCGCCATTTCCCAGGCCCGTGTTACCGGCCAGACTGGAATACGAGCAGCGGTATGGTGCTGTAGCGGGAGGACAGGTCACCGCCGCACCGGGACCCCAGACCGCGAAATCATAATCATCGGCAGGGTTGTTCGGAGCAATGGTCATTCCGATGGTCCCTCCGGCGGAGGGTGTGAAATGGTACCAGGTGCCCTGGCGCTCATTGCTCGACAGGCAGCCGCGGTTGGCGCTGTTCAGATCGGTATCGAAGCCCGTGTGTGTGGTGTTGTTGTTGAAGTTCTGCCCGTTGCAGATCGTGGTGCCCCCCTGGCAATCCTCGGTGGGTTTGGCGGGGGGGACGCAATCGGCCGTTTCGGTGTACACGATGCCGGCGGTCGGCGGGGTTCCCGACAGGAACACGCCGTCGTCCCCGGGCACCTGACGGATGAAGTAGCTGTTCTGCGACTGGTTCGGGCCGCTGTTGGTGTATTGCACCACGAGGATGTCGTTCAGGGTCAATCCGATGAGCACGGCGGAGTATCCGGCGGTGACCGAATAGCTGGTGAAGGCACCCCCGTTGATGCTGATGTCCACGCTGGAGGATCCCCAGCCATTGAGCGCGGAATCGAACAGTTCCAGCACATACACGCAATCGCCCGCGGGCATGGCGGGCGCCCAAGCACAGAGGTTGAAGGTGCCACGAAGCCCTCCGAACCCCCAGACGCGGAGGTAATACGTCTGGCCGGGTGTGAGCGCGGTGTATCGAATGAAGGGCATGAGGCCCGGGCCGGAATCGTCGTCGCATGCCAGTTGCGTGAACGTGCCGCCGCAGGCCGTCGCGGCATACAGGCCCATGGCCGCATCGTCCAGGGTGCCCGCCGTGGTCTCGATCGCGACCATGCCGCTGGCGGGAGCCGTGAAGGTGAACCACACATCCCCGTCGGTGTAATTGCCGCACCAGGGTGCCGGCGGGCCTGCGGTGTTGGTGGCACAGATGTTCGTGGCGGCCGTCAGGGTGCAGGACGTGCCCAGGGTGAGCGACGTGGCCGTGCAGGGTCCATCGTTGGTGGCTGGAAATAGTTGAGGGTCCACCGCGCAGATGTTGAAGGTGCTGCCGGTGCCGCCTGCGCGCCAGATGCGAACGTACAGGGTGATGCCGGGGGTGAGGCAGGTGACGACCAGTTGCGGCATGTTCCCCGGTCCGCTGTTGTCGTCGCAACCGATCTCGGTGAAGGGTCCCGCACAGGAAGCCGCGGTGTAGACGGCCATGGCCGCGTTGGTCATGGTGCCCGCGGTGGTCTGCAGGTCCAGCGATCCACTGGCCGGCACCACGACCGTATACCAGACGTCGTTGCTGCCCGACCCGCAGGATGGCGCGCCCACCGCGGAGTTGGTGGCGGAGGCCCGTGTGCCGGCGGTGTTCACGCAGGAAGTGTTCACCGGCAATGCGACCGCACCGCACGGGTTGTCGTTGGCGGGCTGGGCGAAGGCCGTGGCTCCTCCGAGCATCGCCGTGAGGACGGAGATCGGTCGCAGGAGGTTCAGCATGCGGTCCTGGAGATCGGTGCGGGTCATGTCCGTTCGGTTCAGGGATCCACCACCTTGCCCAGCAAGGCCTCATAGGCGTCGGGATGCGCGGCGATCCAGGCGACCTTGGCGGCCTGGTAGTCGGCATGGTCTTTCACCGGATCGCCGCTGTGTTCCAGTTCGGGAAATCCATCGGCATCGTGCGTCGTTCCCAGTTCATGGAACGCGATGACGGTGAACCCGTAGGGGCCGAGGTGTTCATGCAACTGGGCCTGGTCGATCGCGTGGCCCAGCCACATTTCGACGGTGGCAGTGGAGGCATCGCAGATGAAGAGCCCGTCGGGATCAAGCTCCACCAGCGCCTCGGTGGCCATCTTCTCGTGAAGGGCGTCGGTCAGTTCGGCCAGCTTCGCGGTGTAGCCGTGATCGGCCGACGATTGGGCGTGGAGGCCGGCCAGCGGACAGGCCAGGGCCAGGATGATGGTTTTTTTCCACATCGTGGCGGCTTCTACGGGCCGCCTTTTGAATGGGATACAGGAGGGCGGGTCGTGGATCCCAGGCCCTCAGGATCGCGCGGAAGGGGTGCCGGCGCTCAGCGTTTCACCCAGCGCGTCTGCTTGAGCTGCCGGCCATCTTCATGGCGCACATCGAGCAGGTACAGGCCCGCGGGCCAGAAGGAGGATGGGATCACCACCGTCCGGAAGCTGTTCCGTTCCATCATCAGCCATTCCTCGTGGAGGATCCGCCCGGAGACATCGCGCGCCGCGATGCGCACCCGGCCGCTCAGGGCGCCACCCAGGTCGATGGCCACGTCGCTTTCGGTGGGCACCGGATGGGGATCGCTGACGTAGGCGCCGTGCGGATGATACAAGGCGCTCACCGCCGTGGAAAGGTCTGCCGTGCCATCCACGTCGACCTGGACCAGACGGTAGTGATTGATGCCCTGATGCGGTCCGGGGTCCATGAAGAAGTAATCCCTGCGTTCGATGCTGTTGCCGGCAGCGGCCAGGGTCCCGATCGGCGCGAAGTCCGTTCCGGTGGCCGAACGCTCGACCACGAAATGATCGCTCATGCTTTCGGAGGCGGTGGCCCAATGAAGCATTACGTGGTCGTCCACCGCGTCGGCCTCGAACACGAGCAGCTCGATCGGCAGCACGGTGCAATCCAGCGACGCGCCGTTGGTCAGGTTCCACGTCAGGTCGAAGGCCAGCCCGTTCTGCGACCAGTTGCTCACGTAGAGCAGGTACACCTGGCCGGTGGTCACCGCCAGGTCGTTCACCCACTTGTCGCCCAGTGCGTCTTCGGAATTGTCCGGAGCCGTGTAGTTCAATCCGGTGTTGCCATATAGTGCGGAATAGGAGCAGCGCAACGGGGTCCCGGGAGGCGGGCAGATGGTGGCGGTGGTGGATCCCGGCGGGAAGGGTCCCCAGATGGCGAAATCGTAATCGGTCAACGGGGCGGTGGGGTTGATGGTGAAGGCCACGTTGCCGCCGGTGGAGGGTGAAAAGGTGTACCAGGTGCCCTGCATTTCGCTGGAAAGCAGGCAGCCGTAGTTGGCCGGGTTCAGGTCGGCCACGCTGCCCGTGTTCTGTGTGTTGTTGTTGAACGACTGGCCGTTGCAGATCGTGATCGCGCCCACGCAATCCTCCGGCGCGGCGGGCGGTGGGTTGCAATCGATCACCTGGGTGAACACGATGCCGGTGGCGGGCGGCGATCCGGAGGTGAAGACCGTGGCACCGCCCATGAAGCCGATGGTGTAGGAGATCTCGTTCTGCCAGATGCCCGCCGCGGTGTACTGCACCACGAGTTGATCGCCGATGTCCAGGCCGATCAGCGCCGAGCCGTAAGCCCCTCCGATGGTGTAGTTCGTGAACGGCCCGCCGTTGATGCTGATGCCCACGGTGGACCCATCCCAGCCGTCGCCGAAGCTGTCGAACATCTGCAACTGGTACACGCAATCGCCGGCCGGCGGCGGTGGTGCGGGGGCGCAGGTGATGTTGATCGACCAGCCCGGATAGGTGATCGAACCATCGGAGGTGAACCAAAGGGTCAGGCAGCCGCCGGAGGTGGAGGAGAAGGAGGGCGGCAGGGCCGCGCCGCTGAATATGCCCAACTGGGGCGACCCGTTGGTGGGGCCGGCATGCACGGAAAGCTCGTCCCAGAAGCCTTCGGTGTTGAAGGTCGTGAAGGTGATCGTGAGGATCTGTCCCGGTGGTGCGCAATAGGTCCAGGTCAGGTTCTGGTTGAGCCCGTAGTTGCCGCCCGGACCGCCGGTGTCGTACACGGTGGTGCCGCATTGCGCATGCACGCCCTCCACAAGGCCCGCGCAGGCCGCCATCATCAGGATATGGACCGCGCCGCGGTTCATGGGGCTTGCGTCGCTTGCGAGGCGTCCCGCGCGGGATGCGCTCCGGGATGTTCAGCCACCCAGGCGGCTTTCGCGGCCATGATCGCGGTCGGGCCGGCATCCGGGGAGATCTCGATCGATCGCGGATCGGATGCGTCCTCGGGCGAAGAGGTCGTGACCGCCCATGCGATATGGATGCCATGTGGCGCCAGCCGCGCCGCGAGCTGATCCTCGTCGAGGGGGAAGGACGAACGGAATTTGGCCTGCAACGGCTCGTTGCTTACGCTCACCTGAGCCATCGGGTCCTGCTCGCGCAGCGCCCCGTCGATCACCTTCTGGTTGCCGGCGTCGAGGGTGGCGGTGAATTGGATCAGGTACGCGTGGGAACCATCCTCCTGCGCGCTGGCATTCCCAGCCAGGCAGCCGGCAATGAGAACAGGCGCGATGTGGAGCATCGCTCTTTTCCACGCCGGTCTTTGGTCAGAAAGTCGGGGTAGTGATCTCATCATGCGGCATCGGTTCCCGTTGCGGTGGTTGGGATCACCAGCATCCCCACCGGACCGCTCCCAATATAGACGAGCATGGACGCACGGGGAAGCGTCGTCCCCGTCAGCAGCCTTCAACAACCCGCGGTTGATCGGCGTTCGATCAGAGCTCAGTGTGCGTCGGCCTCCACCGTTCTGGGCCGGTGTGTGGTGGCACCCGGGTAGCGATTCAGCGCCTCCCGCAGGCATTCCAAGGCAAGCTGCAGCTTGGGCCGCTCCAGCACGTAGGCCACGCGCACCTGGCGTTTGCCGGGACCCGGTCCGGCGTAAAATCCGCTGGCCGGGGCCATCATCACCGTGTGGCCCTGATGCGCGAACGATTCCAGCAGCCACTGGCAGAAGGCATCGCTGTCGTCCACGGGCAGTTCGGCCACGCAGTAGAAGGCGCCCTTGGGCATGGGGCAGGTGATGCCTGGAATGGCGTTCAGGCCGTTCACCAGCAGGTCGCGGCGGGCGCGGTATTCGGCGATCACCTCATCGAAATACGATGCGGGCGTATCCAGCGCGGCCTCGGCGGCGATCTGCCCGAAGGTGGGCGGGCTCAGGCGGGCCTGGGCGAACTTCAGCGCCGTGTTCCAGACCTCCTTGTTGCGCGTGACGAAGGCGCCAACCCGCGCGCCGCACATGCTGTAGCGTTTGCTCACGCTGTCCACCATCACCACCTGCTGCTCGATGCCCCGCAGGGTCATCGCGCTCTCGTGCCTGGCGCCATCGTAGCAGAACTCGCGGTACACCTCGTCGCTGAAGAGGTAGAGGTCGTGCGCCTTGACGATGTCGCGCAGGGTCTCCAGCTCGGCGCGCGAATACAGGCAGCCCGTGGGGTTGCCCGGGTTGCAGATCAGGATGCCCCTGGTGCGCGGGCCGATGTGCGCTTCGAAGTCCTTCACCGGCGGCAGCGCGAAGCCGTTGTCGATGCCGCAGCGAACGGGCACCACCTTCACCCCCGCGGCGATCGCGAAACTGTTGTAGTTGGCGTAGAAGGGCTCGGGCACGATCAGTTCATCGCCCGGATCGAAGCAGCTCATGAAGCCGAAGAGCAGCGCCTCGGAGCCGCCGGTGGTGATGATGATCTGTTCGTGGTCCACGTCGATGCCATGCCGGCGGTAGTACGCCGCCAGGCCCCTGCGGTAGCTGTCGATCCCGGCGCTGTGGCTGTACTCCACCACGCGCAGGTCGAGCGCTTTCATGCGATCGCGCACCACCCGCGGCGTTTCGATGTCGGGCTGGCCGATGTTCAGGTGCAGCACGTTCACGCCGCGCTTCTTCGCCGCTTCGGCGTACGGCACCAGCTTGCGGATGGGGGAGGCGGGCATCAGCCGGCCTTTCTGTGAGATCGTGGGCATGGGTTCGCGTTCGAGGCCGCGAAGTTCGGCCTTTGTCAAAGAAAGAACCCCGCCGGTCGGGGCGGGGTCCCTTGCACGTCGTGCCGATCTTACGGAGTGGCTTCCACCGGGGCCACGGGGCTCTGCTCCTTCACGGGGCTGGTGGGGGTGGTGGCCGCGTCTTCCACCGTGCCCTTGATGCGCACCACCTTCTCCGGTGCGTTGGTGGCGTTGCTGCTGATGGTGACGCTCTTGTTGATGGGGCCCACGCGGTTGGAGTCGTATTTCACGGTGATCACCGTTTTCTCGCCGGGCTTCACCGGGGCGGTGTCGCACTTGGGCACCGTGCAGCCGCAACTGCCCTTGCAGTTGGTGATGATCAGGGGCTGGTCGCCGGTGTTGGTCACGGTGAACTCGCAGGTGCCGTTGGCGCCCTTGGCGATGGTGCCGTAATCATGCACCTCCTTGTCCACGCTGATCATGGGGCCGGTGCCGCCAACGGGTTTGGCGTTGTCCTGGGCGGTGGCGCCGAGGAAGAGGGCGCTGAGGCCCAGGCAGAGGAGGAACTTGTTCATGGGTGGCGTCGTGTTGGTCGTTGTGGGTGCAAAAGTGAGGGGCGGGGGAGCGGATGCGGGGGGATCAACAGAAGTTTAACAGCGGGTTCAGTGCTGTTCCACCGGGGCCATCTGGCTCTGCTCCTTCACCGGGCTGGTGGGCGCGGTGGCGCCGGCCTCCACGGTGCCGGTGATCTTCACCACCTTGCTGGGGGTGTTGGCCGCGTTGCTGGTGATGGTCACGCTCTTGTTGATCGGTCCCACGCGGTTGGTGTCGTACTTCACGGTGATCACGCTCTTTTCACCGGGTTTGATCGGCGCGGTGTCGCACTTGGGCACCGTGCAGCCGCAGGAACCCTGGCACTTGGTTATGATCAGCGGCTGATCGCCGGTGTTGGTCACGGTGAACTCGCAGGTGCCGTTGGCGCCCTGGGCGATGGTGCCGTAATCGTGCGTCTCCTTGTCCAGGGCGATCATCGGCCCGGTGCCGCCCACGGGTTTGGCGTTGTCTTGTGCGATGCCGCCCAGGAACAGCGTGCCGAGGCCGAGCGAGAGCAGGAGCTTTTTCATGGTCGATCCCTGTTGGGAAGTTGGTTGGTTGTGCGGCCAAAGTACGCGGGGGCCATGCCGGGGTCCGGCGATCAACAGATCATTAACACCGCTGCCGGTCGGGCGAGCTCCTGACCCCCCCGCTACTTTCGCGCCTCCGCCGCCGGAACGATCTCGCGCGGGCGGGCCCGCCATGGAGGTCCAGAAGCACTACGACGCACGCTCCGCCGAGGCCGGATGGTACGAACACTGGATGGCCAGGGGCTATTTCCGCTCCAGGCCCGATGGCCGGGAGCCCTACACGGTGGTGATCCCCCCGCCCAACGTCACCGGCGTGCTGCACATGGGCCACATGCTGAACAACACGATCCAGGACGTGCTGGTGCGCCGGGCGCGCATGCGGGGGAAGAACGCCTGCTGGGTGCCGGGCACCGATCACGCCTCGATCGCCACCGAGGCGAAGGTGGTGCGCCTGCTGGCCGAACAGGGGATCAGGAAAAGCGCCATCGGCCGCGAGAAATTCCTGGAGCATGCCTGGGCCTGGAAGGAGAAGTACGGCGGGGTGATCCTCGAGCAGTTGAAGAAGCTGGGCGCCTCATGCGATTGGGAACGCACGCGCTTCACCATGGAGCCCGCGCTGAACGAGGCGGTGATCGACGTCTTCCTGGACCTGCACCGGAAAGGCCTCATCTACCGCGGCCAGCGCATGGTGAACTGGGATCCCGTGGCGCTCACCGCCGTGAGCGACGAGGAGGTGGTCCACAGGGAAGTGAGCTCGAAGCTCTACCACGTGCGCTATGCCATCGAGGGCGCCGCGGATGAATGGGTGACGATCGCCACCACCCGCCCGGAGACGATCCTGGGCGACACGGCCATCGCCGTTCATCCGGACGACGAGCGGTACGCGCGCCTCAACGGGCGTCGGGCCATCGTGCCCATGGTCCAGCGAAGCGTCCCCATCATCTTCGACGCGTACGTGGACCGCGAGTTCGGTACCGGCGCGCTGAAGGTGACGCCCGCGCACGATGCCAACGATCACGAACTGGGAAAGAAGCACGGGCTGGAGACCATCGACATCCTCGAGCCGAACGGCACGCTTTCGCCGGCGGCGCGGTTCTTCATCGGCGAGGACCGCTTCGCGGCGCGCGGGAAGATCGTGAAGGAACTGGAGGCGCGCGGCCACCTGGTGAAGACCGAGGACATCCGGAACAAGATCGGCACCAGCGAGCGCACCGACGCGGTGATCGAGCCGCGGCTCTCCCTGCAATGGTTCGTTCGCATGCCGGAACTGGCCAGGCCCGCGCTGGAGGCGGTGCTCGACGGCCGGGTGAAACTGCACCCCGACAAGTTCCGCAACACCTACCGCCACTGGATGGAGAACGTGCGCGACTGGTGCATCAGCCGCCAGCTCTGGTGGGGCCAGCGCATCCCGGCGTGGTACAACGAGGCCGGCGACGTGGCCGTGTGCCGCACGGAGGCCGAGGCGATCGCGCGGTTCAAGAAGGAAGGAAGGAGCACGGCGGGGATCAGGCAGGATGAGGACGTGGTGGATACCTGGTTCAGCTCCTGGCTCTGGCCCATCAGCGTGTTCGACGGCTTCAAGGACCCGGACAACGCCGACATCAAGACCTACTACCCCACCAACGACCTGGTGACCGCCCCGGAGATCCTCTTCTTCTGGGTGGCGCGCATGATCATGGCCGGCATCGAATACCGCGGCGAGGTGCCCTTTCGCAATGTGTACCTCACCGGCATCGTGCG
>CAYMXP010000022.1:0-52751 GCA_964394425.1 uncultured Chryseobacterium sp. | reverse complement strand
CAAGTCGATCACCAACCGTGAGAGCCAGTCGCTGGACAAATACCTGCAGGAGATCGGCAAGGAGGGCCTGATCACCGCCGACATGGAGGTGCATCTGGCCCAGCGGATCAAGGCCGGCGATAACACGGCCCTGGAGAAGCTGGTGAAGGCCAACCTGCGCTTCGTGGTGTCGGTGGCCAAGCAGTACCAGAACCAGGGCCTGAGCCTTCCCGACCTGATCAACGAAGGGAACCTCGGTTTGATCAAGGCCGCCCAGCGCTTCGACGAGACGCGAGGCTTCAAGTTCATCAGTTATGCGGTGTGGTGGATCCGCCAGAGCATCCTGCAGGCGCTGGCCGAACAGAGCCGCATCGTGCGCCTGCCGCTCAACCAGGTGGGCAGCCTCAACAAGATCAACAAGGCCTTTGCCCGCCTGGAACAGGAATTCGAGCGCCCGCCCTCGGCCGATGAACTGGCCACCCTGCTGGAACTGCCGCCCGAGAAGGTGGCCGACACCATGAAGGTGAGCGGCCGGCACATCAGCATGGACGCCCCCTTCGTGGAGGGCGAAAGCAACAGCCTGCTCGACGTGCTGCCCAACAACGACAGCGCCCCGGCCGACCGCATGCTCCTGAACGAGTCGCTGAGCAAGGAGATCGAACGGGCCTTGAGCACCCTCACCGAGCGCGAACGCGACGTGGTGAAGCTCTTCTTCGGCATCGCCATCAATCATGGCCTGACGCTGGAGGAGATCGGAGCCAAGTTCGACCTCACGCGGGAACGCGTGCGGCAGATCAAGGAAAAGGCCATCCGCCGCCTGCGCCACACCAGCCGCAGCAAGCTGCTGAAGGCCTACCTGGGCTGATCGTCCCTTCGTCCTGAACCCACATCCTTCACAACAATGGAGACCCTGGAAGCCAAAACCGGCTATGAGGCCGGCTTGAAAGATTACGTGGACCGCGAAAAAGCGGCCGTCGACCTGATGAACTCCGTGGGCAAGCTCATGTACGAGCACGGAGTGGAACTGGTCTTTTTCCGCAACATCCTGCTGGACAGCACCATCTCGGAGGTGCTCAACTTCTTCGACTATTCGGAGAAGGTCGTGCAGAAGCCGATCGACCCCTTCATGGCCGCCGAGGTGGCCCGGGCCCTGCTGGACCTGGACCTCGCCCCCAGCAAGATCGACATCGGCCGCCTCACCCATGAGTACAAGACCGCCAGCCCGCGCCCGAAGAACGTCGCCTCCTTCCTGGGCACCACGCTGAAGGACTTCATCGGCCAGGACAAGCATAAATTCCAGCCGCAGGACGTGGTGCTGTACGGCTTCGGCCGCATCGGCCGCATCGCCGCGCGCGAACTGGTGAAGCAGGCGGGCAAGGGCCAGCAGCTACGCCTGCGCGCCATCGTGACCCGCACGGCCACCGACGAGGAGATCGTGAAGCGCGCCGCCCTGCTGCGCAACGACAGCGTCCACGGCCACTTCAAGGGCACGGTGATCGAGGACCTGCCCAACAAGGTGCTCTGGATCAACGGCCAGCGCGTGCAGATGATCGCCAGCAACGCGCCGGAGGACGTGGATTACACCCGGTACGGGATCCAGAACGCGCTGATCATCGACAACACCGGCGTGTTCTCCAAGCGGGCCGACCTGGGTCGCCACCTCAAGGCCCGCGGCGTGGGCAAGGTGCTGTTGACGGCCCCGGGCAAGGAGGTGCCCAACGTCGTGTACGGCATCAACCACAAGGACCTGGACATCGAGGGCGAGCGTCTGTTCAGCGCGGCCAGCTGCACCACCAACGCCATCTGCCCCATCCTCAAGGTGATGGAGGACCAGGTGGGGGTCGTGAAAGGGCACATCGAAACGGTGCATGCCTACACCAACGACCAGAACCTGCTGGACAACTACCACAAGAAGCCCCGCCGGGGCCGCAGCGCCGCCATCAACATGGTGATCACCAGCACCGGCGCGGGCAGCGCCGTCACCAAGGCCATCCCCAGCCTGAAGGACAAACTCACGGCCAACGCCGTGCGCGTGCCCACGCCCAATGGCTCGCTGGCCATCATGAACCTGGAACTGGGCCGCGCCGTGTCGCGCGAGGAGGTGAACGAGATGGTGCGCCACGCCGCCCTGAACGGCGATCTGGTGAACCAGATCCACTACCACATCGACCCCGAACTGGTGAGCAGCGACATCATCGGCGACACCTGTTGCAGCGTGTTCGACAGCAACGCCACCATCGTGAGCCCCGATGGGAAGAGCGTGGTGCTCTACGCCTGGTACGACAATGAGTTCGGTTACACCAAACAGGTGATCCGCCTGGCCAAGCACGTGACCAAGGTGCGCCGCCTGATCTATTACTGAGAAACCCCGCCTCCGCCGCAAGAGCCCCGGACGCACCGGGGCTTTTGTGTCCCAGGCCGGTTCGAAAAAGCCGAAGCCCCGGCAGAACGCCTGGGGCTTCGGGAAATCAGCAGGCGGGCGCTCCGAACCCTTTGTTGCCTGCCGGGGGGATCACATGGCCATCACCATCAAGGTTCCCATCGTCAGGGTGGCGAGTACAAGGGCCACCCAGACCAGGCGTTCCCTTTTCATGTGTTGGCGTTCCATCAGGTGGGTGCTGCTCTCCATGTCCTTACGATGGACCAAAGCAAGTGCCGGGCCACCGGATGGAACAATACCCGGAAACCATGAATTTTCGGGGGTATTCCCCCCGGAACCCCGATTTCCTACCCAAAAACCATGAGATCGCCGGCGGGACCGGCCAGGGGATCAGCGGGTGGGACCGGTCCCGCCTATCGCCTCAGCCACCAGTTCGGCCAGGTCCTTTACCTGTACCTGGTCTTCCTTGTTGAAGTGCTTGACCCCGTCGGTCAGCATCGTCATGCAGAAGGGGCAGCCCGTGGCAATCACCTGCCCGCCCGTGGCCAGCGCCTCCCCGGTGCGTTCCACGTTCACCTCGCGAACACCCGGCTCGGCTTCCTTGAACATCTGTGCCCCGCCGGCCCCGCAACAGAGTCCCCGCGCGTGCGAGCGTTCCATTTCCACCAGTTCGCCATCCAGTGCTTCGAGCAGGTCGCGCGGGGCCTGGTACTCGCCGTTGCCCCGGCCGAGGTAGCAGGGATCGTGGAAGGTGATCCGCTTCCCCTTGAACACCCCGCCTTCCACCTTCAGCCGGCCCTCGTTCAGCAGGCGCTGGAGGAACTGGGAGTGATGCACCACCTCGAAGCGTCCGCCCAGGTCGGGATATTCGTTCTTCAGCACGTTGAAGCAATGCGGACAGGCTGTGACGATGCGCTTGATCGCATAGCCGTTCAGCACGTTGATGTTCTGCATGGCCTGCATCTGGAAGAGGAACTCGTTGCCGGCCCGGCGTGCGGGATCGCCGGTACAGCCTTCCTCGGTGCCCAGCACGGCGAACTTCACGCCCGCCCCGTGGAGCAGGTCGGCGAACGCGCGGGTGATCCTGCGCGTGCGATCGTCGAAGGTGCTGGCGCAGCCCACCCAGAACAGCACCTCGGGCGTTTCGCCGCGCGCGGCCAGTTCGGCCATGGTGGGCACCCGGGCGTTCATGGTTCCTTGAACACCTGGATGGCCGCCTCGCGTTCCACCAGTTCCGTGAAGCGGCCCTTGAAGCGGGTGGCGCGCACCTCGTGGTTGTCGATCCAGTGGTAGTTGCCACCGCGGGGCTTGCCCATCAGCATGGCGTGCCAGCGGAACCCATGCTTCCGAAGCCATCGCTCGGTCACCTCCCGATGCGCCTCGGTGCGCGAGGTGAAGAAGGTGATCCGGTGTCCTGCGTCGTACCAGCCGTTCACCGTTCTCAGCGCGTCGGGATACAAGGCGGCGTCCTCCATCCGCCAGGCCTCCTCGTTGGGAATGTCCTCGCAGATCGTGCCATCGATATCGATCAGGAAGTTCCGGATATGCGGCGGAAGGGGGATCATGCTTCGGTCCATTTCATCCGGTCGCCCTGGGGGAACTGCCAGGGGGCGCCATTGTTCTCGATGTTGGTGAACATGGCCGCGAGCGCGGGCCGGGGCTTGCTCTCCTCCATCACCAGGTAACGGCGAAGGTCGAGGATGATCCCCAGCGGATCGATGTTCACCGGACAGGCCTGCACGCAGGCGTTGCAGGTGGTGCAGGCCCACAGTTCCTCCTCCTGGATGAAGTTCCCAAGCAGGGTCCGGCCATCGTCCTCCCACTTGCCCTTGCGATCGATCGCGCGACCCACCTCTTCGATCCGGTCACGCGTGTCCATCATGATCTTGCGCGGGCTGAGCAGCTTGCCGGTGAGGTTGGCCGGGCACTCGCTGTTGCAGCGCCCGCATTCCGTGCAACTGTACGCATCCATCAGTTGCTTCCAGCTGAGGTCGAAGATGTCTTTCGCGCCGAACCTGCCGGCATCCGCGGCTGCCGGAGGCGGAATGGATGGATCGAGCATCGAACGCACCTCGGCCGTCACCCGCGGCATGTTGCGCATGCGGCCCTTCGCATCGAGGTTGGAGTACCACACGTTGGGAAAGGAGAGCAGGATGTGCAGGTGCTTGCTCACGATGAGGTAGTTGAGGAAGGCCAGGATGCCCACGATGTGGAACCACCATAGGGAGCGTTCCAGCGCGATCAATAAAGCCGTGGACCGATCGACCAGATAGGCACTGAACAGGCCGCTGACGGGGAACGCACCGGCCTGCACGTAATGCCCCGCTCCGCGACGGGCCAGTTCCTGATCCACCGCGTTCCAGTTCAGGAAGGCGAGCATCAAAAGGATCTCGGTGATCAGGATCAGGTTCGCGTCGGTGCGCGGCCAGGAGGTCATCTCGCGCATCCAGAAGCGTTTCAGCCGGAGGATGTTGCGCCGGACCAGGAACACCGCGCAGGCGACCAGCACCAGCGCCGCCAGCCACTCGAAGCCGCCGATGAGGAAGTCGTAGAAGCCGCCCAGGAAGCGCAGCACGCGATGCGTGCCGGTGGCGCCATCGATGATGATCTCCAGCACCTCGATGTTGACGATCACGAAGCCGGCGTAGACCACGACGTGCAGCAGGCCCGCGACCGGACGCACCACCATCTTGCTCTGGCCCAGCGCCACGCGTGCCATGGTGGCCCAGCGCTCGCCCTTGCGGTCGTTGATCGCCAGGTCGCGGCCCAGCAGGATGTTCCGCCGCAGCCGGCGCATGCCGCGCGCGAACAGCGCCACGCCGGCGGCCAGCACGAGCACGAAGAGGATGTTCTCCAGCGTCATCGCCCGGAGGTCATGGCCTGCTTGATGCGCTCCACGTCGGAGTCGCTGAGCCTGGGCAGCTTGTCCTTCTTGCCGAACACGCTGAAGTAGCGGTTCGGGTTCACGCGCATGTCCTCCAGCAGCAGGTCCAGCTCGTGGCTCGCCGCGTTCAGGTTGTCGTACAGGCTGTCGTCCTTGGCCAGCGATCCCAGCGTGCCCTCCCCCCTGTTGATCGTCTCCATCACGGCCTTGAGCTCGCCCGATGATGCGCTGAGGTCGTTCAGCACCTTCTCCAGGCGGCCGCTGGCGAGCGCAGCGGAAACCGTGTCGAGATTGGTGAAGATCCGGGCGATCTCGTCGTTCTGTGCGGCCAGGTTCGCGCTCACGCGCTGCAGGTTGTCCATGGTGGTGCCGATGGTCAGGCTCTGCGCGGCCACCAGGGCATCGAGCCGCCTGGCGGTGGCGTTGAAGGTCTCCATGGTGGAGCGCACGCTGGCGAAGCTGGTGTCGATGTCGCCGATGGTGTTCTTGTTGAGGATGGCCTGCAGGGCGCTGAGGACCGAATCGATGTTGGCGATCATGCCCTCGGCCTTGCGCTTGAGGGGGTCGATCTGGGAACCGACGCTCTCGGTGAGGCTGGGCTTGACATTGCCGACCAGGGTGTCGCCGCGGTGCGCCAGTTCGGTGCCGGTGCCCCGGACCAGTTCGGCCCAGGTGTTGAAGAAGTCGCCGCCGATCTCGATGCGGGATCCCTTCGGGATCGTCAGGTCCTGCTCGCTCACCTGGAAGGCCAGCACGATGCGTCCCGAGCCGTCGGGCATGAGCCGCGCACCCACCACCTGGCCCACCTTGAACCCGTTCAATTGCAGCGGGCTCGCCTCGGTGATGCCCTGCACGCTGGAGTACACGGCGTAGTAAATGTTGCGGCGTTGCAACAGGTCGAGCCCCTTGAGGTAGTTGACACCAAAAGCCAGCAGGGCGATCCCTCCGAGCACCGTGAGGGCGATGGTATGCTCGCGCTTGAACTTCAGCAACGCCTTGTCATTGTTGGCCGCGGGCCAAATTAACCGCTTCCTCCAGTTCGATCCGGACGCCATCCTTGAAGGCCACGATGAACGCGCCGTCGTAACCCTTCTCGCGGCAGCGCCGCTGCACGACGCGCGCCTTTTCAAGCGTGGTCTCGCTGCCCACGGTGTATTTGAACAGTCCGGCGCCGCGCATTTCCTCCACGCCCTCCAGACCGTTGAAGTTCTTCGGGGCGGGGTCGATCCGCCGGCTCGTCGTGGCGATCTGCACCTTGAAGCGCACACCGGCATCCACGGGTCGGGCCACGGTCGCCGTGTCGGCGGACGCACCTTCCTGCCCCACCACCACATCGGTCCCTTCCATCTGCGCCTTGTATTGCTTGAAGGCACGGTAGATGGCAGAGGCCATGTAGTCCTGCCCCTCGGTCCCCTGCAGGAAGTCCTCCTCCTTGTGGTTGCTCAGGAAGCCCAGCTCCACCAGGATCGCCGGCATCGTGGTGTAGCTGATCACCAGGAACCCGGCCTGTTTCACGCCGCGGTCGGCCCGGCCCACGCGCTCCTTGAACTGTTCCTGCACCAGCGCGCTCAGCTGCAGGCTGTGGTCCAGGTAGGCGTTCTGCCGCAGGCTCAGCGCGATCATGCTCTCGGGATCGGAGGGATCATAGCCATCGTACTTCAGCTCGTGCCCCTCCTCCATCAGGATCGAGGCGTTCTCCTTCTGTGCCACCTTCATGTTCGCCTCGGTCTTGTGCAGGCCCATCACGTAGGTCTCCGAGCCCAGCGGCTCGTGGCTCTCGCTGGCATTGCAATGGATGCTGATGAACACGTCGGCTTTGTTGCGGTTGGCGATCTCGCAGCGTTCCTTCAGCTCGATGAAGCGGTCGTCCTCGCGCGTGTACACCACCTTCACGCCGGGGAAGGCCTCGGTGATGTAGCGACCCACCAGCTTGGTGACGGACAGGGCGATGCCCTTTTCCGTCGTTGAAAAGCGGCCGGTGCCCAGGTTGCCCGGATCCTTGCCGCCATGGCCGGCATCGAGGCAGACCACATCGATGCGGTTGGGATCGGAGGCATCGCCACCGGCGCGGGCCGCCTGGCCTTGTGGCATGGTAGATGCGGCCGGCACGAGGGCGCAGATCAGCGCCATCATCCGTTCGAGCGCCCTCCACCCCCGCATGCTCCAGAAGCCCGGAAGGCGTTCCGCTATTTTCGACCCGGGCATGATGTTGCTGCGGAAGGCGCGGTCCACGAGGCGCGAAACTACCGGCGCCGGCTGCGGCATCGGCCTCCGGGCCGCATCGCTTTTCCGCATGGCGCTGTTGATGTGGGCGTGCATGGGGGGCAAGGCCGGTGCGCAGGATGGCGCCGGTCTGGAGAGCGAGGTTTCATACAGCGCGCGCGACAGCATCCGGTACGATGCGCGGGAACAAACCGTGTACCTCTTCGGCGCGGCCACGGTCACCTACGAAGACCTTCAACTGACGGCCGACCGCATCCGGTACAGCTTCAAGAACGAGGAAGCCCGCGCCTTTGGTGCGCCCGACAGCACGGGCGCGATCGCCGGCAAACCGGAGTTCAGCCAGGGCGACCAGAAATTCCAGGCGGACAGCATCCGATACAGCTTCCGCACCAAGGAGGGATACATCCGCGAGGCGCGCACGCACGACCAGGAGAGCTACGTGCAGGCGCGCCTGAGCAAGCGCCTGGCCAACGGTGAAGTTCACAGCCGCGGCGGCGTGCTCACCACCTGCGACCGGCCCAGGCCGCATTACCACTTCAAGGTGAGCCGGATGATCGCCATCCCCGACGACAAGATCATCGCCGGTCCGGCCTACATGAAAGTGGGCGGGGTGCCCGTGCCGCTGGCGGTGCCCTTCGGCCTCTTTCCCAACAAGCCGCGCGGGGCCGCGGGGATCCTGGTGCCCACCTGGGGCGAACATGCCGACCTGGGCTTCTACCTGCTCAACGGCGGCTACTACCAGCCCTTCGGCGATCACATGGACCTGCAGCTGACCGGGGACGTGTACAGCCGCGGGTCGTGGGCGGCCCGCGCGCTTTCGCGGTACAGGACGCGCTACCGCTACAGCGGCTCGCTGGACCTGAGCCAGAGCACGTTGCTGCACAGCGATCCGGACTTCCCGGACTTCAGCCGGTCGCGCACCTTCTTCGTGCGGTGGAACCACGTGGTAGACCCGAAAGCCAGCCTCAGCGACCGATTCAATGCGAGCGTGAACGTGGGCAGCACCGACAATTTCACCAACAACTTCAACAGCAGCACCTACGACTACCTGAGCAACACCTTCCAGAGCAACGTGCAGTGGACCCACCAGTTCCATTCGCCCAACGTGCCCACCAACCTGGCCGTGGCCGCCCGCCACAGCCAGAACTCCCAGACCAGGGCCTTCGACATCACCATCCCCTCGCTCACCTATTCGGTCCCACGCTTCTTCCCATTTGAACTGATGCGCTCCGGTCCGGTGAAGACCGACCGCTGGGCGGACCGCATCGGCCTCACCTACACGGGCACCTTCGACAACCGGCTCAGCACGACGGAAGAACACCTGTACTGGGCGAACATCCCCACGCTGGTCGGCCAGTTCCAGAACGGGTTGCGCCACGCCGCGGCGCTCTCCACATCGTTCAAGACGATGTTCTTCACCGTGAACCCGGAGGTGCGCTTCACCGACCGCATGTACTTCGAACAACTGCGGAAGACGTACAACGAAGCGGATTCATCGATCGTGACGGACACCGTGCCCACGTTCGCCGCGCCCTACGACTGGAGCGCGGGCGCCACCCTCACCAGCAAGCTGTACGGCATGTACCAGTTCCGCGGCCAGGGCCTTCGCGCCATCCGCCACGTGATCACCCCGAGCTTCGGCATCAGCTACCGGCCCGACTTCAGCACGCAGCAGGAGGTCACTTCCGCCGACGGAACGGTGGTGGCGAACTATTCCCCGTTCGACAACGGGATCTACGGCAAGCCGCCCGCCGGCGAGAGCGGGCTGCTTTCGTTGGGCCTTGTGCAGAGCCTCGAAGCCAAGGTGCGCGACGCGAAGGCGGCCAAGGACACGACCGCCACGATGACCACCGACCCGACCAAGAAGCTCAAGCTGCTCGACGTGGTGAGCCTCACCAGCAGCTACGACTGGATGCGGGACAGCCTGCGCTGGAGCCCCATCGGCCTGGCCGCGCGCACGGTCTTCTTCAACGTGGTGAACCTGAACTTCACCAGCGCCTGGGATCCCTACGCCGTGGACACGCTGGGACGCCGGATCGACCAGAGCGCCTTGAAGGTGAACGGTCGGCTGGCACGGCTCACCTCGGCCACCACGGCGATCGGCTTCGAGGTGAAGAGCCGCAAATACGGACGGTCCACCACCTCGGAGGGAACGGACGACGGCCCGGTGGTGGGTGAAGCCGACCCCGACAAGGGCGCGGACGTGAACTTCTCCATCCCCTGGCGCCTGAGCGTGAACTACAGCTTCGACGCGTTCCGCACCTGGATGGGCGACGAGTTCAGCGATGAGGAGCGGCAGAGCGTGCTCTTCAACGGGGACTTCACCGTGCTGAAATACTGGAAGGTCGGGTTCACCAGCGGCTACGATCTGGTGGCGGAGGACTGGACGCCGACGGAACTCAACCTGTTCTGGGACCTGCACTGCTGGGAGTTCAACGCCAACGTGATCCCCTTCGGCGAGCGCAAGAGCTACAGCTTCCGGATCAACATCAAGGCCAGCATCCTGCGCGATCTGAAGTACGAGCAGCGGCGCCCGATCGGCGGCGGCGGCGGGTTCCTGCTCTGAGCCGGAATTCTCACCACAGAGACACAGAGACACGGAGAAATGCGGTCGTTGGGGAGATCTTTTTCTCCGCGCCTCTGCAGGTGAATGGATCTTTTCTTCTCTGTGCCTCCGCGGTGAAAAAAACTCACCCCCGCATCCAGTTCCCGATCATCCTCCCTCCCATCGGCGTCATCACGCTCTCGGGATGGAACTGCACCGCGCACACCTCGAAGGCGCGGTGGCGCACGGCCATGATCACGCCCTGCTCGCTCCGGGCGGTGATGCGCAGAGTTGAGGGAAGTCCATCCGGATCGGCAGCCCAGCTGTGATAAAGCCCCACGTCGAAGGTTTTAGGCAGGCCGGCGAAAAGCGGATCGATGGGTTCCACGGGCATGCACTTCACCGCCACTCCGTGCATCACCCTCGGCTGGTTGAACAACCTGCCTCCGCAGGCTTCGACGATCCCTTGCAACCCGAGGCACACGCCCAGGATCGGATGGGTGGGCATCAGCCTCGACAACAATTCGGGCATGATCCCCGCCTCGGACGGAAGTCCCGGACCGGGACTGAGCACGATCCGGTCGAAGCGCGCAGCTCCATCGACCGTGATGGCATCGTTGCGTGCGACCACCACTTCATCCACCAGCGGTTCCAGCAAGTGGTGCAGGTTCCAGGTGAAGGAGTCGAAGTTGTCCAGCAGCAGCACGCGCATGCCGCGCTAAGATCGATCCGCGCGGCCGATCCAACCCAGGTGCGTGTGCTTGAAGTCGTCGCCGTACTTCAGCCCGAAGCCGAGCATGCGATCCATGCTCGCGTGGCCGAAGAGGACCACGCCCGCCGCGATCAAAGGCATCCACATCGCCCCGGCAGCAGGGATGCTTCCTTCCGGGATCATCAGGAAGCCCGCCGCCACCAGGGCCAGGGCGATCCCCTTGTGATGCATCACGTTATAGGTGATCGCCCCGACGCGGGAGTTCACCAGGTAGCCCAGCATGCCGATGTCCGGTCCGATGACCAGGATCCCGTAGATCCACCAAGGTGCATCCAGCGCCATGAGCGCGCCGATGCACAGGAGGAATTGCGCGGCTTCCTCCAGCCGAAGCAGTTGTTTCATGCCCTGAAGGAACGAAAGGCTAATGCGGCAGCTGCTCGAGCCGCACGGCAGTGGGCACGGCCCCCCCGATGTTCAACAGGATCAGGTCGCGGTCGTTCATGTAACCGGTGTACTTCACCAGCCCGTCCATCGTGAGGTCCTCGCTGCGATAGTCGGCCAGCGTGGCGGTGGGCACCGCGCCGCCGATCGCCAGCAGGATGCGATCGCGGTCGTTGCCGCTTCCGGTGTACTTGATCACGCCATCGTGCTTGATCTCCCCCGCCCATTGCACGCGGCGGCCGCCCACGGACAGCATCGCATCGGTGCCGTACAGCGGTTGCAGCGGGGAACTCAGATCCACCACGGCCGGCACGTTCATCGCGAAGGGTATGGCGGCGGCGGTCATCACGCCCAGATGGCCGCGATGCCGCACCGAGATGAAGTACGGCCCCGGTGGCACGGGCAGCACCAGCGGCGAGGTACCGTCCACATCCACCACGCGGCCATCGCGCCGGATCAGGCCGCAGCGCGAAGCGATCACCTGGCTGCTGTCGGCGCTGCCGCGCGCATCCACGATGATCCAATCCACGACGGCGCCCGGCCCCGTGCGCTCCAGCACGATGGATGGGATGTGCTCGCCGCCGCCGCCCCACAGGTTGAAGCCCAGGGCGGTGTATGGTTCGTCCGGCGGGACCAGTCCGGCGTAGCGCAGGTCGTCGCGCATCAGTAGGGTGCCGCCGTCGTACGGTCCCTGCAACAGGGTGCGCAGGTCGATGGACACCGGCCCGGTGATGGGGATCAGCGAACGGCCGTCCAGATCCCAGCCCGGGTTGAGCGGCAGGCCGAGGAAATGCACCACCGTGGGCGGCAGATCCACCTGCGTGGGGGTGAGGCTCAGATCGGTGGCGATGCATTCACCCCCGGCGGGTTGCCATGCGGGGGAGGATCCGATCCAGATCGCGCCGGAGCCGCCGCCCACGCTGTTGGCGAAGGCGCTGCCGCTCCCTTCATCCATCTCCCAATGGGCCTTGAGCGAGGACCAGTTCGGATGCGATGGCGAAAGCGGCTTACCCGACCAGGCCGAAACGGTCTTGATCGACAATGCCGCGTTCCAGATGCGCACCTCGGCGATCGAACCGGGGAAGGCGGAGGAATAGGCGCCCGTTCCATCCTGGCCGATGTTGATCTGCAACGCGGTGTTCACGTTGCCGATGGCCGTCATGCCGGTTTCGCGCAGGAAGAGCCCGTCCTGGAAGATGCGCACCTTGCCATCCCGGTCGCAGGTCATGGCCAGGTGGTGCCACTGCCCGTCGTTGATCGGCAGCCCGGTGAGGTCCACGCGGTCGGCACCGTCGCCCACGTTGATCTTCCACGCGGGGCCGCCCGACGGCGTGCTGATCACGTAGCCGGGGTTGGTGCCGCTCGCCCAGTTCTTGTTGGACACCATCACAGGATCGCCGCTCCAGGTGGCGGGCATCTTCACGCGGCATTCGAGGGTGAAGTCCTGGGCGCTCCCGAACTGCAGGCCCACGGTGCTGGAGGCCTGCGCGTGGCCGGAACTGTTGAAGGCGACGGTCGCTCCCATGGGCACGGTGTCCATTACCGCCGGCAATTCCACTTGCGGGACCCACGGCGAACTGACGATGGTGAAGATCCGCTGCTCTTCGTGGGCGATGCCGCCGTGGCCGGCGCCGTTGCCGCCGTGGTCGGTGGAGAGGATCACCGCCCATTCCTCAGCGGGCGGCCGCGTGGTCAGCGCCGCCACCACCTGATCCACCAGGGTGTCGATGGTGGCGATGGCCGCCAGGTATTGCGGCACGGCGGGATCATGGCCATGGGCATGACCGGCCGCGTCCACGTCGTCGAAGTGGACGAAGAGCACGTCGGGGTCGCCGTTGGCGAGCAGGTCCACCGCGGCGGCGGCCACCTGTGCATCCGTCGCGAAGCTCTGTTCCAGGTCGGCGTTCTGCAGGATCTGCGCGTTGATGGGCGCCCAATGCACGATGGATGCGAAGGACATGGACGGGTACTGCGCCTTCAGCCGGTCCAGGAAGTGCGGCCAGTCGGTGAAGTTCGATCCGGCGAAGGTGTTGTCCTTCACGCCGTGCTTTTGTTCCCACACGCCGGTGAGCATGCTGCTCCACCCGGTGCCGCTCCAGGTGGGCGGGTGCGTGATGCCCTCCAGGGTGTACACCCCGGTGGCCATCAGGCTGTCGATCGTGGGGGCATCAGCCGCCACCAGCGCGTCGGGCCGGCAGCCGTCGATCCCGATGATCAGCACCTTGCGCTGGGCCGCGCACGCCAGGGCGAGCAGGCCGGACAGCACGGCAGCCAGGACGCGGACCGGAAGATGCATGCGGGAAAGTACGATGTCGGAATTGAAGTTCACGCAGGCGTGCGCGGGGGACCGATGCAAGGCGTGGCTCACCACTCGATGCCCACCGGGCAGTGGTCGCTTCCCTGCACCTCGGTCAGGATGAAGGCGTTCTTCACCCGTGGCGCGAACGCCTTGCTCACCAGCACGTAGTCGATGCGCCAACCGATGTTCTTGGCGCGCGCGCCGAAACGCTGGCTCCACCAGCTGTATCGCACCACTTCCGGGTTCAGGCTTCGGAAGCTGTCCACGAAGTCCCCTGCGAGCAGCGCGGCGATGCCGTCGATCTCCGTCTGGGTGTAGCCGGCGGTCTTGTTGTAGTTGGCCTTGGGCCGCGCGAGGTCGATCGGCTGGTGCGCCACGTTCAGGTCGCCGCAGAAGATCACGTTCCCCCTCGCCGCGAGGGTCCTCAGGTAGTTGCGCAACGCCTCGTCCCATTGCTTGCGGTAACCCAGCCGCTTGAGGTCTTCGCCGCTGTTGGGGGTGTAGGCGTTCACCACGGTGAAGCCGGGGTACACGGCCGTGATCACGCGGCCCTCGGTGTCGTGCGCGGCCTCGTTGATGCCGAGGTCCACGCGCACGGGTTCTTCCCTGGTGAGGATCGCCGTGCCGGAGTAACCAGGCCGCTCGGCGCTGTTGGCGATCACCTTGTAGCCTTCAAGGCCCTCGAGCGCGGCGCGCACCTGGCCCGGCGTGGCCTTGATCTCCTGCAGGCAGAGGATGTCGGGGTCGAGGGAGCGGATGGTGTCGTGCAGGCCCTTTTTCACGCTGGCGCGGATGCCGTTCACGTTGAAGGAGATCAGCTTCATGCGGCGAAGATCGCCAGCCGGCCGACGCGCCCCATGCGCCCATGGCCGCGGCGATCGGGCGGCGGGCGGAGCCGGCCGGTCACCGCAGCCACTCGATCTCCACGCGGCGCTCCGAGGGATCGCGCCCCTCGCTGCGGCTGTCGCCGTAGTAGTTCACCATCAGCCGTTCGGGCGCGATGCCGCGCTGCAAGAGGTAGTTGCGCACGCTCTTGGCGCGCTGCTCGCTCAGGCGAAGGTTCACCGCGGGGTCGCCGCTGCGGTCGGCGTAGCCGGTGATCAGCACGCGGTCGTCGGGCGATCTCGCGAGCTGTTCGAACACCTCGTTGAGCAGGAGCCGGTGATCGGGTCCGGGTTCCACCCCGTAGCGTTCGAAGCGGATGGTGATGTTGCGGCCGGTGAGCGCGCTGAGGCTGGCGATCGGGTTGTCGTCGGATGCGTTCACCGGCTCGCGCACTTCCAGCCGCAGGTCGTCGATCTGGCCCTGCAGGTCATCCATGCGATCGCGCAGCGCCCACAATTCCGCGCGCTGGTCGGTGCGATCGATGCGCTCATTGATCCGATCGAGCTCGGCCTTCAGCCAGCGATCGCGCCTGCGCACCTTCACCTCCCGCGCCGGCTCCACCGGTGCGCCCGGCGCATCGGCGATCCGGGCGCCCAGGTGCGGATCGGGCGGGGCCGGCCCGCTGTCGCTCACGGTGAGGTCCAGCGCGCAGAGGAAATTGTCCTGGTCGAACACGGTGCCGCACACCGAGTTGATGCGTTCGCGCTGTCCGGCGGTCAGTTCCTGTTGAACGGGAGCGAGCACGTCGATCGCGCTCAGGGGGAGCAGGTCGGCGCGCATCTGGCGCTCGAGCTCCTCGCGCTGGCTGCGCACATAGAAGTAGATCGCGAGGTACTTGTCCTGTTCATCGCCGCCATCCACGCTGAAGCGGGCCTGGCTCCAGTCGATGCGCGTGAGCCGCATGAGCCGGTCGCGCGTGGGCGCCTCGAAGCCGGCGAAGGTGCCCGCCGCACCCACCTCCTCCTCCGCCGCCCACACCATCGCGTTCATCGCGGCGAGGAGCTGGTCGGGCGTGAGGTCGGCGGCGACGCCGTGCTTCTCGAAGCGCACGTGCAGGTCGAGGTACTGGCCCAGGGCCGGCTCCATCAACCGGTCGAGCATCAGATGCGCCCGGCCATCGGGTTCGGCGGTGCGCTGCATCTCGAAATGCACGCCCTCCTCCCCCTCGCGCCAGATCGCCTGCAGCACGGGGCGGGGCGCACCCGCATCGCTGCTGGTGGCGCGCACCAGGATGGCCGTCCCTTCCACGCTTGCCGCGAGTTCGATGAGTTCCTGCGGCCTCGTGACAAGGCAGCATGCCAGGGCGGGGAGCAGGATGAAGAGGCGCATGACCGGCCGCGCAAAATTGGGATCTGATCAAGCCGATGAGCGCCGGTCACGCACGGGAACTTTCCCCAGGTGGATCAACAACCGCTCATCTTCACCACAGTGGCACAGAGGATCCAATGCATTGTTCGCCGATGCCGCGGATGAGCGCGGATGAACGGATGAAGAGATCCTCAATGGTTCTCTCCGTGTCTCTGCGCCTCTGTGGTGAAAGACACTACCGCACCACGCGCAGGTCCGGCGAGTTCAACCAGCCCTGGATCCAGCGCATGGCCTCCTCGCGCCAGGTGAAGGTGCGCATGGGGAAGTGCGGCTGGAAGCTGCGCGCATGCATCTCGCCCTGCAGGAGGTCGGCCCGGTCGCCGGCCATCCAGGCCACGGGCCGCGCGGGGCGGCGGCAACCGCGGCGCAACAGCGCGAAGGCCGCGGGCTGGAGGTCGACACGGGCGTCGTGGTCCACCAGGATCGGCGCGCGACCGGTGGGATCGACGGCGTTCAGCACGCGCAACAACTCCTTCACCAGCGGAACGTCGATGGTCGCGGCGTGACCGAAGCACAGGTACACCACGCCCTCCTCGCGCCAGAGCTCGAAGGGCAGCGTGGTGGGATCGCGGAGCGGAAGGGCCACGCCCAAAGCTGCCTGACGCACGAGGCGATGGCGGAGCCCGGCACGCCGTGATGTGAACAGCCCGCGGTGAACTGGTCAGCGCAGCGCCTCCGGCACGACCTCCCCCGATGCCGCGTTGGGCGCGGTCATGCCCACGAGCGCGCTGATCGTGGGCGCGATGTCGGTGATCGCCGTGCGGCGCAGCACCTCGCCCTGCCTCACCCCCGCGCCGAAGAAGATCACCGGCACGTGGGTGTCGTAGGTCCAGCCGCTGCCGTGCGTGGTGCCGTGGCCGAAGCTCCAGCTTTCCTTTTCGAAGTGACCGGGCTGCAGGGCGAAGAGCACGTCGCCGCTGCGCTGGGGCATGAAGCCGGCGGCCATCAACCGGGGCAGGCCGTCGCCCGGCGCGCCGCGCACGGCCTGATGTCCGGTGATCGCGGCGGCGATCCCGGGCATGAGCGCGAGCCGCTCGGCCACCCTGCGGGCGTCGCTTTCACCGGGCTTCGCCAGGAAGACCTGCTGCTCCATCACCGTGTCGATCGCCAGCCCGAGCTCCGTGGCGAGCGTGCGTTGGATCGCCGCCATGTCCACGTAGCCCGCGCTGCCCTTCAGTTCGTTCGCGACGTAGGCCGGCACGTCCGCCGTGGCGTGATCGGCGGTGAGGAACACGGTGTACTGCGCGGGGCCGATCAGCCGGTCCAGTTCGTCGAGCAGCCGCTTGAGCTCCCCGTCCAGTCGGATGTACAGGTCCTCCATCTCCACGGCCCGCGGCCCCACGCGGTGGCCCAGCAGGTCGGGGCTGCTGTAGCTGATGGCCAGCAGGTCCGTCGCGTCGTCCTTCCCCAGGGCCTCGCCGGTGAGCGCGGCGAGCGCCAGGTCGGTGGTGACGGTCAGGCCCGCCGGGGTGTAGGGAAGCACGTCGGCGCCCGCACCCGCCAGGCGCAACGAGTCCAGGTCCACGGGCAGCTTCGGCCGCATGCCGCGCTTCAGCGGGATCTCGTAGGGATTGTCGTCGGGCAGCACTTCGTGGTATCGCTCGCGCGGAAGGGCCGGCTCCCACTTGCCGACCATCAACCGGTCCACGGGTCGGGTGCCGTTGTAGTCGGCCACCCATCGCGGCAGCTCCTCGCCGTACCAGCTGCTGCTGATGAAGGCCCCGCCGCTGAACCAGAAGGCCGCGTCGCCCGTGCGCCCGATGGGCAGGATGGCGCTGCGGTCCTTGATCGCGATGCCGATGGTCTTCGATCGCCGCGCGAAGCGCAGTTCCATCTCGTCGGCCAGGGTGGAAGCCAGCAGCCGGTGCGGCGACTTTTCACCGCTGGAGCTCGTGGTGCCCACGCTGCTAATCGCGGTATCGGAGACGCAGTAATAGGTGGCATGCCTGGCGCGATCGTACATGTCGTTGGCCACGATGCCATGGCGGCCGGGCGCGGTGCCCGCGTAGATGCTCGCATGACCCGGACCGGTCACCGTGGGCATGTAGGTGTAGTGCGCATCGCGCAGGAAGGTGCCTTCGTTGATCAGGCGCTTGAAGCCGCCATCGCCGAAATTGTCCCAGTACCGGTAGAGGTAGTCGGTGCGCATCTGATCGACCACGATGCCAACGATGAGCTTCGGCGGATGCTGCCAGGTGGGTTGCTGCCCATGGGCCGCCTGCGCGATCGACAGTGCGCACGACAGGACCTGGAGAACGAAGGAAGGCCGGAACACGGTCCAGGCGGGACGGCCCCGGCGGGGGATGGACGACCTCATGCGTATCGGATGATCAGGTGGAACGACCAGAGGCAGAGCAGCACGTTCACCAGCACGTTGGCCGCCGCGAACGCGATCCGGCCGTCGTGCAGGAGGATGAAATTCTCCCAACTGAAGGTGGAGAAGGTGCTGAGGCCCCCGCAGAAGCCGATGGCCAGGAGCGCCTTCGATCCGAAGCGATCGGGGGCATCCAGGCCCCAGCGGTAGATCAGCAGGGCGAGCAGCACGCTGGCCAGCACGTTGGCCGCGAGCGTGGCCCAGGGGAATTGGCTCTTCGGCGTCCAACGCACCACGGCCATGCTGATGGCGAAGCGCAACACGCTGCCTGCGCCGCCACCCACGAAAACCGCGATCCAACTGGTCATGGCCGATCGTTGACCCGGACGAAGAGGGCCCGAAAGATCAGGAAGAAGAGCGCGCCGATGGCGGCGCCATAGATCCCTCCGGCGATCACATCGCCCGGATAGTGCTGGCCCAGGTAGATGCGGCTGTAGCCGATCAGCATGGCCCAGGCGAGCAGCAGCCAGGTGCCCCAGCGCGGCCGCCCATGCAGCACCCCGGCCATGAAGGCGGCGATGCCGAAGTGGTTGGCCGCGTGCGAGGAGACGAACCCGTATTGCCCCCCGCAGTGGTCGTCGATCAGATGCACCAGCCCGCGCAGGTCGGCCGCATGGCAGGGGCGCAGGCGTTGCACGGTCTCCTTGAAGAAGAGCACCGAGCCCGTGTCGGTCATGAAGACCATCGCGGCGATCACCGGCACGGCGATCAGCAGTCCGCGCCAGCCGGTGCGCTGCTGGATCAGGAAGAGGAAGAACAGGTAGAGCGGGAACCACAGCCAGAGGTTCGAGGCCGGCGCCAGCACGGCATCGAGGGCCACCGATCGCCAGCCGTTGACGGCCAGGAACAGGTCGCGGTCGATGCGGGCGAGGTGGTCGAGCATCAGGTGATGGCGTGAGCGATGGTCTCCCCTCCCGTCGCGACTGCGCCTTCGCGCAGCCCGCTTGGACGGAGCGAGGGGCTCCGCGAGCAATGGGAGGGGTTGGGGATGGTCATTGTTTTAGTCTCCCCTCCTGTTGCGAGGCTCGGCGAGCAATAAGAGGGGTTGGGGGTGGTCATTGCAACTTCCTCCATAACGCATCCTTCAGCCGTTCGATCCCCAGTCCGCTCACCGAGCTGATCATCACGCTGTCCACCTCCTCCGGCAGTTCCTTGCGCATCGCCTCCATCAGCTCCTCATCGAGCAGATCGCACTTGGAGATGGCCAGCAGGCGTTGCTTGTGCAGCAGCTCGGGTGAATAGTTCCCCAGCTCATCCAGCAGGATGGCGTACTCCTTCCTGATGTCCTTGCTGTCGGCCGGGACCATGAAGAGCAGCGCGCTGTTGCGCTCGATGTGGCGCAGGAAGCGCAGGCCCAGCCCCTTTCCCTCGTGCGCGCCTTCGATGATGCCGGGGATGTCGGCCACCACGAAGGAGCGCCCATCGCGGTAGGGCACCACACCCACGTTGGGCGTCAGGGTGGTGAAGGGATAGTCGGCGATCTTGGGCTTGGCGGCGCTGATCACCGAGAGCAGGGTGCTCTTGCCCGCGTTGGGGAAGCCCACGAGCCCCACGTCGGCCAGCATCTTCAGCTCCAGCGCCATCCATTGCTCGCGGCCCGGCTCGCCGGGTTGTGCGAAGCGCGGGGTCTGCATCGTGGCGCTCTTGAAGTGCTGGTTGCCCAGCCCGCCGCGGCCGCCTTCGAGCAGCACCACTTCCTCACCGTCCTTCAGCACTTCGGCCATCACCTCTTCGCTGTCCGCGTTCTTCGCCACGGTGCCCAGCGGCACCTCCACCACCACGTCGCGGCCATCCCTGCCGCTGCACTGGTTGGCGCTTCCGCCTTCGCCATCGCCGGCCAGCACGTGCTTGGTGTAGCGCAGGTGCAGCAGGGTCCAGAGGTTCTCGTTGCCGCGCAGGATCACGTGGCCGCCTCGGCCGCCATCGCCGCCATCGGGCCCTCCCTTGGGCACGTACTTCTCCCGCCGCAGGTGCGCGCTGCCCTTGCCGCCCTTGCCGCTGCGGCAGTGGATGCGGATGTGGTCGATGAAGTTGGGGGTGCTCACGCGTTCTGGTGATCAGATGCACGGCATGCTCCGGGGAACACGTTCACCCGATCGCCTTCGCCAGCCGTTCGGTGATCGCCCCGATCGATCCCACGCCGTCGATCCCCCGGTACTTGCCCTGGGCGCTGTAATACTCCTTGAGCGGCGCGGTTTTCTGCTCGTACTCGGCGATGCGCTTGCGGATCACCGTTTCGTCCCTGTCGTCCGCGCGGCCGCTGGTGGCGCCGCGCCCCAGCAGGCGCTTGACCAGTTCATCCTCCCCCACTTCCAGCGCGAGCATCACGGCGATGCCCGAGCCCATGCCGGTGAGCAGCTCATCCAGCGCCTCGGCCTGCGCCCGCGTGCGCGGGAAGCCGTCGAAGATGAATCCCTTCGCCTCCGGGTGGGCGATGAGCTTGTTGCGGATCATGCCGATCACGATCTCGTCGGCCACCAGCAGGCCCTGGCTCATGAGCTCCTGCGCCTGCAGGCCCAGCGGCGTCTCGGCCTCCTTCTCCGCGCGCAGCAGGTCGCCCGTGCTGAGGTGGATCAGCTCGTAGCGCTCGATCAGGAACTCGCTCTGCGTTCCCTTGCCGGCCCCGGGAGGGCCGAAGAGGACGATGTTCAGCTTCTTGCTCATGCGTTGTGGTCCTTGATGCGATAGATGCCGGGGAGATTGCGGCCGAGCCCGTTGTGATCCAGGCCGCTGCCCACGACGAACACGTTGGGGATCCTCAGTGCCACGTGGTCGATCGGCACCGAACGGGTGTAGGCCTCCGGCTTGAAGAGCATGGCCGCGATGGCGATGCCGGCCGGATGATGATCCTTCAGGGCCTCCAGGATGTGCTCAATGGTCCGGCCGGTGTCCACGATGTCCTCCAGGATCACCACGTGGCGGCCGGCCACCGGCTCGTTCAGTCCGATCAGCTGGGTCACCCTGCCGGTGCTCGCCGTACCCACGTAACTGGCCACCTTCACGAAGGTGACCTCGCACTCGATGTCCAGCCGCCTGACCAGTTCGCTGGCGAAGAAGTAGGCGCCGTTGAGCACGCCGATGAAGAGCGGGCGACGGCCATGGTACTTCGTGCGCAGCTCGCCGGCCAGGCGGTCGATGGCCGCGCGCACCTCGCTTTCGCTCAGGTAGGGCTCGAAGGCCAGATCGTGCAGGCGGACGGTCCGTTCGTTCATGCGGGCGGCCAAGGTAGGCAGCACGCGAAGGCCTACTTTCGGCTCCATGCGGGTGCTCGCCTTCGGTCTGGCCGCAGCGATCACGTCCTCCGTCCATGCCGGCGGCGATCCGATCCCCGTGGGCGCGCGCTTCGCGGGGCTGGGTTACGCGGACCTCACGCTGATCGATCTCTGGTGCGCGCAAGGCAACCAGGCCGGGCTCGCGGGACTGAAGGACCCGATCGCGGGTCTCTTCTACCAGCAGCACTGGCTCTCATCCGACCTGGCCATGCAAGGAATAGCCGCCGCGCTTCCACTTGGCGATGGAACGGTGGCGCTCAGTGCGAACCACTTCGGCTTCGACCTGTACCGCGAACAGCAGGCGGGGCTGGCCTATGCGATGCGTTTCGGCGATGGGCTGCGCGCGGGCATCCAGCTGGATTATGTGAACGTGGCGCTGGGCGAGGGCTATGGGAGCACCGGCGCCATGATCGGCGAGGTGGGCGTGCAGGCGCGGCTCACCGATGCGCTCTGGGTGGGCGCGCACCTGTTCAACCCCACGCGCACCCAGCTCGGCGGACCGTACGGGGAAAAGATCCCCACCATGCTGCGCGCGGGGCTGGGCTACACCTTCAGCGAGCACCTGCTGATGACCGGCGCGGTGGAGAAGGACATCGACCGGCCGGAGATCTTCCGGGCGGGCATCGAATACCATCCGGGCAAGGCGCTCTTCTTCCGCACGGGCATCAGCACGGGACCGGTCCAGGGCCATTTCGGGATGGGCGTGCGCTTCGGGCAGTTCGATGCCGACCTGGCGGTGAGCGTGCGCTCGCGACTGGGCGCCACGCCGCAGCTGAGCCTGAACTACCGCTTCGAATGATGCCGCGCCTGTTCGCGACCGGCATCGTCCTCCTCGCCGTCCCGCTCGCGGCGCAGATCGATCGGACGGTCCCGCGCGACCTGATCGAACAGCGCATCGAGGTGGCCGCCGAACGGGCGGGCGACGACACCGACGTGGACCTCACCGCGCTCTTCGAGGTGCTCGCCGACCGCTACCGTCACCCGATCGACCTCAACCGCACCACCGCCGATGAACTGGCCACGCTGCAACTGCTCAGCGACCTGCAGATCGCCGCGCTCTTCGCGCACATCGACCGCAATGGGCCGCTGCTGAGCATCTACGAGCTGCAGACCATCGACGCCTTCGACCCCGCGACCATCGCGCTCGTGCGGCCCTTCGTCGCCGTGCAGGAGCGCGCGGCGAACACGCGCATGCCCTTGCGCGAGGTGCTGCGCCTGGCCGAACAGGAACTGGTGGTGCGCAGTGTGACCGACGTGCAGCAGCGCAAGGGCTACATGGGACAGGACAACCTCTTCGGCAGCACCTACGCCGATCCCGATGGCGATCCGTTGCCCGACACGGACGATCCGCAGGTCGACTCCCTGCTGCGCGCCACCAACAAGGTCTACCTTGGATCGCCCTACAAGCTCTACACGCGCTTCCGCTTCCGCTACCGGCAGAACCTGAGCTTCGGCATCACGGCCGAAAAGGACGAGGGCGAGGAATTCTTCCGCGGCTCGCAGCCCGACGGCTTCGACTATTACAGCGCCCATCTCTTCCTGCGCGACCTCGGACCCTTCAAGGCGATCGCCTTGGGCGACTACCAGGCGCAGTTCGGGCAGGGCCTCACCTACTGGAACGGGCTGGCCTACGCGGGCAAGAGCAGCTACACGATGAACATCAAGCGCAACGCATCGGGCCTGCTGCCCTACACCAGCGTGAACGAGAACCAGTTCCTGCGCGGCGCGGCATTGACCGCCACCGCCGGAAAACACTGGGAGGCCACGGCCTTCTTTTCCCAGCGCGACCTGGACGCGAACATCGTGCGCGGCGACACCAGCGAGAGCGGCGAGATCGAGACCACCTTCAGCTCCTTCCAGGAGGATGGTCTGCACCAGACCACCAGCGACGTGGAAAAGAAGGATGCCCTTGGCGAGCGCACCATCGGCGGGCACGCGCGTTACGTGAGCCGCACCTTCAGCGCCGGCGCCACGGCGGTGAACATCCGGTACGACACCCGGCTGCTGCGCGACATCAAGCCCTACAACCAGTTCGAGTTCAGCGGCGATGCGATCACCAAGTACGGCGCCGACTGGAGCCTGATCCACCGCAACCTGAGCTGGTTCGGCGAGGTGTCCGGCGCCGACAAGGGCGGCGTGGCATGGCTCAGCGGCGTGCTGCTCGCGCTGGATCGCCGCGTTTCACTGGCCCTGCTCTACCGCGACTATCCACGGGATTTCCTGGGCATCTACAGCGTGGCCTTCGCCGAAGGTAGCAACGCCTGGAACGAACGCGGCCTGTACACGGGCATCGAGATCAAGGCCTCGCGCCAATGGACCTTCAACGCCTACTTCGACCAGTACCGCTTCCCCTGGCTGCGCTACCTCACCGATGGGCCATCGGAAGGCTGGGACGCGATGGGCCAGCTGAACTGGAAGCCATCGAAAAAGGTGGAGGTCTACGGCCGCGTGCGGCACCGCATCAGCGAGAAGAACGCCGAGGATCCCGATCAGGGCGTCGATCCGCTGGTGGCGGTGGAACAAACCAACTACCGGCTGAACGCGAGCTACCGCGTGAGCAACAGCCTGAGCCTGCGCACGCGCATGGAAACGGTGGACTACCAGCGCGGTGAAAGCCCGCTGGAGCACGGCTTCCTCCTTTACCAGGACATCGTACACCGGCCGTTGCGCAGCATCGTGGAACTCACCTTCCGCCTCGCGCTCTTCCAGACCGACAGCTACGACGCGCGCGTGTACGCCTACGAGAACGACCTGATCGGCCTCTACTCCATCCCGCCCTACTACGGCCGGGGCATGCGCGGGTACGCGATGGTGAAGCTCAACCCCTTGCGCGGCATCGACCTGTGGGTCCGCTACGGCTCCTGGATCTACAACGGGCAGGACCGGTACGGCAGCGGCCTGCAGGAGATCAACGGGGAGGGCGACCCCGGAACCGGTACCACCCTGCGCAGCGATGTGAAGGTGCAGGTGAGGTGGCGGTTCTGAGCGTGTTGTTCACGCAGGTCGGCGTTCAAGTCCATTGCATGCCTCGATCGAAGTGCGCATCTTCACCCGCTCGCTCCACGACCCGACCATGCAACGACGTGAATTTCTCCTCACCGGTTCCCGCGCCTGTGCCGCGCTGCTGGCCGTGCCCGCCATCGCCTCGCTGGAAGGGTGCGCGTCTTCGAAGGCGCTCGCCCTCGATCCCGCCGAAGGCTCGTCGATCCTCGATGTGCCGCTGAGCGCCTTCGAGAAGAACGGCAGCGCCAGGATCGCCACCAAGCGCCTCGAGGATCCGCTGCTGGTGGTGAAGGAGGCCGATGGCACCTATCGTGCGCTGCTGTTGAAATGCCCGCACAAGGGCGGGCCGATCGAACGGAAAGGCGACGGGTTCGAGTGCCCCTGGCATCACAGCACCTTCGATGCCTCCGGCAACGTGACGAAAGGACCGGCGAAGACCGGGCTGAAGTCCTTCCCCACCACCGTGAACGCGACCTCCGTGCAAGTGGACCTCGGGATCTGATCGCATCCCCCGCCCCGCCGGGACCGCCCGCGTGTACGGGCTATTTTTGGCGCCCCCCTCAACAAAAACGCCTTCGCCGGGCTTCGGCGTTCAAAGCATGGCCAACGACGTCTATTACGGCGACTACCTGCAACTGGACAAGGTGCTGAACGCGCAGGACCTCGAGAGCGTGAAGCATGGCGCCCCCGCGCACGACGAGATGCTCTTCATCATCATCCACCAGGCCTACGAGCTCTGGTTCAAGCAGGTGCTGCACGAGGTGGGCAGCGTGATGGCGATCTTCAAGGACGAGCAGGTGGACGACAACGGCGGCGAGCTGAACATCGCGGTCCATCGCCTGCGCAGGGTACACACCATCCTGCAGGTGCTGGTGCGTCAGATCGACATCCTGGAGACGATGACGCCGCTGGACTTCCTGGACTTCCGCGACATGCTGCGGCCGGCCAGCGGCTTCCAGAGCATGCAGTTCAAGGTCCTCGAAGCGAAGCTCGGCCTGCGCATGGAGCACCGCTTCGGCAGGCAGTACTACACCAGCCAGCTGCGTCCCGGCGACAAGGCGCGCATCGAGGCCCTGGAGGGACAACCGACCTTCTTCGACATGGTGATGCGCTGGCTGGAGCGCATGCCCTTCTTCGATGCGCGTTTCTGGCCCGCCGGGGAACCGGCCTTCTTCGACCGACTGAAGGGCATCTACACCTCCGGCCTGGTGAAGGGCGAGGAGGGGAACGCGCGGTTGTGGGCGGCCGTCTTCGAGCAGGGGTCGTCCGAGCGCCGCATGCCGCCCGCGGCCGGCCGCGCCGCGCTCTTCATCATGCTCTACCGCGACGAGCCGATCTTCCAGAACGCCTTCCGCTTCCTGGAAGCCCTGCTTGACATCGACGAGGGCATGGCCCACTGGCGCAGCCGCCACCTGAACATGGTGCATCGCATGATCGGCCTGCGCATGGGCACCGGCGGCAGCACCGGCAGCGGCTACCTGAAGGGCGCCATGGACAGCCACTACATCTTCAAGGAGATCGCCGACCTGAGCAGCTTCCTGATCGAGCGGAGGAAACTGCCCGCGTTGCCGCCCGCGCTCGTGCGGGCGATGCGATTCACCGCTTAGAGCGGCACGCGCTGGCCCAGCGCGGGGATCATCACGTTCTTGAAGCCTCCTTCCTGCAACTTGTCGCGGAAGATCGCCAGCGGCTTTTGCGATCCATGCACGAGGAAAGTCCGGGGCGGCGGCGACGGCGTCCCGATCCATCGGAGCAACTCGTCCTGGCCGGCGTGGGCGCTGTAGAAGTCCATGCGCAGGATCGCCGCGTTCACTTGGACCCGCTCGCGGAAGATGCGGACCTCGCGCTCGCCGCGCAGCAGATCATCGCCCAGGGTGCCCGGCGCGCAAAAGCCCACCACGAGCACCGCGTTCCTCGGATCGCCGAGGTGGTGGAGCAGATGATGGCGGATGCGTCCGGCCTCCATCATGCCGCTGGCGGCGATGATGACGCAGGGTTCCTGGCGGTCGTTGAGCGCCTTGCTCTGCTCAGGCTTGCGCACCCACACCACGCCCGGGAAGCTGAAGAGGTCGTTGTCCCGCGCGAGCTGCGCGCGCACGTCGTCCTGCAGCAGGTGGCTGTGTTCGCGATAGATGGCCGTGGCGTTGATGCTCAGGGGGCTGTCCACGAACACCGGCACCCGTGGCAGGCGGCCGGCATTGCTCAGGGCGTTCAGCGTGAAGAGCAGTTCCTGCGTCTTGCCGATGCTGAATGCGGGGATGATGAGCTTGCCTTTCTGCTCCACGCAAACGCGCTGGAGGTGGCCGAGCAACTCGTCGTGAGCCACTTCCATCGGCGCATGCGTGCGATCGCCGTAGGTGCTCTCGCAGATCAGCACGTCGCTCGGCGGCAGGGCCACCGGGTCGGGGAGCAGCCGGTCCACGTAGCGGCCGATGTCGCCGCTGAAGGTGAGCCGCGTGAAGCGCCCGCCATCGTCGATCACCAGATGCACGAAGGCGCTGCCCAGGATGTGCCCCGCATCCTTGAAGGTGATCTTGACCCCTGGAACGATCTCGCGCTGCTCCTCAAGGTCCATGCATTGGAAGCGGGCCATGGCGGGAGGCACGTCCGCCACGGTATACAGGGGTCCGGATGCGTCGGCCTGGCGGCCTCTTTCCCGCGCGCGCCGTTCATCCATGGCGTGATCGGTCTCCTGGATATGCGCGCTGTCCTCCAGCATGAGGGCGCACAGGTCGCGCGTGGCCGGCGTACACCAGATGGTGCCTCGGAAACCGTCGGCCACCAGCTTGGGGATCAGTCCGCTGTGGTCGATGTGGGCGTGGCTGAGCACCAACACATCCACCGAGCGCGGATCGAAGCCAAAGGCGCGGTTCAGCTCGTCGCTCCGCGCGCCTTCGCCCTGGAACATGCCGCAATCCAGCAGCACGCGCCGTCCGTTCACCTCGAGCAGGTGCTTGCTGCCGGTGACCATCCCGGCGGCGCCATGAAAGGCGATGGAAAGGGCCATGTCCGGCGGCCAAGTTCCCGTTTTGATCGATGCGCGTGGATCGCCCTGCCCGTCGGCACCAAGCGAGCGTCCTGAACACCCCCTCCCCCATTCCGTAGTTTTGGCGCCCCCAAGAGAAGAACACATGGAGACCCTGAAGACCGGAAAATTGGAGGAGTTGCTCGGCGAAGAAGCCGAAAGGCTGCTGGATCACAGTTGCAAGACCATCGACCGCAAGACCCTCAACCTGCCCGGGCCCGATTTCGTGGACCGCTGCTTCCGCGACACCAACCGCGGCCCGCAGGTGCTCAGGAACCTGCAGGCGCTGTATGGCCGTGGGCGCCTCGCCGGCACCGGCTACATGAGCATCCTGCCGGTGGACCAGGGCATCGAGCACAGCGGCGGGGCCAGTTTCGCACCCAACCCCATCTATTTCGATGGCGAAAAGATCGTGGAACTCGCGATCGAAGGCGGCTGCAACGCGGTGGCCTCCACCTACGGAGTGCTGGGCAGCGTGGCGCGCAAGTACGCGCACAAGATCCCCTTCATCGTCAAGATCAACCACAACGAGCTGATGACCCTGCCCAACAAGTTCGACCAGGTGCTCTTCGGCACGGTGAAGAGCGCCTGGGACATGGGCGCGGCCGCCGTGGGCGCCACCATTTACTTCGGCAGCGAGGAAAGCACGCGGCAGATCACCGAGATCGCCCAGGCCTTCCAGCAAGCGCACGAACTGGGCATGGCCACGATCCTCTGGTGTTACCTGCGCAACGGCGGCTTCAAGAAGGACGGGGTCGACTACCACACCGCCGCCGACCTCACCGGGCAGGCCAACCACCTGGGCGTCACCATCCAGGCCGACGTGATCAAGCAGAAGCTGCCCGAGGTGAACGGCGGCTACAACGCGCTGGCCGGCTACGGCAAGACCCACAAGAAGGTGTACAGCGATCTCACCACCGACCACCCCATCGACCTCTGCCGCTACCAGGTGGCCAACTGCTACATGGGTCGCATCGGCTTGATCAACAGCGGGGGCGCCAGCAGCGGCGCGGGCGACCTGGCCGAAGCCGTGAAGACGGCCGTGATCAACAAACGCGCCGGCGGCCATGGCCTCATCAGCGGACGCAAGGCCTTCCAGCGACCCATGAAGGAGGGCGTGGCTTTGTTGAACGCGATCCAGGACGTGTATCTGGACAAGAAGGTCACCATTGCGTGAACAGGTTGAGAAGTTGAAGGGTTGAGGGGTTGAGCAGTTGCCCCTTTCAACTTTCAATTTTCAACTTTCAACTTTGCACCCATGGGCTGGTTCACCCGCACCAAGGAAGGCATCACCACCGCCACCGAGGAGAAGAAGGAAACCCCGGAGGGCCTCTGGTACAAATGCCCCGAGTGCAAGGAGGTGGTGACCACCGACGACCACGAGAACAACCTCTGGGTCTGCCCCAAGTGCGGCCATCACGAGAAGATCGGAAGCGCCGAATACTTCGCGATCCTCTTCGACGACCAGAAGTTCAAGGAGATCGCCCCTGAACTGATCGCCGGCGACCCGCTGAAGTTCGAGGACACCAAGAAGTACGTGGACCGTCTGAAGAAGACCCGCGCCGACAGCGGCCTGAACGACGCCCTGCGCGCCGCGTACGGAAAGATCGACAAGAACGAGGTGACCATCGCCTGCATGGACTTCCGCTTCATCGGGGGCAGCATGGGCAGCGTGGTGGGCGAGAAGATCGCGCTGGCGGTCGACCACTGCCTGAAGAAGAAGTGCCCCCTGATCATCATCAGCAAGAGCGGCGGCGCGCGCATGATGGAAGCCGGCTATTCGCTGATGCAAATGGCCAAGACCAGCGCCAAGCTCAGCCAGCTGGCCCAGAAGAAGATCCCCTACATCTCCCTGCTCACCGACCCCACCACCGGGGGGGTCACCGCGAGCTACGCCATGCTGGGCGACCTGAACATCGCCGAGCCCAAGGCCCTGATCGGCTTCGCCGGCCCGCGCGTGGTGCGCGAGACCATCGGTCGCGACCTGCCCGAGGGCTTCCAGACCAGCGAGTTCGTGCTGGAGCACGGCTTCCTGGACCTGATCGTAGCCCGTAAAGACCTGAAAGCCAAGCTGGCAGCCCTGCTGGGCATGTTCCGGAACTGATCGCTGACCTCCCCTTCTGCGCAGGAAAGCCCACGTACCAAATTCGGCTACATTTGCCGCCGAACAAGAAACAAGGGTGACATGCACCTGACCAAAGAGGCCAAGCAGGAGATCTTCAAGACGCACGGAGGGTCGCCGATGAACAGCGGCGGGGCGGAAAGCCAGATCGCGCTGTTCACCAAGCGGATCGACCACCTCACCGAGCATCTTCAACGGAACAAGAAGGATCACGCCACCGAGATCGCGCTGATGAACCTGGTGGGCCGCCGCAAGCAGTTGCTCAACTACCTGCGCACCCACGACATCGAGCGCTATCGTGCCATCCTCAACACCCTGGGCCTGCGCAAGTAGGCCGCAGCACTCCCCTTTCTTCTTCAACGCATGGGCCGGCGACCGGCCCCAACGCGCGGACACGCGCATAACCCAAGCCTCCGGAAAGGCCGGAGCACCTACGGGCCGATCATGATCGGCCCCAACCAAACAGGCCGGCAATGACCGGCCCCAACACCATGAGACCACAAGGAATTTCCAAGACCATCGACCTGGGCGACGGCATCATGCCGGTGACCATCGAGACCGGCGTGCTGGCCAAGCAGGCCGACGGCGCCGTGACCGTCCGCATGGGCGACACCATCCTGCTCGCCACCGTGGTGGCCACCAAAGAGGCCCGCGAAGGCATCGACTTCCTGCCCCTGCAGGTGGAATACCGCGAAAAATTCAGCGCCACGGGCCGCTACCCCGGCGGCTTCTTCAAGCGCGAGAACCGCCCCAGCGACCACGAGATCCTCGTGAGCCGCCTGGTGGACCGCGCCCTGCGCCCGCTCTTCCCCGACGACTTCCACGGCGACACGCAGGTGCAGGTGACCCTGCTGAGCAGCGACAAGAAACACTGGCCCGACGCCCTGGCCTGCCTGGCCGCCGCGTCGGCCATCGCCGTGAGCAACATCCCCTTCAACGGGCCGGTGAGCGAAGTGCGCGTGGCCCGCATCGACGGCAGCCTGCGCATCAACCCCGACATCGAGACGGTGAAGAACGCCGACATCGACCTGATCGTGGCCGGCACCAGCAGCGACATCCTGATGGTGGAGGGCGAGATGAAAGAGGTGAGCGAGGCCGACATGATCGCCGCCATCCAGCTCGCCCACGACGCGATCAAGAAGCATTGCGCCGCGATCAACGAGCTGGCGGCCCTGGTGCCGAAGGCCGCGACCAAGCGCACCTACGAGCATGAGGAGAAGGACGAGGCGCTGGCCAAGGCCATCCACGAGGCCTGCTACCAGAAGTTCTTCGACCTGGCCATGAAGCCCAGCTCGAAGGAGGTGCGCGGCGAGGCCTTCGCCAAGGTGAAGGAGGATTTCCTGGCGACCCTGACCGAGGAACAGCGGGAGAAAAAGGCCATGCTGGCCCGCTACTTCAAGAAGGTGCAGAAGGAGGCCGTGCGCCGCGTGGTGCTCGACCACGGCGTGCGCCTCGACGGCCGCAAGACCACCGACATCCGCCCGATCTGGGGTGAGGTGGACGTGCTGCCCGGCACCCACGGCAGCAGCATCTTCACCCGCGGCGAAACGCAGGCGCTGATGAGCGTGACCCTCGGCGGCAGCATGGACGAGCAGACCATCGACATCGCCATGAAGAAGAGCAGCGAGACCTTCATGCTGCATTACAATTTCCCCAGCTTCAGCACCGGCGAGGTGAAGCCGATCCGAGGCCCCGGCCGCCGCGAAGTGGGCCACGGCAACCTGGCCATGCGCGCGCTGAAGCCCATGATCCCCGGCCTGCCGGAAAATCCCTACACCATCCGCCTCACCTGCGACATCCTGGAGAGCAACGGCTCCAGCTCGATGGCCACCGTGTGCAGCGGCACCATGGCCCTGATGGACGCCGGCGTGAAGATCAAGAGCCCCGTGAGCGGCATCGCCATGGGCCTGATCAGCGACGGGAAGAAGTACGCTATCCTCAGCGACATCCTCGGCGACGAGGACCACTTGGGCGACATGGACTTCAAGGTGACCGGCACCGCCAGGGGCATCACCGCCACGCAGATGGACATGAAGGTCGACGGACTTTCCTACGAAGTGCTCGCGCAGGCGCTGGAGCAATCGCGCCAGGGGCGCATGCACATCCTGGGCGAGATGATGAAGGTGATCGACGCGCCGCGCGACGACTACAAGCCGCACGCACCGCGCATCATCACCATCCAGATCCCGAAGGAGAGCATCGGTCCGGTGATCGGACCGGGCGGCCGCGTGATCCAGGAGATCCAGGCCGAGACCGGCGCCACCATCACCATCGACGAGGTGGATGGCGTGGGCATCGTGGAGATCCTTAGCGCGGACAAGGCGAGCATCGAGGCCGCGCTGGCCCGCGTGAACGCCATCGCCAACCCGCCCCAAGCGGAAGTGGGCGCCACCTACAAGGGCAAGGTGAAGACCATCATGCCCTACGGCGCCTTCGTGGAGGTGCTGCCCGGCACCGACGGCCTGCTGCACGTGAGCGAACTGGACTGGAAGCGCGTGGAGCGCGTGGAGGACGTGCTGAAGGAGGGCGAGGTGATCGAGTTCCAGGTGACGGGCAAGGACCCGCGCAGCGGCAAGTTGAAGCTGAGCCGCCGCGTGCTGCTGCCCAAGCCCGAGGGCTACGTGGAGCGCGAGAGCAACGGCGATCGCGGCGATCGCCCGCACCGCGACCGGAGCGACCGCCCCAGGCGGGAGTTCCACCGCGACCGCGGGCCGCGCCGGGAGAACTGATCCCGGTACCACCATTGCCGAAGGGCCGTCCAGTTGGGCGGCCCTTCGTCGTTCATGGCCCGCGATCCGGACGGTGCCAGGGCAGCGTACGTGCGGTAACCCACGCCCCCGCCGCGCCGTTCAACGGGGCCGTTCCCGAAAACCTATTCCCGCGCGCCCATGGGTCGAATGCGACAATTGAAGATCTCCAAGCAGGTGACCAACCGCGACACCCCGTCGCTGGACAAATACCTCACGGAGATCGGCAAGGTGAAGTTGATCACCGCGCAGGAGGAGGTGGAACTGGCCCAGAAGATCAAGCAGGGCGACGACAACGCGCTGGAGGCCCTGTGCAAGGCGAACCTCCGCTTCGTGGTCTCCGTGGCCAAGCAGTACCAGGGCCAGGGCCTCACCCTGCCCGACCTGATCAGCGAGGGCAACCTGGGCCTGATCAAGGCCGCCAAGCGCTTCGATGAGACGCGCGGCTTCAAGTTCATCAGCTATGCGGTGTGGTGGATCCGCCAGCAGATCCTGCAGAGCCTGGCCGAGCAAGCCCGCATCGTGCGCCTGCCGTTGAACAAGATCGGATCGATCAACAAGATCAACAAGGCCTTCGCACGCCTGGAACAGGAGCACGAGCGCCCGCCCACGGCGGTGGAACTGGCGGAACTGCTCGAAATGACGCTGGAAGAGGTGAAGCTCTCGCTGAACAACATGGGCAAGCACGTGAGCATGGACGCCCCGCTGCGCGAGGGCGACGACAGCGGCACGATGCTGGACGTGCTGAAGAACAACGACCTGCCCGACCCCGAGGAGACGATGATGACCGACAGCCTGCGTACGGAGATCGAGCGCTCGCTGGACTGCCTCAGCGCCCGCGAGGCCGACGTGATCCGCTACTACTTCGGACTGGCCGGCAACCAGCCGCATACGCTGGAGGAGATCGGCAACAAGTTCGACCTCACGCGTGAGCGCGTGCGGCAGATCAAGGAGAAGGCCATCCGCCGGTTGAAGCACACGAGCCGGAGCATCGTGTTGCGGGCCTACCTGGGTTGATCATCGCAAGGCCTCCGGCCATGTGACGGGAAGGATCGGGCCGGCGGGGCCGTGCAACACGAAGCGTTCCCTCAGGTCTATGGCCCGAACTTCTTGCTGGGCTTGCGTTTGCCGTGGACCACGCGATAGATGAACACATCCTCTCCATCGACCTCATAAACCACGCGGTATGGGAACTTCCGAAGCATCACATGGCGGAAGTTGCCTTTGCGCACTTGATAGCCGCGCGGGTTGGACTGGATCGAGTCGTAGCACTCCTTCAACGCCGCCATGAACCGATCACCAAGTTCCGCCCGAATCGTGTGGTACCAGAAGTATGCTTCGAGCACGTCCTTGGCGGCCGTGTCGCGCACCACCGTTCTGTAACTCATTTCTTCACCATCTCCCGCGCCATGCGCTGCACTTCCTCCCAGGTATATGAGCTGCCTTCCCCGCGTAAACGCCCGGCCCGCAAGGCTTCCAGCTCGGCCACTTCCTCATCGGTGATGTCCTCATCGACCACCTGAGTGTCGATCACCTCACGGAGCCGGTCAAGGATGGCCATGTCCCGGACAGCGAGCATGCGTTGCAAGAGCTCGAGTTTTAGCGCTGCGATGTCCATGTTCTTTGGATCGTTGGGTAAAGGTAGGCTCCTGCGATGCCCGCAATGGCTTCCCGTCCGCCTCGGGTCCGGGAGGACGACGTGCCGCGACACCTGCCCCCGCATGGTAACTCTTGAACCAGATCAAGGAAAAGGCCATCCGCCGCCTGAAGCAAACCAGCCGGAGCATCGTGTTGCGGGCCTACCTGGGCTGACGTTGCTCAGGCAAGATGCCTGAGCGACCTTTGGCCCGATGCCGCACATCGTCGCCCCCTCCCTCCTCTCGGCGGATTTCACCAACCTGAAAGGCGCTGTGCGCCTGGTGGATGAAAGCCCCGCGCCCTGGCTGCATCTGGATGTGATGGATGGGTGCTTCGTGCCCAACATCTCCTTCGGCATTCCGGTGATCAGGAGCATCCGGCTCCTGACGAAGAAGGTCTTCGACACGCACCTGATGATCGTGGAACCGGACAGATACATCACCGCGTTCAGGGAGGCCGGCGCTGACGTGCTCACCGTGCATCTGGAGGCCTGCACCCACCTGCACCGCACCGTGCAAGCCATCAAGGCCGCGGGCATGAAAGCCGGCGTGGCGATCAACCCGCACACGCCTGTTCAAGGGCTGGAAGACATCATTACCGATCTGGACCTGGTGCTGGTGATGAGCGTGAACCCCGGCTTCGGCGGCCAGAAGTTCATCGAGCACACCTACGCCAAGCTGGATGCCCTGCGCGACCTGCGTGCGCGGCGTGGCTCCAGGGCCTTGATCGAAGTGGATGGCGGGGTGGGCCCGGAGAATTTCGCGCGACTGGTCGAGCACGGCGCCGATGTGCTGGTGGCCGGGAACAGCGTGTTCGGGGCGAAGGATCCCGCCGCCGCGATCCGCGTGATGAGCGGTTCGTGACCGGGCGCCAAGGGCGCGCCTACCTTCGTCCGGAAGGAGATGCTCACCGATCGACCCAGGAGCACGGCGGAGATGGAAGGTCCCAAGGTGGACACGCCCGTGCTTTCCGACCAACAGCGGGCGATGATCCGCACCTTGCTCTACTTCGACCTCTTCGACCACCCGTTGCGGCGCGATGAGCTGCTGCATTTCAGCACCACGCCCATCGACGACCTCGACGCCTCGCTCGCAGCGGCATGCGCGCAGGGTTGGATCCATGAACGAGCGGGGTATTTCGCCGTCGCGCCGATCGCCCCGCTGATCCAGCGCCGGATCGAGAAAGAAGCCCGTGCGACGCGGCGCATGGCCACCGCCCGCCGCATGTCCCGCTTGATCGGCCGCTTCCCTTTCGTCCGCGGGGTGATGCTCAGCGGATCCATCAGCAAGGGCGTGATGGATCGGCATGACGACATCGACTACTTCATCATCACCGCACCCGGGCGGCTGTGGGTGGCGCGCACCCTGTTGATCCTCTACAGGATGATCTTCCGCCTGAACAGCCGCCGCGACTTCTGCGTGAACTATTTCGTGAGCAGCGACCACCTGGTGATCGAGGACCGCAACCTGTTCACCGCCACCGAACTGGTGACGCTGATCCCCACGCACGACCCGGTGCAATGCGCCGCCTTCTTCGAAGCCAATGCGTGGGCGTTCGATCACTTCCCGAACCGTTCCCCAGAACCCTCCATTCCACCAGCCCCGCGGAACGGCCATCACCAGGGCCTGCTGGAGCGCCTGTTCCTCCGCCGCATCGGCGACCGCCTCGACGACCTGTTCATGCGGTCGACGCTCAAGCGCTGGAAGCGCAAGTTCGGGCACCTTGACGAGCCGACCTTCGAACTGGCTTTCCGCACGCGCAAGCACGTCAGCAAGCAACACGCCCGCCTCAACCAGCGACGCGTGCTTGAAGCCTTCGAACGCAACGTGAGGGCGTTCGAACTGCGCCACGGCATCGACCTCTCCTGAGCCATGGCACGCGTGCTGCTGGCCAACGCCTACTTCTACCGCCTCGATCCAAAGCAATGGCGCGATGCGAGGCCGCACCCCCCATTGGGCACGATCCAGGCCGCCGCGGTGCTCCACGACGCCGGTCACGAGGTGCATCTGTTCGATGCCTGCCTGCGGCGCTCGCCGGATGAACTGGCCGGCGTGCTGGACCGGGTGAAACCCGAGGTGCTCGCCATCCACGACGACGGGTTCAACTACCTCACCAAGATGTGCCTCACGGTGATGCGCGAGGCGGCCTTCCGCATGGCGCGGCTGGGGAAGGAGGCCGGCTGCTTCGTGACGATCAACAGCAGCGACAGCACCGACCACGCGGAGGACTACCTGCGCGCCGGCTGCGACGTGGTGATCCGCGGCGAAGGGGAGATCACCCTGCGCGAGGTGATCGCCGCGGGACCGACCGGCGATCACGCCGCCATAGCGGGGTTGACATTGCCGCGCGATGGTGTTCCGTTCGCCACCCCTTCACGTCCGGTGCTGCGCGATCTGGACGCGCTTCCGCTGCCCGCGTGGGACCTGGTCGACGCACGACCCTATCGGGCCATCTGGGAAAAGTCGCAGGGGCATTTCGGCCTGAACGTGGCCACCACGCGCGGCTGCCCCTTCAAGTGCAACTGGTGCGCGAAGCCGATCTACGGCAACCGCTACAATGTGCGCTCTCCGGCCCACGTGGTGCGCGAGCTGGTGATGCTGCGCGACCGCTTCGCCCCCGACCGCCTGTGGATGTGCGACGACATCTTCGGCCTGAAACCCGGCTGGGTGCAGGCCTTCCGCGATGAGGTGAAGCGCGCGGGGCTGAAGCTGCGCTTCAAGATCCAGAGCCGCGCCGACCTGCTGCTGGAAGGCGACACCATCGATGCCCTGGTGGAAAGCGGTCTGCACGAGGTGTGGATCGGCGCGGAGAGCGGATCGCAGAAGATCCTCGACGCGATGGAGAAGGGCATCACCGTGGAGCAGATCGCCGAGGCCGCCCACCTGCTGAAGGCCCGCGGCGTACGGGTGGGGTTCTTCCTGCAATTCGGCTACCTCGGCGAGACCGATGCGGACATCGATGCCACCATCGCCATGCTCGAGCGGCTGCGGCCCGACGACATCGGCATCAGCGTGAGCTATCCCCTGCCGGGCACGAAGTTCTTCGAGCGCGTGCGCGGCGACCTCGGCCACAAGGCCAACTGGACGGACAGCGACGACCTGGCGATGATGTTCCGCCAGCAGCATCGTCCGGAGTTCTACAAGCGGCTTCACCGTTACGTTCACAAGCGGTTCCGCCGCGGGCAGGCGCTGGGCGAATGGCGCAAGGCGATCCGCGGCGACCGGGCCGACCTGCGCCGCGCGCTCACCGCCGCCTGGTACCTGCCCGCCGAACGCATCGACCGCCACCGCCTCGACCGGCTGCGCACATGACCTCCGCCTTCGACACCGCCGCCTCGGCCTACGACCGGGAATTCACCTTCAGCCGCATCGGCATGGCGCAGCGCCACCAGGTGTGGCGCTACCTGGACCCCCTGCTCACCACACCGGCCATGGATGTGCTGGAACTGAACTGCGGCACGGGCATCGATGCGGTGCATATCGCCCGCGCGGGGCACCGCGTGCTGGCCACCGACATCAGCGGCGAGATGCTGAAGGTGGCGGCGGATACCGTACGGCAGCACGGCGTGGAAGATCGCGTGCGCCTCGAACCGATGGCCTTCCACCAGCTGGCCTTCCGCCAGTGGCGTTCGCGCTTCCATCTGGTGCTCTCGGATTTCGGCGGCCTCAACTGCATCGACGGCGACGACCTGGCCGCGCTGCGCGATCCCATCGCCGACGCGCTGGACCCCGGCGGGCGCTTCATCGCCGTGATCATGCCCGACCGCTGCCTGGCGGAAACGGCGTACTTCCTGCTGAAAGGCCGCTGGGGGCAGGCCTTCCGCCGCGGCCGGCACGAGCCGGTCTGGGCCGGATTGAGCGGCAGCGGCGTTCACACCTGGTACCATGCACCGGCGCGGATGATCGGCGCGTTCCGTTCCCGGTTCCGCGCGGTGAACGTGCGCCCGATCGGCTTCTTCGTGCCACCCAGCTACCTGGAACCCGCATTGCGCGACCGGCCGGGAACGGTGGAACGCCTGGGGCGCTGGGATGCGCGCGTGGGCGGATGGCGCCCGTTGGCGCGCTACGCCGATCACTACCTCATCGACCTGGAACGACGTCCGTGAAGGTGCTGCTGACCCACGGCTACTTCATCGCCGAGGATGAAAAGGAGCAGCGCATCATGCGGCCCTACCCCCCGCTGGGCCTGCTGTGCGTGGCGGCTTACCTGCGCGAGCAGGGCATGGAGGTCGTCGTTCACGACAGTACCTTCTCCACCCGCCAGGCGCTGCTGGCCGAGATCCAGCGCATGCGACCCGGTGCCATCGCCATCTACGTGAACCTGATGACGCGCCGCGTGGTGGTGGATCTGATCCACGCCATCCGCGCCGCGCCCCACGGCCGCTCCACGCCCATCGTGCTCGGAGGTCCGGAGACGCGGCATCACGACGAGCGGTTCCTCCATCATGGAGCCGATGTATGCGTGATGGGCGAAGGGGAGGTCACCGCGCACGAGGTGCTCGCGGCATTGGGCTCGCGCGGCGTCCACGAGCTGCACCACGTGGCGGGCATCGCGTTCAAGGACGGGCGGGGTGCGATCGTGCGCACGGCGGAACGCGACCGCATCCGCGACATCGACGCGCTGCCGCCGCCCGCGCGCCACCTGATCGACCTGGATCGGTACCGGATGGCCTGGAAGCGACGGCACGGGTACTCGTCCATCAGCGTAAGCACCATGCGCGGCTGCCCATACACATGCAGGTGGTGCAGCCGCGCGGTGTACGGGCAGAGCTACCGGCGCCGGTCGCCGGAGCGTGTCGTGGAGGAGCTCGACGGGCTGCAACGCACCCATGCACCAGACCGGTTCTGGTTCGTGGACGACGTGTTCACCATCAGCCACCGATGGCTCGAAGCCTTCGCCACGGCCCTCGAACGCCGCGGCCTGCGCATCGCCTACGAGTGCATCACGCGCGCCGACCGCATGAACAGGGAGGTGATCGATCTGTTGAAGCGGACCGGCTGCGCGCAGGTTTGGATCGGCGCGGAGAGCGGCAGCCAGCGCGTGATCGACCGGATGGACCGGCGCGTGGACGTGGCGCAGGTACGCGACATGATCCGCGGGGCGAAGGCCGCCGGCATCGGCACGGGCACCTTCATCATGCTGGGCTATCCCGGTGAAACGCAGGACGACATCGACCGCACGGTGGAGCACCTCGAGCAGAGCGACCCCGACCAGTTCACCATCACCGTGGCCTATCCGATCAAAGGCACCGAATTCCATCAGGAGGTCGCCGGTTCGTTCAGCTCCGTGCCTGACTGGGCCACCTCCAGCGACCGTGACCAGGACCTGCCGAGGACCTATCCCAGGCCCTACTACACGCACGCCGTGCGCCACGTGGTGAACGAGGTGGAATGGCGGAAGCTGTGGCGCCGTGGGCGGCATCTGGCGGCGCTCGGGCGGAAGGTCATCTCCCTCGGCGGCAGGGCGGGCATGTGGTGGTGGCGCATGCGCGGCTCCGCCGCCGCCTCCTGAACACGCGATGCCGCCGGTCTACCTTGCCACCATGCTCCGCCACGCGCTGGTCCTGCTGATCGCATCGATCCCCTCCACGGCCTGGGCGCAGGGATCCTGTCCTTCGCATGAACTCACCCGGCGGCTGCTCGAACGCGGTGGGTTCGCGAGGGTCATCGATCATCCGGTGGATCCGTCGGTCCGCTCCGGTGGTGATCCGACCATTCCCGTGGTGGTGCATGTGGTGTGGAACACCCCGGCGGAGAACGTTCCCGACGCGGCGATCCTCGCGGTGATCGACCGGCTCAACACGGACTTCAGCGCGCAGAACGCCGACCTCGCCTTCGTGCGGGCGATGTTCCAGCCGGCGGTGGCCGATGCCGGCATCGCCTTCTGCCTGGCGCACACCGACCCGCAGGGGAACACGACCGCGGGCATCACGCGCACCGAGACCGGTCAGGCCTGGTTCGACCCGCAGAACGAGACCGACGCGATGAAGAGCCCGCCGGACGGGATCGACGCGTGGGACCCCACCTCCTACCTCAACGTGTGGATCTGCGACATCAGCAGCGGCGGTGGCAACACGGCCGGCTATGCCTACCTGCCGGGGGGCGGCATCGCGGGCAGCAGCGTGGACGGGCTGGTGCTGGATGTTGATCTGGGGCTCGGCACCGGCAACCGGACCGCCACGCACGAGGTGGGTCATTACCTCGGCGTGCCGCATCCCTGGGGCGCGAACGGGAACTGCGTCGACGACGACGGCTTCGGCGACACGCCGCTCACCAGCGGCCCCACGCTCAGCTGCTTCGACACCACGCTGCAGACCTGCGGGGTGCCCGTGCAGTACGAGAATTTCATGGATTACAGCGCCTGCCGCGTGATGTTCACCGGCGAACAGGCGGCCTGCATGAACGCGATCCTCGATACCCTGCGGGCCGGTCTCGCCGATGGGATCGCCTGCGGCAACGTGGCGGTGAACCAGGCCGGAGATCCCGCGATCCAGATCGTCCCGGCGCGGGATGCCTGGATCATCTCGCCATCGGCTGGCACGCCCTGGCAGGCCGCGGTCTTCGACCCGCGGGGGCGCGAACTGCTGCGCACCGCGATGCTGACCGGTCCCTCCCCGGTCCCACGGCCCATTGGAGCGCCGGGGATCCACCTGATCCGCGTGGTGCAAGGCACCACCGTTCACACGTTCAAGGCTTTGGATCCCTGAGCGGTCGGCCTCCGGGGTTCGTCGCCCTCATTGGGATGCTGGTCTAATTCCCCGGCCGGGCCGGGAACGGAGCGCATCGCCGCACCGTAGAGGGGCTTGACCAACGATACCCTCCATGCGCTCCGTGCGCCATTCCTATTTCTGGACGCCCATCGCCTTCGTGCTCGCGCTGCCTGCGCTCGGCCAGCGGCCATCCCGTTCGGGGATCGGCCTGAAGGCCGGTCCGTTGCTGAGCATGACCCACGCCGAAGGGCTGGCCTACGATCCGGTGCCGGGCGGGACCATGGGAGCCTACTTCCCCTTGTGGTGCGGCAACCGCTTCGAGCTTCAGCCCGAACTGCTGGCCACGGGCATGGGAACGGCCTTCACCGACGTGGATGGCGGACGCCACGTGATCCGCACCTACTACGTGCAGCTGCCCCTGTCCGCGAAGCTCTTCGTGTCCAACGCCGTCAATTTCCAGTTCGGCGTGCAAGGCGGCCGCTTGATCCTGGCACAAAGCACCGCCGACGGCGAAGCGGACGATGCGACCGACCTCTACCGCAGCTTCGACTTTGGCTTCAACACCGGCCTCGGCGTCGATCTGCCCTCGGGCATCGACCTCACGCTGCGTTACTACAGCGGCATGACCGGCCTGAGCCCCGACGACGAGGCCCACTTCGCCACCAACCGGAGCGTGCAACTCACCGTGGGCACGCGCCTGGTGCGCTTCAAGCGCATGTACGCGCACCGCCGCTGAACTTCCGGCCCTGAAGCCCCTTCTATCTTCGCCGCATGGCGCGGCGGCCGGTGATCGCACTGCTCGGTGGCGGACAGTTGGGCCGCATGTTCATCGAGAACGCGCTGCGCTATCCGGTCGACGTGCATGTGCTGGACCCCGATCCCGAGGCGCCATGCGCCAGGCTCGCGCATCGCTTCGTCCGAGGCCGCTTCGATGATCCCGACACGGTGCTGCGCTTCGCCACCGATGCCGACGTGGTGGGCATCGAGATCGAACACGTGAGCGTGGAGGCGCTGGACGCCCTGAAAGCCATGGGCAGGCGCGTGATCCCCGATCCCGACGTGTTGCGCACGATCAACGACAAGGGTCTTCAGAAACGCTTCTATGCGGACCACGACATCCCCACGCAGGAGTTCACCCTCATCACCGGTCGCGGGGAGCTGGCCCGCCATGCGGAACTGCTTCCGGCCTTTCTGAAGGCACGCACGGGCGGATACGACGGGCGCGGCGTGATGGCGGTGAACACCCTGGCGGATGCGGAGAAGGCGTTCGATGGGCCCGGCGTGCTGGAGCGGAAGGCCGACATCGTGAAGGAACTGGCGGTCATCGTCGTGCGTTCGGAGGCCGGCGCGCAGGTGGCTTACGACGCGGTGGAAATGGTGTTCGACCCGCGCTACCACCTGGTGGACCACCTGCGCGCACCGGCGCGCATCGATCCCGCCACCGCGCGACGGGCGAAGGCCCTCGCCTCGCGCGTGGGCGATGCCTTCGGCGCGCCCGGCATCTACGCCGTGGAGATGTTCCTGGACCGCGACGGGCGGCTGCTCGTCAACGAGACCGCGCCGCGCGCGCACAACAGCGGCCACCACACCATCGAGGCCTGCGCGAGCAGCCAGTTCGACCAGCTGTTGCGCGTGTACCTGGGCTGGCCGCCGGGCGATCCCACGCCGCGCTGCATGGCGGCCATGATCAACCTCGTGGGCGAGGGCGGCACCGGCCCGATGGCCGTGAAGGGACTGGACGACGTGCTCCACGTTCCCGGGACCTTCGTGCATCTCTACGGGAAGAAGGAAACGCGCACGGGCAGGAAGATGGGGCACGTGACCGTGACCGCGCGGACGGATGAGGAACTGGACCAGGCGATCGCCGTCACCAAGGTCCATTGCAAGGTGGTCCCGGCGGCGCCGCAACCGATCAGCGAACGATGAACAACGACCGACCGATGGTGGGCATCATCATGGGCAGCCGCAGCGACCTGGAGGTGATGCGCGAAGCGGCCGATGTGCTCAAGGAACTGGGCGTGCGCTTCGAGCTCACGGTGGTGAGCGCGCATCGCACCCCGCAACGGATGATGGACTACGCGCGCACCGCGCGCGAACGCGGACTGAAGGCGATCATCGCGGGCGCGGGGGGCGCGGCGCACCTGCCGGGCATGGTGGCCTCGGTGACCACCTTGCCCGTGATCGGCGTGCCCATCAAGAGCCGCAATTCGATCGATGGGATCGACTCGCTGCTGAGCATCGTGCAGATGCCGGCCGGCGTTCCCGTGGCCACCGTGGCCGTGAACGGCGCGATGAACGCCGGGCTGCTCGCCGCCCAGGTCATGGGCTCGTCGGACGGCGCGCTGGCCGACCGGCTCGACGCGTACAAGAAGGGACTGGCCGCCAAGGTGGGCGACGGCATCGCCGCGCTCAAGCAGCAGTTCCCCAATGCCTTCGATCCCTGACCGGGCGGCTCACGGCACGATCTCGATCAGGGTGCCGCCGATGGCGATGATGGGAAAGAGCTCGTCGATGTCGGCGTTCGTCAACGCGATGCAGCCGAAAGTCCAGTCCTGGCCCGTGGCGATCAGGAAGTCCATGCCTTCGGGCACGCCGTGGATGCCGATCTCACCCCCGATGTCCGCATCCGTGCCGAGTTCACCGCTGGCCTTGCGTTCATGGAAGCGCCGCCGGCTTTCTGCGTTCGGATAGTCGATCCAGATGAACTTGTGCCAGCTGGCGTGCGGGTACTTGTCGCGTAGGGCGAAGATCCCCTCCGGCGTGCGGCGATCGCCCTGCTGCCGCTTGTCGCCCTCGGGTCTGGACCCAAGCACGCACCGGTAGGTCTTCACCAGGGTCGCATCTGAATACACGCGTAGGCGCCGCTGGCTCTTGTCCACGTGGAGCCGAAGCGTGGATGCGTCCAGGTGAAGGCTGTCGATCAGTTCGGAAAGCGGGATGTCCAGGGTGTCGGCGGCGGCTGGTGGATCGCCGGGCCTTGTCGTGGCGCCCGTGCGCAGGCACGCAGCGGCCAGCATGGGGAGGCCAAGGATCAGGAACAGGGTGCTCGCTCGCATGGTCCCGTATGCGGCAGGAACGATGAACGCTCACCGGCTCGTATGTAACGTTGCCGGCGACCACCGACCGGCCGTGGTGGCGAGCGATCCCCGGTGATGCCTACCGACCTGCTGCTGATCACGCCGGGCTTCCCGGCCCATGAGCGCGACGATGCCTGCATCCCCCCGCTGCAGGAATATCTCCGGGCCTTGCGCGCCATGAGGCCGCAGTTGCGCATCGCCGCGATCGCCACGCAGTACCCCTACACCGGCAAGCCCTATGCGTGGAACGGCATCGAGGTGTTCCCCTGCGACGGTCGCACACGCCGGGTGATGAAATGGCGCACCTGGCGGCGCGCGAACCGCGCGGTGGACCGGATGGGGCCGGTGCGCGCCGTCCACGGCCTGTGGCTGGGTGAGGCGGCGATGCTGGGCGCGCGATGCGCGGAACGCACCGGTACCCGCCACGTCCTTACCCTGATGGGCCGGGACGCGCGCGTTGGATGGCGCTGGTGGAACAGGCTCCGACGAAAGCCCACCACGGTCTGTCTTTCCGACCGGCACGCCGCGGTGTTCAGCGACACCATGGGGTGTTCGCCCGACGCTGTCGTTCCATGGGGCATCGATGCCCGCTCCAAGGCGGCCGCCTCCGGCGATCGCGACATCGACCTGCTCTGGTGCGGATCCTTCAACGGCGTGAAAGATCCGCGGGCCATGCTGGACATCCTGAACGGCTTGCACGACCGCACCGACCTGCGTTCGGTGATGGTGGGACATGGCGGAGGCGCCTTCCTTGATCGAAAGCACCGCGGCTTGTCCGATCTGATCGCGTCGGGCAGGCTGGCCATCCTGGATGAGCTTCCGCGTGCCCAGGTGCTTCAATGGATGGCGCGTGCGAAGGTGCTGGTGCATACCAGCCGCCATGAATCGCAGGGCTATGTGTTCGATGAAGCGCTGCTGAACGGGATGTCGATCGTCTCCGGTGAGGTCGGATCGGCGCGCCCTCTCCCCCGCTGGCGGATCGCATCGAACGGCCCGGCCATGGCGGATGCGGTGCGCGAACTGCTGGCGGATGCCCCCTCCACCGATCCGCTGATCCTGCATCCGCTGGAACACACGGTGAACGAATACCTGCGCCTGTATGGCCTCGCCTGATCGCCACCGGCTCGCGCGCTTCTCGTGGAACGCGATGCGATACCTGCTCGGGCCGATCGGCGGCCTGCTGATCCCCTGGCTGGTGATCCGCAACGGCTCGGTGGAGGCCTGGGGCCGGGTGGTGACGCCGATGATCCTGGTCCAGCTCAGCGTCCACCTGCTGGCCTGGGGGAACAAGGATCTTCTGCTCCGCGACTTCGGCAAGCCCGGCGCGCGCGCGGAGGATCTGTGGCGGGAGAACTACCTGGCGCGCGTGCCGTTCATCCTGCTCCTCCCGGTCCCGATGCTTTTCCTGCCGGCTGCGATGATCGCTCCCGGATGGACCTTGCTCTGGTCCCTGGCGCTGTTCGGCTCGAACGCCGTGGAGGCCCTCATCGTCCAGCGCAGGCGTTTTTCGGGCGCGTTCCTGGCGGATCTGACCGGGCTGCTGGTCCAGCTCGCCTTGATCGTCGGAGCAACGGTCATCGACCTCACAACGATCAGTCGCTCGTTCGCCATCGGCCAGGCGTCGAGGGCCTGCCTGCTGGTGCTCGTCAGCGGCGCCGACCCGCTGTCTCCGCTGTTGCGGATGCCCGCCTTCGCTCCCTGGAGAACGCGCTTCCGTTCCCAGATCGTCGGTGGCCTCCCCTTCTTCCTGATCGGGGTCAGCGGGCTCCTCGGCTCGCGCATGGACCTGTACATGATGAACCTGCTCGCCGGCCGCGAACAGGCTGGCACCTATCAGGTGGTCTCGGGGCTCTTTCTCCAATTCCAGGTGCTGCCGGGTCTGATCGCCATGCCCTTCGCGCGGGAACTCCACCGATTGGACCATGGCCGCATGAGGCGCGCATCCGGTCGGCTGATCCGTTTCGGCCTGCTGCTGATCGCGCCATTCGTGTTGATCGCCTGGCTGCTGTTCACCATCGTGTTCCGCTTCGATCTTCCCTGGCACCTGTATGCGGCCGGTGTGCTGGCGGCCTTGCCGGCATACGCCTATGTGCCGCTGATCAACATCCTGTTCAAGCAGCATCGGGAGCGCATCGTGATGTGGGCAAGCTTCCTCGCGGCGGCGCTGATGATGGTCCTGGTCGTCGCGCTGGTGCCCGCATGGGGGATCAGCGGCGCCATGGTCGCCGCCGCGGCCGGTCAATGGGCCTGCTGCGCGGTGCTGGTGCGGGCGGCAAGCGGCTCATCCAACAGCACCCGGTGATCTTGCCCGTGGATCGTCATTCCCGCCGCATCGGGGCTACCTTGGACCAGCCATGAACGCGCGTCCCGCCATTCTGCTCTTCAATCCGAGGAGCGCGGAGCACAAGCACCGGATCCCCAATTCGATCCTGCAGGTGGCCGCCGCCGTGCGCGATCGCCACGAAGTGGTGCTGGTGGATGGCAACCGCGAGCGCGACCCCTGGGCCGCGATCGAAGGCCACCTATCCGGTGGACGGGTCGGGGTGTTCGGCACCACGGTGATGCCCGGCCCGCAATTGAAGCAGGCGATCCCCTTCACCCGCCGCGCGCGCGAACGTTTCCCGGAGGTGATCAACGTGTGGGGGGGCTACTTCGCGGCCGGCCAGCACGAGGTCGTCCTCGAAAGCGGATGGGTGGACCATGTGATCGACGGCCCCGGTGATCACGCCTTTCCGGCCCTGCTCGAAGCCCTGGAGACCGGGGGCGCGGTGGATCACATCCCCAACCTGATCCATCGCCGTGATGGGACGATCGTGCGCAACGCGCGCGCCCCCCTGCCCGACATGGATGCGCTGCCGGCGCTGCCCTACGAACGGCTCGACGCGGCCTATCCCATGCGCGGCTATCTCGGCCGGACCTTCCTGGGCGACCGCACCCTCGCCTACCACAGCAGCTTCGGCTGTCCCTTCACCTGTTCGTTCTGCGCGGTGGTGCCCATCTACAACGCCCGCTGGAAGGGCTCCAGCGCCGCGCGCATCCACCGCGACATCATCGGGCTGAAACATCGCTGGGGCGCGGACGCCATCGAGTTCCACGACAACAACTTCTTCGTGAGCGAGAAGCGCACGGTGGAATTCGCGCGCCTCATCGCGCCGGAAAACATGCAGTGGTGGGGCGAGGGACGGATCGACACGCTGGATCGCTACTCCGATGAAAGCCTGGCGGCCATGCGCGCCGCCGGCTGCCGGATGATCTTCTTCGGGGCGGAGAGCGGCGACGATGAGCAGCTCAGGCGCATGGACAAGGGCGGAACGCAGACGGGGCGGCAGATCCTGAGCTTCGCCGCGCGCATGAAGCGCTTCGACATCATCCCGGAATACAGCTTCGTGCTCGGCTTCCCCGCGGAAAGCGAAGCGGCGGTGCTGCGCCAGATCGACCGCGACATCGGTTTCATCCGCCGGGTGAAGGAGGCGAACCCCGACACGGAGATCATCATTTACGTCTACAGCCCCGTACCCACCGAGGGCAGCGAACTTTATGAGCGGGTGAAGGCCAGCGGGTTCCGGTTCCCCGAACATCTGGAGGACTGGCTGGATCCCGCCTGGCTCAAGTTCGACCTGCGCAAGAACCCGCTCACCCCCTGGCTCACCGCGCGCGCGGTGGACCGCATCCGCGACTTCGAGACGGTGCTCAACGGCTACTATCCAACGGTGAGCGACATCAAGCTGGATCGCGTGAAGCGGGGCCTGCTGCGCACCATCAGCGCCATGCGGTACCGGAGCGGCACCTACCGCTGGCCCTATGAGGTGAAGCTCCTGCAAAAGCTGTGGAAATACCGCCGGCCCGAGACCGAGGGCTTCGAGACGGTCCACGCATGAGGGCGCCGGATCCCACACGCTGATCCCATGCGCCACTTCCTCGTCCGCCTGCTGCATCCGTTCCTGCGCCGATGGTATGGGTGGTGGTCGAAGCGCACGCGGCACTATCGACGCGATGGCCTGGACCTCGTGGTGCTGCCGGGCGTGTTCCATCCGGGCCTTTTCATCAGCACGGGGCTGATGGCCGAGCATGTGGCCGGCCTCGACCTCACGGGGCGCAGCTTCCTGGAATTGGGCGCCGGCAGCGGCCGCATCGCATTGACCGCCGCGCGAAAGGGCGCGCACGTCACGGCCAGCGACATCAGCGACGCGGCGCTGGAGAACCTGCGGATCAACAGCGCGCGCAACCGGCTCCCGATCGATGTGGTGCGGTCCGACCTCTTCGATGCCCTGCCGATGCATTTCGACATGATCACGATCAATCCGCCCTACTACCCCTATGATGCGGAGAACGACGCGGAACGGGCCTTCTTCGCCGGACGGGACCACGGGTATTTCGTCCGCCTCTTCCCCGAGCTCAAGGAACGCGTCGGTCGAGGCAGCGAGGTCTACATGGTGCTGAGCGCCGACCTCGACCAACGTCCGATCGGATCCATCGCCGCGCGGAACGGGCTGAAGCTTACCACCGCGCGCCGCAAGCAATGGCTCGGGGAGGTGCAGGTGGTCCATCGCGTGATGCGGGCGTGACGGATCTCCGACATGATCATGCTCCACCGGACCTGCGGTGGGAGGCCCACGGAGGATCGGTCCATGTGCGTTGAAAACCGTTCATCACGATCCCCTTGGGCATCCGGGCCATGCCTTACTTTTAGCATGGTAGAGCGCCATGCGGACCATTTTCCATTGCACCCCGGCGATCCTGGTGGCGATCATCGCGCAGGCGTCCGTGGCACAGACCGATGCCGGGGTGGCGGACATGGAGAACGAGCTATGTGGCTGCATGAGCGTGATCGACCTGCGCGCCGCCGACCGGGCGTTCGAGCTGCAGGTGCGTGGATGCCTTGAGAACGCCGTGGTGCGCCATCCGGCCGCGATCCGGCGGTTGCTGCCGCAGAACGAAGGCGGCGACAGCAAAGGGTACCAGGTGGGGCTCCTGCTGGGCGCGCGTCTTGAGGGTCGCTGCCCCGCCTTCCGGCCCGTTCAGCAACGCCTGCGGCGCATCAACGCGGCAGGCGCCATGTTGAAAAGCGCGAGCTGAAGCCCCCGGGTTCCCGGCGCCGGGGTCTATTTTCGCCGCCCACTCGAACTGCATGGAACACCGCACGATCGTGTTCGCGCTCGTTGCCGCGACGATCCCCTCCGCATCGGCCCAATGGATCCCGCTTTCCAGCGGGTTGCAATCCACGCGAAGCCTCACCGAACTGAACGGCGACCTCTACGCCGCCGTGTACATCAACGGCATCAAGAAGAGCACGAACAACGGCGTATCCTGGAACACCATGACCTCCGGCCTGCCGAACACGGGTGGCAACTATTCCTGCGAATCGGTGGGCGACAACGGCAGCTTCCTGTTCACCGGCACCCATGACGGCATCTATCGCTCCGATGATGGTGCCATCACCTGGGAGATCGCCAATGGCACGCTCACCGCGAACAACACCGTCTACGCCAACAAGTGGTTCGTGTTCGGCGGCATCACCATGGCCGTGTTCAAGGGCAGCGTGGCCGCCGGCGGCGGCATCTGGCGCACCAGCAACAACGGCGACGACTGGTTCATCGGGCACAGCGGCATGGGCAGCAACGTGGAAGTGCATCATCTGGCCCAGTCGGGGTCCACCCTGTGGGCCGGCACGAGCGTGGGGCTCTACTCATCCACCGACAACGGGTTGAGCTGGACGGCGTCCTCCTCGGTGAATTACGCGACCTACGCGCTGGCGCCGGCCGGGGGCAACCTGGTGATCCTCTCCACCTTCGGATACCGGTACAGCACGAACGGAGGCACGACGTGGAACGATGCCACCGGCGATCCGGCCAATCCCACCAGTGGAGAACTGGCCATGTACGACAACGTCCTCTACGCCAAGACCGGCGTGGGCGCGGGAACCGGGTGCGTGCGGAGCGTGGACAACGGGCTCACCTGGTCGGCCTGGAACACCGGCCTGGGCGCGATCGACCAGGTCTCCCTGGAGGAATTCCACCTGACCACCAACCGGATCTACGTGACCGCGCTGTTCGACATTTACTACATCACCGGCATCGGCGTGGGCATGCCCCGGTTGGAAGTTCCGACGGTGACCCTGCATCCCACGGTGTTCAGCGAGGGGTTCACGATCACCGGCGACCGGCCGTTGCAGGGTGAAGTGGTGCTGGTGCAACCGTCGGGAGCGGTGGCCATGCGCGGCGCGATCAAGGGCGCGGTCGGGTATCTGGCCCGTGGCACGCTGGCCGCCGGTGCCTACCGTTGTCTCTTCATTCCCACCTCCGGCGGCATCGTCCGCGACCTGGGTGCGATCGTGGCCCATTAATGGAACCCATCGGACATATCGGTGTGTTCACCTCCGGCGGCGATGCGCCGGGCATGAACGCGGCGATCCGCGCCGTGGTACGCACGGCCGTGTTCAACGGCATGAAGGTGAGCGGCATCGTGGGTGGATACGAGGGCATGGTCCGTGGCGCCCTGCGCCCGCTCGGCGCCCGCGACGTGAGCAACATCGTGCAGCGCGGTGGCACCATCCTGCGGTCCTCGCGCAGCGAGGCGTTCCGCACGGAGAAGGGACGCGCCACGGCCGTTGCGGAGCTGCGCGCCGCCGGCATCGACGCCCTGGTGGCCATCGGCGGCAACGGCACGCAGGCCGGCGCCCTGGCGCTGCACCGCGAGCATGGCGTCCGGGTGATGGGCGTGGCCAGCACGATCGACAACGACCTGGGCGGCACCGACCGGAGCATCGGGTTCGACACGGCTTGCAACACCGCGGTGGAAGCGATCGACCGGATCCGCGACACGGCCTCCTCGCACGAGCGGGTCTTCTTCGTGGAAGTGATGGGACGCGACAGCGGTTCCATCGCGTTGCGCTGCGCCATCGCCGCCGGCGCCGAATTCGCCATGGTGCCCGAACGGCGGGAAAGCCTGGATGCACTGATCGGCGCACTGTCGAACACCCCGAACACGAAGACCTCCAGCATCGTGGTGGTGGCCGAGGGGGATGAAGAGGGCGGCGCCTTCGCACTGGTCCGCAAGGTCAGGGAGCGCCTTCCGCGCCTGGACATCCGCGTGACGGTGCTGGGGCACCTGCAACGCGGCGGCGCGCCCACGGTGAGCGACCGCGAACTGGCCAGCCGGTTGGGCGTGGCGGCGGTGGAGGCGTTGATCGCGGGGCGCAGCGCCGAATTGACCGGCATGGTGAACGGCGGGATCGCGTTCACGCCGCTGGAGAAGGCCGTGGGCGGTGCCAGGCCCATGGACGAGGATCTCTTCCGCATCCTGTCGATCCTGGCGATCTGAACGCGGTACGCACCGAATGAAAAGGGCCCCGACTTTCATCGGGGCCCCCTCCTTCCTTCAGGATCTCATCATTGCTTGATGAGCCTGGTCCGCGCCAGCGGTCTGCCTTCCGCGTTGAGCGCGAATACGATGTACACCCCATCGGCCAGCCGGTCCAATTGGATGCGCGGCATCCACGGATCCTCGAGCACGAGCGCACCGAGGGCGTCATAGAAGCGGATGCGGTGGATGTCGCCCTGCCCGCCCAGGACAAAGACCACGTCGTGCGCGGGGTTCGGGGCCAGTTGAAGTGGACCGAGCACCCCGACGGGTGCGATGTCCACGGTTTCGCAGAGGTCGCCGATGCCATCGCCATCGGCATCGGCCTGGTCCATGTTGGCCATCCACGGGCAGTTGTCGCATGCGTCGCCCATGCCATCGCCGTCGAAATCCGACTGGTCGGGGTTGCCCACCAGCTTGCAATTGTCGAAGCAATCGATCAGGCCATCGCTGTCGCTGTCCGGATCGGGCACATTGCCGGTGGTGCCCCCGGCACAGAACCCGCAGCTGTCGATCGCCGCCGAGCCACCGGGCACGCCCGCGCAATCGTAGGGCAGCCCCGCGCAGAGGCAGTCGGTGTTCCATGAGTCGTCGCCCGTGGTGGCGTCTCCGTCGTCGCACGGGGTGCCCGGCATGGCCGTGCCACCGGGCGTGCCGGTGCAATCGATCCAGGGGGTGGAGCCTGCGCAATTGCAGTTGGCATCCCACAGGTCGCCGGTGGTGCCGCTGCTGCCGTCGTCGCATGGAGTGCCGGGCAGCGCGCTTCCGCCGGGTACGCCCAGGCAGTCAAGAGGCAGGCCGGCGCACTGGCAGTTCGCGTCCCACGCATCGTTGCCGGTGAATGGATCGCCATCGTTGCAGGGCGAGCCGGGCAGCGCCGATCCACCGATCATGCCCAGGCAGTCGATCACTTCACCGGCGCAGGTGCAGTCGCTCTGGTAGGTGTCGTTGCCGGTGTTCGCATCGCCATCGTCGCACCAACTGCCGGGAATCGCCGAGCCACCGGGGATGCCGAGGCAATCGACCAACTGGCCCGCGCAGGTGCAGTCGGCCTGGTAGATATCGTTCACCGTACCGGCATTGCCGTCGTCGCACGCCGTGCCGGGCATGGCTGGTCCGTCGATCACGCCAAGGCAATCGATCACCAGCGGTGTGCCGGCACACTGGCAATCCACGGTCACGGTGTCGTTGATGGTCCCGGGGTTCAGGTCGTCGCACGGCACTCCCGGGAAGACCCCGCCGCCAGGGACGCCGAGGCAATCGATCAGCAAGCCTGAACAGGTGCAATCGCTTTGGTAGAGGTCGTTGCCCGTGGTCGCGTCGCCATCGTCGCAGGGCGTGCCGGGCAGCGCGCTGCCACCGGGTGTGCCTTCGCAGTCAAGTGGCAGCATGGTACCTGCGCATTGGCAGGAGGCATCCCACTGGTCGTTGATCGTGTTGCTGTTGCCGTCGTCGCAGACCGTGCCGGGCAGCGCCGATCCACCGGGCGTGCCCAGGCAGTCGATCACTTCACCGGCGCAGGTGCAATCGCTTTGGTAGAGGTCGTTGCCCGTGCTTGCGTTGCCATCGTCGCAGGCCGTGCCGGGCAGCGCCGATCCACCGGGCGTGCCCAGGCAGTCGATCACTTCACCGGCGCAGGTGCAATCGCTTTGGTAGAGGTCGTTGCCCGTGCTTGCGTTGCCATCGTCGCAGGCCGTGCCGGGCAGCGC
>CAYMXP010000021.1:16855-54355 GCA_964394425.1 uncultured Chryseobacterium sp. | reverse complement strand
CGCCTGCAGTTTTTCCTGATAGTACATGCGGATCGTCCGGGCGTAGCCGCGATGGGGCTTGGCGATGCTGCCGTGCGAAAAAAGACGGATCTGCAGGCTGTCGACCTCGCCTTCCACATCACATCCGGGCTGTGATGCGCTCTGGCCGCAAAGCACGCCCCCAACGACATCGTTGTTCTGCACGCCCTTGATCGCGATCCCCTCGTTCACGCACCAGGTGGCCATGGCTTCCGCACCGATCAATCCCTGCTCCTCGCCGATGGTGAGCATGAACACGATGGTGTGGTCGTAGGTGTACCGGCTCATGACCCGTGCGAGTTCCAGGACCAGCGCCGATCCACTGCCGTTGTCCTCCATGCCGGGAGCCGGACAGATGGTGTCGCATTCCTCCTCGCATCGGCTATCCAGGTGAGCTTCGATCAGCACCACGCTGGTGTTGCTGGTGTCAGCACCGGGAAGAACGGCCAGCACATTTCGCCAGTCGTAACCCGGCCCGCAGTCGATCCCGCTGGGATCCATCCGCAGGTACGCCGGGATCAGCCGGCCATCGTTCGCGTCGCTGAACTGTTGGAATTTCGAATGGCACCAGCGTCTCGCGGCTCCGATGCCCGTTGTTGTTGAGATGGTGTCCGAGAGGGTGTGGCGCGTCTGGAATTGTTCGAGACGTTCCAGGTAGGCATGAAGCGAATCCGGCGAGACCCGGTCATTGAGTTCGCACAGGATCGTGCCGTGGTCGCTGATCACCGAGTCGGCTGCGAAGACCTGCGGATCGTATTGTCCCTTCATCACCTGATGGGCCAGGGTGCTTGTGCAGCTGATGTTGGTGATGGTCTGGGCGGCCATGCCGACGGCGCCGACGATCAGGAGCAGGGTGGAAGGTAGCCTCATGCTTGACTGGTCGGTTCCGAAGGTAAGCGGGTCCCGTACGCTCCATCTTTGTCCGATCATGTTCCGGTGCGCCTCCCTCCTGCTTGCGGTGCTGGCCGGCGGCATCCACTCGTTCAGCCAGGACCTGACCGGTCGCCTGGATCTCCCGGGAGGAGGGCGGCGGAAGCTGGTCCTGTGGAGCACCGTTGGTTCGGAGCACGTACGCCACGACTCGGTCGTCACCGACGCGCGCGGGCGATTCCATTTCGAGCTCAACGGGTCGGCGACAGGGTTTTATCAACTCTCCTTGAACGACAGCGACCGGGTGGACATCATCCTCTCCGCTCGTGAACGGGAGGTGGATCTGGAGATCGATGGCCTGCCGTTGCAGGAGAACATCCATGTGCTGAAGAGCCGTGAGAACCAGCTGCTGTGGGAGTACAAGCTGGCCAGCCGCGAAGCCCAGGCAGTGAACGCCGCGATCCGTCAGGAGCGCATGGCGCTCGCCCCAACGGAGGTCGATCGCATGCGCGCCCTGGACAGCATCGGACTGGTGGCCGCGCAACGCACCCGCGAGCACCTCGCGCGCTTGATCGAAGGGGATCCGGACAGTTATTTCGCCAAGGTCACCGGAACGAACCTCCGCCTGGAGCGGGCCATGCAGAACGGCCGCCGATCGGTGGTGAAGGGGTTCGACTTCAGCGATCCCGAACTGCTGCGCAGCTCGGTGTATGACAACGGCCTGGCCGCTTTTCTCCAAAGCGATCCTCCACGCTCGGAACTGGACATGTATCGCGGCATCGATTCGCTCATGCTGTTGAGCGGACGCGATGCTGGCTGCCGTGCCTACACGCTTGGCTTCCTGGTCGACCTGTTCGGCACCTACGGGCCCGATCTGGCGCTTCAATACACGGTGGATCGGTACGTCGGGTCATCGGATCAGGTCCCGGCGAGGTTGCGGGCCAGGGTGGAGGAACTGCTGGCCGTATCGGTGGGGCGTATCGGGCCCGATGTCGGTTTGTCTGGGCTGGATGGGTCCATGGGCATGCTTTCAAGGCTGGCCACCTCGAACCGTTACGTTGTTCTCTTCTTCTACTCGAGCACCTGCGATCATTGTCACGCGCAGATGCCCGTGCTTCGTGATCTGTATGAGCGCAGGCACGCGGACGGTCTGGAGATCGCGGGCATCGCGATCGACGACGACACCTCGGCCTTCCGGAACACCATCGAAGAAGAACGCCTTCCATGGCCGTCTTTCAGTTCCTTCGACGGATGGGGCTCGGCGGTGGCGAAAGCCTGGCAGGTGAAAGCCACGCCGTTCTTTTACCTGATCGACGCGGACCTGCGGATCATCGCCAAGCCGTTCGATGCGGCCGAGCTGGATCGGCTGCTCAATGATCTGATGCACTGAACGCTCAACGCATCCGGAACGTCCAGGCCCGGTGGCTGTCGGGCCATTCCATCGCATCCGGTGGCGCGGTGAAGAGGCCATAGACCGTGGAACCGGAGCCGCTCATGGAGGCGTACACCGCGCCGTGGCTGTAAAGCCGGTGTTTGATCCGAGCCACCTCGGGATGCCTGTTGAAGACGTGGTGCTCCATGACGTTCACCAGGCGTGAACGCCACGCCGTCAGGCCCAGTGCGGCGATGTGGGCCAGTTCCGCCGTGTGACCGGTCGGCGCGGTGTGGGCATACACCTCGGCGGTGCTCACGTGCAACGCGGGATGCACGATCACGATCCAGCAGCCGTTCAGATCGAGGTCGATGGCCGTGAGCCGCTCGCCCCGTCCTTCCACCAGGCATGGCCCGTCGGTCAGAAAAAATGGTGCATCGCTGCCAAGCCGTTCGGCCAGGGCGGATAGTTCCGCGGCACCCAGACCCAGGTCGAGCAGGTCGTTGATCAGCACCAGCATCATTGCTCCATCGCTGGACCCGCCGCCGAGGCCCGCGCCGATGGGGATCACCTTGTGGAGGTGTGCCCTGAGACCCGGCAGCTCATGATGCGCGCGCAACAGGTCGATCGCCTTCATGCACAGGTCGTCGTGCGGTTCCCCGGGCACGCTGATCCCCGTGCGGGCGAACGCCACCCGGCCCGGTGGAAGGCCAGGGTCCACGATCACCTCGAGCGCATCGCACAAGGGAATGCGGATCAACACGCTTTCGATGTCGTGATACCCATCGGGCCGCTTGTGCAGCACGTTCAGTCCGAGGTTGATCTTGGCGGGGGGAAAGCGGATCATGCCGCCGTGAAGATGCGGCTTGTGGGCAATTTCGCCCATCGTACCTCGTGCCCCGGATATCCCGTGTGGCCATGGACCGCGATCCGCGACCGTACTTCGATCGACGACCGGGAGCGCCAAGGCCCGCCTGACCCGTTCCAGGACGGGTCGGTTGATCGGGGCAGGATCCGAGATCGCCATGGAACGATCCCACGGATCCAACGCGTTCCTTCAATGGTCCCGGGGGAATGGCAACGCACCAATACCTTCGCATCTTCCGCCATCGCCCATGCAGACCTTTCTTGAGTTCGAGAAGCCGATCCAGAACATCATCGAGCAGATCGAGAAGCTGAAGGAGGTGGGCCAGGAGGGCCAGGTGGATGTGGCCGCCACCCTGAAGGACCTGGAAAAGAAGCTCGCGCAGGCGCGCAAGGAGATCTATTCGCGCCTCACGCCATGGGAGCGCGTGCAGGCCAGCCGCCATCCGGACCGGCCCTATTCGTTGAAGTACATCGACAAGCTGACCGACGGCACCTTCATCGAACTGTTCGGAGACCGCACCGTGAAAGACGACAAGGCGATGGTCGGAGGCTTCGGCCTGGTGGAGGGCAGGACGGTGATGTTCGTTGGCCAGCAGAAGGGCATCAACACCCGGATGCGGCAGTTCCGCAACTTCGGCATGGCCAACCCGGAGGGTTACCGCAAGGCGCTGCGCTTGATGAAGCTGGCCGAGAAGTTCAACAAGCCGGTGGTCACCCTCATCGATACGCCCGGGGCCTTTCCCGGATCGGAGGCCGAGGAACGAGGCCAGGGCGAGGCCATCGCGCGCAACCTGTTCGAGATGGTGCAGCTCAAGGTGCCCGTGATCTGCGTGATCATCGGTGAGGGCGCGTCCGGTGGCGCACTGGGCATCGGCATCGGCGACAAGGTGCTGATGCTGGAGAACACCTGGTACAGCGTGATCAGCCCCGAAAGCTGCTCGTCGATCCTCTGGCGCAGCTGGGATTTCAAGGAGCAGGCCGCCAGCGCCTTGAAACTCACGCCCAACGACATGCTGAAGAACGGACTGATCGACGGCATCATCCCCGAGCCGCCCGGTGGTGCTCATGCCGACGTGGACGAGGCGACGGGCATCGTGAAGCGCGAAGTGGTGAAGCACCTCAATGCCTTGCGAAAGGTGGATGCCGACAAGCTGGTGGAACGCCGCATCAGGAAGTTCTGCGAGATGGGCGTGGTGATGAAGGGGAAGTGAACAGGAGGGACCGGGCCGGCCATGCCGATGACCGCCTGAATTCCGCACTTGCCGCACGCGAACACCGGGCCTTATTTCGTGCCATGATCCCTGCTCCATCGCGCGCTTATCCTCTTGCGCTCCTTGTTGGCGCCACCGGCCTGCATGCCCAAACCCTGCTGGTACAGCCCTATCTGCAGGATGCCGAACCGGACCGCATGTCCATCCTGTGGGAGACCTCGGCCGGCACGGAGAGCACCGTGGAATACGGCACCACCGTGAGCCTGGGCGGCACCGCCTCGGGCACGGCCTTCACCAGTTCCGGCACCAACCTGATCCACACGGTCACCATCAACGGCCTCACGCCGGGCACCCTGTACCACTACCGCGTGATCACCGGTACGGCCGTCTCCGCGACCTTCCGGTTCATGACCCCCGCGTTGCCCGGTGCCGAGGCGCCGACGAACATCTGCGCGATGAGCGACATGCAGCGCGACGGCGGCCAGCCGAACAAGTTCTGGGAGGTGGTGCATAACGGCATCATCGATCACGTGACCGATTCGATGGGCCCCGAGCTGGCCCAGGAGCTGGCCATGGTGGTGATCCCCGGTGACCTGGTGCAGAACGGCGCGGACTACGGCAGCTGGAAGACCACCTTCTTCGATCCCGCGAACCCGCTGTTCAGCTATGTGCCGGTCTATCCCGCCATCGGCAACCACGAGGCCAATTCGGTGAACTATTTCAACTATTTCCAGCTGCCGCAGAACGGGAGCCCGGGCTATGCCGAGCATTGGTGGTACAAGGACCACGGCAACGTGCGCATCATCGGCCTGAACAGCAACAGCGGCTACACCATCCAGACCCAGCTCGACTGGCTCGACGGCGTGCTCGCATCGGCCGCCGCCGAACCGGACATCGACTTCGTCTTCGCGCAACTGCACCATCCGCACCACAGCGAACTGTGGATCGACGGCAACCTGAGCTATACCGGGCAGGTGATCTCCCGGCTCGAACAGTTCAGCACCGCCAGCGGCAAACCCAGCGTCCATTTCTTCGGGCACACGCACGCGTATTCGCGCGGGCAGAGCCGCGACCACGACCACGTGATGGTGAACGTGGCCACCGCCGGTGGCAACATCGACTACTGGGGCGAGTTCGCACAGTTCGACTATCCGGAGTACTCCATCAGCCAGGACGAATACGGCTTCGTGCTGGTGGAGGTGCAGGCGGGCGCCGATCCGCGGTTCACCGTGAAACGCTTCAGCCTGGGCGATGAGACCACCATCGAGGACAACACGCTCGAGGACCTGATCACCGTGCGCCGCGACAACAACGCGCCTCAAACGCCCGTGCCGCTCTTCCCGCTCGCGAGCGACGTGGTCTCGCCCGATTGCGTGGTGCTGAAGGGCGATCCCTTCTTCGACGCCGACGGCGACGGGCACGGCGACACGCACTGGCAGGTGAGCACCAGCGCGGTGGATTGGTCCGCGCCGGTGGTCGACAGCTGGCGCCAGTACCAGAACTGGTACAACGAGGTGAACACCCAGGCGGGCGATGACCTGACGGATGAACGCGTACAGGCGCTGCAGCCGAACACGAGCTATGCCTGGCGGGTGCGCTACCGCGATCGGAGCCTCCGCTGGAGCGCATGGTCCGTTCCGGTCGCCTTCACCACCGGACCCTCCTCGTTCGGCCCGAACCTGCTCACCAACTTCGACGCGGAGGCCGGCACCACCGGCTGGACGGCCACGGCGGGCGTGATCGAATCGCTCTCCGCCGGAGAATGCAACGGCATCTCGCCCTTCCTGGGCATGCGGTATTTCGCCGTGGGCGCGCTATGCACGGACAATGCCTTCGGTCGCGCTTTCCAGGACGTCAGCGTGGCGGCTCAGGCGGCCGCGATCGATGCCGGCGATGCGACCGCCCGGTACGGCGCGTGGTTCGCCAACTGGCAGGGCACCGACCTGCCGCGCATGGCGCTTGAATTCCTTGATGGCGGCGGCGCGGGCATCGGCACCGCTCCCGAGATCGGCTCCACCACCGGCACGTGGACGCTCGTGCAGAGCGATGTGCCGGTCCCCGTCGGCACGCGCTCGGTGCGCGTGGTGCTCACCGGCACGCGGCAGGCGGGCAGCGACAACGACAGCTACTTCGACGAACTCTTCCTGCGGCTTTCAACGACCACGACATGCAGCGAGCCATACGTGTTCGTGCCGTTGCGCACCTTCCTCGGCGGGCCATACATGCCCGGACAGGAACTGATGCGCGACGACCTGCGCGTGCAGGGACTTGTTCCGCTCGGCGAACCCTTCACCGCGCTCGGATACGTGCAGGCCGGCGGGGGAGGCGGCGAGACGATGGACCCGGCCGTGCTGCTCACCACCGGTCTCAATGCCGTGGTGGATTGGGTGTTGCTGGAGCTGCGGACGGGGACCGATGCCTCGACGCTGGTAGCCACGCGCAGCTGCCTGTTGTTGCGCGGCGGTGCCGTCGTGGAGGTGGATGGGACTTCGGTGCCCAGGATCACCGCATCGCCGGGAACCTATCACCTCGTGGTGCGCCATCGCAACCACCTCGCGGCGATGACCGCGTCGCCGATCGCCCTGGGAGCCTCGCTCACCACCATCGACCTCAGCGATCCCGCGGTACCCTTGTACGGCGTGGATGCCATGAACACGGTGGGCGGGGTGCGCACGCACTGGTGCGGCGATGTCACGCACGATGGCGTGATCCGATATACCGGCGTGCAGAACGACCGCGATCCCATCCTGCTCCAGATCGGAGGCAGCGTGCCCACGGCGACGGCGACCGGTTACCTCGCCGGCGACGTGAACATGGACGGCACGGTGAAGTACACGGGGATCATGAACGATCGCGATCCCATCCTGCTCGCCGTGGGTGGCGTGGTGCCCACCGCCGAGCGCTGGCAGCAGGTGCCATGACCCGCCGCTGAAGGCGCGCCGCGCCGTGGGCGGGTGGGTCGTTCAACCTCCGGCCGGTCGCCGATCGTGGGACCAGGTCCATGCCGGCGGGCAGGTGGGGAAGAGCGGCGGTGTATCCTTGCAGCATGCGGTCGCCAGCCGAAGCCTTGTGCCGTGTTGGTACGCGGGGGCCATGCGCATCAGGCCCGATCACCTCACGTCCGGTGGCGCGAGCACGAACGGTCCTTCGCCTTTCCTGGCCCGGAGCGTGGGATCGGGCCCGGGCGGCGCCCGCGATCTCGCTGATCGTCGCGCTTGCCGGCGGACCGTCCACGCTGGCGCAGGGTCCCGCTTCGCTGCGCGTGGAACGCGGCCGCGTGCATTTCCTCAGCGAAGCACCCCTGGAACGCATCGAGGCCACGTCCACCCAGCCCGCCGGCGTGCTGGAGCTTGGGGATCGCGCCTTCGCCGTGCAGGTCCCGATGCGCAGCTTCGAGGGGTTCAACAGCCCCTTGCAGCGCGAACACTTCAACGAGAACTACATGGAAAGCACGATCCATCCCAATGCGGTCTTCAAGGGCCGCATCATCGAGGACATCGACCTGCGATCACCAGGGACCTATCAGGTGCGGGCCAAGGGCATGTTCACCGTGCATGGCGTGGAGCGCGAGCGCATCTTCCCCTGCGCGGTGGTGGTGGCGGAGGATGGCGTGCGCGCCACGGCGCAATTCGACGTGCTGCCGGCTGATCACGCCATCCGCGTGCCCGGCCTGGTGAAGCAGAAGATCGCGCCGGTGATCCATGTCACCGTGGACCTGCTCTTCCGCGACGCAGCACCGGCGAAGTGAAAAGGATCCTGGGCATCGCCGCTTCCACATGGGTCCTGGCCGCCGGCGTGGCGCAGTATCCCCTCACGCGCAGCTTCTTCATCCAGGTGGACCAGCTGAAGCCGGGCATCGGTTGCATCGCGCAGGATGCGCGCGGCCTGATGTGGGCGGGGTGCGACCTGGGCCTGGTGCGCACCGACGGCGTACGGCACGACCTGGTGCTTTCCACCGCGCCGCGCGCGGTGGTGGCGATCGCGGCCGACGGAGATCGGGTGGTCGCGGCGCTTTCCTCGGGGGTCATCGTCCGGTGCGGCGATGCGTCGTGCGACACGCTCTTCGCCGACGAGGCGCTGGCGGGATCGCCGGTGCGCGCGCTGTTCCTCGTGAACGATGCGCTCTGGCTGGGCACCTATGGCGCCGGCGCGTGGGTCGTCAGGAGCGGATCGGCGATCAAGATCGGTGCGTCCGGCGGCCTGCCCGACGATCATGTGAACGCCATGATGGCCCTGGACGATGGCCGCGTGGCGATCGCCACCGACCAGGGCATCGCGTTCGCCAACGAACATGGACGCATCGAGGAGGTGCTGGACGAGCGCGGTGGCCTTTCGGACAACCTGGTGATCTCCCTCGCGCGCGGGATCGATGGCACGCTCTACGCCGGCACGCACCGCATGGGCATGATCGCGATCGAACACGGGACACGGACCGTGCGCACCGTGCCCGGCGTTCCCGCCGGCGTGCCGGTGCGCGCGCTGGCTGTCGGCGAGGCGCTGGCGTGGATCGGGACCGACGATCAGGGCACGGTCGCGAGCACCATGACCGGCCGGCACGGATCCTATCTCCCGGACAGCGAAGACCTCCGGCACCAGCGTGTGGCGTGCGTGATCCTCGCGGACGATGGTGCCGCCTGGTGGTGCGACGGCACCGACCGCCTGGTGCGCGCCGACCCGCACGTGCTGTTCATTCCGCGGCACGAAGGCCGCGACCTCACCTCCATCACCGCCCTGTGTGCCGACCGCGACGATGGGATCTGGTTCGCCACCGGAGCCTCCGTCTTCCGGCATGCCACGGCCTTCACCGAAGGAGAACAGCTCCAGCAGGTCGACCTCCCGCTCGGGCCGCAGGTGCAGGTGGTCGCGCTGCACGCCGATGGCGCCGGTGGCGTCTGGGTCGGGACCTTCGGCCAGGGGGTCTACCACATCCCACCGAACGGGTCGCCCGTTCATTACCGACAGGCCGATGGCCTCGTGAATGACAACGTGCTCGCGATCCGTTCGCATGCGGGCCGCACGTGGTTCGCCACCCTCGGTGGCATCTGCTCCTGGAGCGAGGCATCGGGTGCCGGTGCGTTCACCACCGCGGCGATCCCCGGCAGCGGTTTCGTGTACGACATCCTGCCCGGACCCGACGGTGTGCTGGCCGCCACCGACGGCAACGGGGTGTTGCGCCTCGCGCCGGATGGGAAGGTCACGACGCTTTCCGACGGCGGGCACCGCACCTGGTATTCCCTCTGCATGGACGAGGATGGGCAGGCATGGGCCAGCGGCCCGGGCACGGGCATCTGCCGCGTGGGCCGCGATCCCATCCGGTGCATCGGCGATGAGAAGAAGGTCGGGGATGATGGGTTCTACGCCATCGCGCCTTTCCACGGGTACATCGTCGCGTTCGGCCGCACGGGACTGATCGCTCTGGATCGCGCCAGCGGCCGCCTGATCGATCCCGGCCATGGCTGGGGGCTGGACGGCGTGGAGGCGGGCCTGAACACCGCATGCACCGATGCCCATGGCGCCCTCTGGTTCGCCTGCGACCGCGGACTGGTCAGGCTGGACCCCGAGCCCGAAGCCTTGAGCGACCAGGTGCCCGTGGTGATCACCGGCCTGCGCTGGGGCGATACGCCGATCCCCATGAACGGAACGGCCGGTCTGCGGCACGACCAGAACTTCCTCACCTTCACCTTCAGCGCCCTGCGCTATGCGGCGCCGGAGGAGGTCTGGTTCCAGTACCACCTGGTCGGTTACGACGCGTCGCCCAAGCTCACACGCGATCGCGAAGTGAGTTTCTCGCGGCTGCCACCCGGTGCCTATCGCTTCGCCCTGCGCGCGGGCATCGGAGATCCCTCCGTGGCGGGGGAATGGACCTGGCTCCCCTTCACCATCCGCGCGCCGTGGTGGCGCCGGCCGCCGAGCCTGATCGTCGCCGGCCTGCTCATCGTGCTCATCCTGGTGCTCCTGGTGCGCGCGCGCGATGCGCGGGTGCGGCTGCACGAGCGGATCGAAAAGGAGCGCCTGCGCTTCCAGCTCGAGGCCGTGCGCAGCCAGGTGAACCCGCATTTCCTCTTCAACAGCTTCAACACCCTGATCGAGCTGATCGAACGGGATCGCGGGCTCGCGGTGGAGCACGTGGAGCACCTGAGCGATTTCTTCCGGGCGATCCTCCAGGTGCGCGACAAGGACGTGATCACATTGCGCGAGGAGCTCGGGCTGCTGGAGAACTACTTCATCCTGGAGCAGCGGCGCTTCGGCCGGCGCATCGCGCTGGAACGCGCCATCGATCCCCCCATGCTGGGCCACGGGGTGCCGCCGCTCACCCTGCAGATCCTGGTGGAGAACGCCCTCAAGCACAACGCGGCCACCACCGCCAAGCCGCTGCTCATCCACCTCGACGCCCGCGACGGCTGGCTGGAGGTGCGCAACGATCTGGCCCCGCGCACCGCGACCGCCCGCTCCACGGGGTTCGGCCTGCAGAGCATCCGCCATCGGTTCGCCCTGCTCACCGACCGCGCGGTGGAGGTGACCGACCGTGCAGGACGCTTCGTGGTCCGGATACCTTTGATCGACCCCCGCTCATGAACGTGCTGATCGTCGAGGATGAAGCCGCCGCGGTGAAGCGCATGCAGAAGCTGCTCGCCGAGGTGGATCCCGCCATCCGCACCATCGGCATCACCGACACGGTGGCCGCCACCGTGGATTGGCTGGAGACCAATGAACGGCCCGACCTGGCCTTCTTCGACGTGCAACTGGCCGATGGGGAGAGCTTCGCGGTCTTCGATCGCGTGCCGGTGGAATGCCCGGTGATCTTCACCACGGCCTACGATGAGCACGCGCTGAAGGCGTTCAAGGTGAGCGCGGTGGATTACCTGCTCAAGCCCGTGAAGCGCGATGAACTGGCCGCGGCCATCGGGCGCGTGCGCCGGCTCGCCACCGTGCGCGACCACCGCGCCATGGCCGCACCGGCCGGCGGCAGCCTTCCGTCGGCGCCGATCAAGCGGTTCCTGATCCGTTATGGCGACCACCTGCGCGTGGTGGAACCGGCCGACGTGGCGTATTTCCATTCGCTCCAGAAGAACACCTTCCTGCGCACCCGCGAAGGGCGCGACCTGCCGCTGGACGAGAGCCTGGACCGCCTGGAGAAACAGCTCGATCCGGAGAAGTTCTTCCGGATCAACCGCCAGGTGCTGGCGCATTTCCAGAGCATCCGCGAATTGCTCGCATACAGCAAGAGCCGCGTGAAGGTGAAGTTCGAGCCCGCCTATGCCGACGATGCCATCGTGAGCAGCGAGCGCAGCGCCGAGTTCAAGCGGTGGCTGTCCGGGCAGTAGGCCTGTCCGTTCCATCCCCCGTTCCGCCCGCTTCATCGGCTTGCATGATGCCGCGGCATCGCCGCAGGTCCATTTTCGGCCCCACAACGAACATGGTACGCATGGGCAACCTGGTGGTGCTGAACGATCCGAAGGACCGCCTGCTCGACCTGGACCCGGCCGACCTGGAACTGCTGCTGCGAACGGCCGACGGGGACCTGCCGGGGACGATCATGCGGCTGAACCGCGAACCACGCTACCACAACCGATTGAACGCGATCGAGCTCACGGATGAGCTGAAGTCCCTGCGCAGGGAGATGGAACGACCCAACGAAGACCCCAGGAACCCATGAGTTCGATGGCACGGACCACCGGTCCATCCGTCCGGTTCACCGCCTTATCCGGGATGCCCGTGGAACGGCCCGTGGATGCGCGGACAGGCGCGGAAAGGGACGGGAGCATGCTGAAGGGAACGATCGATCGGCCCGGTCCGCGACCCCGTGGAGGATGGGCCGTGCCGATGGTGCTGATGGCCTGCGTGCTCCTGACCCTTCCCGCCTGCGTGCATGAACCGCCGGTTCGGCCGGCCGTGATCTTCGACGGCGGTGGCAACGGTGGCGGAGGGGGCGGCGTGGACCAGGATCCCTGCGATCCCGACACGGTCTACTTCCAGAACACGGTCCTGCCGCTTCTGGTTTCCAGTTGCGCGATCCCCGGCTGCCACGACGACGCGACCGCGGAGGAAGGCATCCGGTTCACCAGCCACTCCAACATCATGAGCAGCGACGTGCTGGACCCCGGCGATCCGGGCGACAGCGACCTGATCGAGGCGATCACCGAGACCGATCCGGACAAGATCATGCCGCCGCCGCCGCACCAGCCCCTCACGCCGCAGCAGATCGACATGATCTGGACCTGGGTGGCCCAGGGCGCGCAGGACAACGGCTGTTCCGGCGCCTGCGACACGACCAACGTGACCTATTCGGGGACCATCGCCCCGCTGATCGCCGCCAAGTGCGACGGCTGTCATGGCGGTGCGACGCCATCCGGTGGATTGGACCTCACCAGCCACGCCGTGGTGAACATGGTGGCCCTGGATGGCCGGATGGCCGGGGCCGTGCAGCACGAGGCGGGATACGAGCCCATGCCGCCATCGGGTGGAATGTTGCCATCTTGCGAGGTCGATCAGATCCTGCTATGGATCGGCGAAGGCGCACCCAACAACTGATCCACCGCATGCGCATGATCGCCACGGCCATCACCATCGTCTCGCTCTCGGGATGCTATTACGACAGCGAGGAGGTGCTTTACCCCGAGACGTTCTGCGATCTCAATTCAGTGACGTGGAGCGGGACCATCGAGCCGATCATCGCCGGCGAATGCGCCATCCCCGGCTGCCACGTGCCCGGCGGCAACGGCGCGGGCGACTTCACCAGCTATGCCGGCGTGAAGGCCAAGGTGGAGGATGGCAGCTTCCAGCAACAGGTCCTGGTGCAACGCACCATGCCGCCCAGCGGCCCGCTGACCGACTGCGAATTGCAACAGATCATGCTTTGGGTGCAGGCCGGCGCACCACAGAACTGACCGCCATGAAGAAGCGAACGCTCCTCATCGTGCTGGTGGTGGCCGCCGCGGCGGCAGGCTTGTACACCTGGCGCGAATGGCAGCGCGGGGTGAAGGGAGCGGCGGAACTCGAGGTGAGCGAGAAGCTCGCCGCCGCATCCCTGTTTGGCGCGTTCACCGGCGATGAAGCGGCCGCCAACGCGCGATTCAACGAGAAGGTGGTGCAGGTGAGCGGCACCGTGCGGTCCATCGGTGCGCCGGAGAACGGCAAGGTGAGCGTGACGCTCGAGACCGGCGATCCGCTGGCGGGCATCGTGTGCGAGTTCGCTCAAGCGGATGCCCCCGCATGGCGTGCCGGACAGCAGGTGGAGGTGAAAGGCATCTGCACCGGTCTGCTCATGGACGTGATCCTGGTGCGTTGCGCCGCCGTGGAATGATGCTTGCCTGAACCGATCTCATGAAGAACACCATGAACCTCCGACCCCTGCTGATCGCGGCGCTGATGGCGCCCCTGCTGGCCACCGCGCAGGCCAAATTCGCCTCGCGTGCCGGCCACATCGCCTTCCACAGTTCCACGCCGATGGAAGACATCGACGCGAACAACTTCAAGGCCTCCAGCGTGATCGACCAGGCCACCGGCGCCGTGCAGATCGCGGTGCTGATGAAGGGCTTCGAATTCAAGAAGGCGCTGATGCAGGAGCACTTCAACGAGAACTACGTGGAGAGCGACAAGTTCCCCAAGGGCGAGTTCAAGGGGAAGATCACCGGCATGAAGCCCGCGGACTTCACCCGGGCCGGGACCTACCCGGTGGCGGCCGAAGGCGACCTGACCCTGCACGGTGTCACCAAGCCGTACAAGGTGGAGGGCACGGTGGTCGTGGACGAGGCGGGCCTGGTGAAGGCCACCACGACCTTCAAGGTGAAGCCGGAGGACCACGGCATCGAGATCCCCTCCTTGGTGCGCGACAACATCGCGCGGGAGATCGAGGTGAGCGTGAAGATCGACCACCAAAAGATGTAAGGTGCCCGCGCAACGCGCACTTCCGACCTTTCCGGCCCCGGCCCCGGCGATCCCGCCCGTGCCGGGGTCCTTCCTTTACGAACCAGCGATGCCATGAAACACCTGTACGCCATCGCCCTGTCGGTCATGATCCAACCGGTCTTCGCCCAGGACGATCTGCTGAGCCTGCTGGGTCCGGACAGCATCGTTGAATACGCCACGGCCAGCTTCAAGACCACGCGCGTGATCAACAGCCACAGCCTGGAGAACACCGCCCACGGCGTGCTCGACTTCAAGATCGGCCACCGCTTCGGCTACCTCAACGGGGGCATCGAGGAGTTCTTCGGGCTCGACCAGGCCACCATCCGCCTGGGCCTTGACTACGGCATCACCGACCGGATCATGGTGGGCATCGGCCGCAGCAGTTACCAGAAGACCGTGGACGGCTTCGCCAAGTACAAGCTGCTGCGCCAATGCACGCAGGGCTGCGGCATGCCCGTCACCCTCGCGCTGGTGGCCTCCACGGCGATCACCACCCTGCCGGCCGACCAGGTGCCCTGGTATGACGAGGAACGGACGGACTACTTCTCCCACCGCGTGTCGTACTCCTTCCAGTTGATCGCCGGCCGGAAGTTCACCGATGCGTTCACCCTTCAGCTGATGCCCGGCCTGGTACACCGCAACCTGGTGAAGACCGAGGAGGAGGCCAACGATGTGATCAACGTGGGTGCGGCGGGGCGCATCAAGCTCTCGCGACGCATCGCCTTGAACGCCGAGTACTTCTATGTGCTGCCCGGTCAGCTGGCCGAGCCCACCGACGCCGAGCTGGCCGTGGATCCCGATGCCGGTTATCACAATTCCTTCTCCATCGGATTCGACATCGAGACCGGCGGCCACGTGTTCCAACTGCACTTCACCAACAGCACCGGCATGTTCGAACGGGCCTTCATCACCGAGACCGAGGGCGACTGGCTGGACGGCGACATCCACTACGGCTTCAACATCTCGCGGGTGTTCACGCTCCACGAGCCCAAGGGCAAGGGGCCGGGATCCTGGTGAGCAACGCGCGGCGCGGTTACCCGCCGGGTGAGCGCGATGCCGATGCCTCGCGCACCATCAGGTACTCGGTCAGGTTCTCCGCATCGAGCACGCCCACGAGCCGCCCGTCCTCCACCACCGGCAGCAGCGGAAAGCGCCCCATCACCAGCTGGTTGAACGCGCGATCCGCGTCGGCGTCGCGGTCCAGGGCCGGGGGCTTCTGCAGGGTGAGCTGTGCCAGGGGCAGGTCCTTGCGCCCCTCGCGCAGGGCGGCGATCAGGTCGCGGCGCGTGAGCACGCCGGTGTACGCTCCGTCGGTGGTCACCACCAGGTCGGTGTCGCCGCCGGCCAGCAGGCCGTCCACCGCCTGATCCACCGTGGCCGTGGCGGGCATCGACCAGAACCGCGTGCGCATCACCTGCCCCACGCGTATGCCGCGCAACACGCTTTGCGTGCGCACGCCGCGCGCTTCGGCGCCCGCGGCGAAATACACGAACAGGCCGATGATGGCCAGCATGGGCTGGGACCAGACGAAGGCCAGGACGATGAAGACCAGGGCGAACACGCGGCCCACGCCCGCGGCCAGCGTGGTGGCGCGCTCGCGCGGCAGCCTCAGGGCCAGCACGGCGCGCAGGATCCTCCCGCCATCCATGGGGAATGCCGGCACCAGGTTGAAGAGGAAGAGGTACAGGTTGGCCGTGAGGGTGAAGATCCCGAGGCCGACCCATGCGCCGGCATCGGCGAGGGGCTCGGTGAGCGCCGAACGCACCGCGTGCGCGCCGATGATGGCGCCCAGCACCACCACGATCACCAGGTTCACCAGTGGACCGGCGATGGCGATGAAGAATTCCTGTTTGGGATCCTCGGGCATGCGCTCCAGGCTGGCCAGTCCGCCGATGGGCAGCAGCGTGATGTCGCGCGTACGGATCCCGTAACGGGCGGCGGTGAGCGCGTGGCCGAACTCGTGCAGCACCACGCAGAGGAAGACGATGAGCACCAGCAGCACTTCGTGCAGGGCGCGTTCAAGGCCGGTCCCGTTCATCAGGCCGCTGAGGATGATCCACCCCACCAGCAGCAGGAAGGTCCAGTGCATGTACACGCCGATGCCCCGGAAGCGGAACAGCGGGGCCGACCCCGACAGGGTGGGGGCGGTGGATGGGGGGGACGCCGGAGAGGGAGCGCTCATGGCCGGGTGGGCCGCAAGGATGATGCCCGCGACCGGTCGTGCGGGCACCTGTGGGGGGTCAATGGCTGTCGCCGCCGCCGTGTTGCGCCGCGGTGGCCGAATCCACCAGGAGGTAGCCGGCGAATACCAGGGCCATCATCACGATGAAGCTCACCAGGCCCTTCACGTTGCCCACCTCCTCGGTGCTGAGCAGCGCGCTTTGGAACGGGATGGCGAAGCCCAGGACCCAGAGCAGGTAGCCGATGTACTTCTTCATGGTGCGATGGTGTGTTCGGCCGCAAAGTAAGGCGGCCCCCCGGTTCGATGCGCGATGCGCGGGAATGCCGGAGGATCCGCACGGCCAACGGGGTCGCTCACCTGCGCTGCTTCATCGGCACGTAGTCGCGCAGCGTTTCCCCGGTGTACACCTGGCGCGGACGGCCGATGGGCTCCTTGTTCTCCACCATCTCCTTCCACTGCGCGATCCAGCCCGGCAGGCGGCCCAGGGCGAACATCACGGTGAACATGCGCGTGGGGATGCCGATGGCGCGGTAGATGATGCCGCTGTAGAAGTCCACGTTCGGGTAGAGCTTCCGGCTGATGAAGTACTCGTCCTTCAGCGCGATCTCCTCCAGCTGCCGGGCGATGTCCAGCACCGGATCGCTCACGCCCAGCTTCTTCAACACTTCGTCGCACGACCGCTTGATGATGGTGGCACGCGGATCGAAGTTCTTGTACACCCGGTGGCCGAAGCCGAAGAGGCGGAAGGGGTCGTTCTTGTCCTTGGCCTTGTCCACCCACTTCTGGATGTCGCCGCCGTCGTTGCGGATGGTCTCCAGCATCTCGATCACCTCCTGGTTGGCGCCCCCGTGCAGCGGCCCCCACAGCGCGGCGATGCCCGCGCTCACGGCGCTGTACAGGTTGCTCTGGCTGCTGCCCACCATGCGCACGGTGCTGGCGCTGCAGTTCTGCTCGTGGTCGGCGTGCAGGATCAGCAGCTTGTTCAGCGCGTCGGCCACGGCCGGGTCCACCTGGTATTCCTCGGTGGGCAGGCCGAACATCATGTGCAGGAAATTCTCCACGTAGCCCAGCTTGTTGCTCGGGTACATGTAGGGGTGGCCCAGGTTGTTCTTGTAGCTGATGGCCGCCAGGGTGGGCATCTTGGCGATCAGCCGGTAGATGGTGCGCTCGCGCTCCTTCATGGGCCGGTGCGGGTCCTGGCTCTTGGGGTAGAAGGTGCTCAGCGAGTTCACCATGGCCGAGAGGATGCCCATGGGGTGGGCGTTGCTCGGATAGAACTCGAAGAAGTGCTTGAGGCTCTCATGCACCAGGGAGTGGTAGCGGATGTTGCCCTCGAAGTGGTCCATCTCGCGCTGGTCGGGCAGCTTGCCCCAGAGCAGCAGGTAGGCCACTTCCAGGAAGGTGGCCTTCTCGGCCAGCTGCTCGATCGGGTAGCCGCGGTAGTGCAGCACGCCCTTTTCCCCGTCCAGGAAGGTGATGGCGCTCTTGGTGGCCCCGGTGTTCTTGTAGCCCAGGTCCAGCGTGATGTAGCCGGTCCTGTCCCTCAGATCGCTGATGTCGATCGCCTTCTCGCCCTGGCTGCCCGTGTACACGGGGAACTCGTGGGACTTGCCATCCAGGATGATCGTCGCTTTCTCGCTCATGTCGCAGCCGGCGGTGGGGTGGGAGGGTTTTTTTTCAGGTCGCCGCGAAGGTAGCGTCGTGCCCATATGCAGGAGACGCCATGGATAAAAAACCCCTGGCCGAAGCTCTTCCGGCCGTGTACGATCGATCCACCAGGGGATGCGTCTCCGGGTCAACGGAGTTCACCGCACCACCATGATGCGCTCCGACCAGCGCGAGTTCGCCTCGTTCAACCGCAGCGTGTACGGTCCGGGGCGCAGGGCATCCCCAAGGTCCACCACCGTGTTCACATGTCCGGCCTCGGCGCGAAGCGACCGGATCAACACCACGCGGCCGGTCGCATCGTACAGTTCCATTTCCACCTGATCGGATCCCGACCCGAGGAGCTCGATGTGGAGGCGCGAGCCATCGTTCGGGTTGGGGAAGACCAGCAGGTCGTCCGGATGCGGCGGGAATTCCTGATCCCGCAAGGGCACCGAAGGCGGGTTGGCGATGGTCACATCGCACGCTGCTCCGCAGAAGCCCTGATAGACCCCGTCGACTTTCGCTTGCACGGTCACGGAATAGGTCACGCCGTTCACGAGCGGTTGCGTCGCCCAGTTGAGCAACCGCGCCGCATTGGCCGATGCGATGTTGCGTGAATATCCTGGCGCTTGGAACTTGAATTGGTATTCGGAGGCGCCAGCCACCACGTAGCACCAGACCTTGTCGCTGCCGCCGAAGGTGCGCGTCACCCCGCACGAATGCTGGGTGTTGCCGGGCTCGTCCACCAGTTGCGTGCAGGGGTCGGTGGTGATCTTGAACGCGCAAGCCGGCCCATATTCGGACCACAGGCCGTTCACCTTGGTGCGCACACGCACGTTCAACCATTTGCTCAGTTGCCCGGCGGCGGCCAGGCTGGCGGTGGTATAGTTGAGTTTCAGGTACGCGCACTTGGTGGGGCCGTTCGGTCCGGCATTGCCAGGTTGAGCGTGGGTGCGGGTGATCGACTGGGAATAGCCGCCATCGGGGTTGAAGATCCAGAAGCCGTAGCCATCATCGCTCTGGTCGCCGATGCCGTATTGTGCGCTCACGGCGGGATCTTCCTCGGCCATGATGGTGGATCTGTAGATCAGATCCGCCCGCCCGCAATAGGTGGCGCTCAGTTCGCCCGATCCCAGGGGAAGGCACCAGTCAAGCGGTCCGGTGTTGGTCACATCGTCTGAATGGCTTATGCTGCTCTGGTAGGTGAAGGATCCATCCGCGGTGTTGCCGATGATCGCGCGGCCGTCGAGGGTGCGCAGCAGGTAGCCCCCGTTGCCGTTGGTGCAGCACATGCCATCGCCGAAGTCATCGTAGAAGTAGAGGTAGTAGCAGTCATCCTCCAGGCAGAGTTCTTCGGTGATCACGGTACCGGCTTGACCATCCGCGTATGGCCCGCCGCCGGCCGAATAGAGGAAGCTTGAGTTCAGGATGATCCAACTGATCTGTGAACCGAAGTTGTCCAGGGTGATCACCAGCTCCAGGTCGTGGTCGCACAGGATCGATCCTTCGCACACGCAGTCGGCGTCGAACACATCGTTGATGGTGGCTGGATCCCCATCGTCGCACGGGGCACCGGGGTATTTCTCATCGCTGTGATCGTCGCAATCATCGTGGTTGGTGAGCCAGAAGGGAAGCTGGGTGCAGCTGAAGATGAAGGTGGCTGGATCGCCGTAGCCGTCGTTGTCGCCATCGCCCCAGTAGTCGGCGGGGGTGCAGTAGGCATATCCGGCCAGCGCATGGCGCATGGCACCCCCGGCCGTTGCGAACTGTCCACCAGCCACCACGGTGTTGCCCAGGAACCCGATCGCGTTCACACGATCGGTCGGCACGGTGCTGATGCCCTGTGGCCAGTAAAGCGGCGCTCCGGTGGTGCGGCTCAGCGCGTCGATCTTGGGATAGTTCTGTCCCTCAACGGTCGTAAAGGTTCCACCGAGGAGGATCGCCTCGCCGTGGCTGGTGATGGCGAGCACGGTGTTGTTCACCACCGGAGCCCACGCGGGATCCACCACGCCATCCCCCGCGTTGATCCGCGCCAGGTTGTCGCGGCTCGCTCCATGAACGGCGCTGAACGCTCCCCCGACGTACACGAAGCCCGCGTTCATGTGGATCGCGGACACCACGCCGTTGGCTCCCGCGCCCCAGGCCAGGGCCGCTCCGGTGGCGGCATCGAGCTTGGCGAAGTTCGGCGGACCCGCGCCCCCGATCGAAGGGAAATTGCCGCCCGCGTAAATGGAACTTCCATCGGTGGCGAGGCTGATGATCGCGTGCGTGGAAGCGCCGGCGTTCGGGTCCCAGGCGAGCGGTGATCCCGTGGTCGCGTCCACCGCCGCTCCATTGATCCGTGGCTGGCCACCAACGCCGGTGAACTGCCCGCCGAGGTAGATCGATGGACCCAGCTTGCACAACGCTCGCACGGCGGGCAGGCCCGTGCCGCTCACCATGGGGTCCCACGGCAGCAGCACGCCCGTCGCGTCGAAGGCGGCGGCTCGCTGCCGTGTCTGGCCATTGGCGGTGGTGAAGAAGCCCCCGGCATACAAGGTCGAGCCATCAAGCAACAGGCTGCTCACCTGTCCGTTGACGAAGACCGGCCAGGGCAACTGCATCCCGGTCGCGGGATCGATCGCCGCGAGGTTGTTGGCCGGTGAGCCTCCGATGCACTTCAGCCCCCCCGCCACATAGAGGTTCCCCAGGCCATCGGTCGCGATGGCGTCGATCGCTCCGCCGGGGGCCGGCGACCAGGCCGTGGGCACGGCCGCGCCGGTCAACGCGGCCATCCGCCATCGGCTCACCGCACCGATCGTGTTGAAGTCGCCCGCCACCAGCAGGTCACCGCCCATGGTGAAAAGCGCCGTCACCTTGTGGCTCGCCCCTCCCGTGGGATACCACGGCTGCACGGTGCCGCTCAGCGCATCGAACGCAGCGATGTTCAGGCGCGTGGCAGCCGTGCCGGAGGTATTGGCCTGGGTGAAACTGCCTCCGGCGATGATGGATGCACCGAACGCGGCTAATGCATACGCCGGCCCGCTCACGCTCGGATCCCATCCATCCGCGTTGCCGCTGCCATCGATCCGCGCCAGCCGGTTGCGCGGGGCCCCGCCGATGTTGGTGAAATCTCCACCCACGTACAACTGTCCATTCGACAGCATCATGGTGCGCACGATCGCATCGGGCTGTGGTGCCCATGCGTTATCCACCGCACCGGTGGTGGTGTTCACCTTCACCAGGCGATCCAATGTGGTGCCGCCGATGTCCGTGAAATCGCCGCCGACATAAAGGGTGCCGCCATCCAGCGCAAGGGAGTTCACTGCGCCGGCGGTGGTATTGGCTTGGAAGGCGACATCTACCGCGCCCGTTCCAGTTCCACTGACTTTGGCAAGATCGGATCTGCTCTGTGATCCGATCGTGTTGAAATCGCCACCGACGTACAAAGACGCTGTAAATGGGTCATAAGCCAGTGCGTTTACCACTGCGCCTGCACCCGTCACGTTGGCGATCCAAGTTTGGTCCAGGTGACCATCGGTGCCAAGCTTCGCGAGCTTCAGGCTCGCGGTCCCATTCACCTCCGTGAAATCACCCCCAATGAACCATCCACCTGATCCATCACTGACCACAGCCCTCACCCGGCCATTAGGCTTATGATAGGACAGGTCCGGGGAAATTCCCGGATAGCTGAGTTTTGCTCCGTAAGGAGCATTTGGCCCCACAACGTTGAATTGTCCCCCAATGAACACTCGGTTGTTCGGCGCATCGGTCACGATCGCGTTCACATCCCCATCGGTCACCCACCAATTGTCCTGGATCGTGGGTTGTAGTTGCGCCCTGCTCGCACAGGCCAGCAGGTAAAGCACCGTGACCGGGAATATCCGTTCAAGTTTCATGGCAGCAAGGGGTTTTCGGATGGAACTGCAGGGTGCCCCTAAGCTACCTGATGATCCAGCATTTCCAAGAGTTAGTGACAATTTCCAAAAGCAAAGGGCCCCGCAAAATCGGAGCCCTACTACCCATTGGATCAAATCGCGGTCATTCGATCATGAGTCTACCTACGGTGCGATCCGGTCCGGAACACCATCGAAGTAAGTAACTGCCTGGGCACAGAGCTGGGGGCAGATCCAAGGCGATCATTCCTTTCATGGCCGGGGTGGTTTGCCAAGTGCCAAATTGCTGCCCTATGGCATTGAACAAGAAGAGATCTCCTTGTACCGCAGGGCATCGGACTAAAATGTGATCCCGGCCCGGGTTCGGCCAAATATGCAGTCCGCTACTGGTTGGACCGGTAATCAGATCGGTGACCTGATCAGTGATCCCCAAGATCACGCGAGAGCAGTAAGCGGAAGCAGATCCGAGTTGGTTGGCGTATCCAGTTAGAATAATACCGCCGTCATCCTGCCTAGACATGCAACTTGGGAATACGCTTCCGGAGAAAGGAAGTTGCAATATCCCACCAGATCCAAAGGCAGTATCTAATTGGCCGTCAAGGTCGTACTGGGAGACCATCGCATCATAATCACTGAGGTCATCCAGCAGGAAGAATCCAGCAAGAATGATCTTTCCCTCGGGCGCATAGATCAGATCACGGGCGACACTCATGATATAGGAACCTGCATGAATGCTGTAGCCGCTGCTGTCCCCAAATGATGTGTCAAGCAAGCCGTCAGAAGTAACGTGGGCGATCATCTGGTTTTCTGCGTACGGGTCGGGCCGTAGTGCGCGGCCCGCGAGGTAAATGCTCCCATCCGGGGCAAGCGCCATGGCGTTCAGCAGCGGCTGAAAAGGCGCATGCAAGGTCGTGATCACGCTTATTCCACCAGTTCCATAGCTCCCATCCAATGATCCATCGGGCATGAAACGGGCCAGCTTGTTCTGCACATCAGGTGCGTTCAAGCCGGAGAAACCGTTCATGACGATCCTGCCATCGGCCATGATCTCCAATTGTGCATTGGAGGAGATACCATCATCATCCAGGATCTCAGTGAGCCCGTTCGTGCCGAAAGCGTTGTCAATACCGCCCTCTTGATCCAATCTTGCCACGGCGAAGCCAGGTAGTGTTTCCATGGCGAGCAGGATCTTGCCATCAGGCTGAACGGCAAGATCGTCAAATTGCTCATCCACATCAGGATGGTCGAATACAACGATCCCATTATTGCCAAAGGTTGCATCGAGGATCCCGTTCGGAGTCAGCCTGGTCACCAAGGGCCATTGCTCAATGCCGTCGAAATGGAACCCCCCGATCACGATCCTGTTCTGGCTATCGATCCGCACCACCAACGCCTGGTCGTTGGATGAGGGCCATGAGTAGATCAGCTTTCCATCATTAGCGAAAGTGGGATCCAGGCTGCCGTCCGAGTTCAGGCGCAGCACGAACCAATCCCAATACCAGGGTGGCGTGTTGAAGCTCACGTGCCCGCACACCACGATCTTGCCATCGTCCTGTACGGTCACATCGTGCGCAAAGGCAGCCACGCCGCCGAGGGTATCGAGGTAAACCCCTCCATCGGCGAAGGTTGGATCCAGCCCCCAATCCTGGGCCTTGGAGGTATTGAGCAGCGCGAAAAGCGCAAATGCAAAAAGGGAGGTGCGGGCCATGCCCCTTGAACGCAGGGCGTGGGCTTGGGGTTAGCGAGGTCCGGTGCAGTGCCGGGATAGGTGATCTTCGCCCCATAAGGTGCGTTCGGCCCCACGGCGTTGAACTGTCCACCGATGAACACGCGGTTGTTCAATGGATCGGTCACGATGGCGTTCACATCACCATCGGTCACCCACCAATTGGTCTGGATGGTTGGTTGCAGTTGTGCGCAGGCTTGATGGAGCAGGATGACACCGAGGAGGGTGCAAATGGTTCTGAAGATCCACATGGCAGCGGGGGTTTTGGAAGGAACCCAGGGTGTTGCGAAGCTACCCGATGAAAGCGTTGCTCCAACGCTTTTCAGCCCCCACTTCAAAGAAAAGGGCCCCGCGTGGCGGAGCCCATTGCCATGATGGAAAGGTGAAGGATCATTCGATCATGATCCTTTCCGAGCGTCGCGTATTGCCGCTGCTCCATTCCAGCATGTAGCATCCCGGCGTCAAATGACCGGGCAACTGGAACCGCGCCGTTCCCTCGGTCGACACGATCCGATCCCATCGGTGTACTTCGCGCCCAAGCGGATCCAGGAGCCGAACGACCGCCGTGGAACCCGCGGGGCCTGGTACTCGCAGGTTGAAATGATCACTGGCCGGGTTCGGCCAGACGTTCCATTCATCCGCTTGCCCATTGCCGGGCGCATCCCCCACTTGATCGATCACCCCCTCGGCCACGCGGGCCAGATAAGCGAAGATGGGGGCGGGTGCTTGGTAGTGTCCCCCCATCAGGATCGATCCATCCGTCTGGAGCGCCATGCATTGGGTGGTGATGCTCCCGGAAAGGGAGTGGATAAGCAGGCCATCATCGGCGAAGGATGTGTCCAACTGGCCATCGAGCGTGTATTGCCAGAGGGTCCCTTGATATTCTTCTGTCAAGGGATCTTGGGTGAACCCCGACAGGATGATCTTCCCTTGGGGTGAGTAGGAGACATCGGTGAATAATTCCAAAAGGAATGCTCCTTGGAACATGGTGTATCCGGCCTGGTCTCCGAATTGAGTGTCGATTGAGCCGTCGCTCAGCACATGGGCGAGCATCGCATGTTGATACCAATCCGGTGGCGGCAATACGCGATGGGCAAGTCCCGCCATGTAAATGCTGCCATCGGGTGCGAGGGCCATCTTGCCCAGCAACGTCTGCACCGGAGCATGCATCAGGTTGATCGCCGCGATGCCTCCGTTGCCGAAACTCGGGTCAGGCGAACCATCCGGCATCAGGCGCACGATCTTGTTCCCTTGATCAGGGACGAACTGGCCGGTGTATCCGCAGACCACGATGCGGCCGTCGGGCATCACATCCAGTTGGCCCACCGAAGCGATCCCATCATCATCGCTGATGAAGGTCCATCCGCCATTGCCAAAGCTGAGATCCTGTACTCCATCCGTGCCAACGCGCGTTACGCCGAAACCTTGTGGCGTATCGAAGGTGATCAGGATCTGGTCGTCGCTTTGAAGGGCCAGGTCATAGAACGTGCTGACGCTTCCGGGATGATCGTACAGCACGATGCCATCATTGCCGAAGGTGGCATCGAACTGGCCATCGGGGGTCAACCTCACGATCATCGGCCATTGTTCCACGCCATCGTAATGGAAGCCTCCGATCACGATGCGGTCCTGGCCATCGATGTGCACAGCCATCGCCTTGGCGTTGGAGTTGGGTCCGGGCTGGATCAGGTGGCCGGCATTGGCGAAGCTGCTGTCCAGGGTGCCATCGGGGTTCAATCGCATGGCGAACCAGTCCCACCACCAGGGCGCCAGGGCATTGTTACCAACAAAGCCGACCATCACGATCTTGCCATCGGGCTGGATGGCCACGTCGTTACACATGGCGATCGGCCAGCCGAGCGTATCGAGGTAAACCCCTCCATCGGCGAAGGTTGGATCCAGCCCCCAATCCTGGGCCTTGGAGGTGTTGAGCAATGAGAGAAGCGCCAGGGCGCAAAGGGCAACGCGTTGCATGCACCCTTGAACGAAGGGCACAGGCTGATGGTTAACCCGAAAAGCTCTTCATTATCAGAGCACCACGCGGCTGTTGGGCTTGTGATAGGCGAGATCGGGCGCGATGCTTGGGTGGGTGACTTTCGCACCATACTGAGGTACTCCCCAGTCCTGGGCGTTGGAGGTGTTGATCAATGCGAGAAGCGCCAGGGCGCAAGGGGTGGTGCGGGCCATGGCCCTTGAACGCAGGGCGCGGGGGGGGTTAGCTGGGGATCAGTGGGCTACGTGCGGGTCCGGATGACCCGTCACGGGAAGACATGCGCCCGTTCGCTGGCCGGACCTGGCCCCGCATGCCACGACAGGCCACCGTTCGTCACAACTTGGTACTATGTGTAACAAAGTACCAAACAAGGCATATATCTTCGCCTCGCCAAGTACCTCGGGATCCCACCCAACAACCGCACGCGATCATGAAGGTCGAGAACACCAAGGCGCAGATGCGCAAAGGCGTGCTGGAGTACTGCATCCTCTCCATCCTCGCCAGGGGGGAGGCCTATCCGCCGGACATCATCGACACGCTGAAGGACGCGAAGCTGATCGTGGTGGAGGGCACGCTGTACCCGCTGCTCACCCGCTTGAAGGACGCCGGCTACCTGGCCTATCGCTGGGAGGAGAGCCGCAGCGGCCCGCCCCGCAAGTATTACAAGCTCACCCCCCTGGGATCGAAGTTCCTCAAGGAACTGGACGATACCTGGGACGAACTGGCCACCGCCGTGAAGAAGACCACGCGTCACAATCCCTAAGACAAATGCAATGCAATTCACCGCAGAGAACGCAGAGGCGCAGAGAATGCATTCGCATGGAATGCGCAGAGCCGCGGATCATGTGGTATTCCTCGTTCTGGCTTTCTCCGTTTCTCCGCGCGCTCTGCGGTAAAAACTCAAGTCGCTGACCCCATGAAAAAGACCCTCACAGCCAACATCGGAGGCACGGTGTTCAACATCGAAGAGGACGCCTTCGAGCGCCTGCAACGCTACCTGGCCAGCATCCGCGCGCAGTTCGCCGGAAGCCCCGGGACGGCCGAGATCATGGCCGACATCGAATCGCGCATCGCCGAATTGTTCCAGCAGCGGTTGGAGAGCCGGCAGGTGGTGGATATCGCCGATGTGGAGCACGTGATCGGCGTGATGGGCCAGCCGGAGGATATCCTGGGCGAGGAAGCGGGAGCGGCGGGGGCAGGGCCGGGGGCGGGAGCAGGCACGGGCGAGGGGCGCAGGTACCGCAGGCTCTACCGCGATCCCGACGACCGCTGGATCGGCGGGGTGCTGGGCGGCATAGCGGCCTACTTCAGCATCGATCCGCTGGTGCTGCGCCTGATCTACCTCGTCGCCCTGTTCATGGGCTGGGGCATCCTGCTGTACATCATCCTCTGGATCGTGATGCCGGTGGCTTCCAGCGCGGCTGAAAAACTGGAGATGCGAGGCGAACCGGTCACCGTGGACAACATCAAGCGCATGTTCGAGGAGGGTTCCGGGCGCGTGAAGGCCGGCGCCGAGCGCATGGCCGGCGAAGCGCAGGACCTGGGCCGCAGGTACGGCCCCCGCGCCCGCGAGGGAGCCCGGGGCTTCTTCGGTTTCCTGGGCGAGATGATCCGCCTCTTCCTCCGCTTCCTCGGCCGGCTGTTCGGCGTGCTGCTGCTTCTCTTCGGCGCCTGCCTGGTGGTGATGCTCATGGTGCTTCTGCTGGGCCGCTACGACGTGCTCCTGCGGGATCCGGCCGACACCGGCCTGGGGCTGGCCGCCCTCAGCGACCACCTCTTCCTCTCGCACGGGCAGGGCAATTGGGCGTGGATCGCCGGGTTGGTCTTTGTCCTGGTGCCCGTCACCGGCCTGCTCTATGCCGGCCTCAGCCTGCTCTTCGACGTGAAAGGGCCGCGCTGGCTGGGCTGGACGCTGGCCCCGTTGTGGATCGCCTCCATCGCCGTGCTCACCGTGGTGGGCATCCAGGTGGGCAACGACTTCCGCGCACGCGGCGAAGAGGGCGAGGAGATCGCCCTGGCCGCTCCCGCCGGCGGTACGCTGCACCTGCGGGCCATGGACGCGAAAGCATCCGCCGGATGGAGTTCGCGCTACCTGCGCGACCACGTGCGCCACGATGGTCCCAACTTCGAGCTGTCGGGCGACAGCATCGTCTGGAGCGAGGCCGACCTGGACATCCGCCGCAGCCCCGACAGCCTGTACCACCTGCTGGTGGTGCGCGAGGCGCGCGGATCCGCGCAGGAGGAAGCGCGCGCGCGCGCGGCGGCCATCACCGCGCGCTGGGCCCGGCACGACAGCACCCTGCTGCTGGATCCCACCATCCGCTTCGCGGGCAAGATCCGCGAGCAGGACGTGGACTTCATCGTGCTGGTGCCGCTCCATGGCGCGGTGTACATCGGCGCGGATGTCGTTCCGATGCTGGACGACGTGGAGAACGTGACCAATACATGGGACCGGGACATGGGCGGCCGCACCTGGACCATGACCGCGCGCGGGTTGGAGGACCTCAACGCACCGAAGGACGTGGAGAAGAAGATCGAAGACGTGGTGCAGCGCGTGCGGCGGACGGCGGCCCGGCTGGCGGCCACGGTGTGGCACGGGCTGCCCAAGCCGCGGAGCAAGGAGCGCGGGAAGACCGATGCTCCCGCGGCGGCCGGCGCGAACGTGTTCGAGTTGCTGGGGCGGGTGGTGAAGGTGTGATCCCCGCCATCCCTCCCCCGCGCCGGCGGCCCGATGGCCGTTGATCGTTCCGTCCGGTCCGGAGATCGGCTGCGGACCGCGATGGCGGCCCCGGACGGGTTCACTCCAGGAACACGATCTCCGGCAGGGAGATCACCCCGGCGCGTTGCATCACCTCGCGCAGGTCGGGCGACTTGCTGAAGTCCTCCGCCTTCTTGCGATCGTCCGAGGTGAAGAGGATCACCACGTCGTTGGGGTCGCTGGCGTTGCGCATCAGCTTTTCCTCGCGCAAGCCGGCCCGTTCGCGGGCATCCTTGTGGGCTTCGTAGGCGATCTTCCAGAGGTCGAAGTCGGCCACGCGATGGCGTATGAGCAGGTAACCCATGGCGGAGCTGGTTGAAGGGAGCGGAAAGGTAATGGCCGCACGGCAGCCCGGGTGGCCATCGCCGCACACTACCGCATGGCCGCAATGCCCGGTGGTGGCACGTAGTCGTGTACGCGGTTGCTGATGGGCCGCAGGGTGCGCAGGTAGGCATAAATGCACTTGAGGTCCTCGTCGGTGGCTTTGCCGATCTCCTGCCAGGGCATGGGAGGCATGATGGGCCGTCCGGCATCGACGCCCATGAACTTGCCGGTGCGCAGCATCTTGATGAAGAGTTCCTCGGTCCAGTTGCCGCTGCCGGTGGCCGGATCGGGGGTGAGGTTGGCGGCATAGGAAATGCCCCAGGGCCCCACCCAGGCAGTGAGGTCGCTGGAGCCCAAATACCATTTGCCGGGGGCGACCTCCGTGGTGTCGATGGGCGGCAGCTTCATGTCGGCGGGACTGCCGGAGAGCAGGCGGCTTTGATCGGGGATGGGGCCCTGCTCGGTCATGACCTTCGGCGTGTGGCAGTCGTTGCAACCGCCGAGTCCCACCAGGTATTTTCCGCGCTCCTCCATCTGCACACGTGTGAGGGCGGGTTTCGCCGCTGCTGGTATGGGTGCGGGTGTGCAGGTGGTGAGCGTGAGGATGACATGCACGGCCAGCAGGCTGGAAAGCGCGGCGATCGACGTCGAGGGGGTTTTCATGGCTGATGTTGTTTTGTTTTCGGAAATGTAGGCACTTCCTTTCCATCGCCGCACCGGTGTGCGCCGCCGCTATCTTGCCCCGGTGCCGCGCACGCGTCATCTGCTCTTCTACCTCCTCACCATCGGCGCCTGCCTGGCGTTGATGTACTACATCGTGCAGCGCGGCGGATCGCTGGAACACGCGCGCGGCGGGGCGGTGGCGCCCGCGGAGGTGGGCTACTGGCAGCAGTTCAAGACCACCTACCACGAGAACCTCACCCACCCGCTGGCCATCCTGCTGCTGCAGATCCTCACCATCATCGTGGTGGCCCGGGCCTTCGGCTTCGTGTTCCAGAAGCTGGGGTTGCAGAGCGTGGTGGGCGAGATCGCGGCGGGCATCTTCCTGGGCCCCTCGTTCATGGCCGAGCACTGGCCGCAATACAGCGCCTTCCTCTTCCCGGCGGCCTCCATCGGCAACCTGCAGTTCCTGGCGCAGATCGGCCTGATCCTGTTCATGTTCGTGGTGGGCATGGAACTGAACCTGTCCATGCTGCGCAACAGCGCGCGCGATGCGGTGGTGGTGAGCCACTCGGCCATCGCCATCTCCTTCACCCTGGGCGTGGGCCTGGCCTACGTGCTCTTCGAGGAGTTCGCGCCCCAGGGCATGCACTTCCTCTCCTTCGCCCTGTTCGTTGGCATCTCGCTGAGCGTGACGGCCTTCCCCGTGCTGGCGCGCATCATCCAGGAGCGCGGGCTGAGCAAGACGCCCATCGGCACGCTGGCCATCACCTGCGCGGCGGTGGACGACATCACGGCCTGGTGCATGCTGGCCGCCGTGATCGCCATCGCCAAGGCGGGCAGCATCGTCAGTTCCCTGTACACGATCCTCATGGCGGTGGTGTACGTGGCGATCATGCTGCGGCTGATCCGCCCCTTCATGAAGAAGCTGGGCGACGTGTACGCCGACCGCGAGAGCCTGAGCAAGCCGGTGGTGGCCGTGTTCTTCCTCACGTTGCTGGCCAGCGCCTACACCGCCGAGGTGATCGGCATCCACGCGCTGTTCGGCGCCTTCATGGCCGGGGTGATCATGCCGCCGAACCTGCGCTTCCGCAGCATCTTCATCGAGAAGGTGGAGGACGTGGCCGTGGTGCTGCTGCTGCCGCTCTTCTTCGTGTACACCGGGCTGCGCACGGAGATCGGCCTGCTGGACGACCTGGATGCATGGAAGGTGTGCGCGGCGATCGCGGTGACGGCCGTGGCCGGCAAGTTCCTGGGCGGCCTGCTCAGCGCCCGCTTCGTGGGCCGCACCTGGCGCGAGAGCCTGATGCTGGGCGCGCTGATGAACACGCGCGGCCTGATGGAACTGGTGGTGCTGAACATCGGGTACGACCTGGGGGTGCTCAAGCCCGAGCTCTTCGCCATGATGGTGGTGATGGCGCTGGTGACCACCACCATCGCCGGCCCCACCCTGAGCCTGATCGAGCGGCTGCTTCCCGAGCGCAGGTCCACGCCCATGGAACTGGAGGAACGCGCGCGCCGCTACCGCGTGCTGGTGCCCTTCGGCGATCCGGAGCGCGGGGGCAGCATGCTGCGCGTGGCCCTCGCGCTGGTGCGCCGCAACCCCAACGCCGACCTCACCGCCATGCACCTCACCCCCGGCGGCGAGTTCCACCAGTTCAACGTCGAGGAGCGCGAGGATGCCAGCTTCCGAGCCGTGCGCGAGGAGGCCCGCAGGGCGGGCATCGCCGTCGATGCCATCCACCGTGCCTCGGCCGACATCGACCGTGACGTGGTGAACACGGCCAACAACGGCGGCTTCGACCTGGCCATCATCGGCGCGGGCCGCAGCATCTACGAGGGCACCCTGCTGGGCCGCATCGTGGGCATCACCAGCCGCATCATCAACCCCGAACGGCTGGTGGGCACCCTCACCGGCAAGGAGAAGCTCTTTGAGACGGCCGTGTTCGACGACCGCGTCCGCGACCTGGTGCGCGAGATCAAGGTGCCCCTGGGCATCTATGTGGACAAGGAACTGGAAGCCGTGCGCCGCGTGGTGGTGCCGCTCTTCACCCTCAGCGACAGCTTCCTGCTGGCCTACGCCCAGAAGCTCATGACCAACAACGCCGCGCGCATCGTGCTGCTGGACACCGGCTCGGTCTTCGACCAGAGCCCCGAACTGCTCGCCACGATCCGCGGCCTGGAACAGCGCGAGCGCGACCAGGTGGTGATCCGCCGCTCGGTGGAGCTGGAGAGTTCCCTGGCCGAGTTGGACAAGCCCGACCTGATGCTGATCTCCATCGACGCATGGACGCGCGCGGTGGAGGCGCGCAGCCCCTGGCTGTCCAGAACGCCGAGCGTGCTGATCATGCGGCCGTGAGGATCAATGGATCGGAAAATGAGAGCAACGGATGATCAGAAGATGGAACTTCGTTCACTGCTCCGACCGTCCTTTGATGCCCTGATCTTCTGATCCTCCGATCGACCATGAGCAAGGCCTCCCAGATCAAGTCCTTCGATCCCAACTCCGCCGGCGCCGGAGAGCAGGTCTTCGGCCTGCCCTTCACCTGCGAGGAGGCGGACATCGTGCTGGTGCCCGTGCCCTGGGAGGTGACCACCAGCTATGGCGGGGGCACCTCGCGCGGGCCGAAGGCCATCCTCGAGGCCAGCTTCCAGGTGGACCTGTTCCATCCTGAATTCCCCGGGCTGTGGAAGCGGGGCATCGCCATGGACGAGATGCCACGGGCCCTGCTGGAGCAGAGCGATGCGTTGAAGAAGCGGGCGAAGGGTGGACGCGGGGCGGCCGGGGCGAAGGCCCTCAAGCTGATCAACGAGGAATGCGCGGTGATGAACGAGTGGGTGGAGGCGCGCACCGCGTACTGGCTGGATCAGGGCAAGCTGGTGGGACTGGTGGGTGGGGACCACAGCACGCCGCTGGGCTACTTCCGCGCCCTGGCGGCACGGCACGAGGCCTTCGGCATCCTGCACATCGATGCGCACATGGACCTGCGCGCGGCATACGAGGGCTTCACCTTCAGCCACGCGAGCATCATGCGCAACGCGCTGGCGATCCCCACCATCACCGCGCTGGTGCAGGTGGGCATCCGCGACCGCTGCGAGGAGGAGAACGCGTGGGCCGCGAAGGAGCGGGACCGCGTGCGGGTGCATGCCATGGAGAGGTTGCGCGCCGAGCAGTTCAGCGGGACCACCTGGACGCAGCAGTGCGACCGCATCCTGGCCGCGCTGCCCGAAAAGGTGCATGTGAGCTTCGACATCGACGGCCTGGATCCCTCGCTTTGCCCGCACACCGGCACGCCCGTGCCCGGTGGTCTCGGCTTCGCCGAGGCCACCCACCTGCTGTCACGCATCCGCGAGAGCGGGCGCCAGGTGATCGGCTTCGACCTGGTGGAGGTGGCGCCGGGCCCGCGCGATGAACCCAACTCCGCCGAGGCTTCGGCGGGCGAGTGGGATGCGAACGTCGGCGCCCGCATGCTGTGGCATCTCTGCGGCGTGCTGGCGCGGTAGGGACCTCCGGGGCCGGCTCACCCCCGCTTGAACAGGTCGCCTCCTTTCTCGAAGGCCTTGAACTCGATGGCGTGCCCGTCGGGATCCTCGATGAACATGCTCACCTGCTCGCCCACCTCGCCTTTCATCACCGTGCGCGGCTCGATGAAGAAGCGCACGCCCACCTTCTTGAACTTGTCGCGCAGCCGCTTCCAATCGTCCATCGACAGCACCACGCCCCAGTGGTCGCCGGGAATGTTGCTGGCCGGGTTGTAGATGCGTGCCGTCTTGATCAGCGTGGGCACCTCCTGGATGGTGAGCTGGTGGCCGAAGAAGTCGTAATCCACCCACGTGGCGGCGCTGCGGCCCTCGGCGCAGCCAAGGAATTTCCCATAGAAGGCCTTGATCCGCTTCAGGTCGGTGGTTACGAAAGCCAGGTGGAACTTGCCTTTCATGGTTCAACCCTGCGATCGGCGGATCGTCGCCCCGCGTTCGATCATCCGCGCATCACCCGCCCCCCAACGTTCACCCGCCATCCACGATCATCGATCTCCGATCCGCGATCTTCAATTCCCGATCACCGATCCTCATCCTCCTCCTTCTCCTCCTTCACCTCCTCCTGCTCTCCGTCCTCATCCCCTTCATCGTTCTCCTCGTCCAGATCCTCTTCATCGTTCGAGACGTAGCTGTCCTCCTCCTCCTTTTCGTTCTCGGCGCCTTCGGGGGCCTCGATCCCTTCGCCGTCGTCCACGCCGGGAGCGGGTTCGGCCTCCTCCTGGTCGAGGAACTGTTCGATCTCCTCGCGGCTCTCGGCGTTGATCTTGATCAGGTAGATGGCCTCCGAGGTGCGCAGCTCGATCACGCGCAGGCTGTCGCCCTTGGCGGTGGCGATGGTGCGGATGTGGTTGTTGTCGATCCCATCGGGGTATTGCTCCTGCAGCTTCTCGCGGAGGTCCTCGGTGAGGGTGTTGAAGGAACGGATCAGCCGTTGCATGCGTGAACGCCGGTGGACCGGCGCGGGCGTTTTCGGGTCACTGGTCCAGGAGGTAGGCGAAGATCAGGGGCGCCACAATAGTAGCATCGCTTTCGATGATGAACTTCGGGGTGTCCACGTCCAGCTTGCCCCAGGTGATCTTCTCGTTGGGCACCGCGCCGCTGTAGCCTCCGTAGCTGGTGGTGCTGTCGCTGATCTGGCAGAAGTAGCTCCAGAAGGGGATGCTTTCCTCGCGCAGGTCCTGGTGCAGCATGGGCACCACGCAGATGGGGAAGTCGCCGGCGATGCCGCCGCCGATCTGGAAGAAGCCCACGCCGTCGGTGCCGCAATGGGCCTTGTACCATCCGGCCAGGAACATCATGTACTCGATGCCGCTCTTCATGATCGAGGGCTGGCAGTCGCCCACCAGGCAGTGCGCGGCGAAGATGTTGCCCAGGGTGCTGTCCTCCCAGCCGGGCACCACCATGGGCAGGTCGCGCTCGGCGGCGGCCACCATCCAGCTATCCTTCGGATCGATCTGGTAGTGTTGCTCGAGCACGCCGGAGCGGATCATCTCGAAGAAATACTGGTGCGGGAAACGCCGGTTGCCGCTCTTCATGTCGGACTTCCACAGGTCCACGGCATGCTTCTCCAGCCGGCGGAAGGCTTCATCCTCGGGAATGCAGGTGTCGGTCACGCGGTTCATGCCGCGGTCCAGCAGGGCGCGTTCCTGCTGCGGGGTCAGGTCGCGGTAGTGGGGCACGCGTTCGTAGTGGTCGTGCGCCACCAGGTTCATCACGTCCTCTTCCAGGTTCGCGCCGGTGCAGCTGATGATGTCCACCTTGCCCTGGCGGATCATCTCGGCGAGACTTTTTCCCAACTCGCCCGTGCTCATCGCGCCGGCGAGGGTGATCATCATCTTCCGCTTTTTGGCGAGGTGCGCCTTGTAGGCCTTCGCCGCGTCCATCAGCGCCGCCGCGTTGAAGTGCAGGAAGTGCCGCTCCATGAAGGCGGAGACGGGCCGCGTTCCGGCGGCGGTCCTGGGAACGGCCGTCGAGGACTCGACGCTCGCGACGCCCGAGGGCGAAGGATGGGGTGCGCTCATCGGTTCTGGATCAGAGGGCGAAATATAGAGGGGCGGGGGGATCGTGGGGCGGGTTGGAAAAGATCCCGACCGTGCCATGTTCGATCCACCCACCGAGTCGCATCGAAGTGCTGCGTAAAGAGGAGGAGCGATGATCCGCCGCGGCGGGCGATCCCCCGCCGCCCCCCCGCGAACGACCCGGAACAGGTTCCCCAACCTCCCGGAATTTACCCGATCGGGGGTATTGTTTGCGCTCCCACATGCCGCTTCCTTTGCTCCCAAACTGGAACCAATGACCACAACACGTTCCCTGAACGCATCGGCGAGCCTGATGAACCTTGTGCTCATCCTTTTCGCATTCCTCGCCACGAGTTGCCGGTCCGATGGCAAAGACAAGGTGCCTCCGAAACCGCCAAAGGACCGCCTGGCGTGTACCTGGCCATGGTTCGAGCGTATCGGCGACCTGAAAGGCTGCGACACAACCTCGGACGCCAATGACATCAGTGGCGATGGCAGAAAAGTGGTGGGTAATAGTTCCGCCAACGAGGACCGGATCGACGACTGCCAACCCGGTGCGCACCGATTCGAGGCATACGGCTGGACGCGACCCTGTGAGCGTCGGCCCTTTTTGCGCACCCCGGCGGCCATTCTGTTCCGACCTACGGGCATCATCCCTTTGGGCTATGGTGATGCCACCACGCCGGAGAGCATGGCGCGCGGCATTGATCCCGGTGGCGACGTCGTGGTGGGCTGGAGCACGCTTCCAGGCACTGCGAACGAGGCGATGCAATTCGACATGCATGGCAGCAAGATCCGACTGGGCCGGTTGACAGGACACCAGATCAGCATGGCGAGCGATGTCAGCGAACGATTCACCGGCGCGGTTGAGCGGATCCCGCCAGGCAGCATCCTTGCCGGTCGAGATGCATCGCGCGCCCAATTCGAGCGCATTATCGTGGGTTACTCCTCCGCAGGCGATAACCATGCACAGCGCACTCCAGGCGCGGTGGCGGTGTATTGGGGGCCGTATGCAGGCATGATGACGCAGCTTGATCCCCCGGACGACCTGCCACCTATACGCTCCTCGGAAGCCGTGGCGGTGAGCGACCAGGGCATTGTGATCGGCGGCAACCAGTACTACGGAGAACTGGACGCGGATGCGAACACCCGCTATAAGTGCATCCCCTGCTCCTGGCGTTGGGATGATGTCGCGCATGCCTACGATGCCCAGGCACTCGAAGACCTGGCCGGCGGCGAACGGGATGCACGGCTTGCGCATGTATCCGGAGATGGAAGGGTCCTCGTGGGCATGGGAACCTCCGGTGTTGGACAGAGGGCGTGCGTGTGGGAGGCGCAGGTGAGTGGCACGGTGTTGACCTGGTCGGCACCCACCGCTCTGGAGCCGTTGCCGGGTATGAGCTACTCACTGGCCTTAGGAACGGACTATTTCGGTGGCACGATCGTGGGTGTCAGTGGCATCCCGTTCACGGAGGATGATGTTACACAGCATGCCACGCTTTGGGAGCGCATTCGCAACGCTGACGGCAGTTGGGGGCCATGGGGGCCGCCAGTGGACATCTTTGAGACCTTCCGCTCCAATGGCCTCGCCACGGATGTTCCCAGGAGCCACTGGACAGTGGCCAAGCGCATCTCCGAGTTCGGACACGTGATCACCGGGTCTATTGACGACAATGCCGATGGTTTCGTGGAAGGCTGGGTGGGTGCGCTGCCTTGATGCGACGCGGATGCTCCCTACGCCTCCACAAGCATCTTGCCTGCCGTCGGTTCGGTAGCTCCTGCGGCGATAGTCCCTAGGCCAAGGGGCCTTCGCGAACGGGGTGATCGTGGAGATGAGCTGCACTGCTGGTCCGCCCGCGGAAGTTGAACCGCTGGAAGAGAAGGGCGTTCGCAACCTGCACACCGATCCCCCCACGCGGCATTCCCCGCCGCCGCTTAGCTTTCGGCTTCGCACCAAAACCCAACCCCATGACCCGATCCACCTTCCCGCTATCGCTTTCCATCGTCGCACTGCTCTTCGCCTGTGGTGCCCCGCCCGATCCTCATGCGGCCGAGCACGCCGCGATGATGAAAGCCGACAGCGCGACCAGGGCGCAGGCCGCTGCGCAGGAGGCCGCCTTCCGCAAGGTGTTCGAGATGTTCAACACCGGCGACACCAAGGGCATCGAGGATCTGCTGACCGCCGACTTCATGGACCACCTGAAGGATCCCAGCATCACCACCACGGGGGTGCAGGGCGCCAGGGACATGGTCGCGCTGATCCGCACCGCGATGCCTGACTTCCACCAGGAGTGGCTGAACGCTTCCACCACCGGCGACCGCATCTATGTGCATTACCACATGACGGGCACCAACACGGGAGCCTTCGGCGCCATGCCCGCCACGGGCAAGGCCATGGATATCCTGGGCGTGGACGTGGTGCGCTTCGCCGATGGCCGGATGGCCGAGCACTGGGGCTACTACGAGGAGGGGAAGCTGATGCAGCAGCTGGGCCTGATGCCCGGCGCGGAGGAGAAGAAGTAGCGGGAGG
>CAYMXP010000021.1:0-16755 GCA_964394425.1 uncultured Chryseobacterium sp. | reverse complement strand
GGCAGGTAGCCCAGCAGTTCCATCATGCGCTCGGCGCTCTGCTCCTCGGCGAAGACCCAGTCCTCCAGCGTGCCGTCGTCCTTGCGGTCGATCAACACGTGCCTGGGTTTTGGGATCAGGCAGTGCTGGATGCCGCCGAAGCCGCCGAGGCTGTCCTGGTAGGCGCCGGTGTTGAAGAAGGCGATGTACTGCTTGCGGTCGGGGCGGTAGCGCGGCAGGTAGATGGCGTTCACGTGCTGCTCGCTGTTGTAGTAGTCGTCGCTGTCGCAGGTCATGCCGCCCAGGAAGACGCGTTCGTAATCCTCGTTCCAGTTGTTCACCGGGAGCATGAGGAAGCGCTTGTTGATGGCCCAGGTGTCGGGCAGCGTGGTCATGAAGCTGCCGTCGATCATGTTCCACTTCTCCTTGTCGTTCTGCTTCTTCTGATAGAGGACGCTGAAGAAGGTGGCGCCGCACTCGGCCACGGTGAAGCTGCCGAACTCGCTGTAGATGTGCGGTTCCTGCACGTGGTTCTCGTCGCAGATGTCCTTGATGCGGGCCACGATCTCGCCCACCATGTAGTCGAGATCGAACTGGAAGCTCAGGCTGTTCTTCACGGGCAGGCCGCCGCCGATGTCCAGGGTGTTGAGGGTGGGGCAGAGCTTCTGCAGGTCGCAGTACACGTTCACGCACTTGCCCAGTTCGTTCCAGTAGTAGGCGCTGTCGCTGATGCCCGTGTTGATGAAGAAGTGCATGAGCTTGAGCTTGAACTTGCGCTGCTTGCTCACGTTGCGCATGTAGAAGGGGATGATGTCCTTGTAGCCGATGCCCAGGCGGCTGGTGTAGAACTCGAACTTGGGGGCCTCCTCGGCGGCGATGCGGATGCCGATGTCGCAGTTGCCGTGGATCACCTGGTCCAGCTGCTCCAGCTCGGCCATGTTGTCGATGATCGGCATCACCTTCACCCCCTTGTTGGCCAGGCGGCCGATGCCGCGGATGTAGCGGTCGTCCTTGAAGCCGTTGCACAGGATGGTGGCGTCGGCGGCCAGCTTGCCGCGCTCCATGAGCAGTTCGATCACCTCCAGGTCGTAGGCGCTGCTGGTCTCCAGGCTCACGCCCTTCTCCAGCACCTGCTCGATGATGTAGCTGAAGTGGTTGCTCTTGGTGCAGTAGAAGAAGGTGTAGGTGCCGATGTATTTGTGCGCGCTGAAAGCCTTGCGGAAGCTCTCGCGGGTGCGGTCGATCTTTTCGCCGATCTTGGGCAGGTAGCTCACGCGCAGCGGGGTGCCGTGTTTGCGGATGATGCCCATCAGGTCCAGGTCGTTCCACAGCAGCTTGTCGCCGTCCAGCTTGAACTCATCCCTGGGGAAGTCGAAGGTCTGGTCGATCAGGTCGATGTAGCGGGTCTTCATCGTTCACAAAAGTAGAGGCGGTGTGGTGGAAGGAGGATGCGTCAGAGCCATTTCCTGCGGCGGAACCAGAGCAGCATGATCGCGGCCACCGCGGCCATGGCCCCCAGCACGAGGAAGTAGCCGTACTTCCAGCGCAATTCGGGCATGTTGTCGAAGTTCATCCCGTAGACGCCCACCACGAAGGTGAGCGGGATGAAGATGGTGCTGATGATGGTGAGCAGCTTGATCACCTGGCCCATGCGCAGGTTCACGCCGGCGTGGTAGGTGTTCTCCAGGCTGGCCAGCAGGTCGCGGAAGGTGTTGATGCTGTCGGCGATGTACACGGTGTGGTCCTGCAGGTCGTTGATGTAGCGGCGCGTGGGCTTGTCGATCAGTTCGTTCTGCAGGGTGTTCATGCGCCCGGCCATCTCGCGCGTGGGGGTGGTGTAGCGGTTCACGGTGATCAGCAGGCTGCGGATCTCCTGCATGCTGTGCAGGTCCTCGCCGCCGGGCTTCACGCCGATCTTGCGCTCCAGCTCCTCGATGCGCCGGCCCACGTCCTCCACGATCAGGAAGTAGTTGTCCACCAGCACGTCCAGCAGCGAGTACATCAGGTAGGCCGGGCTCATGCGGCGCACGCGGCCGGTGTTGTTGCGCAGGCGCTCGCGGATGGGATCGAGCACGTCGCCCGGCCGCTCCTGGAAGGTGATCACGAAGCCCGTTCCCAGCACCAGGCTGATCTGCTCGCTTTGGATCCCTCCGGTCTCCTCGTCGAGGCTCAGCATCTTGGCCACCACGAACAGCGTGTCGCTGTATTCCTCCACCTTGGGCCGGTGGTCGGTGTTGAGCACGTCCTCCAGCAGCAGGGGGTGCAGGCCGAAGCGTTCGCCCACCTTGTTGATCACCGTGTCGTCGCCCAGGCCGTCGATGTCCAGCCAGATGGAATGGCGCGCGGGATCGACGGCCTGCATCTGGGAGAGGTCGGCCAGCGCGAGCTCCCGCACCTCGTCGGCGTTGTAGACGAACAACCCGATGCTGGCCCTGGCGATGGAGCGGTCGCCCACCGACACCAGGCTGCCCGGCGGCAGGCCCGACTTGCCGCTACGTCGGCGGACCTTCTTCATTGCCCAGGGGTTGCCGCGCGGGGGCGGCGTCGCGTTGCAGCACCACGCGGTGCGGATAGGGGATCTCGATGCCTTCGCTCCAGAAGCGCCGGGCCACCGAACCGAGCAGGTCATGGTGCATGGCCGATGCCCGCGGCGGATCGGCCGCCCAGACCGAGGCGCGCAGCACCGGTCCGTTCTCGGCGATGCGCACCACGCGCACGGGCACGACGGCTTCGCCCGCATCGAGCTCGCCCGCGGTGCGCCGGTCGATGCAGCCGGGGTGCGCGCCCGCCTCCTCGGCCATGATGCGCATGGCGCGGTCCAGGTCGGTGCCATGGGCCACGTTCACCTCCAGCAGCACGCAGATGGTCTCGTCGCGCAGCGTGCTGTTGACGATCACCTCGTCGCTGATCACGGCGTTGGGCACGATCACGCGCTTGTTCTCGGCGTTCACGATCACCGTGTGGCGCAGGGTGATGTCCTCCACCACGCCGCTGAGCCCCGCGCGCGAGCCATCGCCGAGCTGGATGATGTCGCCCACGCGGAAGGGCTTGAAGGAGACGATGAAGACCCCGCTGATGATGTTGCTGAACGCGCGCTGCGTGGCCAGGCCCAGGATGGCCACCAGGATGCCGGCGCCGGCGAAGAGCGTCACGGCCAGGTGCTTGATCGATGGGATGCTGTAGATGATGGCCACGATGGCGGCGGTGCCCACCACGAAGCGCGTGGCGTTGCGCAGGAAGCGGTAGCGCGTCACCTCCTCACGCCCCGGGGTGATGTTGCGCTTGTAGGCGCGGCGGAGCACCAGGTAGAGGAAGCGCTCCAGGATGAAGGCGGCCACCAGGATGGCCACCACCTTGCCCAGCAGGACCAGGTCGAAGCCGAGCCTCTGGATCAGGTCGTTCAGCTTCCGGATCATCATGCGTGCGCGGCCGCGGGATGCCGCGCGAACTTAGCCGCGTGGTTAGCGGCCGCGCCGCTGCCCGTCGGTGGAATTGTCAACAGGGCGCAGATCGGCGCGCAGGGTGGCGCCGCCGGCGGCATCCACCGGATCCCGCCCGTGCCGGAACACGCGCAGCCCCGTGCCGATCACCCCGACCCGTTCATCGCGCACCCGCAGGCCGCAGCCTTCGCGCATGCCGGCCACCGCCGTTCGGGGGTGCAGCGCCAGGAATTCCGCGATCCGCTGGTCGCGACTTTCCCCGCCGTGCCCTTCCAGCTTCGCCTCGGTGTAGTGCGGGTTGATCTGGAAGGACACCAGGTGCATGGCCAGGAACGAGGGCGGCTCGGTGATGGGCATGTCGTTGGTGGTCATGATCGTGGGTCCGGCCACGTTGCTGCCGGCGCTCCAGCCCACGTAGGGCAGCCCGGCCTTCACCCGATCGGTGATGGCGCGCAGCAGGCCGGTGCGGTAGAGCATGCGCAACAACTGGAAGGTGTTGCCCCCGCCCACGGCCACCGCATCGGCTTCGCTCAAGGCCTTCACGGGATCCTCCGCGCGGTGCAGGGCGATCACCTCGCGACCGGCATCGCGCCACGCCCGCTGCACCATGTCGGCGTAGCTGTCCATGGTGAAGGTCACCGCCGCGAACGGCGCGAACGCGATGCGCTTGCGCCCGCCGAGGAAGGTGTCGATGTGCTCGCGCGGCCATTGCAGGAAGGGTTCGCCGGGCGCGGTGGAATTGGAGAGCAGCAGCAGGTCCATCATTTCGGTGCCACGACCGTTCCGGTGATCGTGAGCTCCAAAATTGGGGGATCCCCGTCGGTGAACACCTGCACGGTGCGCTTCATCGCTCCGGCCGGCGCCTTCCCGTCGAAGTCGACCACCACGATGCGGTGCCCGCCCGGGAGGATCGGCAGCGGATCGACCGCGGCCGTGGTGCAGCCGCAGTCGGTCCTGGTGCGCAGCAGGCGCAGCGGCCCGGTGCCGGTGTTGCGCACCACGAACCAGGCTTCCTGCGGTTCGCCCTGCGGCACCGTTCCAAGGTCCGCGGTGGAGCGGTCCAGCACGGCCCTGGCCCCGGAGGGCCCGGTCCCTTCGGCCATCATCTCCACCTGCTCGATCTCGATCCTGCGCTCGCGCGAGGCGCCCACGCTGTACACGCTGCCTTGCAGGTCGGCGAGCACGTCGCTCACGCCCTCCACCGCGCGGTATTCCCCGTAGGGCGCCTTTTCGATCGTGAGCCGCCCGCCGTTCGTGGCCGTGCCATCGAGATAAGGCACGAATACGCCGCCGTCCACCGAGCGCAGGTAGTTGATCATGCTCTGGATGCGGCGCAGGCTGAGGTGTACGTTGTAATCGCTTTCCGCCAGCGGACTGGCGAAGCCGCGCACCACCAGCTTGATCCGCTGGCCTTCCTCCATGGCCTGCTTGAGCAGCGCGATGAAGTCGTTCAATTGCGTGAAGCCCGCGTCCACTTCAGCGGAGAAGAAGCCGTCGATGGCGCGCGTGCCTTCCGTGTTGCCGCGCCACGCGTCGTGATACTCGGGCAGCAGGGCCTTGTAGGCGCGATAGGTCTGCTCGTAGGTCCGCGCGGTGATCGTGTCGCGGCTGCGCGGCTCGGGCTCGTCGTTGTGGAAGTAGAGGCGCACGGGCAGCTTCTCGCGCAGGGTGGTGATGCGTTTGACGGCCACTTCCATCACGCTGTCCACCGGTTCTTCCGGCAGGTCCTTGTAGCTGAAACGATACAGGTCGTTGCAACAGGTCTCGCCTTTCGCGGCGAACGATCCTTCGCGGTTGCTGGTGAAGAAGCCGCTCATCGTGGCCATGTCGAAGGTGGGGTACAGGTCGTTGGCGGGGCTGTTGAGCGGATACTTGAAGTTCTCCGGTTCGCTGAAGGTGCCACCCTTGTCCTCGCTCATGAAATTGTCGTAGCCGCCCAGGCCGGGGTGGAAGTCGCTGCTGAAGTAGAGCTTCTTCTGCACCGCGTCATAGAAGGGACAGGCCTCGTTGCCGATGGTGTTCACAGGCTCGCCCAGCGGTCGCGCATCGCTGGCGGTGGCGCCGTCGATGTTGGCCATCCAGATGTCCGATCCACCCAGGCCGCCTTCGCGATCGCTCGAAAAGAAGAGCACGTCGTGATCGCCCATGCGCACCACCATGGGCTGGGTGCTCATCACGGCCTCGCCCATCCCGGCGAGCGGCACCGGCGGGCCTCCGGCGGTGCTCACCAGGATCCGGCAGGGTGATCCGCCGGCGCAGCGCGTGAAGTAGAAATGCCTTCCATCGCTGCTCCACGCCGCGTTCGCGTTGTCGCCGCCGGAATTGATCGCTTCGCCGAGCGCCACGCCATCGTTCCATGCGCCGTTCATCGGTGCGCCGCGGAAGATGGCCACGCGGTAGGCGCCGGTGTCTTGCACTTCGCCCTCGTCGCTGAGCTTCCCGCGCAGGGAGGAGAAATACAGCGCGCTGTCCGGCCCGATCCGCGCGCCGAATTCGCTGTCGAAGGTGTTCACGCCCCTGGGCAGGTGTTCGATCCCGACCTTCTCGGGCTCGGCCATCAGCTTGCGCGCCAGGTCGCAGCCGGCCAGGCCGTTGATCGCCCGGTGCGCAGCGAAGGAGCCGGGATCCTTCGCTTTCTGGCGCACCTTGTTCCAGGCCCGCTGGGCCGCGTCGTAGTCGCCGTTGCACATCAGCATCTCGGCCCACCAGCGATAGGCTTCCGGATGCGTGCGGCCCATGTCCTTCTTCGTCACCCGTTCGTACAACTCGGCCGCCTGTGGGTATTGGTTGCTCAACCTGCAGGCCTCGGCCATCTTCCATTGCAGATCCAACCGGCCATCGTCCAGTGTCAGGGCGTTGCCGAAGAACTTGGAAGCACCGTAGTGGTCGCCGCGCGCCATCGCCCGGTCTCCCCATTCCATCCAGTCGGCCGCCGACTGCGCCACGGCCCCCGCGACGGCCAGGATCATCAGGCTTGCTGTGGAGGTTCGCTTCATTTTTCTGCTTCGCTCACGCCACCTGCCATTCCCTACTTGCCACTGCCATCTTCCGACTTTCAACATTCAACCTTCGACCTTAGACCTTCGGCTTTCAACTTTCCTACATCATCTCCGGACACGCCTTGAACCTGGGCAGCGGCGGACTCTTCCGCATGATCCAGATGGCCGTCAGTTCCAGTCCGCCGCGGCTGTGGCTGGCGGGCACCAGGTCGCTCAGGTTGATGTCGTAGCTGATGCCGAAGTCCCACGCGTCGTAGTCGAAGCCGGCGAAAACGGTCCCGGCATCGGCCGCGCGATAGTAGAGGCCGAGGCGAAGCGCGCGTCGCAGCCCGTATTGCTCGAACTGGATGATGCGCGCCTGCCCGCCGAGGATGAACTCGCGGAATTTTCCCTGGGCCATGTACTGCGCCATGGGCAGCACGTCGACCTTTTCGCTCGCGGGGAAGCGCGTGAGCACGTGCAAGGTGCTGCGCAGGTCCAGCGGCACGCCGGGCTCGCCGAGGAAGCCGATGTCGGGCGTGGTGAGGTTGAACAGGCCAAGGCCCACCTGCACCTCCTGCCGCGGTTCCGGTGTGTAACGGTACACCAGACCGGCATGCACGTCGGGATGCGTCATGGCATCGCGTGCGAAGCTCTCGCCGTCGTCGAGGGTGGGATCGTAGTAGAAGCCGTTGTACTGCGCATCGAAGCTCAGGTCGCCCTGGTCGATGGAGAGGGAGGTGAAGCCCAGCTGCAGGCCGCCCGTGATGCTTTGCCTGTCCCCATCGCCGAAGCGCTCCGTCCACGATCCGCCGACGCTGAAGTGGAAGGTGTTCAGGCGGGAGTCGCCCGCGCGATCGTTGTAGAGCCATGCGCCCGCGCCCAGCCCGTCCTTGTGCAGGAAGTTCCTTGCGTCGCCTCCGATGCCGAAGGTGGAATAGGGCTGCGTCACGCTGCGCCACTGCTGGCGGAACACGCCGCCCGCCCGGTAGTCGCCGTCGAACACGCCGATGTTGCCGGGGCTCGTCGCGTACGGCGTGTTGAAGAACTGGGAGAAGTGGATGTCCTGAGCGGATGCGTATGTCGCCATTGCAAGCCACAAGCCGCACGCCGCAAGGCGAAAGCCGGCTTGTGGCTTGAAGCTTGAAGCTTGAGGCTTGACCCTCATCGCACCACCGTCACGTTGCCTTTCATGAAGATCTCCCGGTGATCGGCGCAGGTGGCGTCGAGGTACCAGACGTACACGGCCGGATCCACCTCCCTGCCCTTGTAGGTGCCGTCCCAGCCTTCGCCCTGGTCATCGGTCTCGAACACTTTCTCACCCCAGCGATCGAAGACGCGGAAGAGCAGCTCGGTGATCGGCAGGCCGCGGACGTAAAGCACGTCGTTGCTGCCGTCGCCGTTGGGCGTGAAGGTGTTGGGCACGAAGATGTCCGGCTCGGCGCAGTTCAGGTCGTACACCGTCACGGTCACCTGGCCATCGCGGGTGCAGATGCCGTCGCTCACCGTCACGGTGAACGTTGTCGTGGTGTTCACCACGGCGGTGGGGTTGGCGATGGTCGGGTCGCTCACCATCGCCGCGGGTGTCCATGAATACGTCACGCCGGAGACCGGCGTGGCGCCAAGCTGCACCGTGGTGCCCGGCATCACGATCGCCTGGTCCACCGTGGCGCTCACCGCGCTTCCGCTCAGCCAGGAGACGTTCACCACGATGGCGCCGCTCCAGGTGCATCCGGTGGGACTGGTCACGTCAACGGTGTAGCCCTGCGTTACCGGCGGGCTGGTGGTCACCGCGATCGTTCCCTGTCCGCTGTCGATCTCGTCACCGGGTTGCCAGACGATGGTGGAACCCGGGTCGATGCCGGTCAGCTGGAGCGTGGCGATCTCGTCGGCGCAGATCAGGCTGTCGCCCCATAGCGCGGCTTCGGCCAGCGAGATCCCGACCGTCACGCTGTCGATCGCCGTGCAGGCCGAAGCATTGGAGGCCATCACGTAATAGGTGCCCGGCGTGGCGGGATCGAGCACCGCGATGCTGTCCTGCGGCGTGGCGTTCAGCGTGTCGGTGAAGAGCGGCGAGGTGGACCAGTGGAAAGCATCGGCGGTGCCGAAGCCGTCCGCGAGGAGCTGCACCGATCCGACCGGCCCGCAGATCAGCGTGTCGTTCATGGCCTGCACCTGGGGGCCGGGCACATCCACGAAGACCTGGACCTGGGCGGTGTCCACGCCGTTGCACGAGCCGGGGTCGAAGGCGACCAGCGTCACGGTGTAGACGCCCGGATCATCGTAGGCATGCGTGGGTTCATCGTCGATGGACGAGCTGGAATCCCCGAAGGTCCAGAGGTAGCTGGTGGCTCCGCTGCTCAGGTTGTCGAAGGTGAAGGGCGTGTTGGCGCAGAGCGTGTCGGGCGCATCGATCCCCGCCACCACCAGCGGCGCATCGAAGTCGATCTTGAACACGGCGTTGTTGCAGTTGGCGCTGTTGTTGGTCGCGCTCCAGGCCCCGGGCGTGGTGGGGAAATCGTCGTTGCTCGCGGCGCATCCGGCGCAAACGCTCTCATAGATCTCGCCGCGCCGGCTGAAGCGGCTGGTGCCGCCGTCCACGTGTTCATCGCTGACGGGACCGCCGAAGTACGTGCCGTGATCGAGCGCGCTCATGTCGATGTCGAACACGCCGATGAAGAAGTCGTTGCCGTCGGTGGTGGATTGAAAGGCGTCGGTGGTGATCAGCAGGTCCATGCCGTTGGTGGTCAGCGGCGCGCCCACGCCGATGTTCGATCCCCAGCCGGCCACGTAGATCCTGCGGCAATAGTCGACCAGAAAAGCGGTGGGGGAGATGTTCGGGATCCCGGTGCCATTGCCGAAGCGCGAGCTGAAGAGCACGGTCTGCAGGCCTGGATCGAACTTGCTGATGAACTGGCCGCCGTTGGGATGGTTGAAGGGCGCGTTGAGGATCAGTTCCCCCACGGGCGCCGCCGTCTGACCGAACACGTAGATGTCTCCATCGCCGTCCTTGTCCACGAAGTAGGCCTGGTCGTATTGCGCGGATCCCCAATAGCTGCACGCCCCCAGCGTGGATCCATCGTTGTCGAGCCGTGCGATGAACGCCTCGGCGGTCCCGCCCAGGTTCGAGGGGCCCACCGCACCGGGCGTCACGGGAAGGTCGGTGCTGATGGTGCCGCCGGTGAAGAACAGTCCGCCCTGATCGCCCAGTTCGCAGGCATAGACCGCATCCACGCCGGTGCCGCCGAAAAAGCTGCTCCAGACCAGGGTGGAAAGGTCGGGACTGAAGCGCGCCACGATGCCGTCGTGCGTGCCGCCGCCCATGGTGGTCTGGTACGCGCCCGGCGTCACGGGCATGTCGAAGCTCTGCGTCGTGCTCGCCACGAACACGTGGTCGGCCGCATCCAGCAGGATCTCGCCCCGGATCTCGTCCGCGTAGTTGAAGAAGGTGGTCCCGTAACCGGTGTTCAAGCCGTCGTTCAGGCTGCCGCCGAAATAGGTGCTGCCGTCGAGCTGGGTGCCATCGGCGCTCAAGCGCGCGATGATCATGTCTGCGCCGTTCACGTAGTTCACGCCCAGGTTGGGCTGGGACCACGCGGTGCCTCCGTTCCAGGAGGGGTCGAACGCGTTGGAGGTCACGGGGAAGTTGGTGCTGCTGGTGGTGCCGAACACGAAGAGTTCGCCATCGGCATTGCAGATCAAACTGTGCGGAAGATCGTCCCCGCTGCCGCCCAGGAAGGTGCTCCAGCGCAGGAAGGACCCGGTGGTGTCGTACTTGGTCAGGGCGATGTCGGTGCCCTGTTCGTTGGTGTTGGATCCGCCGGCGTGCGTGGTCTGGTAGGCGCCCACGGTGGTGGGGTAGCCCTGGCCGAACGCGCTGCTGCCGCTGTAGAGGAAGCCTTCCTCGTCGAAGGTGGCCGTGTAGCCGAAGTTGTCGCTGGTGGATCCCGAATACGTGCTGAACTCGAGGGTGGGATCGATGGTGAGCGGCAGCGTGGGATCGATGTTCTCGGGGAGCATCCGCACCACGCCGTTCTTCAGCGTGTACCAGCACTGGATCGGCTGGCGCGTGCCGTCCGCGCGGGTCTGCCATGCGGCCGGGATCGCCTCGATCATTTCGCCCAGCGTGGTATGGATCACCAGCTTTTCTCCGCGCAGCTCCAGCTTGTCCGCCCCTTCGTAGGTGAGGGCGATCGCCGATGGATCCGCACCGGCCCGGAGCACCAGGTCATACTTCAGCGTCGTTCCCCGTGCATGGATCGCGAGGTCCACGCCGGGATAGAGCTCCTTGAAGGTCATGTGCGCCCACGCTCGCGCCTTCGAGGCCCACTTCCGTGGATCGTCGCCGATGAAGTAGTTGAAGTGGTCGTTGCTCGCGCCCAGTTTTTCGATCGACGCCGGACCGGTCGCGCCGATGAACTTCAAGCGCACGGCATGGTGGCGGATCGGCGGTTCGGGCCCGTCGATGCCGCGGCCATGCGCGGCATGGCGCCGGGCCGCCGCTTCGCCGTCGTGGCGGACGATCAGGATCCCCCGGCGCTCCACCCAGATGGTCGCCGCGGGCGCGTCGGCTTTGAAGGTGACGGGTTCAGGCCACTGCCCCTTGTTCTCGATGTAGCGCAGATTGGTCTGCGCCCACGCCGATGCGACGCAGAAGCCCGTGACGATCGGAAGCGCGCGACGGAGCATCATCCCAGAGACGCACGAAAGTAACGGGGCGCCGTCCGTACGCCGTCCGCAGGCTTCCGCTTGCGTCGGTGGCGATCGGTTTACAACAGGCGGGACGCCTGTTGGACCTTACTGCCTGCGTGCCACGATGCTGGGCTTGAACTGCGGGATGCCTCCGATGGGCACGGTGTGGAAAGGCAGCAGTTCGCCGTACTGGTTGCGCACGGTGAAGACCACGTTGTTGTTCTTCACCGCCACGTCCTGCCGCTTGATGAAGCGGATGTCGAGCGAGGTGTTGCGCTCCTCCGGGGTGATCCGGTGTTCGCTGTGGATCCACTCGTTCTCGCCGCTGGCCTTCACCAGGTCGCCTTTCTTGGCCACGCTCACGATGCGCACGAAGCCGTCGCCGTCCCAGTCGAAGTTGCTCTGCTTCACGCTCACCACCTGTTCGTCCACATAGGGAAAGATGTGCGACACCTCGTTGGGGTCGTCGTGCATGCGGAAAGTGTATTCGTAGGTGAAGGCGCTGCCGCCGGCGATGGGTTCGTTGATGTTGGCGCGTTCGCTGAGGAAGTATCGGTACAGGTTGCCGTCGTCCCCGGCGATGCCCTCGCAGATCACCTTGAACACCAGGCCGCCGTATTCGGGCATGAGTTCGCCGGCGGTGGGGTCGAAGGGTCCGAAGGTGTACCACTGCTGGTCGTAGTGGGCGTCGGCCGCGAACTCGCGGGTGGCCAGCATGTTGCCGCTTCGGAAGTTCCCTTCCGGTTGCGTGCCGCGCGCGGCGGGCTCGCCGATCGCCCCTTTGCCACCGTACACACTGAAGCGTGTGCGGCTGTCGTACCCGCCCTTGGGTTCATCGCCCTGGCCGCCGCAGTCGGGGTCGAATACGCGGATATGTACCGATCCGGTGGTTCCCTTGGGCACCACGAAGAAGAAGATCTGCAGGAAGTCATCGTCGCCCCAGCTGCGGTCGCCGGCCGATCCGAAGGTCACCAGGCTGGGGATGTTCTCCTCCAACGCCGGCACGGGCTGGGCCATGGCGCCCGCGCAGGTCAGAACGGCTATGAACGCGGCGCTCCTCATCTGCCACGCGCGTCGGCCTGATCCTCCTTTCGCATCACCATGCGGAATTCCACGCGGCGGTTCTGGCTGCGGCCGATCTCGTTGTCGTTGCTGGCGATGGGGTGGTCCTCGCCGTATCCCACGGCGGTCATGCGCGCCTCGGGCACGCCCTTCATCTTGAGATCGTCGACGATCGCCTGGGCACGCTTCTGGGAAAGCTTCATGTTGTAATCGCTCCTGCCCTTCCCGTCCGAGTGCGCTTCGATCGCCACGCATAACTCCTCGTGCTCCTGAAGCACCTCGAGGATCTTGTCCAGCGCCGATCCGAACGAGGGATCGAAGGTGGACTTGTCGTAGGCGAAGAGCACGGTGCTGGCACGGACCACGGTGTTGTTCAGTTCCTCCAGGTCGAGCGCGGCCAGGCTGCTCATGTCCACGAGCTTGTCGGGTTGGATGGCCATCACCTCGGCGTCCAGGAAGCGCAGTTCCTTCACCTTGGCATAGATGGCGTACATCTCCGTGAGGTTCTTCGCCTCGCCGACGCTGTAGGTGTATTGCCCGCTTTCGGGATCGAAGCGCTCGTACACGGGGAAGAACCTGCGGATCTCCGCGAAGCGCGGGTCGTCCAGGCTCACGCGCTCGCGGCTTCGGAAGAGCTGCACGGTGAAGCTCACGTCCTCGCCCTCCTTCACGGCCAGTTCGAAGTCGTCGAAGGGCAGGGCGCGGTATTCGAATTCGCGCGTCACCCCGGAGGCATCCTGGTACACGGCGAGCACCGCATCGTCGCCCACGTCCTTGAAGCGATCGATCACCGCGATGGTGCGCGTGACGCATTGGTGCGGGATGGCGCCCGCGCTGTCGGGCAGGCCCACCACGTCGAGCCTCACCGTGTAGGTGCCCGGGTCGCGGTAGGCGTGGGACACGCGCCTTCCTTCATCGAACGTGCCGTCCCCCAGATCCCATTGAAGGTCTTCCAGGTGCCAGCCGGGCAGGTGGGTGTGCAGCGCGTCCAGCATCACCGGCCGCCCGGTGCGGGCGGTGTCGATCGCGGTGATGTATGGCTGGTGGATGTCGTCGATCAGCAGGTCGTAGGAGGCCTCGTTGAAGAAGATGCTCTCGGTGAGGGTGTCGACGATGTTCAGCTTCACCAGGTAGCTCCCCGGTCCCTTGTAGCAGTGTTCCGCGGTGAGCGCGGTCACGCGGGTGCCGTCACCCAGGTCCCACTGGTACTTGAGCGGCAGGGTGTCGGTCTCCAGGCTTCCCTCCTCCTGGAACACATAGCAGTAGTTGTTCTGCTGCTGTTCCGCGCAATCCTGGAACGGCTTGAGCGTGCGCTTGAAGCGGTAGATGCGGTCCTCGCCGCTGCGGTCGCTGCTGAAGAGCCCGGCCCGGTCGGTGGGCCAGGCGGTGTAGCTGATGTCGTTCGCCTCGCTGTTGATCGGTGCGGGCAGCAGCATGACATTGCCCCACTGCCCGTTCACGAGCGTCGCGGAATGGATGTCCAGGCCCCCGTGGCCGCCCTCGCGGTCGCTGGCGAAGTACAGGATCCCGTTCACCTGGATGAACGGGAACACCTCGTTGGCTTCGGTGTTGATGCCTGGACCGAGGTTCAGCGGGAGGCTCCAGCCGCCGTCTTCGTTGTCGCACCAGTACAGGTCCATGCCGCCAAAGCCACCGGGCATGTCGCTGGCGAAAAGGAGGATCGCGCCATCCCCTCCGAAGCTGGGGTGGGTGACGGAATACTCCGTGCTGTTGTAGTCGAACGGAACGGGATCCGACCAGTCGCCCTCGGTGCGTTCGGCGAAGTAGATCCCCAGGCGGTCGTTCTTCGAGTTCACGTTCCCCATCTTCTTCGCGCGGGTCTGGTTGCGGGAGAAGCAGATGCGATCGCCCTTGTGGGAGAAGGTGGCCGGCCCGTCGTTCACTTCGCTGGTGAGCGCCTCGCCCAGCAGGAAGGGCTTCCCGGGCTTTCCATCAAGCAGCCGGACACGGTACAGGTCGCTGAGCCGCTTTTCCGTTTCCGCGTCGGTGTATTCGATCAGCTGGTCCACGTTCCGTTCCCGCAGCGAGCACATCACGAAGCTGCTGTCCAGCAGCACCGGCGCATAGTCCTCGCCGTGCGGCTCGATCTCCAGCACCTGCACGTCGATCACCTCCTGGGCGGCCAGGGGGCCGCCAAGCAGGAGCATGAGGGATATGATCAGGTGCCGGTTCATCAGAAGTAGTGTGGATCGCGCACGCGGATGCGGTAACCGAACTCATACTGCACCATCAATTCATGGCTGCCGCCGTGGTAGGGGTTCAGTTCGGAGATGCCCAGGTCATACGCGTAGCCAAGCCGCCATTGTGGGGTGGGCAGCACTTCGAACATGCCCACGACCGCATCGCCCGATCGATAGCTCAATCCCGCCCACACCTTGTCCTTGATGATCAGGTTGCAGTTCAGGTCGGCCTGCACGCCGCTGGCCAGCTGGTAACGCAGCAGGAAGCTCGGCTTGATCTTCAGTTCGCGGTTCAGCTTCCAGAGGCCTCCCGCGGTGACCATCGGCTGGTACTGCCGTGTCTGGTTCGATACATACCACTGTTCCGAGCCCGGATCGAACTGATGGCTCAGGAAGAAGGGCATGCTGATGCCGGCGAAGTATTTCTTGTTGTAGTAGTAGGCGCCCGCGCTGAAGTTGGGACGGATGGCGTTGCGGCTGTCGGTGGCGTAGACCACGTCGCCTTGTTCCTGCAGCGCCACCTGCGTCCAATCGGCCTGCATCAGGGTGGCCCCGGCCCCAAGTCCGAACTGCAGGCGCGAACGGCGGAACTTCATCCGGTAGGCATAGTTGGTGAAGATCCCCGTCTGGCGGCTCACCCCGATGTGGTCGTTGAGCACCAGCACGCCAAGGCCGAGCTTGCGCCGGCTCAGGGGGGCGTGGATGCTCAGGACCTGCGTGTTCGGCGCGCCTTCGAAGCCCACCCATTGGTTGCGCCAGGTGAGGTTGGCGGCCAGCGCATCGCGGCTGCCCGCGTACGCGGGATTGATCAGCAACCCGTTGAACAGGTACTGACTGGTCAACGGCGTGTGCTGCGCGCTTGAAACGGCGCACACCAACAGGCCGAGGTACGTGAAGAGCAGCCGCACCCGCGTCACCGTTTGATGATGAAGTAGCCGTTGTACGTGCGACCGGGGACCAGGTTCAGCACATAGAAATAGGTGTCGTCGGGCAGCGGCCGGTTGCCATGGCCGGTGCCATCCCAGCTGTTGTCGTAATGCATCTTCTGGTACACCTCCTGGCCCCAGCGGTTGAAGACCATCAGTTCATTGCCCGGGAAGGAGCCGATGCCGCGGATCACCAGCACGTCGTTCACCTGATCGCCGTTGGGGCTGAAGCCCTGCGGAATGAAGAGTTCGGTGACGTGGATGATCACGGTATCATCGGCCATCGTGCAGGGACCGAGCATGGCGGTGAGGATGAACACGTTGTCGCCCACCGCAAGGCCGCTCACGCCGGTCTCCAGGGCGGATGCATCCCAGATCTGAGCGCCGCCCGGGGTCGTCCATGTCGTGGTGGTGCCGGGCGATGCCGAACCCAGCAGCTGCCCGTCGATGAAGACCCCGTTCTCCTGATCCTCGCCGGCATCCGCCCAGATGACGCCACCGGGCAGGAAGAAGCTCACCAGTACCGTGTCGCTGGCGAAGCATTGGCCATCGCCCACCGTCCAGATGAAGGGATAGGTGCCGGGTGCGGGTACGGTGACGATCGCACCTGGATCGGCCGCATTGCTGAACGAACCACCGGCAGGCGCGCTCCACTGGCCCACCGCATCGAGGATCACCGCTTCCAGCGTGTAGGTGAGCGCGCAGACCTCGCCATCGGGACCGGCGTATGCCGTGGGGCCCGGCGTGATCGCGATCGTGTGTTGCTCGCTGTCGGTGCAGGCTCCACTGCCCACCGTATAGGTGATCAATGCGCTGGTGCCGCTTATCGCGGCGGGATCGAAGAGGTTTCCGCTCACGCCATCGCCGCTCCAGGTGCCACCCGCATCGCCGTCGATCAGCGTGTCGAGCAGGATGGGATCGTTGGTGGCGCACAGGCTGCCGTCGCCGGGAAGGTGCCAGGTGGCGTCGGCCATGGGCGTGACCACCACATCGATCACCGCGAAGTCGCTGCCACAGTCGTTCGTCGCCGTGATCATGTAGGTGCCCGTTGCGGCACCGCTCACGCTCACGTTCGCCGTGCTGTTGTTCGGCAGGAAGCTGCCCGTGCCGGTCCATGACCAGGCGATGGGAGCCGTGCCCGTGGCCGTGGCGCCCAGGTCGAGCAGTTCGGTCACGCACACCGGGCTGTTGGTGATCGTGTCGGTGATCTGGGGCGGAACACAGATCGGCGTGCCGCTGCACGAGCAGCCCGGCCCCCAGACATCGTTCATGGTGCCGGCATTGCCGTCGTCGCAGGCCGCGCCCAGCGTGTCCGGACCATTGATCGCACCCAGGCAGTCGGTGTAGAAAGGCGTGCCGATGCAGATGCAATTGACCAGCACGTCGTTCATCGTGGTGGTCTGACCATCATCGCAGATCTGCCCATCGCTGGTGTTGTCGCAGGGATCGCAGCCGTCGGGAGTTCCGTCCCCATCCA
>CAYMXP010000020.1:0-57693 GCA_964394425.1 uncultured Chryseobacterium sp. | reverse complement strand
TCAAGGAGAACGTCACCGACATCCGCAACAGCAAGGTGGCCGACGTGGTGCGCGAGCTGAAGAGCTTCCACTGCACGGTGGACGTGACCGATCCCCATGCCGACGGCCAGGAGGTGAGGCACGAGTACGGCTACGAGCTGGTGAAGGAGGCGAAAGGACCCTACGACGCGATCATCGTGGCCGTGAACCACGATGAATACAGCAACAAGGACGAGGCCTGGTTCCGGAGTATGCTCAAGCCCAAGGGCGTGCTCGTGGACCTGAAGGGCATCTACCGCAACCGCCTGAACGGCCTGAGCTACTGGAGCCTGTGAGCCGCGAGCGCACCATCCTGATCACCGGCGGCGCCGGCTTCATCGGCAGCCATGTCGTGCGGCGGTTCGTCGGTCGCTTCCCGCGCTACCGCATCGTCAACCTCGATCTGCTCACCTACGCGGGCAACCTGGAGAACCTGCGCGACCTGGAAGGCGCCGCGAACCACGACTTCGTCAGGGCCGACATCCGCGATGAGGCGGCGATGCGGGAGATCTTCGAGGAGCGTGGGATCACGGACGTGATCCACCTGGCCGCCGAAAGCCACGTGGACCGGAGCATCACCGACCCCATGGCCTTCGTGACCACCAACGTGCTGGGCACCGTACACCTGATGAACGCCGCGCGCGAGGCGTGGAAGACGATGAACGATCACCGGTTCTACCACGTGAGCACCGACGAGGTCTACGGCTCGCTGCACCGCGGCGGCTTCTTCACCGAGAACACGCCGTACGATCCGCAGAGCCCCTACAGCGCCAGCAAGGCATCGAGCGACCACTTCGTCCGCGCGTACGGGAACACCTACGGGCTCCCCTTCGTGATCAGCAACTGCAGCAACAACTACGGCAGCCACCAGTTCCCGGAGAAGCTGATCCCGCTCATGATCAACAACCTGCGCCTCGGGAAGCCCCTGCCGGTGTATGGCAGGGGCGAGAACGTGCGCGACTGGCTCTGGGTGGAGGACCATGCCGCGGCGATCGACCTGGTGTTCCACGAGGGCCTCAACGGCGGGACCTACAACATCGGCGGGCACAACGAGTGGAAGAACATCGACCTGGTCCACCTGCTCTGCTCCATCATGGACCGCAAGCTGGGCCGTGCGGCGGGAGAAAGCGCGAAGCAGATCACCTACGTGACCGATCGCGCCGGCCACGACCTGCGCTATGCGATCGATGCCTCCAAGATCCAGCGCGAACTGGGCTGGAAGCCGTCGATCACCTTCGAGCAGGGGCTGGAGCGCACGGTGGATTGGTACCTGGCCAACACCGAGTGGCTGGATCATGTGACCAGCGGCGCCTACCGCGGCTACTACGAGGCGCAGTACGCACGCCGCTGATGGGCTTCTTCCGCAACCTGTTCGGATCGGGCGATCCGGCGCTGCCACCGGCCGACCTCGGCGTGCTGAAGGCCGACATGCACTCCCATTTCATTCCCGGCATCGACGACGGCGCGCAGGACCTCGAACAGAGCATCGAGATGATCAAGGCCTTCGCGGAACTGGGTTACACCAAGGTCGTGACCACCCCGCATGTGATGGCCGACGGGTACAAGAACACGCCGGAGATCATCCTGGGCGGGTTGGAGAAGGTAAGGGCCGAGATCAGGCGCCAGGGCATCGCGATGGAGATCGACGCCGCGGCGGAGTACTACCTCGATCACGAACTGGAGCAGAAGGTGATGAGGGGCGACGTGCTCACCTTCGGGAACAGGCACCTGCTCTTCGAGCTGCCCTTCATCGGCGAACCGGCGGTCCTGCCCGGCGTGGTCTTCGGCATGCAGACCCAGGGCTATCGTCCGGTCCTGGCGCATCCCGAGCGGTACACCTTCTGGCATGCCGACTGGTCGAAGTACGAGAGGCTGAAGGAACGCGGGGTGCTTTTCCAGTTGAACACCGTCGCGCTCTGCGGCGCCTACGGACCCTCGACCAAGAAGATCGCCGAGCGCCTGATCGATGCCGGCTTCATCGACCTGCTGGGCAGCGACTGCCACGCCATGGGCCACGTGGAGGCGATCAAGGCCACGCTCAAGGAGCCCTACCTCCACAAGTTGATCGCGAGCGGGAAGCTGCTGAACGCGACGTTGTGATCAGGCCGCCGCCGTCTCCAATTCCCTGCTCACCTTCTTGAACAATCCCTGCAGCACGTTCCCCGGCCCGACCTCCACTACCTTCTTCGCGCCGTCGGTGAGCATGTTCCGCATGATCTGCGTCCAGCGCACCGGCGAGGTGAGCTGGGCGATCAGGTCGGCCTTGATGCGCGCGGGATCGGTATGCGGGTGGGCGTCGACGTTCTGGTAGACGGGGCAGCGCGGGTGTACGATGGGCGTGAACTGGATCGCGGTCGCGAGCTCCGCGCGGGCGGGTTCCATCAGCGGACTGTGGAAGGCGCCGCCCACCGGCAGCACGATCGCGCGCTTGGCGCCCGCGGCTTTCAGGGCCTCGCAGGCGGCGTGTACGGCTTCCACCGTTCCGCTGATCACCAGCTGGCCGGGGCTGTTGTAGTTCGCGGGAACGACCACGCCCTTTCCGGCTTCGCGGGTCACCTGCGCGCAGACCTCCTCCACCTTGCCGTCCTCCAGTCCAAGGATCGCGGCCATCGTGCCCGGCTGCTTCTCGCAGGCGGCCTGCATGGCGTTGGCACGTGCCGCCACCAGCCTCAGGCCATCGGTGAATTCCATGGCGCCCGCCGCCACCAGCGCACTGAACTCGCCCAGTGAATGCCCCGCCACCATCGCCGGCTGGAACGCGTCGCCCAGCACCCTGGCCTTCACCACGCTGTGGATGAAGATCGCCGGTTGCGTGACGCGCGTCTGTTTGAGGTCCTCCTCGCTTCCGCTGAACATCACGTCGGTGATCGTGAAGCCCAGGATGTTGTTGGCATGCTCGAAGAACACGCGGGCGTTGGAGTCGGCGTCGTACAGGTCCTTGCCCATGCCGGGGAACTGGCTGCCCTGTCCGGGGAACACGTAGGCGGTCATGCTCAGTGCAGTTTGGAGGAGATCAGCTTGATGAATTCCTCGCGCGTGCGCGGGTCGGTGAGGAAGATGCCGGTGAAGGCGCTGGTGGTGGTCACCGAGTTCTGCTTCTGGATCCCGCGCATCTGCATGCAGAGGTGCTGGGCCTCGATCACCACCGCGACGCCCTGCGGTTTCAAGGTGTCGTTCACGCAATCGCGTATGTCGTTCGTGAGCCGCTCCTGCACCTGCAGCCGGCGGGCGAAGGCATCCACCACGCGCGGCAGCTTGCTGAGGCCCACCAGGCACCCGTTCGGCACGTAGGCCACGTGCGCTTTCCCGAAGAAGGGAAGCATGTGGTGCTCGCACATGGAATAGACCTCGATGTCCTTCACCAGCACCATCTGGCTGTATTCCTCGCGGAACATCGCGCTCTTGAGGATGGCGGCGGGGTCCAGGTCGTAGCCGTGGGTGAGGTATTGCCAGGCCTTGGCCACCCGTTCGGGCGATCGTACCAAGCCGTCGCGCGAGGGATCCTCCCCGATGATCTCGATGATCTGCCGGTAGTGCCCGCTCAGCTTGCGGACCAGCCTGGGGTTGAAATGGTCCCGGCGCTGGTAGCCGTTCTCGGCATCCACGTCGGAAGGGGACTTGCGTTCGGCCATGGCTCAGCCGCCAAAGTATTCCACGAAATTGTTCTCCGTTTCCTGGAGCTTCACGCAATGCAGGGTGGCGCCCAGGTCCGCGACGGCCGGTTGGAGCTGTTCCCAGATGGCCAGCGCCAGGTTCTCCGTGGTGCTCTGGCGTCCCTTCATGAAGGGCACGTCCAGGTCGATGTTCCGGTGGTCCAGGTGCGCGATCACCCGCTCCTTGATGATGGCGCCGAGCCGCGACAGGTCCAGGACGAAGCTGGTGTCGGGCGCGGGCGTTCCTTTCACGGTGACCCAGAGCACGTAATTGTGGCCGTGCCAGTTGGGATTGGCGCATTTTCCGAAGACCTCCAGGTTCTTCTCCGTGCTCCAGTCATCGCGCTTCAGGCGGTGCGCCGCGCTGAACCGCTCGCGGCGGGTGATGTGTACCACAGGCATGGGACCCCGGTAAGAGGGCCGCGAAGATAGCGCCGTCGATGCGGTGACTTCAGCGCAAGGATGGAGCCGCGGGCCTGGCCGCGATCGCTTGCCAGACAGCGTCGGACAACTCGCCGGGGACGAGGAGATGATTCGACCAATGCAGCTTGTCATGAACGCCGAAGCCTTCGATGGGCTCCAGCTCCAGGTCGGGTCCCTTGTCGTAGCGCAGGCGGAAGATGCGGTAGTCCAGGTCACGCGCCATCGCTTCGATCGATCCCTGCCGCTGCAGGCGATCGGTGTTCTGAACATGATAGGCCGGAAGCACTTCGAGGATGATGACCGGCCGGTCCCTGCGCAGTCGCTCGAGCATGCCCTTCAGCACGAAGGCCTCGGCGCCTTCCACATCGATCTTCACCACGCCGATGCGCTCGATCGTTAGGTCGCGTTCAACGGTGTCGAAGCGCATGCACGCGATGCGGTCGACCCGCCAGACACGTTGGTCACGGAACCCCTGCACCATGCTCGCGCGGTCATCGGCGGGATCGGATCCATAGAGCTGCAGCTCCGCGACGTGATCCCGATCCGCGAGGGCCACGGGGATCACGCGGACACCGGTGTATCCATTCAGGCGGATCAGTTCCTTGATTAGCACCACGCAGTCGGGGTTGGGCTCGAACCCCATCACGGGTTGTTCAGGAGCAACGGACTTCACTTTGATCAACGTCTGGCCCACGTTCATCCCCACGTCAATGAAGAGCCCCGGCCGCAGTTCGAGCAAGACGCGCATCAGGGGCGGCATCCATTGTTCAAGCGGTTCGAAATAGGCCGGCCCGATGCCGTTGATCACCGGCACCTGCACGGAATTTCCGTTCATGCGCAGGCTCAACGTGAAACTGATGCGACGGAACCAGCCGATACGGAAGAGGGCGCGAAGAAGACGGCGCTTCACGGCATGCATGCTACGGCGCGTACCTGTCGGGTGGGATGTTCGCACGCGATCGATCCACGGAGAGGGCGATAAAAATAGCAGATGGTTTCCATCGGGCGCGACCCGCCGCTCCGACCGTTCGGGTATAGGCGTCTACATTCGCGCTCCGCGCCGGAGCTTTTGATCGACACTGGCGCGATGGGAATGCTCATCATCACAGGCGCGGCGGGGTTCATCGGCAGCTGCCTGATCGCCGAACTGCTGGAGCGGGGTTATGGCGACCTCGTGGCCGTGGATGACTTCTCGCGGGCCGACAAGCTGAGGAACCTGGATGGAAAAAAGCTGACGGCGCGGATCGACCGGCGGATGTTCTTCGACTGGCTGGACGCGAACGAACAGCGCGTGCAGTTCATCTTCCACCTGGGCGCGCGCACCGACACCACCCTGTTCGACAAGGCGGTGTTCGACGAGTTGAACGTGAACTACAGCAAGGCGGTGTGGGAGCGCTGCGTGCGGTACGGGCTTCCGTTGGTGTACGCCAGCAGCGCGGCCACGTATGGCGGCGGCGAGCTGGGCTACGCGGATGATGAAGCGCTGGTGCCGCGGCTGAAGCCGCTGAACCCTTACGGGGAGAGCAAGAACGAATTCGACCGGTGGGCGCTGGCGCGGGAGCGGAAGCCGTTCTTCTGGGCGGGGCTGAAGTTCTTCAACGTGTACGGCCCGAACGAATACCACAAAGGCCGCATGGCCAGCGTGGTGTTCCATGCGTTCAACCAGATCCGCGACACCGGAGCGATGAAGCTCTTCCGCAGCCACCGGCCTGAATACGGGGACGGAGAGCAACTGCGCGACTTCGTGTACGCGCCGGATGTGTGCGACGTCTGCGTCTGGCTGATGGAGCACAGAAAGGACAGCGGGCTCTATAACCTGGGTTCGGGCCGCGCGCGCACCTTCCTGGACCTGGCGCGGAGCGTGTTCCATGCGATGGGGAAGGAGGATCGGATCGGCTTCATCGACACCCCGGCGGACATCCGCGACACGTACCAGTACTTCACCGAGGCGCGCATGGAGAAGCTGCGGGGGATCGGCTACGAACGGCCGTTCACCTCGCTGGAGGAGGGCATCGCCGGGTATGTGCAACGATACCTGGCGCGCGGGGGCTGCCGCTAAGCCCGAAGGTGCCACCCGGCGCCGCTCAGGTCTTCAACAAGCTGAATCCCTTCAACACCTCATCGGCCCCATCCTCATGCAGGGCGAGGTAGTTGGACCATTCCAGTTCGCCGTGCAGGCCGATGGCCCCCCTGATCGCCTCCAGGCGGATGTGATCGCGGATGGCGTGGACGCGGAAGAGCCGGTATCCGAGTTCCTTGAGCAGGCCCTCGATCCGGACCTGCCTGGCCGCGCGCTCGTCGTTGGTGGCGCGGTACAGCGGCGGGATCTTCAGGACCAGCGCCGGGTGGTCGCGGCGCAGGTGGTCGCGCATGCCCTGGAGCACGTCGGCTTCGGCGCCCTCGACATCCACCTTCACCACGCCCAGCGGTGCGTGCAGCAGGGCGGGGGCCACCTGGTCGAAGCACAGGCTCGCGGCCATCACGCGCCGCTCCACGGGGTGCCCCTGCTTGAATCCCGGCACCACGGTGGCGGTGGCATCGTCATGATCGAGGTGATGCAACAGCAGTTCCTCCACCGCATGCTCGCTGCCCAGGGCGGCGGGCACCACGGTGATGCCGTCCAGTCCGTTGGCGCGCATGAGCTCCCCGAGGTAGGTGATGCAGGCCGGGTTGGGCTCGAAGCCCAGGTAGGGGGTCATGGGTGCGATGACCCGCACCTTGAGCAGCACACGACCCACGTTCACCCCGGCGTCGATGAAGGTGCCGTTGTAGTGCGTGAGCAGCACCTGGAGCACCGGGTCGATCCAAGCGTCGCGCACCTCCAGGTGCTGCGTGCCCATGCCCAGGAAGAGGGGGATCTTGAAGGGTTGCCCGCACACGGTGCGATGCGCGTACAGCACCAGGCGCCGCGAAAGATGCAGGCGCCGCAGGACGCGGATCAGCAGGTCGTTCATGGCGTGCCGGCCGCGGGGGTGGAGCCCGGCGCACCAAGCCCGTCGCCCACGCGCACCAGCAGGTCGCGTACCCGGAGCAGCCGCTCGCGCAGTTCGGCCATCCGTTCGGTGCCCTCGGGATCCAGTCGCAATTGTTCGCGCGCGCCCTCGATGGTGAAGCGCCGGTGCTTGAGCAGGTAATGGATCATGCGCACCTTGCGGATGTCGGCCTCCGTGAAGAGGCGGTCGCCCTTGCCATCGCGTCGCGGGCGCAGCATGCCGAACTCCTTCTCCCAATGGCGCAGCACGCTGGTGCCCACCTGCAGTTGATCGGCCACTTCACCGATGCTCCAGAAGATCTTCCCGACGGGGCGCTCCTTGTAAGGCATGGGGCAAAGTAACGGGGAGGCCGCGGACCTGTTGAGCGGCCGGGCCGCCGCCCGCGCTAATCGAACGACTGGGTGGCGTGGCGCGACCGTTCCACCATACGGGCGTAGTCCTCGGGCGTGAGGTCGTTGAAGTAATAGTTCGCGGGATCGACCGGCTCCCCGTTCTTATGCACCTCGTAATGCAGGTGCGGGCCCGCGCTCAGGCCCGTGTTCCCCACCAGGCCGATCACGTCGCCGCGCTTCACCTGCTGTCCCTGGCGCACCTTCAGTTCGGCCATGTGCGCGTAGAGCGTCTGGTAGTCGAAGCCGTGATCGATGATCACGTGCAGGCCGTAGCCGTTGGCGCTGTAATCGGCGAAGTCCACCTTCCCATCGCCGGTGGCATGGACCTCCGTGCCCACCGGAGCGGTGAAGTCCATGCCCGCGTGGAGCTTGATGATCTTGTGGATCGGGTGCATGCGCATGCCGTAGCCCGAGGCCACGTGATCGAGCTCCTTGTTGCTCAGGGGTTGCACGGCGGGGATGCCGGCCAGCATCTCCTGTTTGCGCAGCGCCAGGCCGGCCACCTCGTCCAACGAGAGCGATTGCACGGTGAGCCGCTTGGCCAGGTTGTCCAGCCGCCGGCGCGTGGCCACCAGGATCTCCGAACTGGCGTAGCCCCCCAGGTCGCGGTACCGGTTCACGCCACCGGCGCCGGCGCGGCGCATGCTTTCGGGGATCGGATCGGCCTCGAAGATCACGCGGTAGATGTTGTCGTCGCGGCGGCGGACATCTTCCAGCACGTGATCCACCTCGTCCAGCTGGTCGTTCAGCAGTTCGTACTGCACCAGCAGCAACTGGTTCTCGCGTTTCAGCGCGGCCTCCTTGGGCGAATCCACGAACTGGTACACCAGCACGATGCCCGCCAGTCCGGCCAGCAGCCCGGGGGTGAGCGCCAGCACCGTGCGCTTCACCTTCTGCCAGGGTTTCAGGCGGATGCGCTCGAAATTGAGCGTCTGTGGGTTGAAGCGGTATTTGAGTTCCGCCATGCGGTTACCGGTCGGGGGCCCCGCCATGCGCTCGCACGGATGGCCGGCGCGAATGTAGGCCGCACCTTCCCCCGGCCCTGCGATGCGGCCTCTACCTTCGCCGTCCGTTTTTCCCCCGTCAATGACCTCGCGCGAGATCCGCCGCAAATTCCTCGATCACTTCGCCGCACGCGGGCATGCGATCGTGCCCAGCGCGCCCATGGTGATCAAGGACGATCCCACGCTGATGTTCACCAACGCGGGGATGAACCAGTTCAAGGACATCTTCCTTGGCAACCGGCCCGCGAAGCACAAGCGCATCGCCGACACGCAGAAATGCCTGCGGGTATCGGGCAAGCACAACGACCTGGAGGAGGTGGGCATCGACACCTACCACCACACCATGTTCGAGATGCTCGGCAACTGGAGCTTTGGCGACTACTTCAAGAAGGAGGCGATCCAGTGGGCCTGGGAACTCCTCGTCGACGAGTACGGGATCAACAAGGAGGATATCTACGTGACCTATTTCGGCGGCGATGGAGCCGACACGCTGCCCGCCGACACGGAGACGCGCGACCTCTGGAAGCAGTTCATGCCCGAAGAGCGCATCCTGCCCTTCAGCCGCAAGGACAACTTCTGGGAGATGGGCGACACCGGTCCCTGCGGTCCATGCACCGAGATCCACGTCGATGTGCGTGCCGCCGGGGAGAAGAAGGGGATGCCCGGCCGCGACCTGGTGAACGCCGGCCATCCGCAGGTGATCGAGATCTGGAACAACGTCTTCATCCAATTCGAACGCAAGGCGGACGGTTCGCTGAAGGATCTCCCAGAGAAACACGTGGACACCGGCATGGGCTTCGAGCGCCTGTGCATGGTGCTGCAAGGAAGGCAGAGCAACTACGACACCGACGTCTTCCAGCCGCTGATCCAGGCGATCGCGCTGCTGAGCGGCAGGAAGTACGGAGCCGATGAGAAGGCGGACATCGCCATGCGCGTCTGCGCCGATCACCTGCGCGCGATCGCGTTCGCCATCGCCGATGGCCAGTTGCCCGGCAACACCGGCGCGGGTTACGTGATCCGCAGGATCTTGCGCCGCGCGGTGCGCTACGGGTACAGTTTCCTGGGCTTGGGCGAGCCCTTCCTGTTCACCCTGGTGCCGACGCTGGCCAGGGAGATGGGCGACCAGTTCCCCGAACTGCGCGAACAGCAACAACTGGTCGAGAGCGTGATGCAGGAGGAGGAAAAAGCCTTCCTCCGCACCCTGGAGCTGGGCACCAAGCGGCTGGAGCAGGCGCTTGCGGGATCGGTGGGAACGCTCGCGGGTGAAAGGGCCTTCGAACTCTTCGATACCTATGGCTTTCCGATCGACCTCACGCAGTTGATGGCGCGCGAACTGGGGCGCGCGGTGGACATGATGGGCTTTGAGGCGGAGCTGAAGAAGCAAAAGGAGCGGTCGCGCGCCGCCACGGCCGTCACCACCGGCGACTGGGTCGAGCTGGCGAAAGGGGAGTCGGGCTTCATCGGCTACGATGAGTTCGGCGCCGAGGCCCGCATCCTGCGCTACCGCAAGGTGAGCGGCAAGGGCGGCGACCAGTACCAGGTCGTGCTGGACCGCACGCCCTTCTATGCGGAGAGCGGCGGACAGGTCGGCGACACCGGCTGGCTGGTCCAGGGCGATCAACGGATCGAGGTCCTTGACACCAAGAAGGAGAATCAACTGGTCGTTCACTTCACCAAGGCGCTTCCGGGGGACGTGAACGCTCCGGTGACGGCTCGGGTGGACGCGGATCGGCGCAGGCTCATCATGCGCAACCACACCGCCACGCACCTGCTGCACCACGCGTTGCGCAAGCACCTGGGCACCCACGTGGAGCAGAAGGGCTCGCTGGTGGCGTCCGACCGCCTTCGGTTCGACATCAGCCACTTCGCCAGGGTGACCCCCGCCGAACTGACGACCATCGAGCGCGAGGTGAACGCCATGATCGCCGAAGACATCGTGTTCGAGGACCTGCGCGAAGTGCCCATCGCCGATGCGAAGGCCATGGGCGCGATCGCGCTGTTCGGGGAGAAGTACGGCGAGGTCGTGCGCGTGGTGAAGTTCGGTCCGAGCATCGAGCTCTGCGGCGGCACGCACGTGCCCCGCACCGGCGTGATCGGCCCCTTCCGCATCGTGAGCGAGGGCGCGCTGGCCGCCGGGGTGCGGCGCATTGAGGCCATCACCAGCGTGGAGGTCGAGCGCGTGATCAACGAGAAGCTGGCCCGGCTGGAGGCGATCAGCGCGATCCTGAAGAACCCGGCCGACGTGGTGCAGGCCGTGCAGAAGCTCCTGGAGCAGAACGCCTCCATGGCGAAGGAAATGGAGAAAGCGGCGAAAGAGCGGGTGAAGAGCCTTGCATCCTCCATCCCCGCGAAAGCCAGGGCGAACGCAAAAGGAGTGAAGGTGCTGGTGGAGCGGATCGACCTGGATGCCCAGGGGCTGAAGGACCTCGGCTACGCCTTGCGCGAGCAACACAGCGATCTGGCACTGGTCGCAGGATCGGTGATCGACGGCAAGCCGTTGCTCGCCGTGTCGTTCGGCAGGGCCTTCAGCGAGGCCACCGGCTTGAAGGCTGCGGACATCATCAAGCGGATCAGCCCGGCGATCAAGGGCGGGGGCGGGGGCCAGCCCGAGTTCGCCACGGCGGGTGGAAAGGAACCCGGGGGCATGGACGACGCACTGAAGCTAGCCGAAGAACTGCTGGGCCGGTAACGAAAAGGTCCCGAAGACCTGTCGGGACCGTTCCGCGGCGTGGAGCGCTACGGCCGCTTCACGCCAGCTGAGGGCGCGGGTTGGTGAGCTTGCGCGGCGGCCGCAGCCGGGGCGGACCGCCGTACTTGGGCCCGAGGTAGCGCGTGTCGTAGCTCAGGGCCATGTTCATGATGTACAGCCCGTTGAGCAGGACCACCAGCACCTTGTCCAGCGTGGTGCGCTTGCCGAAGCAGTAGATCACCTCCATCCACACCTTGGGCAGGAAGTAGAACTGGCCCCAGATGGGGATGAAGAACCACCACCACTGGTGGTCGGGCCGCCCCACCACGCGCAGGAAGATCACCACGTTCCAGAAGGGTACGAAGGCCGAAAGACCGGGCTGCCCCGCCTTCTCGTAAAGGCGCCATTGGGCCAGCAGGGCCACGATGGCCACGAAGATCACCACGAAGTACATGGCATCGCCGAATTGCGCGTGCAACAGGGCGTGAACGTGCTTCAATGCGCTCCAGATCGGTTCCATTGCATGCTCAGGTTTGAAGTTCGCACGCAGTCCTTCCCAGGCAGGTCACGGAAAAGACGCCCTGGAAGGACCGTGGTTGCCTCCGAACGTACGGGGTTGCCTTCCGCACCCGGAAAGATCTTTGAACAACTTGTTGATATCCGGTGGTGGGTTCCAGGACGACCATCGCCCCATGGAACGCGGGCCAGGCCGCGCTGGTATGCGCGCGGGATCAGGCCCGCGGAACGGCGTATGCTTTCACGTCCGCGTCGGTGATCTCCCTGCCTGAAAGGATGACCAGGCGCTCGATCACGTTCCGCAGCTCGCGGACGTTGCCCGTCCAGGGGAGCTTTTGCAGTTCCTTCACCGCCTTGTCGCCCATGGGCTTGACCGCGATGCCCTGCTCGGCGCAGACCTGGGCGATGAAATGCTCAGCGAGCAGCGGGATGTCGTCCATCCGCTGCTGGAGCGATGGCACGTGGATCGGGATCACGCCCAGGCGGTGGTACAGGTCCTCGCGGAATTGACCCTTCTCGATCTCCTTGCGCAGGTCCTTGTTGGTGGCGGCCACCACGCGCACGTCCACCTTGATGTCCTTGTCGCCGCCCACGCGGGTGATCCGGCTCTCCTGCAGGGCGCGCAACACCTTGGCCTGTGCTGCCAGGCTCATGTCGCCCACCTCATCGAGGAAGAGGGTGCCGTGGTCGGCCAGCTCGAACTTGCCCTTGCGCTGGGCGATGGCGCTGGTGAAGCTGCCCTTCTCATGGCCGAAGAGCTCGCTCTCGATCAGCTCGCCGGGGATCGCGGCGCAGTTCACCTCGATGAAGGGCCCCTCCTTGCGGGCGCTCTTTTCGTGGATGGCGCGGGCCACCAGCTCCTTGCCGCTGCCGTTGCCGCCGGTGATCAGCACGCGGGCATCGCTCGGCGCCACTTTCTCGATCATCGCGCGGATCTCTTCCAACGCCGTGCTTTCGCCGATCATGGGTGAGGCACCGGCCTTCTTCACCTTCTGCCGGAGGACCTTCGTTTCCTTGACCAGGCTCCCGCGATCCAGTGCGTTGCGCACGGTCACCAGGATGCGGCTGATGTCGGGCGGTTTCTGGATGTAGTCGAAGGCGCCCTTCTTCAGCGCCTCCACCGCGGTGTCGATCGTTCCGTGGCCGCTGATCATCACCACGGGCAGGTCGCCGTTGTGGGCCGTGATCTTCTCCAGCACCTCCAGCCCGTCCATCTTCGGCATCTTGATGTCGCAGAGCACCACGTCGAAGCGGCCCTTCTTCGCCTTCTCCAGTCCGCTGGCGCCGTCCTCCGCCTCGTCCACCTCGTGCTTCTCGTGCTCCAGGATGTCGCGCAAGGCGTGGCGGATGGCTTTTTCGTCGTCGATCAAGAGGATGCGGGCCATGAGGGCTGGAAAGGCGCGAAGATGCGAAGCGATGACCGCTGAACGGTACTTTCGGGCATGGCCGTGCCGGTGGGGAAGGTGAGGGATCATGCCGTGGTGGCGCTCGCCGTGGTGGCGCTGCTGTATTTCGGCCGCCCGGTGATCGTGCCGCTGCTCTACGGCCTGTTGCTCGCCCTGGTGCTCTATCCCATGGTGGCGCGGCTGGAAGCGCGCGGCGTGTCGCGTGCCATCTCGATCGGGATCGTGCTGCTGGTCGTCACGGCCCTCTTCACCGCGTTGATCCTCGCATTGATCTGGCAGATGAACGCCTTCATCCGCGAGCTGCCCCGGCTCAGCGAGGTCACCGGCGATGGGGTCCGCCAGCTCCAGGACTGGCTGCGCGATACCCTGGGCATGTCGATCGGATCACAGGAACGCTGGCGCGACCGGCTGGTGAACGGGCTGACCATCGAGCTGGACACGGTGCTGATCGGCTCGCTGCAGGCGGTCTTTCAACTGTTGCTGATCCCGATCATCACCGCATTGCTGCTGTTCAACCGCGAAGGATCCGTGCATGCCCTGATCGCCCTGATGCCCGCGGACATGCGGCATGAACTGCCGGGCCTGATCCGCCGCGGCATCGAGGCCTTCGCCGCCTTCATCGTGGGCATGGTCCAGGTTTATGCGGTCGTGGGCGTGCTCAACAGCGCGGGGTTGCTGGCTCTGGGCGTGCCCAACGCCTTCCTGTTCGGCTTCCTCACCGCCGTGATGACGATCGTGCCCTATTTCGGGATCATCGTCAGCGCGCTGCTGCCGATCGCCGTGGCGTGGATCACCACCGGATCGATATGGCATCCGCTGGGCGTGATCGGCGTGTTCGCCCTGGTGCAATACCTGGAGGCGGCGCTGATCTTTCCCCGCGTGGTGGGACGGCGGTTGAGGATCAACACCCTGGCGGCCCTGCTTATCATCCTCTCCGGCGGGGTGCTCTGGGGTGTGTCGGGCATGATCCTGTTGCTGCCCTTCATGGCCGTGGTGATCATGGCCGGGGAGAACATCCCGTTCCTGCGGCCATGGGTGCTGTTGCTCGGTCCGGTGAAGGACCGCCGGCGGTGACCGGTCATCGGAGCATCCGCCAGGCCGCGCCCTCCTTCAAGGCGTATCGGCTCCAATGGATCGTGTCCGGCCCGTGGGCGAGCACGAGTTCGATCGCGATGAGGGCATAGGCGATCGTATCCACGCGGTGCTCCGGGAGGCCGGGCACGCGCAGGCGCCCGGACCGGTCCATGCGGATCAACCGGTCTTTCAACCGCATGAACTCCAGGGCGGTGATGGACATGCTTTTGCGGTCGGCATCGATCGTGCCGCCACGGGCATCCGCGATCATCCTCGCGAGGCTGTTGAAGGATCCCGCGCTTCCCACCAGCGCGCGGGGTTGATGCCGGTCGATCGCGGCCCACAGCGGCATCAGCCGTTGATCGAGATGACCGGCGATCCGCAATTCCTGATCGATGGGCAGGGGGTCGGTCGCCGGGATCCGTTCCCGCAGCCGGGTGACGCCCAGTTCGAAGCTGCGCTTCCACGGCAGCGCCCGGTCAGTGGCCAGCATGAACTCGATGCTGCCCCCGCCGATGTCCATCACCAGCGAAGGCTTCCTGCCCAAGGGCACCGCCTGCCGCACGCCGTCGAGGATCAGCTCCGCTTCCTCCTCCCCGGCGATCACGTCGATGTCCAGGTCCAGTTCCCTCTTCGCGCGCCGCAGGAGATCCGCGGCGTTCCCCGCATTGCGCAAGGCCGAGGTGCCGAACCCCCTGACGCTTGCTGCCCCGAGGCCCTTCGCCGAGGCCATGTGCCCGCGCAGCACGACCATCCCGCGCTCGATCGCGTCGGGGGCGATCCGTCCGCGTTCGATGCCCCCCTGACCCAGGAAGACCGGCGCCTCGTGGTCATGGACGATGCGGAGCTCTTCGCCCTCGCGTTCGGCCACCAGCAGGTTGAAGGTGTTCGTGCCCAGGTCGATGACGGCGATCCTCATGGTTCCAGCGCTGGACCACAACCACCCCCAACCCCTCCCATGGATCGCGGAGCCGCTTGCTCCGCCCGAGGCGGCTTCGCGAAGGCGCGGTCGCACCAGGAGGGGAGACCGGACCGCATCGAACTATCCTTTGTAGAACAGCCATTTCGCCAGTTCGCGGTAGCTGACCTTCTTGCCGTACATGAGGATGCCGGTGCGGTAGATGCGTCCGGCGAGCCAGGTGGTGAGCACGAAGGTGCCCGCGAGCAGCACCATGCTCAAGGCGAGTTGTCCCGGATGATCGAAGGCGTTGCCGGTCACCACGCGGATCATCATCACCACCGGCGAAGTGAAGGGGATCAGCGAGCACCAGATCACCGCGGGTCCGTCGGGGTTCACCACGGCCAGCTCGGAGATGAGCAGCGCGATGATCATGGGCAGGGTGATGGGCAGCATGAACTGCTGGGTGTCGGTCTCGTTGTCCACCGCCGCGCCCACCGCCGCGAACAGGGAGCTGTAGAGCAGGTACCCGCATACGAAGTAGAAGAGGAACAGGCCGAGGATGCGGGGCAGGCCGGCCAGCAGTTCGGCCACGAACTGCTCCGCTTCGTGGTCGTTCCTGAAGAAGGGCCCGGCGGCCTGCATGTCGGGCTGCAACGTGCCGCCCGCGCGCATGGCGGCGATGGTCTCGGGATCGTATTGCCCCTGGCCGATCACGGCGGCGGCCACCGTGGTCATCACCGCCGTGAGGCCCACCCAGAGGATGAACTGGGTGAGGCCCACCAGCGCGATGCCGGTGATCTTGCCCATCATCAACTGGAAGGGCTTCACCGAACTGATCAGCACCTCCACGATGCGGTTCTGCTTCTCTTCCATCACCCCGCGCATCACCTGCACGCCGTAGAGGAAGATGAACATGTAAATGAGCACCGCGAAGCCCACGCCGATGTAAGCCTTCACCTGGTCGAACGACCGGCGGCCCTGCTTGTCGATGTCGGTGAGGGTGATGTCCACGGGCTTCTTGACGTAACCGAACAGCTCGGGATCGATCTTCCGGTCCTGCATGCGCGCCAGTTGCAGCACGCGTTCCAGTTCGGCGGAGATGATGTTCTGCACGTTCTGGCTGGGATGCTGCTTGTAGTAAAGGATCACGCGGCTCGTGTTCAGCACGTCCTCGTTCACGTCGATCATCAGCGTGAAGTGGCTGGCCTTGAACACGCTGTCGGGCCAGTCGAACCGGTCATAGTGGAAGCGAACGTGTCCGCCATCCTTGAGCTTGCCGGTGAGCAGCTGCGGACGATCGATCACCAGCACCTCCTGGTCGCTCGCCTCCTGCAGGCCCAGCACCATCACCGCGGTCACCCCGCCACCGATCAGCAGCGGACCCAGGATGGTCATGATCAGGAAGCTGGGCTTGCGCACGCGCGTGATGAACTCGCGCCAGAGGATCAGGCCGATCTTGTTCATGGGTGGCGAAGTTCGCACCGGATCGCCCGTCTCCCTGCTTTCGCCCACATCCATTATTCTTGCCTGTAAGAAAACACCCCCGCCATGAAAAGGCTTCTCAAGATCCTCAGTGTGCTGCTGCTCGTCGTCGTGCTGGTGATCGTGGGCGCGATCACCTACGTCACCCAGGCGTTGCCCGACATCCCCTTGCGCACCGACGTGAACGTGGAGGTCACGCCCGAGCGGGTCGCGCGCGGCGAGTATCTGGCCAACCACGTGTGCCTGTGCATGGACTGCCACAGCAAGCGCGATTGGTCGCTCTACAGCGGCCCCCCGACACCGGGTACCGCCGGGGTGGGTGGCCAGGTCTTCGACCAGAAGTTCGGCTTTCCCGGCAGGTTCGTCTCGCGCAACATCACTCCCCATGCGCTGAAGGATTGGACCGACGGGGAGATCTACCGCGCCATCACCAGCGGCGTGGGCAGGGACGGGCAGCCCTTCTTTCCAGTGATGCCCTACATGAACTACGGCCGCATGAGCGATGAGGACATCTTCAGCATCATCGCCTACCTGCGTGCCATCCCGTCGGTGGCCAGTACGCCGGACGCGTCCAAGGCCGACTTCCCGATGAGCATCATCCTGCACACGATCCCCGTTGTGCCGGTGAAACTGGAGGGATCGACCTACGGTGAATACATGACCAACGCCGCCGGCTGTCGCGAATGCCATACGAAGACGGACAAGGGCAAGGAAGTCGGCCAGCCCTTCGCCGGCGGTTGGGGCTTCCCGATCCCCGGGGCGGGCGTGGTCACCTCGGCCAACATCACCCCGCACGAGACCGGCATCGGCGGCTGGAGCCGGGAGAAGTTCATCCGCACCTTCAAGCAATACGCGGACAGCGGTTACGTGGCGCCCAAGGTGGATCTCGAGGGTGGGCAGATGCAGACGGTGATGCCCTGGATGATGTACGCGGGCATGAGCGAGGAGGATCTGGGCGCGATCTACGACCACCTGCGCACCGTGCCACCGGTGGACAACGCGGTGGTGAGGTGGGAACCTTTATAGGTCAACGAAGCTTTCCGTACAGGTACACGTCCAGCAGGCGGTCGTCGCTGGTGCGGAAGTCGTGACGCAGCAGCCCTTCGCGTGCGAATCCGCACTTTTCCGCCACGCGCATGCTGGCCAGGTTGTCCGGCACGATGCGCGCATAGACCTTGTTCACCCCCAATTGGCTGAAGGCGAAGTCCGTGGCCCAGACCAGTCCCAACGAGGTGAGCCCCAGGTTCTCATAGATGGAGCTGATGAAGTAGGCCGTCTCGCACTTGGGAATGCTCCAGTCGAACTGCTTGAGGAAGACCGCGCCGATCGGCGGGCCGTTCTCCAGGTCGCGCATCACGAAGCAGAAATACTCGCGCCGTTCGGCCAGGTCCATCAACTCCTTGAGGTACCTGCGCGTGGCGCGCACGTCGCTGCTGCGGCCGGTGGTGTTCGGGAAGAACAACGACAGGCGCTCGCGCTCGTCGTCGATCAGCTGGAAGAAGCCTTCGTCGTCGTTCCTGGTGACGGGTTCGATGATGACCGAATCGATCATGGACCGGCCATAAACGTAACCGATGGAAGGATCTCCACCGGTGGTCATTCCCGGCGCGGGTGTCCCCGACCCGCGTTCCGAGGGTGCGCCGGCGATGGATCGGGGTGGGGAACGACGGCCTTCCGATCAACTCCGGGGCGGCGCGTCCGGCGCCCGGGGATCAGGCCGGGCAGGCGCTCATTGCTCCTCCTTCAAGCGCATCGCCGCCAGCCGCATTTCCCGCGCGCGTTCCTTTCCGAGGAAGGCCTCCACGCCCGCATGCACGAGGTAGACCACCGGCGTGGCCAGGATCGCCACGATGAACTTGTAGGCATAGGCCGTCAGCGCCAGCGCGGTGGCCATGGCGAACGTCATGTCCTTGAAGATCCAGAAGGCCACGTAGGTCACCACCAGGCTGTCGAGCAGCTGGCTCACCAGGGTGCTGGAGGTGGCGCGCAGCCAGATGCGCCGGTCGCCGGTGGCGCGTTTGATGCGCCGGAAGACAAGCGCGTCCACCAGTTGACCGATGACGAACGCGGTGAGGGATCCAAGGATGATGTTCATGCCCTGGCCGAAGATGCTCGCGAAGGCCGCCTGCATGTCGGGCACGCCCTGCGCCGCGCTGCTGGTGATCCACCAGCCCTGTTCGGCCGGCATGTCGATGGCGAAATACAACACCACGAAGGCGGAACTGATCAGCACCACGGTGAGCAGGGTGAGGAAGCGCACGCCGCGCACCCCGTAGTAGTCGTTGATCACGTCGGTCATGATGAAGACGATGGGCCAGGGCAGCACGCCCACGCTGAGCACGAAGGAGAGGTGATCCTGACCGAGCAATGGGAAGTCGGCTTTCGCGAGCCCCAGCGCGGTTTCCAACTGAAAGAGCTTCACGCCGATCATCTCGGCGATCAGCGCGTTGGCCACGAAGAAGCCGGCCAGCACGATGTAGAGCCGCGTGGCCTTGTCGCGCAGGATGGCGTGGATCATGCGGTCACAAGATCGCCAACGCGCACCATGCCGCCATGCAGGGCCACCGCGTTCATCCCGAACAGCACCTGGTTGTCGCGTTCGCGGTAGGTGGCCAGGGTGCGCAGCGGTTCCTTGCCGCGCCCACCGGTGCGCTGGTCGATGGTGGGGATCGGGCAGCGCGCGCAGGGTTTCACCAGCCTGAACAGCGCCGTGCCGATCGCGATCTCGCGCCATCCATCCTCCTGGTACGCCTGGCCTCCGGCGATCACGATGTTCGGCCGGAAGCGGTCCATCGGAAGAGGATCCGCCAGCCGTGAGTTGAGATCATCCAGGGAGGCTTGCGAAAGGATCAGGTAGGGGAAGGCGTCGTTCAGCGCGGTGATCCCCCGGGCGTAGGCCGGGTCGATGGGCCGTCGGGTGCTTTCAGGCATATGCACCAGCGAGCAGGGGATGCCCAGCCGGTGGGCGAACCAGGCCGAGACATCCACGGGAGCGTGCAGCACCTCCACCACGTCCTTCCAGATCCTGACGGGTCGCCGTTCGCCGTCATGGATGTCCCAGGGAAGATCCATCGTCGTGTGGTCGCGGATATCCGTGACGCGGAAACCGCCCGGTCGCGGTGCGCAATGCAGCAGGGCCATGCGCGCCGCTTCACGCTGGGTGATGAAGACACCCTCGCCATCCACCAACATCCAGCGCCGGTCGTGCTCGAAGCCGCGCGGGGTGATGCGCGCCTCGTCCACGCCGTAGCCCCCGAGGGATTTGATCGGGTGGATGTGGAGGGAGGCGACCGATGGGCTCATGGTCGGTCGCGGACCGACCGGTGCCACGTCGCGCATCGATCCATCCGGTGTGCTCGCCCCGGGACGCGAAATGTGCCCACCGGCCCAAGCACCTGCGGAACGTGGAATGCGCGCCTCATGGGTGTGGTCAAGCAACGTGCAGGGGTCGCCGGAGGGCGACTCCTGCACGTCGGATGCAGGCGTTGCTCAGTGCGTCCGCAGCTTCGTCACGTCCTTCTTCTCGTACACGTACACGAAGTCGCCATCGTAGCTCATGCTGCTGACGGCGCCTTTGCGTGCGTTGAATTGCTTGTAGCTGCAGTTGTTCAGGTCGAAGGCCGCGATGTCGCTGTTGTCGGTCTTCATCAGCAGGGTGCGGTCGTGGCGTGTCTCGATGTTGGCCACCTTCCACTTGTTGCTGTTCACCCGGCTGCCGTCGGAGCGGCGGTGGGTGGCCACGCCCTTCTCGCCCACCACGGCCACCATGTCGGTGTAGGGGAAGATGGCGTTGGCCAGGCCCACACCATCGTCGGCCAGGTCGACCTCGTAGATGTCGCCGCCGGTCTTATGATCGATGGCATAGAGCGCCTTGCCGCTGCACACGTAGAGCCTGTCGTCCTCGATGAAGCAGTTGGTGATGGACTTCTTGAACCGCTCGCTGTCCCAGGCCAGGGCGCCGTCGGATGCGTTGAAGGCCTGCAAGCCCAACGGCTTGATGTTCTTGTACTGCACGCGCCACTCCTCGATGAGCTGGCGGGTGCCGTCCGGGTTATCCTGCCAGTAGCGGATGTAGGCCTGGGTCTCGACCAGTCCGCCGATCTGCAGGATCACCTTGCCGTCGGCCACGTACATGCGCGGGATCGCCTTGGCCTCCTTGATCTCCGGGCTGGTCCACAGGAGCTTGCCGGTCTGGCGGTCGAACTTCTTCACGAACTGCTTCTTCTTGTTCTGCATGTCCACCACGTAGAGGTCGTTGCCATCCACCACGGGTTCCGCGATGGCCCCGTAAACACCGAACCGGATGGCGTGCGCCGGGGCCCCCGTGATCCCTTCGGGCGTGAAGTCGAAGGCGGCGCTCCATTGCTGCGCGCCGGTGGCGTAATCGTAGACCTGGATGCCGTTGAGCATGAGGAAGACCTTGCCCTGCTCGAGCTTCAGGTCGTAGATGAAATCACGGGTCACCACCTTGCGTTCGGCGCGGCCCACGTAGGTGTTCTCCCACTTGAGGGCGCCGGTCTTCAGGTCGATGCGGGCCACCTGGTTCTTGAAGCCGGTGAACAGCGCGGCCAGCCCGGGACCGACGAAGTTCACGCAGGTCATGTCGTCGCCGTCGACGATGTATTTGCCCACGGCCCCGGTGAAGGCCATGGTGGCCCACATCTCCTCGCCGGTGCGGGCCTTGATGTAGTGCAGGCCGTCCTTGGTGCTGATGCAGAAGGCGTCCTTTTCGCTGATGTAGATCACGTTGTCCTCCTCCAGGTTCTGGTACTTGGCCGTGGTCCACAGCGCGGTGCCGTTGGTCAGGTCGATCACGGCGATCTGGTCCTTGCCGGTCTTGCGCTCAAAGAGGAACACGCACTTGCTCTCCCAGAAGGGGATCAGCTCGTCGATCTTCTTCAGGTTCGGGCTGAGTTCCTTGAAGGCCTTCATCCACACCACCGAGCCGTCCTTGTTGCGGAACACGGTCATCTCCTTGTCGCTGGCGGCGAAGCTGATCCGGTCATCGCCTTCGTTGGGGTCGGTGCCGGTGTAATCGATCTTGTGTTCCAGGCGCGCGGTCCAGACCTGGGCCATGTCTTCCTGCGCGGCCAGCGGCAGGATCGCGAGCATCGCCGCGGTCGTGATCAGTAGGTGTCTCATTGGGTTGGGGGAGTTGGTCATGGGGGTTCGTTCTCAGGGAAAGTTCAGCTCGATGGTCACCTTTTCCTTGCGGCCCTTGGGCAGCTTGAAGTCGAAACGGTGGTTGATCCATTGGTCCTGGATGATGTTCTTCCAGCCGACAGGAACGGTGTAAGAGGAGGTGAAGACCGTTTCCACGCGGCCCTTTTCCTCCACCACCATGTCCATCACGATGTTGCCTTTCAGGTCGCCGGCGGCGATGGCGTTCGCCCAGAGACCGTCGGCCAGCTCGCGGTGAAGGGCGGCGTTCACGCTGTCGCGCACCAGGTCGTGTTCGCGCAATTCGGGTCGCTGGGCCAGGGCCGGAACGGATGCCATCAGCAGGAGGCAGGGCAGGAGGACGCGCTTGATCATGGGATCTTCAAGAGCCTGAGTTTGGCGCCGGAGCCGAGCACCAGCGTGCGGCCGTCGGCAAGAAAGTGGTACGGTACGTTGCCATCGTGGTATTCGCCCTGCTTCATGCTCGTGCGCCATCGTTCGGCCATGTCCAGGTCCAGCACGAATTCACCGTCGGACATGTCGTACACGTAGAGCTTGCGCGTGTTGGTGCCTTCCAGACTGGCCATCGCCAGCAGGCTGCCACGACGGTTCAGTTCGATCTGCGGCTCGTTCATCAGGCTCATGAAGCCCAGGCGCTGGGGGACCATTGAGGGCATGTCCACCACGTTCACGATGCCCTTGCGGCCGCCGCCGGCCACGAAGCCACCGGCGGCCGGCTGCAACTTCACGTGCGGGATGCTGTAGATCAGCAGGCGATCGCCGAAATCGGTGCAGACCATGTCGTAGATCACGTCGTAGATCTCCGCGATGGTGCCGGCGAGCTTCCCGGTGGCCACCTCGTACACGCTGACCATCTCGCGGTATTTCAGCGCGGGTTTGAGGGCGCTCTTGTCGTTGCGCATGCTCGGCACCGTCTCCAGCTGAGGTTGCGTGGGCCGGTGGCTCACCGCCAGCCATTTTCCATCGGGACTGATGGCGAGGCTGTTCCTTGTCTGTGGCACCACGATGCGGCCGATCTCCCCGCCGTCGGGCAGGGAGCGTACCGTCACGTTCTCGCCGTCGAGGGAATAGAGGCTTTTCTCATCGGGGCCGAACACCGCGTCGTGCGTCGTGGGCAGGGTGAACAGCACCTTCCCGCTCGCGAAGTCCATTACCTCGTGCTTCACCTGGCGGTCCTTGTTCATGTTCCAGTCGATGTAGTACTTCTCCCGGACCAACAGGTAGGTGCCCTGGGCGCTGGCCTTGATGTCCGGCCCCGCGTAATAACCCGACACGGCGATGGTGCGCTGCACCGACATGTCATCGACGTTCACCACGTAGATCGGATGATCCTGCGTGGTGCCCACCAGCAGGGTCCGCCCATCGGGCATCAACTCCAGGCAGCTGGTGATGGCCTGGTTCTCCCCGAGGGTGAAGACCTCCGTTTCGCTCTTGTGAACGGCCGCGGGGTCCTGGGCCTGGCTCAGCAGCGCCAGCAGGCTGGACAGGGCCACGATCAACACCCGCTCCCAGGTGAGGAACTTGCGTGCAGGCGCCGGCATCAGCATGTTCATGGATCGAACATGGCAAAGATCCCTGATCCGGCGGTCGGCGATCATCAGGATTTGACCGGGACAAGCTACGGGGATCGCCGTACTTGTCAATGTACCGCCGTTGATCCGTCCGCGTTCATGAACGGAAGCCGGCACCGGTGCCCGGTTACTTTCGCCACCATGCGCACGGTGGTCCTTCTTCTCCTTCAAGGCTTCGCCCTGTCGCTGTGCTCCCAGGGCGTGCAGCCCTTCGTGGACCATTGGGACAGCACGCGCACGGTGAAGCGCAGCGAGGGCCTCTTCGTGAACGGGCTGGAATGGGGCGAATGGAGGTTCTGGTACAGCAACGGCGGCCTGCGCGAGGTGGCCGAATTCAAGTCGGGCCAGCGGGACGGACACGTGGTCACCTACTATCCCGACCCCGCGGCGGGGGACAGTTCACCGGTGCAGCACGACGGCTGGTTCAAGCGCGGCGTGCAGGACAGCATCACGATGAGCTATTACAGGAACGGAGCACTGATGGAGAAGGGTTCCTTCAAGGCCGGAGTAAAAGATGGATCGTGGGAGTATTGGTACGAGGATGGCCGGCCGATGCTCAAGGAGCAATGGGAGGATGGCATCGCGCTGGTGCTCGATGCCTGGGACAAGGACGGCACCCATTCCCTGGCGAAGGGTGACGGCGTCCTGCGCGGCTACCACGCCAGCGGCGCGTTGCTTGAGGAAAGCCACTATGCGCTCGGCGTGAAGAAGGGCCTGAGCGAGGAGTTCCATCCCGCGGGCAACAAGATGTCGAGCGGTAGCTACCTGGGCGGCGTGCGCGATGGCGAATGGACCTGGTGGTTCTCCAATGGCAACACCGAAAAGCAGGCGACCTATCGCCTTGGAAAGCTGGACGGTCCCTACCGCACCTGGTTCCGCGCGGGGCAGCTCAACGTCAGCGGGTTCTTCAAGGAAGACAAGAAGGACAGCACCTGGACCTGGTTCACCGCCGAGGGGGTCAAGGACATGGAAGGTCCTTTCCGGGACGACAGGCAGAACGGCCATTGGACCTACAACCTGCCCAACGGCAAGCTCAGCCACCACGGTGGATATGTTGATGGAAAGGAAGAGGGGGAATGGGAGTGGTTCTACAGCAACGGCGGACCTTGGAGGAAGGGGGCCTACTCGCAAGGGGTGAAGCAGGGGCCGTGGACCACCTGGTACGAGACCGGCCAGAAGCTGCAGGAGGGATCATACGGCAATGGACTTGCCGAGGGCGAGTGGCGCAGCTGGTGGGAGAACGGGCAGCAGAAGGACATCGGGGCGTTCACGGCGGGAAAACTCGACGGCCCATGGCGCGGGTGGTACCCGGATGGATCGCCGGAGTACGAAGGGAACTGGAAGGCCGATGCCAAGCATGGCGCCTGGAAATTCTACTTCGAGAGCATCCCAGGCCAGCCGGGTGCCGGCCGCGTGAAGGAGGAGGGTGGTTATTGTGAAGGACTGAAATGCGGGCGATGGACCAGCTTCAGCGTGCATGGCCTGCCGGTGAGCGAGGGACAGTACCTGGAAGGTCGCCCGCACGGTGCCTGGGTCTATTCCGACGACGCCGGCGTGAAAATGCGCGAGCAGACCTACGACCGCGGCGACCTTACGGGGCGCAGCGTGGTGTACGACGAGCGCGGTCGCGTGGTGCAGGAGATGCATTACCAGAACGGCCGCCTGCATGGCACCATGACCGTTTATGGCCGCGACGGCAAGGCGATGCGGACGGAGGAATACGTGAACGGCGAGCGGAAGAAGAAGGAACCCGTCGCCCCGGGCAACGACGACTGATCAGCCGCGGATCCTGCGCACCAGGTCGCGCATGGGCTTCGGCACCAGTTGCTTCAAGCGGTGCCGGCGGCGGAAGGACTTCCACCATGCCGCGTTCGAGGCGATGGTATCGCGCAAATATCCGTCGTCGGTCGCGAGGGTGGGATCCAGGAAGATGGCGAAGACCGAGCCTTCGAGCCGCGCGGCCAGGTGTTCGCGCCCTTCGCGTTCCAACCTGGCGCAGATCTCCATCACCGCCGGCGCCACGATGTAAAAGTCGTGGAAGGCGATGATGCCACCCGGACGCACGACGCCCGCACAGAAGGCGAAGTCGCTCAGCACCGCCTCGCGCGTATGCTCGCCGTCGATGAACGCCAGATGCGGCCGTTCGCCGATCCTTCGTGGGTCGATCGCCTTCGCGTCGCTCTCGTAGGTGGTGATCCGACGCGCGGCATCGGCATCCACCCGCGCGAGGTTCTCCAGCATGCGCGCGGTGGTGTTGCCGCTGAAGACCTTCTGGAATCCGGGCGCCCGGTCGTCGGCCGCCACGTCGGGCCGGGGATCGATCGAATGGATGCGGGCGCAACGGGGATCGAGCACATGAGGCTGGAGCGAGCCACCCAGGTAACTGCCGATCTCCAGGTACACGTACGGATCATGCTTCCTGGCGGTGGCGCGTTGCAGCGCCAGCAGGCTGCGCCGCTCCCCGGGCCTGGTCTGGCTGGGTACCGTGTCGAACACGGTGATGTCCAGGGCCAGGATGCGATCGGAGGGAGCGGGCATGAACGGGTGGCAAACGTAGGGTTCGCCGCACGTTGACCGCATGGGGGCCTTCCCCGGACCGGATACGCCGGAGGAGCCGGGCAGGGCTATCGGGTCTTCAGGCCGCGTCATTGCTGCGACCCTTTCAGGGTCGAATACGAAATGCACTTCCCTCGATCAATAAGCTGTGACCCCTTCGGGGTCAAGAGCCATGCGCGTTCGCGACCCCGAAGGGGTCACAGCTTATTGAACATGCATGAAGCGTGATCCGACCCCGACGGGGTCGCAGCCGTTGGGTTTTCCGGGCTCCGCAGGGCTCTATGACCCGATGGCCCTGAGGAGCCGGGTGCCGGCAAGGGGCAACGACCTATATTTGCGCCCGCGTCGAGGAATGAGTGGAAAGAGGGGGCCGCCCCTCTTTTTTGTTCCCCGGCGCTTCAGGAAGATGATCAACGGTCAACTGATCCGCACGGCCGTCGACGCGCTGCTCACGGGCACGGGGCATTTCCTCGTGGACGTGGAGGTGTGCCCCAACGACACGGTGATCGTCGAGGTGGACAACGACCGTGCGATCACCATCGAAGAGCTGGCCGGCATCAACCGCGGCCTGCGCCAGGTGCTGGAACGGCAGGGCATCGACGCGGAATTGCAGGTGTCCTCCCCCGGCATGGGCCGCCCGTTCAAGGTGATGCGCCAGTACAACAAGCACGTCGGCTCGCCGGTGAGCGTGCAGTTGCTGGATGGCCGCGCGTTCGACGGCGTGCTGGAGCAGGTGGGCCCCGACGGGCTGGCCCTGCGCATGCGACATCCCTCCAAGATCAAGGGCCGCCCCCCGAAGCTCGATGCCGACCTGACCCCGATCGCCTTTTCCGAGATCCGTTCAACCAAGTCCATCGTTACGTTCAATTGATCGTGCCATGAGCACAGTGAACCTCATCGAGTCCTTCAGCGAATTCAAGGACCTCAAGAACATCGACCGGGTGACCATGATGGGCATCCTCGAAGACGTCTTCCGCGGCGTGGTGAAGAAGCGATTCGGCGAGGAAGCCAACGTGGACATCATCATCAACCCCGACAAGAACGACCTGGAGATCTGGCTGAACCGCGAGATCGTGGAGGACGACGCGGTGCTGGACCCCAACAGGCAGGTGGGCGTCACGGAGGCCAAGAAAGTGGAGCCCGACTTCGAGGTGGGCGAGGAGCTGAGCCAGGAGGTCAAGATCGAGGATTTCGGCCGCCGCAACATCCTTTCGCTCAAGCAGAACCTGCAAAGCAGGATCCTGGAGCTGGAGAAGGACCACCTGTACAACAAGTACAAGGAGCGCGTGGGCGAGATCATCACCGGCGAGGTGTACCAGATCTGGAAGCGCGAGACCCTGGTGCTGGACGACGAGGGCAACGAGCTGATCCTGCCCAAGGACCAGCAGATCAAGACGGATTTCTTCAAGAAGGGCGACAGCGTGCGCGCCGTGGTGTGGAAGGTGGAGATGCGCAACAACACCCCCGTGGTGATCCTCAGCCGCACCGCCCCCGAGTTCCTCGAGAAACTGTTCGAGCAGGAGGTGCCCGAGGTGATGGACGGGTTGATCACCATCAAGCGCATCGTGCGCGAGCCCGGCGAGCGCGCCAAGGTGGCCGTGGAGAGCTACGACGACCGCATCGACCCGGTGGGCGCCTGCGTGGGCATGAAGGGCAGTCGCATCCACGGCATCGTGCGCGAATTGCGCAACGAGAACATCGACGTGATCAACTTCACCAGCAACGACCAGCTGCTGATCCAGCGCGCGTTGAGCCCCGCCAAGATCGGCAACATCAAGCTGGATAACGAGAACAAGCGCGCCGAGGTGTATATGAAACCCGACCAGGTGGCCCTGGCCATCGGCAAGGGCGGGCACAACATCAAGCTCGCCGGCCGCCTCACCGGCTTCGAGATCGACGTGTACCGCGAGACCGATGAGGTGACCGACGACGTGGACCTGGAGGAATTCGCCGACGAGATCGATCACTGGATCATCGACGAACTGAAAAAGACGGGTTGCGACACCGCCCGCAGCGTGCTGGACCTGAGCGTGGAGGAACTGGTGAAACGCACCGACCTGGAAGAGGAGACCGTGCAGGAGGTGGTGAAGATCATCAGGGAGGAACTGGAAGGGTGATCAAAGGAGACCGAACCGGCAGCGAACGACCACACCGAGCAACCACCACTGAATGAGCGAGACGACCGATAAGGCAGCCGTGCGATTGAGCAAGGTGGCGCGCGAATTCAACCTCGGCGTGCATACCGTGGTGGAGTTCCTCGAGAAGAAGGGCCACAAGGTGGAGAGCAACCCCAACACCAAGATCGACGGGGCGCTCTACGAGCTGCTGCTGGAGGAATTCGGCACCGACAAGGCGATCAAGGAGCAGAGCAAGCAGACGGTGCAACAACGCCAGGAGCGGGAGACCATCACCCTGACGGCACCTTCCAAGGAGGCGCCACGCCTCAAGGAGAGGACCGCGCCCGATGCGGCGGCGGCTCCGGCCGGGACCCCGGAGGTGAGCGCGACCGGTCCGGAAACCATCAAGGCGAAGGTCCAACTGCCCGCCGGTCCCAAGACCGTGGGCAAGATCGAACTCGAAAAGCCCGCGCGGCGCGGCAAAAAAGCCGCCGAGGGAACATCCGCACCCGCGCCCGATGCGCCGACCCCGACCGCTCCGGTGGCCCCGCCGCCAACCGAACCCGAATTGATCAAGGCGGTGGCCACGAAGCTCACCGGTCCCAAGACCGTGGGCAAGATCGAACTTCCGGTGGAGCGGGAGCGCAAGCCCACCGAGCGACCCGGAGCCGACGAACGTCGGGGCAAGCGCAAGCGCCTCGTGAAACCCGGTCCGGTGAACGTGGAGCGCGCCGTGGAGCGCGAGCAGCGCGAAGCCGCCGCGCGCGGCCCGCTGCGCCCCGGCGAGCTGGACGAGTCCGCGGTGAAGAAGAAGGTGAGCGAGACGCTCGCGCGCCTCACCGGCGGCGGGGGCCGAGGCCGCGGCACGCGCATGCGCAAGGAAAAGCGGGAGCAGCGCTTCCAGCGTTTCGAGGAGGAGCAGGCCGCGCGCGAACTGGCGGGCAAGACGCTCAAGGTCACCGAGTTCGTCACCGCCAGCGAACTGGCTTCGATGATGAACGTGCCGGTGACCGACATCATCAAGGCCTGCTTCGCGCTGGGCATGATGGTGAGCATCAACCAGCGCCTCGACGCCGAGACCCTCGCGGTGATCGCCGAGGAGTATGGCTTCAAGGTGGAATTCGTCGGCGCCGAGGCGGAGGAGGTGGTCCTGGAGGAACCCGATGACCCGGCGCGCGTGGCGCACCGGGCGCCCATCGTCACGGTGATGGGCCACGTGGACCACGGCAAGACCTCCCTGCTGGACCACATCCGCAAGACCAACGTGATCGCCGGCGAGGCCGGTGGCATCACCCAGCACATCGGTGCCTACAGCGTCACCCTGGAGAACGGCAGGCGCATCGCCTTCCTGGACACCCCCGGCCACGAGGCCTTCACCGCCATGCGCGCGCGCGGCGCGCAGGTCACCGACATCGCCATCATCGTGATCGCCGCCGACGACAGCATCATGCCGCAGACGCGTGAGGCGATCAACCACGCGCAGGCGGCCGGTGTGCCGATGGTGTTCGCCTTCAACAAGATCGACAAGCCCCAGGCCAACGCGGAGAAGATCCGCGAGCAGCTCAGCCAGATGAACATCCTGGTGGAGGAGTGGGGGGGCAAGTTCCAGAGCCAGGAGATCAGCGCCAAGAAGGGCACCGGCGTGGAGCAACTGCTGGAGAAGGTGCTGCTGGAGGCCGACCTGCTCGACCTCAAGGCCGATCCGGGCAAACGCGCCATGGGCGTGGTGATCGAAAGTTCCATCGAGCAGGGCCGTGGCTACGTGACCACCCTGCTCGTCGAGGCCGGCACCCTGCGCAAGGGCGATGTGCTCCTCGCCGGCCAGTTCAGCGGTCGCGTAAGGAACATGTTCAACGAGCGGGGCCAGGCCGTTCAGGAGGCGGGGCCGTCAACGCCCGTATCGATCCTGGGCCTGGACGGTGCGCCCAACGCGGGTGACCATTTTTATGTGTTCGAGGACGACCGTGAAGCACGCACCATCGCCACGCGGCGCCAGCAACTGCAGCGCGAACAGGGCATGCGCACGCGCAAGCACATCACCCTCGACGAGATCGGCCGCCGCCTGGCCATCGGCGACTTCAAGGAACTCAACATCATCGTGAAGGGCGACGTGGACGGTTCGGTGGAGGCGCTCACCGATTCGCTGCTCAAGCTCAGCACCGAGAGCATCAAGGTGAACGTGATCCACAAGGCCGTGGGCCCGATCGTGGAGAGCGATGTGCTGCTGGCCTCCGCGTCCAACGCCATCATCGTCGGCTTCCAGGTGCGCCCCAGCGTGGGCGCGCGCAAACTGGCCGAGACCGAGGAGATCGACATCCGCCTGTATTCGATCATCTACGACGCGATCGAAGAGATCAAACAGGCCATGGAGGGCCTGCTCGCGCCCAAGGAGGTGGAGAAGGTCACCGGCAGCGCGGAGGTGCGCAACGTGTTCAAGATCAGCAAGGTGGGCACCGTGGCCGGCTGCTTCGTGCTCGACGGCAAGATCACCCGTCAGAACCGCGTGCGCCTCATCCGCGACGGCATCGTCGTCTATACGGGCGACATCAGCGATCTCAAGCGGTTCAAGGATGACGTGAAGGAGGTGACGCACGGCTACGAGTGCGGCCTGTCGATCAAGAATTTCAACGACATCAAGGTCGGCGACAACATCGAGGCCTTCACCGTGGAGGAGGTGAAGCGGACGCTGGAGGGGTGAGCACGCTGAACAGCCGGCCGCACCCTATTCCACCACCAGGCGCAACGAGATCGCCCGGCGATCGTCCAGCAACGTGACCAGGTAGAGACCGGAATTGACTTGCGATAGGTCGATCGGGTGGGATAACCACCCATGCGCAGGGAACACGCGTTCTTCAAGGAGGAGCCGGCCCATGGCATCGCGCACCTGAAGGATCCTGGCCCGGTCATCGCCCTCGGTGGCCATGGTGATCCGCGCGATGCCTCGCTGACAGGGATTCGGAACGATCCGCGCAGGGTTCATGTCCTCCACGGCCCCGGATCCCGTGGGTTGGTCCAGCAGGAGGGCGCACACGGGGCCGAATCCGGTCAGGGTTCCATCCACCAGGGCCCGCACACGAACGTTCAGCTCGATGCCGGAAGGAATGCCGGCGGGCAGCTGGCTCACCGGCAATTGATCGAGGGGATGGGTGACCACGCTGGAATGGCTTCCGTGGGGATCGAAGAACCAGAGATCAAAAGCCGTCGCGTCCGTCACCGGTGTGATGTTCAGCACGGAGGTCGGCAGCATCAGGTATTCCGCGCAGGTGGTGGAGGTCAGGCTTGCAGGGCCCAAGGGCAGGCAGAATCCGCCGCCGGCCGCGATCGCGCTCGAGTCGGCGAATGAACCGGAGGCGTCGATGATGGGTGCATCGGTCGTGTGCAGCACGTAGCCATCCGACATGAGGCCGTTCGCCCCTTGATCATGCACGACCAGTCGGTAGCATCCCGCGGGCACCTCCCAGTGGGTGGTCACGACCAGGCCCGCCTGGGGTGCGGCCCCGGTCCCGGAGAACATTGGGGTTGGACCCGTCGTGTCGATCACGGCCCAGGTAACCTCCTCCGGCTGGCCATCCATCGCAATGGTCAACAGGAGATCGGTGAGCGGGTCATCGCTGTACTTCGCCAGAAAGGCGTCCATATCCCCCGCGTTGTATGCCATGCTGGTATCCGGTCCGGGATCGAAGTCCACATCGAGCATGATCCAACCCGTGATGAACGCACTGCCCGCCGCATCCGTGGCGACGTTCAGGCCACGTTCATGTTCGGTATTGCCCACCGTGAAGCCCCATTCGAACTGCCCATCGGTGTCGTACTTGGCCAGGAACGCATCGAATTCGCCCGCGGCCGAACGCCAAGCCGTCCCAGGTCCGGGATCCAGGTCGATCGTGCCCCTGGTCCGCCCGGTAACGAAGATGTTGGCATCGAGGTCGGTGGCAATGCCCCGGGGCATGTTCTCCTGGTCCCCGCCGATCCCGCAGGCCCACATCAACTGCCCGAAGGGGTCGAACTTGGCCATGAACACATCGGCATCCCCTGGATCACCCGGCCAACCCGAACAGGCCAGGCTCACCGTATCGGCTCCGTTGCCCAGGGTCATGGTCCGCGCGAACCGGCCGGTCATCACCACGTTGCCCAATGGATCCACCACCACGCCTCGACCACTGTCGGTGCCATCCCCACCCAGGTCGTTGACCCACTGCAATTGCCCACCGGGGTCGAAACAAGCCAGGAAGCCGTTGCTCCACTGACTTGGAGTGGAGATCACCGACGTGCCGGGACCCGGATCGAAGTCCACGGTATCGGCATAGTAGCCGGTGATGAACGCGCTACCATCCGCGCGAACCGCCAGATCATATCCACGATCGTCGCCCTGGCCTCCCAGGGCATGGGCCCAGACCAGCGCACCGTTGGCGTCGTACTTGGCGATCAGGGCATCGAAGGATCCGTGCGTGGTGATGGGCAGGTAACCGGATCCGGGGTCGGCATCGGTGGTTCCGCTCAATTCTCCGGCGATGTAGGCATTGCCCGCTCCATCGGTGGCCACGCTCCGTGTCTCATCATTGTCCGGGCCTCCGATCACATCGGCCCACTGCAGGGTGCCGTCGGCATCGAACGCACAGAGATAGATGTCGTAAGCCCCCATGCTGGTCCGGGGCAACACGGCCGGGCCGGGATCCAGATCCACCGTCCCGGTGAAGATGCCCGTGGTCAGGATGCCCCCGGCCGGTGTGATGGTGATCCCGTATCCCTGGCTGGCGAGGGAACCGCCCAGCGCCGCGGCCCACTTGATCCCGCCCCCGTTCCCATAGCACGCCAGAAAGGCATCGGTCTGACCCGCACTGGCCAGCTCATACGATCCGGGACCGGGGTCGAAATCCACGGTATCCTCGAACTCTCCGGTGAGGTAAACATCCCCGTTCGGACCGACGGTCAATCCCCGGGCTTCATCGTATCCAACGCCACCGATGTCGTTCACCCAGGCCAGGTGCTGGCCGGAAAGGTGGAAGGGCAGCCCGAAGGCTGCGAACAACAATGGCAGGCCGTTGCACCGCAGGCGATCCAGGAGCATGCCTCAAACGTATCGCAACGCCCCGGAGGGGTCAACGCCGCGAGGAGGTCAAGTCCCGGTTCGGTGCGGCTGCACTGCCGCGTCGGACCATACGTGGTCTAATGCTCCACCAGCCTCGGCATCTCGATCTCGTCCGGCACGATGTAACTGCCGGGGAATTCGCCGATGATCTCCTGCCGCAACTTTTCGGCTTCCAGTCGCGACCGCAGATCGCCCACGCGAACCCGGAAATTCGGCGCGAGGTAGCTGAGATAGGCCGGGAGATCCACGTGCTTGATGAGGAAGGCGCGACGCACCTCCTCCGCCTCGCCGCGGTCGCCGAGGTAGATCTGCACGCGGTAGCCCTTGATCGGGTGCTTGCGGTCGGCGAAATCCTCCATCAGACGCGTGATCTTTTCGTCCATGTGGATGGTCACCTCACCGGGCTTCGCGGCGTGGGCCGTGTCGATCGCCGGCGTGTCGGGCGGTGCGATCACCGCGGTGGTCGAGGCGGCATGTGGCTGAAAGGTCCTGACCGCCGGTGTCTCACCCTGCTGCGCCGAAGCACGTACCATCACCAGCAGGAAGGCGAGCAGGAAGGTCCGGGTCATGGCCAGGGTGCGGCCAAAGCTATGCCGCGAAGGGGATGAGGTCGGCCTGTTCCCAACGAGCTACTTTCGCCGCGTCTTGCATCGGGGTGTCCGCCATAGGGCGGTCTGAGATCATACCCGTTGAACCTGCGCAGGTAATGCTGCGAAGGGACGATCGCCGAAGGCGGTCACCTCCGTGCCTGACAGCAACACGGAGGATCATGAGAAAGATCTTTGGAACGTGCGCGATGGCGATCGCCGTCGTATGCGCGCAGGCCCAGACGCGCATCACCGGTTCGGTGCTGGGGGCGGGCGATGCGCCGCTTGCTGGAGCGAGCGTTGCAGCAGGCCAGCCGGATGTCGGCACGGCGACGGATGCCGATGGGCGTTTCATGCTGGAGATCCTCGTTCCGGGTGAAGTGCGCTTGTCCATTTCGCATGTCGGCTACGCCTCGCTCGATACGCTGATCCAGGCCGGTCGCGGCGCGGTGGATGTCACGTTCCGCCTCAAGCCCGCGACCATCGCATTGCACGAAGCGGAGGTGAGCAGCGTGCGCGCCGGGGATCGCGTGCCCATCGCGAAGAGCATGATCACCAGGGAGGAGATCGCTCGGATGAACACCGGCGTGGACATGCCCTACCTCCTCGATCAGCAGCCATCGGTCGTCACCACCAGCGATGGCGGCACGGGCATCGGCTACACCGGCCTGCGCATCCGCGGCAGCGACCCCACGCGGATCAACGTGACGATCAACGGCGTACCGCTGAACGATGCGGAAAGCGCCACGGTATACTGGGTGGACCTGCCCGACCTCGCCAGGAGCACCGAGGACATCCAGGTCCAGCGCGGTGCGGGCACCAGCACCAACGGCCCCGGGGCGTTCGGAGCGAGCATCAACCTGCGCACGTCGGCTTTGAGCCGCGAGCCCTTCGCCCAGGTGGACCTCGGGGGCGGATCGTTCAACACACGGCGTGCGAGCGTGCAGACGGGCAGCGGCCTGCTGGGCGATCGCTTCGCCTTTGACGCGCGGCTCTCCACGATCCAGAGCGATGGCTACATCGACCGCGCCACGGCCGATCTGAAGAGCTACTTCCTGCAGGGCGCGTGGGTGGGGAAGACGCGATCCCTTCGGTTCATCACGTTCGGCGGGCATGAGGTCACCTACCAGGCCTGGGCCGGCGTGCCGCGCGAGGTGATCGACACCGACCGCACGTTCAATCCCTACACGTATGACAACGAGGTCGACGACTACACGCAGACGCACCACCATCTGCTCTTCGATCAGCAGTGCGGTGCGCGCTCGCTGCTCAACATCACCCTCTTCCGCGTGGATGGTTCCGGTTACTATGAGAACTATGAATACGACGCCGACATGGCCTCGTTCGGTATCCCGCCGGTGGCCCTTGGCGGCGATACGGTGACCTCCACCGACCTGATCCAGCGCCGCTGGCTGGACAACACCTTGATGGGTGCGAACGCATCGATCAAGTCCACCTTCGGGAAGCACGAACTGGTCTTCGGCGGTTCGTTCAGCGACTACGCCGGCGATCACTTCGGCGAGGTGATCTGGGCGCGTCATGCGGGCGCCAGCGAGATCGGCGATCGGTATTACGAGAACGATGGGCGCAAGACCGACGCCAACGCCTTCGCGAAGCTGACCTACGCGGCGAGCGGGCGCACGGACCTCTACCTCGACCTGCAATGGCGCGGCGTACACTACGAGTTCCTGGGCTATGACGCCGACCTGGAGAACGTGACGCAAACAGTGAACTACACCTTCTTCAACCCCAAGGTCGGTCTCAGCCGGCGCGTGCATGAGCGCGGACGCCTGTTCGCCTCCGTCGCCGTGGCGCACAAGGAACCGAACCGGGATGACCTGGTCGATTCGTCGCCATCAAGCCGGCCAAGGCCGGAAAGGCTCGTTGATCTGGAGGCCGGATACGAGCTGAAGCGGGAGCGACTATCGGCAGGCCTCAACGTGTACTACATGCACTACGTCGACCAGCTCGTGCTCACCGGACAGATCAACGATGTGGGCGCCTACACGCGCGAGAACGTGCCGGAGAGCTTTCGCATGGGTGCGGAGATCATGGCCGGGCTCAAGATCACCGGACGGATATCGTGGAAATGGAACGCCACCCTCAGCCGCAGCAAAGCGGTGGAATTCATTGAGCAAGTGGACAATTGGGATAGTGGATCGCAGTTCGCGAACAAATACCCGGAGGTTGATCTCGCCTTCTCGCCGTCGATCATCGCGGGCAGCGAACTCGGCTGCCGCTTCCTGGAGGATCAAAAGATGGGCGCGGCCGATCTGACCCTGGTCACGAAATATGTCGGGCGGCAATTCCTGGACAATTCCGGCAGCGCGGATCGGGCCCTGGATCCCTACCTGGTGAACGACCTGCGCCTGAACTGGTCGATCAATTCCTTGAAGGGCGTGAAGGATCTGGCGTTCAACCTCACGGCACGGAACATCTTCGGCGAGCTGTACGAGAGCAACGGCTGGAGCTATTCCTACATCGAGAACGAAGAGCGGAAGGAGATGGTGGGCTTGTACCCGCAAGCTCCGGTGAACCTATTGGGGGGCATGACGGTCACGTTCTGATCACCCATGCACCGCCTCGCTCATCGCGAAGATCCGTTCGGGATCCACTTCGAAGGCCGTGCCCGGCACCAGCACATCGGCGCCGGTCTCACTTGGCGAACGCGGTGCTCGCATCGCACCGGCAGGTCTTCAAGGCAGCGGCACCTGTTCCTGCTCGACGATCTTCCTGAATTCCGGCGAGATGGTGTTCAGATCCAGCACATCCACCATCATTGGCAGGTCGCTCTCGGAAAGATCATCGCGCAGTGCGCCCAACACGCCCAAGGGAAGGGCGACCCTGGAACCGATGGCCAGATCGAGATCGCTGTGGCGCCGCGACCGGCCCGTGGCCCGGGAGCCAAAAACCCACACGTCAGCCTCCGGCACGTGACGCGCAAGGATCGCCTTCAACATGGCCAGGTGCCGGGGTTCAAGATCAAGCATGGTAGCGGGTCAGGCTTTCCAGCAGTTCATGCGCGTCGGGAGCGAATCGCTTTACGTTCTCATACACCCGTTGTGCGATGTTCTCGTCATATGCATGTGTGCTTTCGTTCCGCGCATCGTGGTGAAGGAACCACCGCTCCGCATCGGAAACGAGCCCGGCACGCGCGGCCTGGCGGATGATGTCCTTCTTGCTCATCCTGTAAGTGTCCAGCGTTCCGTTCCAGTCAAGATGACGCTTCATCAGCTTCCAGCACAGTTCAAAGGTGTATTCGAACCGCTGGATGGCCCCGTCGCGCTCCAGATCCCCCGGAGCGTTCACCGCCAGCGCCTTGTCCAGCGATGCGAGCGCTTTTCGCAGCGGTGCAAGTTCAAGTCTGCGTTCGGACACGAAGCGAATGTAACGGCCTGTGCCGGGCGTTCACCCATGCACCGCCTCGCTCATCTCGAAGATCCGTTCGGGATCCTCCTCGAAGGCCGTGCCCACCACCAGCACGTCTGCGCCGGCGTCGCAAAGCCTTCGCGCGGTCTCCGCATCGCGGATGCCGCCGCCCACGATGATCGGCAGATCCACCTGTTCGCGCACCGCGGCGATCATCTCCGGGCTCACCGTGCGCCTCGCGCCGCTGCCGGTGTCCATGTAGATGGTGCGCAGGCCGAGCAGGGAACCCGCGAGCGCGGTGGCGGCGGCGATCGCCGGCTTGTCGTGCGGGATGGGCACGGTCTGGCTCACGTAGCTCACCGTGGTGGGCCTGCCGCCATCCACCAGCATGTAGCCGGTCGGGATCGCCTCGATGCCGAGTGCCTTCACCGTGGGCGCGGCGATCACGTGATGGCCGATGAGCAGTTCGGGGTTGCGGCCACTGATCAGCGCAAGGAACAGGACGGCATCCGCATGGGCGCTCAATTGCGTGGGGCTGCCGGGGAAGATCACCACCGGGCGATCCGAAAGTTCTTTCACCCGCTTCACGCAGCGATCGAACGAGGAGGAGGTGAGCAGGGATCCACCGACGAAAATGTAGTCGGCCTTTGCCATGCAGGCCTTCTGCACGGTGCGGTCCAGTCGGGTTTCATCCTGGCCGAAGTCGGGGTCGATCAGGACGGCGAGCTGTTTCCGGCCTTGGGCCCGGGCGGTCTGAAGTTGCTGGTGCATGGATCCCATCGTCGCGAACATACCGTTTCACCAGGGCCATCGGGTCAAAAAGCCCTGCTGCGCGCGGAAAACCAACGGCTGCGACCCCGTCGGGGTCGGATCACGCTTCATGCACGTTCAATAAGCTGTGACCCCTTCGGGGTCGCAAACGCGCTTGGCTCTTGACCCCGAAGGGGTCACAGCCTATTGATCGAGGGAAGTGCATTTCGTATTCGACCCTGAAGGGGTCGCAGCAATGACGCGGCCTGAAGACCCGAAAGCCCTGACCGTTCCACCTTCTGATCCCCGGGAAGGGGCTACCTTCGCGGCCCGAATTCGTCGATCAACCGCTCATCGTTCCAATGAAGACCGCCACCATGCCGAAAGCCGGCGAAAAGCTCCAATACAAAGTGAAGGACATCTCCCTGGCCGAATGGGGGAGGAAGGAGATCCACCTGGCCGAGGCCGAGATGCCGGGCCTGATGGCGCTGCGGGAGAAGCACGGCAAGGACAAGCCGCTGAAGGGCGCCCGCATTGCCGGTTGCCTGCACATGACCATCCAGACGGCCGTGCTGATCGAGACCCTGAAGGAACTCGGCGCGGAAGTGAGTTGGAGCAGCTGCAACATCTTCAGCACGCAGGACCACGCCGCGGCCGCGATCGCCAAGGCGGGCTTCCCGGTGTTCGCGTGGAAGGGCATGAACGCCGAGGAGTTCGACTGGTGCATCGAGCAGACGCTCTTCGCCTTCGAAGGCGGCCAGCCGCTGAACATGATCCTGGACGACGGCGGCGACCTGACCAACATGGTCTTCGACAAGTACCCCGAACTGATCAAGGGCATCAAGGGCCTGAGCGAGGAGACCACCACCGGCGTGCTGCGCCTGCGCGAGCGCGAGAAGAAGGGCACGCTGCCCATGCCTGCGATCAACGTGAACGACAGCGTGACCAAGAGCAAGTTCGACAACAAGTACGGCTGCAAGGAGAGCGCCGTCGACGCCATCCGCCGCGCCACCGACATCATGATGGCCGGCAAGGTGGCCGTGGTGGCCGGCTATGGCGACGTGGGCAAGGGCACCGCCGCCTCACTGCGTGGCGCCGGTTGCCGCGTGATCGTCACGGAGATCGATCCGATCTGCGCGTTGCAGGCCGCCATGGATGGCTACGAGGTGAAGAAGATGAGCACGGCCATCCCCCGCGCCGACATCGTGATCACCGCCACGGGCAACTGCGACATCATCACCGAGCGGCACTTCCGCGCGATGAAGGACAAGGCCATCGTGTGCAACATCGGCCACTTCGACAACGAGATCGACATGGCCTGGCTGAACGGCAACCACGGCAAGACCAGGGTGGAGATCAAGCCGCAGGTGGACAAGTACACCGTCGACGGCAGGGAGATCATCGTGCTGGCTGAAGGCCGCCTGGTGAACCTGGGATGCGCCATGGGCCACCCGAGCTTCGTGATGAGCAACAGCTTCACCAACCAGACCCTGGCGCAGATCGAGCTCTGGAACAACCACGGCAACTACGAGAACAAGGTCTACGTGCTGCCCAAGCACCTGGACGAGATGGTCGCCCGCCTGCACCTGGGCAAGATCGGCGTGGAACTGGAGGAGCTGAACGACAAACAGGCCGCCTACATCGGTGTGAAGAAAGCAGGGCCGTTCAAGAGCGATGAGTACCGGTACTGAGTCCCCGCAAGGCCTGGCGCACAGTTGCGAGTAGTGAATGGCGAGGGGTGAGTGGCGAGTACTCACCACTCGCCACTCGCCACTTTCAGTTGTAGATCCTCAACAGCGTCCCGTTGAAGGAGGTGTTGTATCGCTGCAGGCCGATGGTCGCCGGGCCTTCGGTGACCGTTCCGTCCATGATCAGAAAGGCCGAGTGGCAACAGGCCGTGTCGCGGGCGGTCACTTCGGAATCGTCCACCACCACGCGGCAGAAGGCCGACGGCAGGTAAGGGCAGTGCCGGTCGGTGGCCACGAACTCGTCGATCGTCTTGCGGTACACGATGATGCCCATGGAGCCGCCGGTCAGGTACAGCCAGCCACCGGGCACCTGAAGGTCCACATAGGCCGGGTTGTTCACGTTGATGGTGATATCAACCCCCGCGAAGGGCACTCCGCTGGTGTTCTCCTTCTTGCATCCGCCACCTGCGAACAGGACCAGCAGGCACGAAAGCCATGCAATGGATCGTTGGGCCAACAGGTGCATGTGCATCAACAACGGACGGGCACGAAGTTAGGTGCGGCCGGCCCGGCCATTTTCGCCCCCGCCATGAAGCGCTCCCTGCTGCTCCTGCTCCTTCCCCTGCTCCTGCCCCTGACCCTCAGCGCCCAGGAAGAGGGCAGGACCAGGCGCGAGCAGGAAAAGATCCAGGCGAAGCAGGAACAACAGGAAAAAAAGGACGCCCAGGCCGCTGAAAAGGAGTTGCGCCAACGCCACCTGGCCCTGCAGGACAAGGCCACGCGCAAGCGCATGAAGCAGCACGATCGCCGGGCCGACAAGCACGGCACGGGCCGCCACCGCGACCCCTGGATCAAGCGCGTGTTCCGCAAGCACTGACCGGGCCCCGCCCGATCGGGATGGTCCAAGGCCGCCGTGCCGTGGCCGGAACAGTGCGCGCACTTCCATGGTTTTCGACGATCGCTCCTTTCCGACCCGTACAACCGCCTGGGGGAACGGCGGATCGGCGGAGCATGACGGAAGGGCCTGGCGGATATCTTGCGGCCGCAACACGAAAGGCGTTCCGATGGGGAACAAGCACCTTCGCCTACCGTTCGCTGGGCAGCATCCACCGCAGCCCGGAGCATGCTTGCGGCACAATGGCGGCGAAGCAAGTTTTACTTCATCTTTACGCCCCTTCGTTGCGCCCCTGTAACGCTGACCGTAAATCCGATCGTTGATGGTGAGAAGGCTATTCTCCGCATCCGCCCTTTGCATCGCCGCCTTCGCGGCCTCCCACGCCCAGGTCGGCGCGGGTTCGATCAAGGGCAAGGTCACCGACAAGAAGACCGGTGAACCGCTCCCCTTCGTGAACCTCGTGGTGGAGAACAAGGGCACCCAGGTGAACGGGGGCGCCACCGATTTCGATGGCAACTACTTCATCAAGCCGATCGACCCCGGAACGTACGACGTGCTGGTGAGCTACGTGGGCTACCAGCCCGTGAAACAGACCGGCGTGATCGTGAGCAGCAACAAGATCACCTTCCTCGACATCCAGATGTCGCAGGGGGTGGAACTGAAGGAGTTCGAGGTGGTCAAGTACGAGGTGCCGCTGATCGACAAGGACGGGGGCGCTTCGGGCGGCACGGTGACGCGTGAGGACATCGCCCGCATGCCCAGCCGCTCGGCCGCATCCATCGCCACCACGGTGGCCGGCGCCAGCGACGCGGGCACCGGCGGGGGCATCAGCATCCGCGGTGCGCGCACGGAGAACACCTACTACTACATCGATGGCGTGAAGGTGCCCGCCGGCGCCGGCACCGGCCTGCCCAAGGCGGCGATCGAGGAGGTGCAGGTGATCACCGGCGGGGTGCCGGCCAACTACGGCGACGTCACCGGCGGGGTCATCAACATCACCACCCGCGGGCCGAGCCGCACCTTGTTCGGCAGCCTGGAATACCTCACCTCCGGCTTCAAGACCGGGGATGACATCACCGACGTGTACGGACTGGACAAGTTCGCCTTCAACCAGGTGGAAGGCAGCTTGAGCGGCCCGATCTTCTTCAAGAAGGACAGCGTGGGCAACAAGACCAAACCCTTGCTGGGCTTTTTCCTCAGCGGCCAGTACACCAACGTGGTGGACGGCGATCCCTATTACGACGGCGACGTGCGGGTGCGGAAGGACGTGCGCGACCGGCTGCTGGCCAGTCCCCTGAGCGTGATCCAACTGGGCCAGGACGAGAACGTGGTATACAACACCGACTACCTGCGCGAGGAGGACTTTGAATACCTGGACACCCGCCAGAACGCGCAGCGGAACAACTACCTGGCCACCGCCAAGCTGGACATCACCACCACGCCCACGATCAACCTTTCGGTGGGCGGCTCCTTCGAACTGGGCCGGCGGCAGGATTACAACCGCAACAACGCGCTGTTGAACCCCGAGAACAACGGCCGCGTGCAGGACCTCACCTGGCGCACCTTCCTGCGGTTCACCCAGCGGTTCAACGCGCGTGGGGAAGGCGAAGGGGAGGAGCAGAAGGCCACGATCAAGAACGCCTTCTACTCCATCCAACTGGATTTTTCCCGCTACGACCGGAAGGTGGAGGATGACCAGCTGACCGACGAACTGTTCAAGTACGGGCACATCGGCAGGTTCAACACCTACCGGACGGTCAACTACACCCTGGACCCGGACCGCGGCGCGTTCATCCACGACGGCTACCGCGACACCCTGGTGACCTTCGAGCCCGGCACTGCCAATCCTGATCTGGCCGCGCTCACCTCGCAATACTTCACGTTGTTCGACCATACGTCGTACGATCCGTTCAACCCCTTCGCGGAGCCCGGTCCCTACACCAACTTCGAGCAGATCACCCAACGCAACGGCCTGATCAACGGCCAGCTGCCCGACCGGGTGTACGACCTGTGGAACAACATCGGCCAGCTGGACAACGACTTTTCGAAGCGCCAGACCGATCAGGTGCGCGTGGCCGCCACGGGTTCGGCCGACATCGGCCAGCATGCCGTATCGGTGGGCATCGAATACGAGCAGTTGAGCGACCGGCGCTACGCCCTGGCCCCCGTGGGCCTGTGGACGCGCATGCGGCAGCTGGCCAACTTCCACATCGAGGAACTGGACAAGAGCGACAGCACCGTCACCTACTTCTTCGGCACGCTGCCCTTCATCACTTACGACCGCCTGCTGGGGGATGGCCAGTACTTCTTCGACCGCAGCCTGCGCACGGCGCTGGGCCTGGACCCCGACGGACTGGATTACATCGACGTGGACGCGCTGGATCCCTCGGTCTTCTCCCTGGACATGTTCAGCGCCGAGGAGCTGATCAACGACGGCAACTACGTGAGCACCTTCTACGGGTACGATCACCTGGGCAACAAGGTGAAGGGCACCACGACGTTCGAGGATTTCTTCGATGCCAAGGACGACAATGGCAACTACACCCGCCTGCACGCGCCCTTCGCGCCGCAGTACTTCGCCGGCTACGTGATGGACAAGTTCGCCTTCGACGACATCATCTTCAACGTGGGCGTGCGCGTGGACCGCTACGACGCCAACCAGAAGGTGCTCAAGGACAAGTTCCTCTGGCGGCCGGCCCATCTGGCCGGCGACCAGGTGCCCAGCAGCTTCGTGCAGAACGAGCTGAACAACCGCCCCTCCAACATCGGCGACGACTTCGTGGTGTACGTGGACGACATCGACGACCCGATCGACGTGGTGGGCTACCGCGATGGCGAGGTCTGGTACAACGACGACGGCGAAGTGCTCACCGACCCCTCGGTGCTGCGCCAGGCCAGCGGCATCGCCCCGTATCTGGTGGACGGCACCGACCTGAGCGGCGACCTCACCGGCAGCAAGCTGCGCAAGAGCGCCTTCGAGGATTACAAGCCCGTGGTGAACGTGATGCCCCGCATCGCCTTCAGCTTCCCCATCAGCGACGAGGCGGTGTTCTTCGCCCACTACGACGTGCTCACCCAGCGGCCCACGCAGGCCTCGCGCCTGGACCTGCTGGGCTACGCCTACATCGAGAACACCGGCGACAACCTGAACAACGCCGCCCTGAAGCCCACCAAGACCATCGACTACGAACTGGGCTTCCAGCAGGTGCTTTCCAAGAGCAGTTCGCTGAAGATCTCCGCCTTCTACCGCGAACTGCGCGACATGATCCAGATCCGCAACGTGTTCGAGGCCTGGCCGGTGACCTATCAGACCTACGACAACCTGGACTTCGGCACGGTGAAGGGCTTCACCCTGGCCTACGACCTGCGCCACACCGGCAACGTGACCCTGCGCGCGGCCTACACCCTGCAGTTCGCCGACGGCACCGGCAGCGGCATCGAAACGGGCATCAACCTGATCAACAGCGGGCAGCCCAACCTGAAGACCATCTCCCCGCTCAATTTCGACCAGCGCCACCGCATCCAGACCAACATCGACTTCCGCTATGGCGAGGGCAGCGACTACAACGGGCCGATGATCGCCGGCAAACCCATCTTCCAGCGCACGGGCCTGAACATCGTCGGCATCCTGGGCAGCGGCACGCCATACAGCGCCAGCAGCCGCATCATCAACGAAGGGGCCGGCGTCGGCAGCCACGCACTGGTGGGTTCATTGAACGGATCGCGCCTGCCCTGGCAGTTCACCACCGACCTGCAACTGGACCGGGACATCCCGCTGACCTTCGGCAAGGAGGAGGGCGACAAGGCCAAGAGCGCCAACCTGAACGTGTACCTGCTGGTGACCAACGTGTTCAACACCCGCAACGTCACCGGCGTGTGGCGCGCCACCGGCTCGCCCGACGACGACGGCTACCTGGCCGCGCCCGAATTCCAGAACGAGATCAACTCCAAGGTGGATCCGCAGAGCTACAGCGACCTCTACGCCTTGAAAGTGGACAACCCCGGCAACTACGGCAACCCGCGCACCATCCGCATCGGAGCGCGTTTCGATTTCTAACCGAACCCGACGAGCGATCATCATGCAACGCACCTTCACGCTCCTCACCAGAACGCTCTTCGCATCGCTGCTTCTCGCCGGCAGCACGCTGCACGCCCGTGAATTCCAGGGCGGCGGCACGCCCCCCAACCCACCCGCGCCCGGGGTGGCCAAGGCCGACGGATGCTCTCCGAGCACCACGGTCACCGAACTGTGGGTGAACAACGTGCGCACCATCGTGGAGACCGGCGGCAACATGTGGGAGAACCGCGCCACCGGAACGGCCTTTTACGAGGTGCCCGCCACCCTGGACCAGTCCGGGGCCAGCGCCCTCTTCGCCGGCGGTCTGTGGATGGGCGGCTTCTCGCCGGACCACCAGTTGAAGATGGCCGCCGTGCGCTTCCGCCAGGATGGGAACGACTACTGGCCGGGTCCGTTGACCAACACGGGCAACGCGCAGATCACCGCCAGCGAATGCGCCGAGTGGGACCGCACCTGGAGCGCGGGCAAGCAGGACGCGATCGAACAACTCGCCTATTTCCGCTGCGTGAACGATCCCGAAGGGGATTGCGACGTCTCGGCCCTCTTCCCCGATGGATACAGCGTGCCACAATATTTCTACGACTGGCCGGCGATCGGCGACGTGGCCGCGGGGCAGGACCTGTACATCGCGCCTTTCCTGGACTATGACGAGGATGGGTTCTACGACCCCAGCACGGGCGACGCGCCGGACTACGGCCTGGACGAGACCAACCAGGATTGCAAGCTGCGCTTCCGCGAGGACCCCGTGACGCTCTTCGGCGACAGCACCATCTGGTGGGTGTTCAACGACAAGGGCAACGCCCACACCGAGAGCGGCGGCCAGCCCATCGGCATGGAGATCCGTGCCCAGGCCTTCGCCTTCGCCACCAACGACGAGGTGAACAACATGACCTTTTACAACTACGTGCTGATCAACCAGGGCACGCAGACGCTGACCCAGACCTATTTCGGGCAGTACGTGGACCCCGACCTGGGCTACCACCTGGACGATTACGTGGGATGCGACGTGCAGCGGGGTCTGGGCTATGTGTACAACGGGGACGACAACGACGAATCCAGCGCGAACGGTCCGGGTTACGGCGTGCAACCGCCCGCCTGCGGGGTCGACTTCTTCGAGGGGCCTTATCTGGACTACGACTACATCGACAATCCCCTCACGCTCGACTGCGATTCAGCCCGTGAGTACAACGGCATCCCCTACCACGGGATCGGCATCGGCTACGGCGACGAGGTGGTGGACAACGAGCGCTACGGCATGCGGGTGTTCATGTACTACAACAACACCGGCGGCGCGCTGGGCGATCCGCAGGGCGGGGAGGACATCCAGCATTACAACTACCTGCGCGGCATTTGGAGGGACGGGTCACACCTCTACTACGGCGGCAACGGACACTTCCCCACCGACGATCCCTTCCAGGATCAACCGGCCCTGTACATGGCCCCGGGCGACACCGACCCGGTGGGCTGGGGCACGGAGTGCATCCCGCAGGCCCCCTGGACCGAGGAGATCGCGGGGAACGACCCCGACGACCGCCGCTTCATCCAGAGCGCCGGCCCCTTCACCCTGGAGCCGGGCGCGTACAACAACATCACCGTGGGCGTGGTGTGGGCGCGCGCCACCAGCGGCGGGCCGTTCGCAAGCGTGGAGCGCGTGCGCGACGCCGACGACAAGGCCCAGTCGCTCTTCGACAACTGCTTCAAGATCCTCAGCGGCCCGGATGCCCCGCTGCTGTCCATCATCGAACTGGACCGCGAACTGGTGATCACCATCAGCAACCCGGCGGGCAGCAACAACTTCAACGAGGAGTACAAGGAGCTGGATCCGACCATCCCCGAGGATGCCGCGGACCGCTACTATCGGTTCCAGGGATACCAGGTCTACCAGCTGCGCGATGCCGAAGTGAGCGTGGCCGACATCCGCCTGCCCAACGGCGAGATCAACCTGGAACTGGCCAAGCCGGTGCTGCAAGTGGACATCAAGGATGGGGTGAAGCAGCTGATCAACCACATCTACAACGACAACATGGGCCTGGCCGTGCCCACCGAGATGGTGAACGGCGCGGACGACGGCATCGTCCATTCCTTCAGCGTGAAGGAGGATGAGTTCAGCGGCACGGGCGATCCGCGCCTGGTGAACTTCAAGACCTATTACTTCATCGCGCTCACCTACGGCTACAACAATTACGCGGAATACAACCCGTTGCTCGGCGAGGGCCAGGCCTATCCCTACATCGCGGGCCGCAAATCGGCCACCGGGGCCATCCGCTCCGTGTCGGGCATCCCGCATAAGAACAACCCGCAATTCGGCGGCACCCAGCTCAACGCCGGCTACGGCGACCAGTTCCAGATCACGCGCCTGGAGGGTCTGGGTAACGGAGGTTACGTGGTTGACCTGGAGCAGAGCAGCGTGGAGGCCATCCTGGCGAGCAGCGAAGGCCGCCGCGACGAGATCACCTACAAGACCGGCTTCGGCCCGGTGAACGTGAAGGTGGTCGATCCCCTGAAGGTGCCTTCGGCGCGCTTCGAGCTCTGGTTCCAGGACAGCACCGCCGTGCCCGACGAGGATCCGGAGAACTACGACGACCTGGACGACGCCTACTGGAAGCTGGTGAACCTGGATTCGGTGCCCGATCCCGATTGCCCCTCCTGTCCCTCTGGCACGGTCCGAGCCTCACGCGCGATCGGCTACCTGAACGAACAGCTGATCCCCGACTGGGGCATTTCGGTGACGATCGAGCAGCAGGCCTACACCGATAACGATGACTTCGCCGAATTCCTCGAGGCGGAAATGACGTTCAAGGACCCGGACAACCCCTGGCTCACGGGCATTCCCGATGATGATGCCGAGAGCCCCTTCAATTGGATCCGCGCCGGCACGGCAGTGAACCCCGCCCCGCCGCCACCCGATCCCCTGCTCTATGAGGACTATGCCGGTGTGGATGACGAGGAGAAGTACGAGAGCGTGCTCGGTGGCACATGGGCCCCCTGGCCGCTGGTGGGCGACACCGCCTTCCAGCCCGGCGCCGACAACGTGTCCAGCACGCACAACATCGCCAAGATTAGCCAAAGCAGCAGCACCCTGGTGGTGATCACCCCCGACAAGAGCAAGTGGACCCGCTGCCCGGTGCTGGAACAGACCCTGCTCGATTTCCTGGCCGAACACCCGGGCGACAAGAAGCTCTTCAAGCGCAGCGATGCCAGCGTGGACAAGAACGGCCTGTCGGACGGCCAGCCGGGGGTGAACTGGGATGAGGCCACCGCGGGTGGCACGCAGCCAACCGGCATGGGCTGGTTCCCCGGCTACGCCATCGACCTGGTCACCGGCGAGCGTATGAACATGGCCTTCGGCGAGGACAGCTACTGGGGCGGGGACATCGGCCGCGACATGCTCTGGAACCCCAACGACCAGATCACCACCCAATTGGGCCAGCCCTTGTTCGCCGGATCGCACTGGATCTACACCTTCAACAACCAGTACCGCACCTCCGACGACGACACGCGCATGCCGCAGTACGACGCGGGCCAATTCCTGTACAACAACCTGAACGGAAGCGTGGGCGTGCGCACCAAGATCTTCCGCTCGGTGGGCTGGGTGGGTTCGGCGGCCTGTGCGCCCGGCGTCACCATGCTTTCCCCCCAGGATGGCCTGGTGCCCGGTGAGGTGCGCATCCGCCTGAGCATGAGCAAGCCCTACTCGCGCTACATCGAGCCCAACCCCGATTACACGCCGCAGATCCCCTCCACCGACTACAACGGAGGCAGCCTGCGCAACAACGGGCTGCCACTGTACACCTTCAGTTCCGCCGGGCAGGCCACGCTCACCAACCAGCCCGCAGTGGCCGAGACCAGTTGCGACATGATCGACATCGTGCCCAATCCCTACTACGCCTTCAGCGGCTACGAGACCTCGCGGCTGGACAACCGGGTGAAGTTCATCAACCTGCCGCAGGTCTGCACCATCAGCATCTACAACGTGAGCGGCACGCTGGTGCGCAAGTTCCGCAAGGACAACGACCTCACCTACCTGGATTGGGACCTGAAGAACCACGTGAACGTGCCGATCGCGGGGGGCGTGTACATCTGCCACATCGAAGTGCCCAACGTGTGCGAGCGCGTGGTGAAATGGTTCGGCGTGATGCGCCCGGTGGACCTGCAGAACTTCTAAGCTGAACGACCCAACGAGAAGGACATGAAGCAGAACAGGATGATCCGGGTGGCGATGATCGCGGTCGCGCTGGCCGCGTGGTCGGCGCCCGCAAGCGCCGGCAACCCCGACCGCGCCGGCTCGGCCGGCGCCACGCAGCTGCTGATCAACCCCTGGGGGCGCAGCAGCGGCTGGGGCCTGGCCAACTCGGGCGCCTTGAAGGGCGTGGAAAGCATGTTCGGCAACGTGGCCGGCATGGCGCACACCCGGAAAACCGAGCTCTACTTCACCAGCACCCGCTGGCTGGAAGGGTCCGACGTGAACCTCAACGCCATCGGCCTGGCGCAGAAGCTGGGCGAGAGCGGGGTGATCGGCCTGTCGTACATGGGCATGGGCTTCGGCGACCTGCACGAGACCACCGACGCACGCCCCGAGTCGGGTTCCGAGACCTTCAGCCCCACCATGTCCAACGTGGGCATCTCCTATTCCAAGGGGTTCTCCAATAGCATCTTCGGCGGCGTGCTGGTGCGCATGGTGTCCGAGTCCATCGCCAACGTGCGCGCGCAGGGCGTCTGTTTCGACGCGGGCATCCAGTACGTGACCGGTGAGACCGATAACGTACACTTCGGCATCGCCCTCAAGAACGTGGGCCCGCCCATGCGTTTCAGCGGCGACGGCCTCAGCGTGCAGGGCCTGCTGATCAGCGGCAGCGACCAGCTCACCCTGGAACAGCGCAGCGAGAAGTTCGAACTGCCCTCGATGCTGAACATCGGCGCGGCCTACGACTTCCAGCTTGCCGAGATGCACCGGCTGACGGCGGCGGGCAACTTCGCCTCCAACTCCTTCACCAAGGACCAGTTCACCATCGGGGTGGAGTACGCCTTCCGCAAGATGTTCCACGTGCGCGGCGCTTACATGTGGGAGGAGGACATCACCAGCGACGAGGACCGCAGCACCGTGTTCACCGGCCCTTCCGCCGGACTGAGCATCGACCTGCCCTTCGGCCCGGAAAAGGAGAAGGTGCTTTCCTTCGATTACGGCTACCGCGCCACCAATCCGTTCAACGGCTGCCACAGCGTGGGCGTGCGGATCAGTCTCTGAGCCGATCATATACCTTTGGCAAGAGGACCCTCGCCGGGGTCCTCTTCCATTCACACCCGGCGCATCGCACCATGAGCAGCAAGGCCTACTACACCGAGGAAGGATTGAAGAAGCTGGTGGAGGAGCTCAACCACATGAAAAAGGTGGAGCGCCGGCACCTGAGCCAGCAGATCGCCGATGCGCGCGACAAGGGCGACCTGAGCGAGAACGCCGAATACCACGCCGCCAAGGAGGCCCAGGGCCTGCTGGAAGCGCGCATCGCCAAGCTGGAGGAGGTGATCGCCGGTGCCCGCGTGGTGGATGCCAGCCAGATGGACACCGACCGGGTGTACATCCACAGCCGCGTGATGGTGAAGATGGTGGACAACGGCACCCGCCGCGAATTCACGCTGGTGGCCGAGAGCGAGGCCGACATCCGCTCGGGCAAGATCAGCGTCAGTTCGCCCATCGGGAAGGGGCTGCTGGGTCGCATCCGCGGGGAGATCACCGAGGTGACCACGCCCACCGGCAGCATGCGCCTGGAGATCGTCGAGATCAGCCGCTGATGCCCTCGATCTTCACACGGATCATCCGGGGCGAGATCCCCTGCCACAAGGTGGCCGAGGACGACCGTTTCCTGGCTTTCCTTGACATCAACCCGCTCCGCGAGGGCCACACGCTGGTAATCCCCAAGGTGGAGGTGGACAGGTTCTTCGAACTGCCGGCGGACGTGCTGGCCGCCATGCTGCCTTTCGCGCAGGAGGTCGCCCGGAAGATCAAGACCGTCGTTCCCTGCGACCGCATCGGGCTGTGTGTGATCGGCTTGGAGGTGCCCCACGCGCACCTGCATCTGATCCCCATCGATCGCATGAGCGACATGGACTTCTCGCGGCCCAAGCTCAAGCTGTCGCGGGAGCAGCTGGCGGCGATCGCGGAGGAGATCAGGAACGCCTGATCCTCACTTCACCCGCTCCGGATGGTCCCGCACGAAGCCCGACCAGTCCGTTGAGCGCCCGCGCCCGTTGGCCGGGGTGCGGCCGTTGCGGCTGAAGTGGTGGCAGACCGCCACGGCCACCGCATCGGTGGCGTCGGTGCTGGCGGGCAGGTCGGCCACCTTCAGGATGCTGAGCAGCATGGCGGCCACCTGCTCCTTGCTCGCGTTGCCGTTGCCGGTGATGGCCAGTTTCACGCGCTTGGGCGCGTATTCCACCACGGCGATCTCGCGGTGCAGCGCCGCCGCGATGGCCACGCCCTGCGCGCGGCCGAGCTTCAGCATGCTCTGCACGTTCTTGCCGAAGAACTGCGCCTCGATGGCCAGCTCGTCGGGATGATGTTTCTCGATGAGATCAAGCGTGCGGGCGAAGATGTCACGCAGCTTCAGCGCATGATCGTCGGCGCGCGGGAAGCGGAACGTGCCGGCCTCCACCAGCGTGATGCCTCCGCCCAGTTCGTGCAGCACGCCGAAGCCCATGACGGTGGTGCCGGGGTCGATCCCCAGGATCATGCGCTCCTTCGGCAGGGCGGTCCGGATACTTTTGGTCGTCTCCATTGCCGATCGATCCACCGTGGCGCGTACCCTCCTGTTCCTTTTCCGCTGGGGCGTGTTCGCGTGGGCCTGCGTCTACCTCTGGCGCGCGTGGGGGGCGGCCGAAAGTAGCGCGGTGCCGCCATGGATCGCCGGGGCACAAGCGCTCGATGCCCACGATCGCCGGTGGATCGCCCTGGTGGTTGCATTGATGCTGTTGAACTGGGGCCTCGAGGCGCGCAAATGGCGGCTGTTGCTCATGGATGTGGAGCGCCTGACCGGCACCCGGTCCTTCGCCGCGACACTGGCCGGCTGTGGGGTCAGCCTGATCACCCCGAACCGCACGGGGGAGTTCCTCGGGCGCGTGCTTTTCGTCCGGCCCGGATCGCGCATCGCGGCCGCCTCGCTCACCGTGCTCGGCAACATTTCACAGGTCCTGGTGACCCTGGTGATGGGTTCCCTGGCTTTCGCGCTGCTGCTGCTGCTGGACCGTCCGCTGCCACTGGCCGGTGGGTGGCTCCTTGGCGCATTGATCACCGCGTCGCTGATCTTCTCGCTGATCGCCGCGGTGCTTTTTCTGCGGCCGGGCCTCTTGCGGCAGGTGCTCGATGTGATCCCCATCCTGCGCCGCCACCACGATCGCTTCCGCGTGCTGGGCGAAGTGCCGCCCTCGCGGCTGCTGGCGGCCTTGGTGCTGAGCGTCCTGCGCTATGGGGTGTTCGCCGTCCAGTTCCTCATCCTGCTCGGGGTCTTCGGCTCCGCTGCGGGCACGGCCGATGCGGTGCTGGCCGTCCCCGCGATCTTCCTGCTCACCACGCTGGTGCCCACTGTCATGCTCACCGAGCTGGGCGTGCGGATGAGCGCGGCTCACCTGATCCTTCAACCCCTGGGCGACGCGGGCCCCACGGCCGTGCTGGCTACCTCCGCCCTGTGGACCATCAACGTGCTGCTGCCGGCGGTGATCGGTAGCGTGATCCTGTTGGTGGCGCGCATCCGGACCCAACCCGACCGGGCATGAGCATCGTGATGATCGCCGCGATGGTGGCTTTCGTGCTGGCGCTGGTCCACGCATCCATCGTCAACGGTTGGAGATCGGCCATCGGCAGGGCCAGGCCACGCGGAACCGATGAGGCCACGGCACCGGACCTGCCCGCCATCACGGTGCTGGTGCCCGCGCGCGATGCGGAAGGCACCCTGGCCGCCCTGCTGCAGGACCTGCATGCCCAGCGGTTCCCTCGCGAGCGCATGGACGTGCTGGTGGTCGACGATCACAGCACGGACAACACCGCGGCCATCGCGCGCGGCATGATGCGGCAGTGGCCCGGGTTGCGCGTGATCGCCCTGGAGGGTGCGGAGGGCAAGAAGGCGGCGATCACCGAAGGCGTGCGGCATGCCACCGGCGAACTGATCCTGATCACCGATGCGGATGCGCGCTGCGGACCGGACCGCCTCGCCGCGCTGGCGAGGTTCTGGTCGCGGTCGGAACACGACATGGTGCTCCTGCCGGTGATCACAACGGGGCGGGGCATTCTTGGCTTCCTTCAGGAAGAGGAACAGTTCGCCCTGCTGGGCGCGCTGGCGGGCAGTGCCTTCGAAGGCCACCCGGTCCTGGCCGGCGGAGCGAACATGGCCTTCACCCGATCGGCGTTCGAAGCGGTGCGTGGTTATGAGGGAGATGGATGGGCATCGGGTGATGATCTCTTCCTCCTGAAGCGCATGTTGCGGGCCGGCATGCGCATCGGATGCCTGCTGGATCCCGCGGTGGTGGTGGAAGTACCCGCGGAACCCGACCTGCCGGCGATGTTCGTGCAGCGCCTGCGATGGGCCGGGAAGATGCATGCGGTGGGCGGCCCCGGCACCCGCTCGGGCGCGCTGGCGGTGCTGCTGCCGTGGATCCTGCTGGCGGTCACCGTGTTTGCCGTGATCTCGCTGGATCTGGGCGGGGGATTCCTCCGGACCTGGGCGCTGCTCGCCGCCGCATGGCTGCTCTGGATCGTTCCGGTGATCGGCCTGGTCAATGCCGCGAAGCGCGCGCTGGGCGTGCGGCCCGCGCCGTTCCGGAGCCTGCTGGCGCTGCTGGTCTTCCCGCTCTATTCCCTGCCCGTCGCGCTGGCCTCCTTCGTGGTTCGGGCGCGCTGGAAGGGCCGGCCGGCCTGATCGTTCAGAAGGGCAGGTCGTCCTCGTCGCCGGAAGCCGGCGGGGCATCCGCCTCTCCCGGAGGAGGCGCACCGTTGGTGACCGGTGCGGCCACCGGCGCGCCCACGCGCTCGATGCGGCTGCCGCCCAGCGAGAGGAAGTGCTTCACGGTGTTGTCCTTCGCCGTCCACGCGCGGCCGTTCACGAAGGCCGTCACCGTCACCTGGTCGCCGGGCTTGTAGGCGTCCAGCATCGTGGTGCGGTCCTGCGTGAACTCGATGGGGATGTGCTGGTCGCGCTGGCCGCTGGGCTCGATGAGCACCAGTTCGCGTTTCTTGAAGCTGGGACTGACTTCCTGCGTGGGGCCGATCTGCTTGATCGAGCCGGAGATGGTGACTTGTGCCATGAGCGTGAGAAGGTGAGTGGGTGAAAGGGTGAGGGAGTGGATCCGCGCGATCAGGCGCCGTTGTAGCTCAAGAGGGTTTTCCAGGCTTCCTCGACCGCGCCTTGTTCGAGCAGTTCATGAGCGCGGCGGTGAAGGGCCATTTCCAGTTCGTTGGGTTTTTCCCGGAGGGCGATGAAGATATCGCTCAATTCGGTCAGCTTGTATTCGTTCACGCTGGTTTCGTCGGGCAGGCTCACGCAATTGCCCAGCCGGCCCAGGTCGTTGCCGGTGAGGATCGTGCTCCTGCGGATCCGTTCCGGGAGCGCATCCACGCCCATGCCCTTGTAGCCGGCGGGCTGCGGCAGCTCGAAGAGGGCATCCCCGTGGGCCCGGGCGTAGAAGTGCCCGCCCATGCGCGCCACCAGGTCGATCTTCCGCTGGTCGATCCTCCCGTTGGCGTCCAGCACGTCCTCGCTCACGTGGATCAGCAGCACCTCGCACACCACCAGGTTGCCGGCCGAGCCCTGCGTGCCGGTCTCGATCAGCTGCTTCACCACGCACTCCATCTGCACGGGGCTTTCCTTCACACGGAACGGCTTCACCCGTTCGGAGGGCAGGGGCGTGAATCCGGCTTTTTCGAATTCGCTCACACCCGGCGCATAGTCCGCGCTCGCCAGCGAAGCCTGATGCACCATGGCATAGGTCACCACGTTGATCACCACCTCGGGCACGGCCTTCACGTTGTGGTAGGTGTCCTTCGTGGTGTTGTCGCGGCCGCGGCGGGCGGGGGAGAAGATGACGATGGGCGGGTTGCTGCCGAAGGCGTTGAAGAAGCTGAAGGGCGCCAGGTTCGGACGGCCTTCCGCGTCGATGGTGCTGGCGAAGGCAATGGGCCGGGGCCCCACGGCGCCAAGCAGAAGGCCGTGGCGTTGGGGAACCGGCAGGTCGTTGAGAACATAGGACTTCACCATCCCTCTGCGAAGGGTCGCGAAAGTAACCGCCCCCGGCTTCGGGCTATCTTCGCGCTCCATTTCAAAAAAAGCGGGCGTGGCGGAATTGGCAGACGCGCTGGTCTTAGGAGCCAGTGCCGCAAGGCGTGGGGGTTCGAGTCCCTCCGCCCGCACCTTGTCCGCCGTAGCGTCTTCGCGAAGGCGGACAAGATCCCATTGAACCATGAACATCGAACGCGAGAACACCGGAGCCCTCACCGCCACGCTGAAGCTGAAACTGTCGCCGGAGGATTACGGCCCGGCGGTGGAGCAGGCCCTGAAGGAGCAGCGCCGCAACACCACCTGGCCGGGGTTCCGGCCTGGACAGGTGCCCATGAGCATCGTGAAGAAGCGCGTGGGCCGCGCCCTGCTGGTGAACGAAGTGGAGCGGCTGGTGAGCCAGAGCCTGAACCAGTACATCCAGAGCAACCAGCTGCGCGTGCTCGGCCAGCCATTGCCGCGCAACGAGAGCATCGAGGGCAACAACTGGGAGGAGCCCGGCGACTTCCAGTTCGCCTACGAGATGGGCATGGCACCCGACTTCGACGTGGAACTGACCGGCCTGGGACTGGAGATGCCCGTCGTGGAGATCACCGACGAGCTGGTGGACAAGGAGATGAAGGACATGCAGCGCCGCTACGGTCGCGTGGAGGACGCCGACGTGAGCGAAGCCACCGACATGCTGTTGGGCGACCTGGTCGGGCTGAACGACGATGGCACGGTGAAAGAGGGCGGCTTGATGGGCCGGACCACGATCAGCCTGGAATTCCTGAAGGATGAGGCCACGCGACAGCTCCTCACCGGCAGGCGCAAGGGCGACGAAGTGAAGGTGGATCCGCACAAGGTGAGCGACGACCACGACGACCTGGCCCGCATCCTGGGCGTGGATCATGACCAGGTCCACGACCTGAAGGGGGAGATGCTCTTCCGCCTTGCAGAGATCAAGCGGATGATCCCGGCCGCGATCGGCCAGGAGCTCTTCGATCGCGTGCATGGCAAGGATGAAGTGAAGGACGAGGCCGCCTTCCGCGAGCGCGTGAAGCAGCGGCTGGACACCCTGTTCCGCCGCGACGGCGAGCGGCTCTTCACCAAGCTGGTGCTACAGAAGCTCTACGAGCGCACGCCCATGCAGCTGCCCGACGAATTCCTGAAGCGATGGATCGTGGAGACCAGCGAGAAGCCCACGACGCTGGAGGATGTCGAGAAGAGCTACACGGATTATTCCGAGGGATTGAAGCGCCAGCTGCTGCAGGACCGCATCGTGGAGAAGTACGGCCTGGAAGCGAAGGCGCAGGAGATCGAGGGCTTCGCTCAACGCTACGTGGCCGACCAGTTCGGGCAGTATGGCATGCCGCCGCCGGAAGGGGGGAAGCTCAAGGAGATCACCGGCCGCATGCTGGGCGACCAGGAGCAGGTGCGCCGCATGCGCGACAAGATCGTTGAAGCCAAGCTGATCACCCACTTCCGTGCGATGATCTCGCCGGCGGAGAAAAAGGTCGGCATGGAAGAGTTCGTAAACTTGGCTCGCACCGTCTGATGCGATCGCATCGGCCGGTCCCCAACCCAACACCATTCCCCAGGATGTTCGACCAGCATGAATTCCAGAAGTACGCGGTGAAGCACCGCGGCATCTCCAGCCTCACCCTGAACGGCTACATCACCTCCTCGATGACCCCGTACATCATCGAGGAGCGCCAGCTGAACGTGGCGCAGATGGACGTGTTCAGCCGCCTGATGATGGACCGCATCATCTTCCTGGGCACCGCCATCAACGACCAGGTGGCCAACATCATCCAGGCCCAGTTGCTGTTCCTGGAAAGCGTCGATGCGAAGAAGGACATCCAGATCTACCTCAACAGCCCCGGTGGCGGCGTTTACGCCGGCCTGGGGATCTACGACACCATGCAGTACATCGCCCCCGACGTGGCCACCATCTGCACCGGCATGGCCGCCAGCATGGGCGCGGTGCTGCTCTGCGCCGGGGCCAAGGGCAAGCGCAGCGCGTTGAAGCACGCCCGCGTGATGATCCACCAGCCCATGGGCGGGGCCGAAGGCCAGGCCAGCGACATCGAGATCACCGCCCGGGAGATCCTCAAACTGAAGAAGGAGCTCTATGAGATCATCGCCCTGCACAGCGGCCAGCCCTACGAGCGCGTGGAGAAGGACGGCGACCGCGACTACTGGATGATCGCCGAGGAGGCCACCGCCTACGGCATGATCGACGAACTGCTGGTGAAGAACGTGAAATAGGCCGCTCCCAGCGGGGCCCGGGCAAGAGGTGGTGGCCGCCACCGCCCCAACGTATCTTGCCGGGCCGATCCGACGTTCCACCCCCCCTGCGCCATGCGCGAACACCATGGATAAGAAGGAGATCAAGTGCTCGTTCTGCGGGCGGGACAAGCAGGACACCAACGTGCTGATCGCCGGCATCACCGGCCACATCTGCGACAGTTGCATCACCCAGGCGCAGAACATCATCCAGGAGGAACTCAGCCAGCGCAGCCGCACGGAGATGGAGGGCAACCTGATCCTCCAGCGCCCGGCCGACATCAAGCGGTTCCTCGATGAGTACGTGATCGGCCAGGACGAGGCCAAGAAGGTGCTGAGCGTGGCCGTGTACAACCATTACAAGCGGCTGCTCCAACGCCCGGTGACCACGCCGGACGACGTGGAGATCGAAAAAAGCAACATCATCCTGATCGGCGAGACGGGCACCGGCAAGACCCTGCTGGCCCGCACCATCGCCCGCATGCTCAACGTGCCCTTCTGCATCGCCGACGCGACGGTGCTCACCGAGGCGGGCTACGTGGGCGAGGACGTGGAGAGCATCCTCAGCCGCCTGCTCCAGGCCGCCGATTACGACGTGACCAAGGCCGAGCGCGGCATCGTCTTCATTGATGAGATCGACAAGATCAGCCGCAAGGGCGACACGCCCTCCATCACGCGCGACGTGAGCGGGGAGGGCGTGCAGCAGGCCCTGCTCAAGCTGCTTGAAGGCTCCA
>CAYMXP010000019.1:0-61425 GCA_964394425.1 uncultured Chryseobacterium sp. | reverse complement strand
GCGGCTGGCCAGCTGGGCGGTCTCCTCGCGGCTCAGGGTCTCGCTGCCATCCTCGATCATCTTGAACGAGGGGCTGGTGTCCTCCGTGCCGTTGTTGTCGGTGTTGGCCAGGGTCTGCTTGAGCAGGTCGTAGTCGCGGCGCGCCTCGTCCAGCTTCTTGTTGATGATCCCCTTGAACTCCTCCAGCTCGTCGTCGCTGTATCGATCCTTGTTCCCTCCTTCCAACGTGCTCACGCGTTTCTTGACTATGGGTTGTGCTTTGGGCATCACCGGGGTGCCGATCCGCACCAGCGGGACGGCAGGCGCTGCCGCTTCTTTCTCCTTCTTCTTGTCCGCCTTCGGTGCCTTGGGTGCGGGCGCCGGTTTGGCCGACACGACCGGCTTGGGCGCGGGCGTGGGTTTCACCGCGGCCTTGGGAGCCTCCTTTTTCGTTGCGATGGCCTTGGCCGGGGGCGCGGCCTTCACCGGCTTTGGAGCGGGCTTGGGCGCGGGTTTTTTCGACGCCGCGGGTTTCTTCACGGCCTGTTTGGCCGGGGCCGGCTTCTTGGCGACCTTCTTGGGAGCGGCTTTCCCGGCGGGCTTGGAGGTCTTCTTCGCAGCCTTGCCGGCACCTGCCTTTTTCGCGGGTTTGGCCGCTTTTTTCGCGGGTTTCTTGGTCGCCATGGCGCTACCCTTTTTTAAGTGACCGGCAAATATAGATGCCTCCCCCGCTCAGGCTCCGGTCTTGACGAGGCTCAGAGCGCATGCCAGCGTATCGTCCAGCGCCACGCGATGCACGGGGCGGTCGCCCGGGGCCAGGACATCGACAAGTATCTGGTCTTCAGGGGTTAGTGCCAGGGTCTCGGAGAGGATGTGCGGGGCGTGTTCCCGCACCGCCGACTCGAATCGCGGGTTCCCGTTCCGCTCGATGTGGAGCAGGATCCGGTCGGTGACCTCGAACCCCGATTCCTTCCTGAGGGTCTGTATCCGGCTGACCAGTTCGCGGGCGATCCCTTCCTGGACCAAGGCGTCGGTCAGGGTGATGTCCAGCGCCACGGTCAGGGGACCATCGCTCGCGACGCTGAGCCCGGGGACGTTCTCGGCGGTGATCTCCACCTCATCGCGCAGCAGGTCCACCACCTGGTTTTCCACCTCGACCCGTATTCGCCCTTCGGCTTCCAGCTTCGCGATCATCTTCTGGTCGAAGGATCCCACGACCGATGCGACGCCCTTCATGAGCCGGCCGAGCCGTGCGCCGAGCTTCTTGAAATCCGGCTTGATCCTTTTCGTGATGCGCGTCTGCGAGGCGTCGAGCAGTTCCAGCTCCTTCACGTTCACTTCGGCGAGCACCAGTTCCTTCACCGCCCGCAACCGGTCGCGCATGACCTCATCCAGCACCGGCACCAGGATCCGCCGCAGCGGCTGGCGCACCCGATGGCCTTCCTTCTTGCGGATCGAGAGCACCAGGGAGGTGAGCTTCTGCGCCAGCGCCGTCCGTTCCTCGAGTTCACGATCGATGGCCATCGCATCGTGCAGGGGCCAGTCGCTCAGGTGAACGCTCGCGCCCACGAGGTCGCGGTACAGGCGGTCGCCGTAGAAGGGCGCGATGGGCGCGCTCAACCGGGCCACCACTTCGAGGCAATGATGCAGCGTCTGGAAAGCCGCGAGCTTGTCCGTTCCCGGTTCGCCTTTCCAGAAGCGCCTACGGTTCAGGCGCACGTACCAGTTGCTCAGGTCCTCGACCACGAAGTCCTGGATGGCCCGGGCGGCGGTGGTCGGATCGTGGTCGGTGAGGTGCGCGTCGCAGGTCGCGATCAGGCTGTTCAACCGGGAGAGGATCCATCGATCCATTTCGGTGCGCGAGCCGTCCAGCGCGGGCTCGTTGCCGGTGAAGCCATCGATGTTGGCGTATAGCGCGAAGAAGCCGTAGGTATTGAACAGCGCGCGGAAGAATTTGCGCTGCACTTCCACGATCCCCTCCGCGTCGAACTTCAGGTTCTCCCACGGCGGGGCATTGCTGATCAGGTACCAGCGCACGGCATCGGCACCGTACTGCTCCACGGTCTTGAAGGGATCGACGGTGTTGCCCAGGCGCTTGCTCATCTTCTGGCCCACCTTGTCGAGCACCAGGCCGTTGCTCACCACGGCCTGGTAGGCCACCCGGTCGAACACCAGGGTGCTGATGGCGTGCAGCGTGTAGAACCAGCCGCGGGTCTGGTCCACGCCTTCGGCGATGAATGAGGCCGGGAAATTCTCCTCGAACGCTCTTGCGTTCTCGAACGGGTGATGCCATTGCGCGTAGGGCATCGCCCCGCTGTCGAACCACACATCGATCAGGTCGGTTTCGCGTTCCATCGGCTTGCCGGACGGGGATACGAGCCTGATTTCGTCCACGAACGGCCGATGCAGGTCGATGCCGTCATAGTTCGCATCGCTCATGTCCTCCGGATCGAACGAAGCGCAGGGGTCGGCCTTCATCGCGCCGGCGGTCACCGCGCGCGCGATCTCCTCCTTCAGCTGCTTCAAGGATCCGATGCACAGCTCCTCGTCACCATCCGCCGTGCGCCAGATCGGGAGCGGTATGCCCCAGAAACGGGAACGGGACAGGTTCCAGTCCTGCAGGTTCTCCAGCCAGTTGCCGAAGCGGCCCGTGCCGGTGCTTTCGGGTTTCCAGTTGATCGCGCGGTTCAGTTCGATCAGCCGGTCCTTCTTCGCCGTCACGCGCACGAACCAGCTGTCCAGCGGGTAGTAGAGGATCGGCTTGTCGGTGCGCCAGCAGTGCGGGTAGTTGTGTTCCAGTTTTTCCACGCGGAAAGCCCGGCCCATCTCCTTGAGCTTGATGGCCAGCTCCACGTCCACGCTCTTCTCCGGCGCCTGGCCGGCCGGGTAGTACTCGTTCTTCACGTACCTGCCCGCGAACTCGCCCATCTCCTTGGTGAAGCGTCCCTGAAGATCCACCAGCGTGAGGGTGCCGATCCCGTGCTGCCGCGCCACACGTTGGTCGTCCGCTCCGAAGCTAGGCGCGGTATGCACCACGCCGGTCCCATCCTCGGTGGTTACGAAGTCGCCACCGATCACCTTGAAGGCATCACCCTGGTCGGGCTGCGCATAGGGCAGCAATTGTTCGTACCGGATGCCCTCGAGCTGATGTCCCAGGAAGGATCCGGCCATCGACCAGGGCACGTTCTTCCCATCCTTCTTGTAGCCGTCGAGCGGAAGCCCCGCGCTCTTGTCCGGGAAGTACGCATCCCGTCTTGCCGCGGCGAGCACCACGGTGCAGGGCTCGTGGGTGTATGGGTTGTGGGTCTTCACGCGCACGTACTCCAGCGCCGGGCCCACGCTCAGCGCGGTGTTGCTCGGCAGGGTCCAGGGGGTGGTGGTCCAGGCGAGGATGAAGACCTCGCCGAAGGCATCCTCGAACAGGAACTCGCCGGCCTTGTCCCGCTTCACCTTGAACATGGCCGTGACGGTCGTGTCCTTGATCGGCCGGTAGGTGCCGGGCTGGTTCAGTTCGTGCGATGAAAGGCCGGTGCCCGCGGCGGGTGAATACGGCTGGACGGTGAAGCCCTTGTAGAGCAGATCCTGGTCATGCAGTTTCTTCAGCAGCCACCACACGCTCTCGATGTACTTGGTCTTGTAGGTGATGTACGGATGATCCAGGTCGAGCCAGAAGCCGATGCGCCGCGTGAGGTCGTTCCACACATCGGTGTAGCGCATCACGGCCTTCTTGCAGGCGGCGTTGTAGTCCTCGATCGAGATCTTTTTCCCGATGTCCTCCTTGGTGATGCCCAGTTCCTTTTCCACGCCCAGTTCCACCGGCAGGCCGTGCGTGTCCCACCCGGCCCTGCGTTCCACGTACCGCCCCTTCTGGGTCTGGTAGCGGCAGAAGATGTCCTTGATGGCGCGGGCCATCACGTGGTGGATGCCCGGCAGGCCGTTGGCGCTCGGTGGCCCTTCGTAGAAGACGAAGGGCTCACCGCCCCTTCGCAGTTCCAGGCTCTTCTCGAAGGTCTTCTCCCGGTCCCAGACGGCCAGGATCTCCGTGGCGACCTTGGGAAGATCCAGCTCGTCGTATTGCGGGAAACGGCGGTCCATCAAGGATTTTCGGAAGGGCGGCAAAGATAGCCGGGTGCATTGGTGGGTTGGGATCGTGGTGAACGTGGAAGGAAGTGCTACCTTCAACTTCTCAAACCCTAAACCGTTGCGCTATGAAAAGAACCCTACCCTTTGTCCTGTTCGTTGGATCCATGGCCCCCGCGCTTGCGCAGACCGTGCTGATCAACGAGAACTTCGATAGCTACTCGGTCGGCGCCGAGCCCGCCACGGTGAACCCGACGGCGTTCGCCATCTGGCCCGGAGGGAACGACCAGGTGGTGTCCGATTCGCTTGCCCACTCAGGGAACAACAGCATGCTTTGTCTCTCGACCAGCGCCGCGAACGGCGGCCCCGGAGACCTGCTGCTCCTGCTGGGCGACAAGACCGCCGGCTCGTACACGCTTTCCTGGTGGATGTACGTGCCCGCCGGCTTCGGCGGCTACTTCAACATCCAGCATACGGAGGATGTGAGCACCCCGTCGTTCGGCGCCGAGGTGATCTTCGAGGATGCCGGAGTCATCAGCGGCACGGCGAACAACACCGCCATCGCCGGCTCCTATCCGCAGGACAGTTGGTTCATGGTGCTGCTGGCCATCGACCTGCAGAGCTCCATGGCCGTGCTTACCGTCAACAGCGCCGTGGTCACCACCTGGCCGTTCAATACGGCGACGGATGGTTCAGCGGCCGCCAACCAGTTGGGTGCGATCGACTTCTTTTCCTATGGGGGTGGGGGATCCACCCTTGGGAATTATTTCGTCGACGACATCCTGTACACCGACCTGAACGTTGGCATCGCCGAACGGGCATCGGCGGACCTGTCCACCTACCCCAATCCGGTGACGGGCATCCTCACGGTGAAGCTGCCCGGTACGGGCGCATCACCGGAGGTCGCCCTGCTGGACGCCTCGGGCCGCACGGTGGAGCAAGGCCGCGCGTTCAGCGTGGTGGACGGCTCCATGCAGATGGCCATCGACATGACCGGCCTGCCTGCGGGCGTGTACACCCTGCGCGTGCTGGAGAACGGCAAGGTCATCACCCGCAAGGTGGTGAAGAGCTGAACTCGAGCACGATCACGCGCGACGGGCGTCCCACGGGGCGCCCGTTCGCTTTTCATGGTGTCACAACGGTGCGACCGGCATGAAGCCGAGCAACACGGTGAGCAGCCCGCAGGCGAAGATCAGCAAGGCGTTGCCCACGGAAACCACCGGAACGGCGTTGGCCGTGCCCCCGGCGAAGGCCTCGCGCATCACGGCCAGGTAGTAAACCATGCCCAACAGGGTCATGGCCACGGCGAACAGCGCGGTCTTCAGGAAGCCGCTGTCGATCGCCAGCCAGAGCACCTGGTACTTGGCCATGAAACCGGCCAGCGGGGGAATGCCCGCCAGCGACAGCATGAGCACCATCGTGACCATGGCCAGCCAGGGCTTGTTCTGCCATAGACCGCGGAACGCCGGGATCCGTTCGTCGCCGTTCGCGGCGCGCTTCACCAGGATGAAGATGATGAAGAGGCCCAGCGTGGCGATCGAGTACGTCAGGAGGTAATAGAACAGCGCGTTCGCACCGCGCTCATGCCCCGAGAGGATCAGCAGCAGCAGGAAACCGCTGTTGGCGATGCTCGACCAGGCCATCAACCGCTTGAAGTTCTTCTGCCGCAGGGCCACCAGGTTGCCCAGCGCCAGGGTGAGGAAGGTGAGCCACCAGAACGCATCACCCAGCACCTCGAGCCGCGCCGTCCCGGCACCCACCAGGCGGAAGAGCGCCGCGAAGGCCGCCATCTTCACCACCGTGCTCATGAAAGCGGTGACCAGCGTGGGCGCACCCTCATACACGTCGGGGCTCCAGAAATGGAAAGGGACCGCCGCCACCTTGAAACCGAGGCCCACCAGGAGAAAGAACAGGCCCAGCAGGAAGATCGGTCCCGCCTGGTCGTCGGCATGCATGGCCGGGATCTGAAAGGAGCCCGTGGCACCGTAGATGAGCGCGATGCCCAGCAGCAGGAACGCGCTGGCGAAGGAGCCCAGCAGGAAATACTTGAACGAGGCCTCGTTGCTGCGCAGGCTCCGCTTCTTGCCGCCGGCCAGGATGTACAGGGGGATCGACATGATCTCGATCCCCAGGAAGAGCATGATCAGGCTGGTGTAGGAGGTCATCACCAGCACGCCGCACAGGCTGAAGAGCATCAGCGCGTACTGCTCGGCCACGTGTTCCGTCTCGCGCGCGTAGTAATCGGCGCCGAAGAGGAAGATCATCGCGGTGAGCCCGATCGCGCCCGCGTTGAACACGCGGGCATAGCGGTCGAAGTCCACCATGTGCGGGAAGGCGGGCATGGCGGCCCCCGCGTCGTTCAGCGCGAGCAGCAGGGCCGCGACCAGTCCGGCGATGCCCGCCGGCGCCAGCCATCGCTTGTCGCCGTGAAGCCCGATCAACAGCATGGCGACACCCAGCACGGCGATGACGATCAGGGCGCTCATGGCATCAGGGCGGGTGCGGAGTTCAACAGGAATTGCACGGGGGCTTCGATCAGTTGCAGCACCGGCCGCGGGTGAACACCCAGCACCAGCGTCACGGCGATCAGCGGCACCAGCACCCAGTGATCGCCGGAGGAGGCGTCGGACAGCGCGCCAAGCCCGGGGTTCTCCGGGCCGAGCATCACGCGCTGGTAAGCCAGCAGGAGGTAGATCGCACCCACCACGATGCCCAGGATGCCCACCGCCGCCCAGGCCGGCGCGCGTTCGAACAGGCCGTTGAACATCAGCCATTCCCCCACGAAGGATTGGGTGAGCGGAAGGGCGAGGGAGGCGATCATCACCAGCATGAAGAGCGCGGCCAGCCGCGGCGCCCTGCTCTTGATGCCCCCCATCCCGCGCATGTCCATGGAGCCCACCCGCTGGGCGAACGCGCCGGCCAGGTACAGCAGCGCCACGATCACCACCGCATGGGCCAGCGTCTGGAAGAGCGCGCCGTTGATCCCGTAAGCGTTCGCGGCGAACAGCCCGGCGCACATCAGCCCCACGTGGCTCAGCGACGACCAGGCCACCAGCCGCTTGAGGTCGTTCTGCCGGAAGGCGATCACGGCGGCGTAGAGCATGCCGGCCAGGCTCAGCGCCACCACCAGGCCCTGCCAGTGCATCACGCCATCGGGAACGATCGGGAACACGAGCCGCAGCACCCCGTAGATCCCCATCTTCAGCATCACGCCCGCCAGCACCATGGTGCCCTGCAGCGGCGCGCTGCTGTATGCTTCCGGCTGCCAGCTGTGGAAGGGGAACATCGGCATCTTGATCGCGAAAGCGACGAAGAGCGCCCAGAACAGCCAGTGCTGTTCATCCGGGGTGAGCCTCAGCGCATCGAGCGCGCCGAAGGAGGCGCTGTGCGGCAGCGGCGTGCGCAGGTAGCAGTAGATCAGGCCCACCAGCAGCAGCAGGCTGCCCATCACCGTGTAGAGGAAGAACTTCCAGGTGGCGGCGCGCCTGCGTTCGCCGCCCCAGAACATGAGCAGGAAGAACACCGGCACCAGGGCCAGTTCATAGAACACGTAGAAGAGGAAGGCGTTCTGCGCCATGAACACGCCGCTGATGGCGGACTGCGTGAGCAGCAGCAGGGCGTTCACGCGCGGGGGGTCGGCCAGCGGTTCCACGCGCCCCGCGCCGATGATGAAGGTGAAGACGAGCGAGGTGAGCAGCAGCATCAACAGGCTGATGCCGTCCGCGCCGATGGTGAAGCGCAGGCCCCAGGCATCGATCCAGGGCAGGTCCATGGCGCCGGCGCCTCCGTCGCCCTGGAAGACGAGGAACAGCGTCAGCGCGAGAACCGCCAGGCAGGTGGTCAGCGCGATCCTGCGCGATGCATCGCCCGGCCGCGAGACCAGCAGGCCCAGGCCGGCCGCCAGCGGGAGCAGCAGGATCACCAGCAGCATCATGGCACGAGGAAGGTGAAGGCCAGGAAGAGCACGATGCCGATGGTCATGGCCAGGAGGTAGAAGCTCGCGTTGCCGGTCTGCAGTTTCCGCGTCAGCCGTGCGATGGATGTGGTCGTGGCGCCCACGTCGTTCACCACGCCGTCGATCATCTTCTTCTCCACCGTTCCGTTCAGGTCGCCCAGAAGCGCGTACGGTCGCTCGAACAGTGTTTCGTACAGCTCATCCACGAAGAACCTGCGATGCAGCAGCCGCTGGAGGAAGGACATCGCCGCTTCGTCATCGCCGGCGATCGTCTGCCGCTTCGCGAAGCGCACGTAGGCCACGACGATCACCACCAGGAGCAGGGAGACCGACAGGGCGATCAACAGCCACTCCTGCATCGCCGGTGGATGATGCGGCTCCATGCCGAGCGGGTTGGCGATCGCGCCCAGGCGGGCGGTGAAGGCGTTGTGCCCGCCGAAGTGGTGCGGGATGTCCAGGAAGCCCCCGAGCACGCTGAGCGCCGCCAGCGCGATCAGCGGATAGGTCATCACGCGCGGGCTCTCGTGCGGATGGGCTTCGCCGCGGTACGTGCCCCAGAAGGCGAGGTACAGCAGGCGGAACATGTAGAAGCAGGTGAGCAGGGCGCCGAAGAGCGCCAGCGCATACAGCACCGGGCCGCGCTCGAAGGCGGCCGAGAGGATCTGGTCCTTGCTGAAGAAACCGGCGAAGGGCGGAATGCCCGCGATCGCCAGCGTGCCGATGAGCATGGTGATGAAAGTGATGGGCAGCGCCTTGCGCAGACCGCCCATCTTCCGCACATCCTGTTCACCGGCCAGCGCATGGATCACGCTGCCGGCGCCAAGGAAGAGCAGCGCCTTGAAGAAGGCGTGCGTGGTGACGTGGAACATGCCCGAGGCGTACGCCCCCAGCCCGAGCGCCAGGAACATGTAGCCCAGCTGCGACACGGTGGAATAGGCCAGGATCTTCTTGATGTCGTTCTGCCGCAGCGCGATGAAGGCCGCCATGAGCGCCGTGGCCATGCCGATCACCACGATCACGTGGTTGGTGAACGGCGTGAGGATGAAGAGCGCCGATGAGCGCACGATCATGTAGATGCCGGCGGTCACCATCGTGGCGGCGTGGATCAGCGCGCTCACCGGCGTGGGGCCGGCCATGGCGTCGGGCAGCCAGGTGAAGAGCGGGATCTGCGCGCTCTTGCCGGTGGCGCCGAAGAAGAGCAGCAGGGTGATCGCGGTGAGGCCGAAGGTGCCGGCCATTCCGCCGCTTCCCAGGGCGCCGGCCATCGGGAACACCTCGGCGAAATCGAGCGTGCCGAACACGAAGAAGATCGCCACCAGCGCCAGCAGCATGCCCACGTCGCCGATGCGGTTCATGACGAAGGCCTTGCGCGCGGCGTAGTTGTAGGCCGGGTTGGTGTACCAGAAGCCGATCAGCAGGTAGCTGCACAGGCCCACGCCCTCCCATCCGATGAAGAGCACCAGGTAGTTCGCGCCCATCACCAGCAGGAGCATGGCGAAGGTGAACAGGTTGAGCATCGCGAAGAAGGTGTTCACCCGCCTGTCGTCGTGCATGTAGCCGATCGAGTAAAGGTGGATCAGCGCGCCCACGCCGGTCACGATCAGCATCATGGTCAGGGAGAGCGCATCGATCTGCAGGGCCATCGGCATGCGCATGCCGGCCACGGCGATCCAGTCGAAGAGCGGGACCAGCACCACCGCCCCCGCCTCATGCTTCATGAAAAGCAGGCAGCTGATCAGGAAGGAGACCGCGACCAGGCCGGTGCCGATGATCCCCGAGGCGTTGCCTTGGAGCCTTCCTCGCAGCGAGGCGATGAGGACCGTCCCCAGCAGCGGCAGCGCGGGCACCAGGGCGGCAAGGGAGGTGGCTACCATTTCAGGCGGCTGAGCTGGTCGATGTCGATGCCGTCCACGTTGCGCTTCATCATCACCAGGATGCTGAGGCCCACGGCCACTTCGGCGGCGGCCACCACCATGATGAAGAACACGAAGACCTGTCCGCCGGGGTCGCCGTGGTGCGCGGCGAAGGCCGCCAGCAGCAGGTTCACGCTGTTGAACATCAGCTCCAGGCACATGAGGATGATGATCGTGTTGCGCCGCAACAGCGCCCCCGCCAGCCCGATGCTGAACAGCGCGAAGCTGAGCCAGAGGTAATGCTCCAGCGGCACGGTCCGTAGGGCGGTGGTGACGGGCTCCATGCTATCTCCCCGGGCTGGATCTGGGTCCCGGCCCGGCCGCATCCGGAGCGGGCGCGAGCGGCGCGGCCTTCCTGGCCAGCACCATGGCGCCCACCATCGCGCTGAGGAAGAGCACGCTGCTGGCCTCGAAGGGGAAGAGGAACTCGCCGAAAAGCGAGCGCCCCACGCTGTGCACCAGCCCGATCGATGGATCGTGGGGGTTGGCCGCCCGCAGCTCGAGCCCGTGGCGCGTGGCGGCCAGCAGGACGAGGAGGAAGGCCCCCCCGGCGATCACCGCGCTGACCCGCGTGAGCAGGGGCTTGGACTTCTCCACGGTCCGGTTGAGGTTCAGCAGCATGATCACGAACAGGAAGAGCACCATGATGGCCCCGGTGTACACGATCACATGCACCACGGCGAGGAACTGCGCATTGAGCAGGATGTAGTGCCCGGCGATGCTGATGAAGCAGACGATGAGCGCGATCACCGAGTTGACCGGGCCGCGGGCGCCGATCATCAGCAGGGCGCTGACCAGGGAGAGGGCGGCGAGGGCGTAGAAGAGCCAGTTCATGCGGACCGCTCAGCGATTGTGCGCAAAGGTGCGATCCTGTTTGAAACGGGCCACCGCCGGCGTCTGGCGCTTGCTCACATCCACGCGCAGGCTGGGATCGAGCGGCTCCACCAGCAACTGCTTGCCGTAGATGAACGGCCGCCGCTGGTAACCGCTCTCCACCAGGCGGTCGGTGAGGAAAATGGCCTCCTTGGGGCAGGCCTCCTCGCAATCGCCGCAGAAGATGCAGCGCAGCATGTTGATCTCGTACACGGCCGCGTATTTCTCCTCGCGGTACAGGTGCTCCTCGCCCGGCCTGCGTTCGGCCGCCACCATGGTGATGGCCTCGGCCGGGCAGGCCACGGCGCACAGGCCGCAGGCCGTGCAGCGTTCGCGGCCCCGGTCGTCGCGCTTCAGCACGTGCAGGCCGCGGTACACGGCGCTGAACTGCTTCTTCTGCTCGGGGTACTGGATGGTCGCCTTCCGCTTGAACAAGTGGCCCAGGGTGATCCACATGCCCTTGACGATGGCGGGCAGGTAGATCTTTTCGGCCAGCGTCATGCGCTTGTTGCTGGCCACGCGGGCGCGGCCGCTCAGGCTGGGAAAGGGGGTGCTCATTCGCCCTTGATGAAGAAGATCCACGCGCCGGTGAGCAGGATGTTGAGGATGGCCAGGGGGATCAGCGCCTTCCAGCCCAGGTTCATCAGCTGGTCGAACCGGAAGCGGGGCAGGGTCCAGCGCACCCACATGAAGAAGAAGATCATCATGCCGATCTTGGCGAAGAGGCCCAGGGTGCCCAGCAGGGTGGCCACGTTCGGCGGCAGGCCCAGGCCGCCGATGAAGGGCAGGTCGTAGCCGCCGAAGAAGAGGGTGACGATCACCGCGCTGCTGATGAACATGTTCACGTACTCGGCGAAGAGGTAGAAGCCGAGCTTCATGCTGCTGTATTCGGTGTGGTAACCCCCGATCAGTTCGGTCTCGCATTCGGGCAGGTCGAAGGGGGCGCGGTTGGTCTCGGCGAAGGCGCAGACCAGGAAGAGCAGGAAGCCCAGCGGCTGGTAGAGCACGTTCCATTGGCCGTCCACCTGCTGCTGCACGATCTCGCCCAGGCGCAGGGTGCCGGTGGTCATCAGCAGGGCCACGATGGAGAGGCCCATGGCCAGTTCGTAGCTGATCATCTGGCTGCTGGCCCGCACGGCGCCCAACAGGCCGTATTTGTTGTTGCTGGCCCAGCCGCCGAGCATGATGCCATAGACGCCGATGCTCACCATGCCGAAGACGTAGAGGATGCCGATGTCCGGATCGGCGGCCTGAAGGGACAGGGGCACATCGCCGATCATGAGCGTGCCGCCCCAGGGGATCACCACCCCGGTGAGCAGCGCGGTGGACATGGCGATGCCCGGGCCCAGGATGAAGAGCACGCGGTTGGCGAAGGAGGGGATGATCTCCTCCTTCATGAACATCTTGACGCCATCGGCCATGGGTTGCAGAATGCCGAAGGGGCCGGCGCGGTTGGGCCCGCGGCGGTCCTGCAGGAAGGCCGCCACCTTGCGTTCGGCGTAGGTCTCGTACATGGCCACCACCAGGGTGAGCCCCAGGAGGGCGACCAGGAAGATGACCGTGTAGAGGATCGGGGTGTTCATGGCATCATCCACCGGGCTTGCCCAACGGGGTGGAGGGGTCGTGGTCCTGCAGGGGGCCGGCTTCCGAGAGGCGTGGGCCCGGACTGGCGTTGTGCGCCGCCACGCGGGGCGTGGGCACGTCGCGCACGGGGCTCATCACTTCTTCGAGCTGCGGATAGGCGGGCGTTCCGAGCTCCTGCTTGCGGGGCAGCTCGTAATGGGTGCCGCTGATCACGCTGTGGCGGTCGATCTTCCGGGGTCCCTCCACCGTCCAGTGCCTGAGGTCCTTCATCTCGAAGCGGCACTGGTTGCAGATGAACTCCTCCACTTCACCATAGACGTCCTTGCGGCCGGTGACGCGCAGCACCTCGGTGCCCTTGAGCCAGAGCACCACCTTGCCGCTGCATCTGGAACAATCGCGGTGGGCATCGTGGGGGTTCACGTACCACACGCGGCTGGCGAAGCGGAAGGTGCGGTCGGTGAGGGCGCCCACCGGGCACACGTCGATCATGTTGCCGCTGAAGTCGTTGTCGATGGCCTTGCTGATGTAAGTGGCGATCTCGCTGGCGTCGCCGCGCTGCAGCACGCCATGCACGCGCTTGTCGGTGAGCTGGTCGGCCACCTTCACGCAGCGGTAGCAGAGGATGCACCGCGTCATGTGCAATTTGATCAGCGGGCCGATGTCGATGGGCTGGAAGGTGCGTCGCTCGAACTCGTAGCGGCTGGCGCCCTCGCCGTGCTCGTAGCTCAGGTCCTGCAGGTGGCATTCGCCGGCCTGGTCGCAGATCGGGCAGTCCAGCGGGTGGTTGATCAGCAGGAACTCCACCACCCCCTTGCGCGCGTCCAGCAGCTCGGGGTTGGTGGTGTTCTCCACCACCATGCCGTCCATCACCGGGGTGCGGCAGCTGGCCACGGGCTTGGGCATGGGCCGGGGATCCTTGTCGCTGCCCTTGGTGACCCGCACGATGCAGGAGCGGCAGTAGCCGCCACTGGTCTCCAGCTTGGAGTAGTAGCACATGGCCGGGGGCACCACGTAGCGCTGCGTCTTGTCGCGCAGGCCGATCTGGCGGGCGGCCTGGAGGATCGTGGTCCCCTCGGGGACCTCGATCGTGATCTTGTCGATGGTGACTTTAGGCACTGTGCGAAGTGCCCGCCTCGCGGCGGGCGCGTCTGCCAAGTAAGCAGGCGGGGGCGAATTTAGTTCGGGGACATAAGGCATCCCCTGCCTCGCACCTGTGGGATCACGATCCCGTTGCTGGTTCGTGATAAGGAACAGGTGTACCGCTGCTCCGGCCATGCCCCCTCCCCCCGGATCGTTACATTTGCCGCCCGTCCGCCAAAGGCCCCAAAGCCAAGGCGGATCTTTCATCAGGAGCCGGACCATGGATCCCAGGCGCGAGCACGACATCGTCTTCAGCGGCTTGAAGGATGGCGAACACCGCTTCACCTTCGAATTGGGGCCTGACTTCTTCGCTTCCGCCGCCGACGAGGAGCTGGAAGGCGGCGCCGTCCAAGTGGCCGTGACCCTGGACAAGGCCCCCGGCACGCTCGTGCTGGACCTGAGCGCCCAGGGGAGCGTGAGCCTGCACTGCGACCATTGCAACGGGCTGATGGACTTCCCCATCGAGGGCGGGCAGCGGCAGATCTTCCACCTGAACGGGAGGCAGCGCTTCGAGGAAGAGAACGATGAGGTGGTGGGGCTCGATCCGCAGGACACCACCATCCACCTCACCCACTACTTCTACGAGTGCATCCGCCTGGCCCTGCCCATCCGCCGGGTGCATCCCGCCGGGCAGTGCGACCCGGAAACCGATCGCGCTCTGAAGGAACGCGCCACCGAACATGAACCCGTACCGGACCCCCGCTGGGCGGTCCTCAAAGACCTGAAGAAGAACCCGCGCGCCACGCGCTGACCATAAAACCCGCAACGCCTACGCCGGGCTACGGCGTTCGACCATGCCCAATCCGAAACACCGATTCTCCAAGACGCGCACCATGAAGCGCCGCAGCACCAAGAAGGCCGCGGTCCCCACGGTGAGCACCGATCCGAACACCGGCGAATCACACCTGCGCCATCGCGCCTACAAGGTGGGCGACGACCTGTACTACCGCGGGAAACTGGTGGTCTCCGGCAAGGCCGGCGAATAAAGGCTGACCTGACCCCTCCAACCGTTTCCCTCGGATGAGGATCGGCGTGGATATCATGGGCAGCGACCATGGCCCGGCCACGGTCGTGAAAGCGGCCGTGTTGGCCGCCAGGGAGCTGCCGGCCGACGTGCGGCTGGTGCTGCTGGGCAACAAGGAACAGATCCATGCGGCGCTGGCTGCCGAAGGCGCCGATGCGGCGCAATTCGACATGGTGCCCAGCACCGACGACATCACCATGCACGACAGCGCCACCAAGGCGCTGGTTTCGAAGCCCCAGAGCAGCATGGCCATCGGCTTCCACCTGCTGCAGCAGGGCAAGCTGGACGCCTTCGCCAGCACGGGCAACACCGGGGCCATGCTGGTGGGTTCGATCATGAGCGTGAAGCCGATCCCCGGCGTGATCCGCCCGTGCATCACCACCGTGCTGCCCAAGGAGGATGGCAGCTACGGCATCCTGCTGGACGTGGGCAGCAACGCCGACTGCAAGCCCGATGTCCTGTACCAGTTCGGCCTGCTGGGCTCGCTGCTGGCGCAGCACGTGTTCCACATCGCCCAGCCCAGGGTCGCCCTGCTCAACATCGGCGAGGAGGCCAAGAAGGGCAATGTGATCACGCAGTCCGCCTTTGAACTGATGAAGGACACCACGCAGTACCACTTCGTGGGCAACGTGGAAGGGCGCGACCTGTTCAACGGCAAGGCCGACGTGATCGTGTGCGAGGGCTTCACCGGGAACATCGTGCTCAAGGCCATCGAGGCCTTCCACGAACTGCTGATGAACCGGGGGATCCACGACCCCTTCCTGGACCGGTTCGATTACCAGAACTACGGCGGCACGCCGGTGCTGGGCATCAACGGCAACGTGATCATCGGCCACGGGATCAGCGATGAGAAAACGATCAGGAACATGATCCTCTTCACGCGCGACCTAGTGGAGAGCCGGCTGAACGACCGGATACGGGAAGCCTTCCAATGATCTTTAACCCGATCATTCACCGCGACGACGCAACGACGCGACGCTCCAGGAACGATGCGCAGGAGGATCTTTCGCGGTCCATTCGTCGCGTCGTTGCGTCGTCGCGGTTCATCGGCCCCACATGAAGACCACCGCCGCCATCACCGCCGTGCAGGGTCACGTGCCCGACTTCGTGCTGAGCAACGCGGTGCTGGAAACGATGGTCGACACCAACGACGCGTGGATCACCGAGCGCACGGGCATCAAGGAGCGGCGGATCCTCAAAGGGCGCGACCAGGGCGCCTCGGAGATGGCGGTGAAGGCGGTGAAGGGGCTGTGCGAACGGCGCGGGATCGACCCCCTGGAGATCGACCTGCTGATCTGTTGCACGGTGACGGCCGACCGCATCTTTCCCGCCACGGCCAACATCGTGTGCGACAGGGTGGGCGCGCGCAACGCCTGGGGCTTCGACCTGAACGCCGCCTGCTCCGGCTTTCTGTACGGACTGGCCACCGGCAGCCAGTTCATCGAAACCGGCATGCACCGGAAAGTGGTGGTGGTGGGCGTGGATAAGATGAGCGCCATCGTGGACTACACCGACAGGGCGACCTGCATCATCTTCGGCGATGGGGCCGGGGCCGTGCTGCTGGAGCCCAACACCGAGGGGCTCGGCATCCGCGACAGCATCCTGAAGGCCGACGGCAGCGGCTGCCAGTACCTGCACCAGAAGGCCGGTGGATCGCTGAGGCCACCCACCCCGCGCACGGTGGAAGCGAAGGAGCACTACATCTACCAGGAGGGCAAGGCGGTGTTCAAGTTCGCCGTGAAGGGCATGGCCGACGTGAGCGCCGAGATCATGGAGCGCAATGGCTTGAAGAGCGAAGACGTCGCCTGGCTGGTGCCCCACCAGGCCAACAAGCGCATCATCGACGCCACCGCCCACCGCATGGGGCTGGACGACAGCCGCGTGATGGTGAACATCCAGAAGTACGGCAACACCACCTCGGGCACCATTCCGCTCTGCCTGTGGGAATGGCAGCCCAGGCTGAAAAAAGGCGACAACCTGGTGCTCGCGGCCTTTGGCGGCGGCTTCACCTGGGGCGCCATCTGGCTCAAGTGGGCCTACGGAAGCTGAACCATGGGATCCTCTACATTGGCGACCCCCGTGAGCGGGCAGGGCTCCGATCAAATGGAAGAACCGATGAACCTATCGCAGATCCAGGACCTGATCAAGTTCGTGGCCAAAAGCGGCGTGAGCGAGGTGGAGATCGAGCAGAAGGACTTCAAGATCACCATCAAGACACCGGCGGGAAGGAAAGAGGTCCAGGTGATCGCGCCACCCGCCCCTGTTCCACCGATGATCGCGGCGGCCCCGGCACCCCCCGCCCCCGTCCCCGTCCCCGTTCCCCCTGCGGCGGCATCCGCTGCCGCGACCGATAGCAAGCTGGTACCCATCAAGGCGCCGATGATCGGCACCTTCTACCGTTCCTCCAGCCCCGACAAGCCGCCCTTCGTGAACGTGGGCGACGAGGTGAAGAAAGGACAGCCCATCTGCATCATCGAGGCCATGAAACTCTTCAACGAGATCGAGAGCGACGTGGCGGGCAAGATCGTGAAGGTGCTGGTGGACGACGCCAAACCGGTGGAATACGACCAGCCGCTCTTCCTGGTCGATCCGGCATAGTTGGACCGCAACGACGCGACGACGCAACGAAGCCGCGGCGTGAAAGGAGGCGCGGAGATCCTGGACCGATGAGATCGAAAGAACCATGCAATGCGTTCCCGTGGCGGCGTCGCGCCTCGCCTTCGCCGAAGCGGCGTCGCGCAGGCACGGTCGTCGCGGTTAATTCTCCCGCCTCATGTTCAAGAAGATCCTGATCGCCAACCGCGGCGAGATCGCCCTGCGCGTGATCCGCACCTGCCGCGAGATGGGCATCAAGACGGTGGCCGTGTACAGCACCGCCGACCGCGAGAGCCTGCACGTGCGCTTCGCCGACGAGGCCGTGTGCATCGGCCCGCCGCCCAGCAAGGAGAGCTACCTGAACATGCCGCGCATCATCGCCGCGGCCGAGATCACCGCCGCCGACGCGATCCATCCCGGCTACGGCTTCCTGAGCGAGAACGCCAAGTTCAGCAAGCTCTGCCAGCAGCACCAGATCAAGTTCATCGGAAGCCTGCCCGAGCAGATCGAGGCCATGGGCGACAAGAGCACGGCCAAGGCCACCATGAAGGCCGCCGGAGTGCCCACCATCCCCGGCAGCGAGGGACTGATCAACGACGTGGCGGAGGCCAAGGTGCTGGCGAAGAAGATCGGATACCCCGTGATCCTGAAGGCCACCGCCGGCGGCGGCGGCAAGGGCATGCGCCTGGTGTGGAAGGAGGAGGAGTTCGACAAGGCCTTCGAGAACGCCAGCGCCGAGGCGGGCGCGGCCTTCGGCAACGCGGGCATGTACATGGAGAAGTACCTGGTGGAACCGCGCCACATCGAGATCCAGATCGCCGGCGACCAGTACGGCAACTTCTGCCACATGAGCGAGCGCGATTGCTCCATCCAGCGCCGCCACCAGAAACTGGTGGAGGAGACCCCCTCGCCCTTCATGACCAAGGCCCTGCGCAAGAAGATGGGCGAGGCGGCCATCGCCGCCGCCGCCAGCGTGAAGTACGAGGGCGTGGGCACGGTGGAATTCCTCGTGGATGCGAAGAAGAATTTCTATTTCATGGAGATGAACACGCGCATCCAGGTGGAACACACCATCACCGAGGAGGTGATCGACTACGACCTGGTGCGCGAGCAGATCAAGATCGCCGCCGGCGTGCCCATCAGCGGGCTCAACTACGAGCCCATGCGCCACAGCATCCAGTGCCGCATCAACGCCGAGGACCCCTTCAACAACTTCCGCCCCACGCCCGGCCGCATCACCACCTACCACGCGCCCGGCGGCCACGGCGTGCGCGTGGACACCCACGTGTACGCGGGCTACACCATCCCGCCCAACTACGACAGCATGGTGGGCAAATTGATCGTGGTGGCCCAGAGCCGCGAGGAGGCCATCACCAAGATGGAGCGCGCCCTGAGCGAATACGTGATCGAGGGCATCCCCACCACCATCCCCTTTCACCAGCAGCTCTTCCAGGACGAGGCCTTCCGCAAGGGGGAGTACAACACCAAGTTCCTGGAGGAGTTCGAGCTGAAGAAGCCGGGGTAGATCCGGTCACTGATCCAGCGCCATGTACCGCTCCAGTTCGATCTGCAGCAACGCCTTGCCCTTTCTGAGCACGGCGCTGTCAACCTCCGCCGCAGCGTTGCCGTCCCGCCAGTGGATCGCGCGCTTCGCCGCCGCGTCGTAGATCACCGCCTGCGCACGGTCCGCATAGCCGAAGCCATCGTCGAAAGTGTAGAAGGCGAATTTCCTGGTATCGGGATCGAAGAGGTCCTTGCTCCACGGGAACCGATGGTGGGGGAGACCGAGCTGGCCCAGCAGGGTGGCCGGCAGGTCCACGTGGCTCGACCAGGTCGCGTTCGTGGTCCCGCGCAACCCGGGGAGCAGCGCGCCGCCCAGGAAGAGGCACGCGATGCGGTGCCGTTCCATGTCGTAATGCGTTCTGTTCTTCGGCAGGAAGTGCCCGTGGTCGGCCACCACGATGTACAGCGTGCGGCCCCAGTCGCCGAGCCGCCGGGCACGATCAAAGAGATCGCCCAGGCAGCGATCGGTGTACGCGACGGTGTTGCGGTAGCGCTGCGGCTGGCCGCCGCCGGAGAAACCGCCCTGCACCGGTGCATCGAAAGGTTCGTGACTGGTCGCGGTCATGATCGCGTGGAAGTAGGGCTCGCGGAAGGTGGCCGAGTCAGCCAGGTACAGGTCGAAGAGTTCCTCGTCGAGCGCGCCCCATCGTGTGCGCTGCCCGCCCGGCATGTCCTCCTCGCTGTGGATCACGTCAAAGCCCATGCTCTCCAGATAGCTGCGCGTATTGGCGAAGACCACGTCACCGGTGTAATACCAGCGGGAGTTCCAGCCGTTGCTGTCCAGCGCGTTCACCAGGCTGGGCAGGCGGTCGAACTTGCCGTACTTGCGGATGATGGTGGTCTTCGGCTGGCTGGGGAAGCCGCTGATGATCGCGCAGAGCCCCTGCTCGGTGCGGAAGCCAGTGCTGTAGAAATTGGTGAAGAGCATGCCCTCCTTGCAGAGTGCCGTGAACCGCGGCGTTACGCCAGGCTCCCCGCCCAGGGGTTCGATCACATCGCCGCTCCAGCTCTCCAGGAGGATGAGGACGATGTTCGGGCGATCAACCGACAGGATGCGTTCTGAAGGCCCGCGACCGGCGGCGTTCAGTCCCGTCACGATCGCTTCCGCCTCTTCCACCGGAAGGAAGGCATAAGGGTTCTGCTCGAACTCCGCCGGCTCCACGGCGATCTCCAGCGCGTTCCACATCCCGTTCACCGCGGAGAGATTGAGGACGGGATGCGCCGAAAAGAACGACCAGCTCTTGTTGATCGGATCGTCCTGCGGGCCGCCGCGCGCGGCGAGCAGCAACAGGCCGGTGAGCGGGACCATGCCCAGCGCGCTCCACCGCACCGGCGCGGTCATCACCGGCCCGCGTGACGGGATGCGGCGGATGAGGAAGATGCCCAGCGCACATTCGACGAAAAAGATCATCAGCAACGCGATCCATGGTGCGCCCGCGACGGCATCCATCGCCTCGCGCGGCCAGGCGAGGTAGGAGAGCGCCTTGCGGTTGAGGATCGAGCCCCAGGCATCGAACAGGCCACAGTTCGCGATGTTCACCAGTGCGCTGACCACCACGAAGCCGATCAGCATCACATGGATGAAGATCCTCGTACCACGGCGGTCGATCCACGGCAGCGTGAAGGCCGGAAGCGCGGCCGCCAGCGTGACGTACCCGGCGGCAGCGAGGTTCATGGGCAACCCGTGGCGGAAGGCCGCGAGGATGTCGGTCCATGGGATCGGCGCGAGACGGGCATGGTTGAACAGGAGGAACACCGCCTGCTGCAAGGCGAAGAACACCGTCCAGAACAGGAACAGCTTCGCGCACCAGAGGGCCAGCGCCTTCATGTCGTGGTGGCCGCGCGCGCACCGCGGGCGTACAGCCAGCCGCAAAGAACGATCAGCAGCAGGTTCGCCGCGCCGAGCACGCCATGATCGGCCAGCACGCCGGACCAGGGACCCCAGAGATCCTGCCAGTTGCCACCGTAACCCAGCAGGATGATGATGGACACAGGCAGCAGCCACACCGGCCTTGGCGCGGCGAACAGGTGATGCAGAAGAAAGATGACCAACGGCATGGCCAGCAGGAAGTGCTCCGTGTCGGTGGGCGTGATGCTCGGCACCAGGGCGATCAGGAGCAGGAAGGTGAATAGCAGGTCGCGATGCCGTCCCACCGGATCACCGGTGTGCCGTCGCGCGTTCCAGCGATCGAACGCGAGCACCAGGGCAGCGACAAGCGCAAGGACGACCGCCGCGGAAAGACGCGTAGCGGGCATGGCGCCACCGGAAAGCCGCCACAGCACGGAGTAGATCGTATCGGTGGCCATCTTGGGCCCCTCCCCGGTGAAGAAGGGGCTGGCGTTGTGCGCGGCCATGGCGCGGAGCCAGTCGGCATGGAGGCCCATGTTCGTGTTCCAACCCACGAAGAGCGCCGGCAACAGCGTTCCGGCCGCGATCGCACCCGCGATGACCAGCACGTCGCGCCATCGCCCGTGGAGCAGCAGCAGCGGGACGAGCACCACGAAGTGCGGCTTCACCAGGATCGCCAGGCCGATCAAGGCGCCGGCCCGCCAGTGCTTTTCCGCCATCAGGCCTTCCCCCGCGAGGAGCAGGACCACCAGCAGGACCATGTTCACGTTGCCCAGGTGCAGTTCGCGATGCAGGTGTACGACGACGACCGGCAGGGCGATCCAGAGCACGCCATGCCCGACGGATGAGCCGAGCAACCGGTCCCGCACGATCCGATCAGCACGCACGATGCCGAACACCATGCCTGCGGCGATCACCAAGGCGAAGAGGACCGATGCAAGCCCGTATGGAAGCAGCGCCCACGGGACGAACAACAACAGGGTGAACGGGGAATACTTGTAAAGGCCGCTGTCCAGTCCGAAGGCCTCGCCATACGGAGCTTCACCCCGCAGGAAGTGACCGGAGGCTTCCCAGTACACGCGGAAGTCGCTCATCCAGAGCCTTCCGTTGATCAGATCAAGTGCGACGATCGCGAGCAGCAGGATCGAGGCGGTCCAGATGAAGCGCGTGGTCGCCGTCATGTTCATCCTGGCGGGAAAACGCGCCAAGTTGCCCAATGGAACGATCCCGGGCTCAGGCGCTGGCCTTGGTGGCTTTCGATCCACGCGAAGGAAGCATCTCCTTCGCCGCGGCGATCAGCGCCTTGTCGTCGAAGCCGCACTCCGCGTAGAGTTCCTTCTGCGAGCCGTGCTCGATCCAGCGGTCGGGGATCCCCAGGCGTTTCACCTGGGCGTGGTAGCCGTGATCGGCCATGAACTCGAGCACCGCGCTGCCCATGCCGCCCTGCACGCAGCCGTCCTCCACGGTGATCACGTGCTTGAACTTGGCGAAGACCTCGTGCAGCAGCAGCTCGTCGATGGGCTTGGCGAAGCGCATGTCGTAGTGCGCGATGCCGTGGCCCTCGGCCTGCAGCGCATCGATGCCTCGCGCCGCGATGTTCCCGATGTGGCCGATGGACAGCACGGCAAGCTCTTCACCTGAACGCAGCTTGCGACCGGTGCCGATCTTGATCTCCTTGAAGGGGGTCTTCCACTCGGTCATCACCCCCTCTCCGCGCGGGTAGCGGATGCTGAAGGGACCGGTGTCGCTGAGCTGTGCGGTGTACATCAGGTTGCGCAGTTCCTCCTCGTTCATCGGCGCGCTCACGATCATGTTCGGGATGCAGCGGAAATAGGCGAGATCGAACGCGCCGTGGTGCGTGGGACCATCGGCGCCGGCCAGCCCGCCGCGATCCAGACAGAAGACCACGTGCAGCTTCTGCAGGGCCACGTCATGCACCACCTGGTCGTAGGCCCGCTGCATGAAGGAACTGTAGATGTTGCAGAAGGGGATCATCCCCCGCGTAGCCAGTCCGGCGGAGAACGTCACCGCGTGCTGCTCGGCGATCCCCACGTCGAAGGCGCGCTCGGGCATCGCCTTCATCATGATGTTGAGCGAGGAGCCGGTGGGCATGGCGGGGGTGATGCCCACGATGCGCGGGTTCTTCTCGGCCAGTTCCACGATCGTGTGTCCGAACACGTCCTGGTAGCGCGGCGGCTGCGGGCTCTTGGGCACCACCTTGATGATCTCGCCGGTTTCCTTGTTGAAGACACCCGGCGCATGCCACACCGTGGCGCTGCCGTCCTCCGCCGGGCCATATCCCTTGCCTTTCACGGTCACGGCATGCAGGATCTTGGGACCGGGGATGTCCTTCAGGTCGCGCAGCACCTTCACCAGGTGCTCCACGTCGTGGCCGTCCACCGGTCCGAAGTAGCGGAAGCGCAGGCTCTCGAAGAGGTTGCTCTGCCGCAGCACGGCGGTCTTGATCGCGGCCTCGACCTTTTGTGCGATGGCCTGGGCATTGGGCCCGAAGCGACTGAGCTTTCCGAGGATCTTCCACACCTCGTCCTTCACGCGGTTATAGGTGTGGCTGGTGGTGATGTCCGTGAGGTATTCCTTCAGCGCGCCCACGTTGGGGTCGATGCTCATGCAGTTGTCGTTGAGCACCACCAGCAGGTCGCTGTTCGCCGTGCCCGCGTGGTTCAGCGCCTCGAAGGCCATGCCCGCGGTCATGGCGCCATCGCCGATCACGGCCACGACCTGCCGGTCCTTTTCGTGCTTCAACTTGCTGGCCACGGCCATGCCCAGTGCCGCTCCCACGGAGGTCGAACTATGCCCGACTCCGAAGGTGTCATAGGGGCTTTCGCTGCGCTTGGGGAAACCGCTCAATCCCTTGTAAAGGCGGTTGGTGTGGAATTGCTTCCGGCGGCCGGTGAGGATCTTGTGCCCGTAGGCCTGGTGCCCCACGTCCCACACCAGCTGGTCGTGCGGGGTGTTGAAGACGTAGTGCAGGGCGACGGTCAATTCCACCACGCCCAGGCTGGCGCCGAAGTGCCCGCCCTTCACGCTCACCACGTCGATGATGAAGTCGCGCAGTTCGCGGCAGACCTGTTCGAGCCGTTCTTCCGGCACCTTGCGCAGGTCGGCGGGCAGGTCGATCGACTCCAGAAGGGGATAGGACCCCGCGGTGGCGCTCATGCGGTGCGGCAAAAGTAGGAGGGCGCCCGGCGTGATGGCGGCCCGCGGTGCATCAACGCCGGTGCAGGCCGGGCATGGGTCACTGGCGCAGCGCGGTGAAGTAGAGCCGGTAGGGTGCCCCCTCCTGCAGGACGGTGTCAGGCTCCACGTGGATGCTCTCTTGCACGGTGATGAGGTACTGATCGGAGCCGATGGTCACGGAAACCGCGCTGTCTACCGGCAGGGGTTGTGCCTGGAAGCCCACCACCAGTTCGGGCGGCACCTGATGAACGTTGCCGCCCTTCACCATCGGTTGCGCCTCCTGGGCGCCACCCTGCCGCAGGGTCTGTCCGGCCAGTTCGGCTTCCACGGGTCGTTCGTCGCCATCCCCGGTGATCTGCAGGCGGAGCGCGCCGTTGTTCTTCATGCGGATGCGCACCGAGCGGAAGTAGGAGAAGAACTTCAGTGCGTAGGTGAAGTCCACCTCCACCAGTGCCCCCGGGCTGAAGGGAACCCGATGGCCCTCGGGCAGGCCGAAGAAGAGGATGTGTCCGTCATCGAAGCGGATCTTCCCGTCGCTCACCTCCGCCACCCTGGAAGTGAACTTGCGGCCGACCATCACCGCGCGATCCCCGCGGAAAAGCCGGACATCGCCTTCGCGCATGGTGGTGGGATGGGGTGCCTGCACCAGGCTGTCCGCCACGATCCTGGGCGGGGGCTGGCGCGTTGGGCCGGGGTGCTCATGTCCGGCCGGACCGGCACCGGCCGGCCGTTGTCCGGGGATCGAGCAGCCCGTGGCGAACAACAACAGGATGAACAACGGCGGGCGATGGATCCCTTGCATCAGTCGGCGGCGTTGGAACTGCTTTGGAAGTCGAACAGGAGGCTGCCCCAGTTGTCGTGATCGTCCCAGGTCTTGTCCTGCCAGTTGATGGCGGGCTCGATGGCGCCATTGCCGTTCCAGTCCTGCGCCTTGTTGTCGCACAGGCCCATGCGTTCATCGAGGTTGGTCAGGTCCATGATCGCGAGCGTGCCCTGGCTCAGGTCGTACACCGCATCGCCGGTGGCGTCGCAATCCACGTCCACGCCCGACTGGCACCACTGGTAGCTCATGATGCTGCAATGGTTCCATTCGGCCGCCTCCGCGTCGTCGCCGCCATGGCCCAGGCCAAGGTTGTGCCCGAATTCATGCACGAAGGCGGCCGTCACCTGATCGGTGCGCTGCAGGAGGTCCGCAGGCAGGGTGACGAAGAAGTCGTTGCCCGGCATCTCCGCGTAGCCGTACGAACTCAACGCAGCGGAATGGCCGGAGGCATGGCCGAAGATGCAGTAGTGGAAGATCGTGCCGCGGCGCTCCAGATCGAAGCCCTCCCCTTTGAGCGTGTTGAAATTATCGGGGTACGCATCGCCATCCATCGCCAGGGTGGGCTCGTAACGGATCGTGGTGCCACCCCGGATCTCGTCCGGCGCGGTGATCGCATGCGAAGCGCCCGCCGCGTCGACGTACGTGCCCTGACCGCGATCCACGTGCAGGCGGATGCCGCTGGTCCCGCTGATGTTGAGCAGCGGCGCCGAACGGAACACCTGCTCGATCAGCGCCCAGCTTTCCGGCAGCGGCTCCTGCCGCGGATCGGTGGCGATGGGGCCGGCCATGAAGTCCGCCTCCACGAACAGGTCGAAGTGCTTCGGATCGGCGCCAAGGGCCGGCAGGTCGCAGAGCATGCCGCCCGCATCCTTGTACCCATCGGTCTCCCATTCGTCCTTCAGCCCGTCCCCATCGGTGTCCCAATCGGGAAGGTCGGGCACCGTCCAGGTCCGTTCGTTGGCCGAGAGGACATCGCCCGGATCGCGCACCCTGATCGAGAGCACGTCGCCGGCCTTCACCTTCACCTCGGCCTTCAGCATGGCGTAGCCGGCGACCGCATAGCCCAACGTGGATGGATCGCTGGAGGGGGCGATGGAGAGGCTCGACAGGAGCTGCGCCTCGTGATCGGCGCCGTTCACCACCACCACCGCGCCATCCCGGATGTTGGCTCCCTGCACGTAAAGCGTTACGTCCCATTCCGGCGCGCCCAGCGGACCGTTGAACACGGCGCCCACATGGCTCAGGCGGGGTTCGATGCCCGTGGTGGAGGCCCCGCCCGTCGTGGTGGTTCCCGTGGAGGTGGTGGTTCCCGTCGTGGGGGTGGTCCCGCCAGGGTCTTCGGACGGAGGGACGCAGCACGCATCCAGCAGCGGGGTGAACACCACCGACAGGATCAATGCGGCCTGGGAGGTGGAGATCAGGATCGGCATGATGCGGATGATCCGGCCACTTCCAAAGCTATCGGATGGATCGATCCGCGCAAGGTGCGGACCGGCGGTGCGCCGCTCCCGCGCGAGGTGGATGTTGAAAAGGGGCCGTCGTTGATCGTCGGCCCGGTACCTCCGCTACTTTTGCGGCGCATTCGCATGACCACCGGCATCCTTCTCACCGCGGGCATCTCGGGCCCGGCCGATTACGTGCCGGTGATGATCCAGGCGTTGATCGCCCTGGGCTTCGTGGCCGCCGTGCTGGTGGCCACGCACCTGCTGGGCCCCAGGCGCCCCACCACCGGGAAGCTGGAGAATTTCGAGTGCGGGATCGAAAGCCAGGGCAACGCGCGCAGCCCGTTCTCGGTGAAGTACTTCCTGATCGCCATCCTCTTCGTGCTCTTCGATGTGGAGGTGATCTTCATGTACCCCTGGGCGGTGAACTTCCGCGAGCTGGGCCGCGAGGGCTTCATCGAGATGGTCATCTTCCTCTCCCTGCTGCTGGCGGGTTTCTATTACGTGATCAAGAAGGGAGCGCTGAAATGGGAGTGAACACCGCCCCCGCCATCGTTCAAGCCCCGCCCGGCCACCAGGGCCAGGGCTTCATGGTCACCATGCTGGACAAGGCCGTGGGCCTGGCGCGGAAGAATTCGCTCTGGCCCCTGCCCTTCGCCACCAGTTGCTGCGGCATCGAGTTCATGGCCACCATGGCCAGCAACTACGACCTGGCCCGCTTCGGCAGCGAGCGCCTGAGCTTCAGCCCGCGGCAGGCCGACCTGCTGATGGTGATGGGCACCATCGCCAAGAAGATGGCGCCGGTGGTGCGCGAGGTGTACCTGCAGATGGCCGAACCGCGCTGGGTGATGGCCGTGGGCGCGTGCGCCAGCAGCGGCGGCATCTTCGACACGTACAGCGTGCTGCAGGGCATCGACCGCGTGGTGCCGGTGGACGTGTACGTGCCCGGCTGCCCGCCGCGCCCCGAACAGATCATCGACGGCATTCTCAAGATCCAGGACCTGGTGGGCAACGAGCCCCTGCGCCGCCGCAACAGCCCGCGCTACGCCGAACTCCTTTCACGCTACCGCATCGACTGAGCATGTTCGCGATCGTACCGGAGCGTGATCAGCTGGTGGCGAGCAGGCTCGCCGAGCGTTTCGGCGGCCGCATCCTGGCCACCGAGCAGCAATACGACATGTTCTGTGCGACCGTGGACCGCTCCATCTACCATGATGCGATCGCCTTCCTGCGGGAGGATCCGGCCTTGCAGTTCAACTTCCTCACCACCCTCTGCGGCATGCATTACCCCGCGAGCGATGAACTGGGGCTGGTGGTGCATCTGCACGCCTTCGTGCATGGCCACCGGATCCGGATCAAGAGCAGCGCCCCGCTGGCCGATCCGGTGTTCCCGACCCTGACCGATCTGTGGCCCGCGGCCAACTGGATGGAACGCGAGGCCCATGACTTCTTCGGCCTCATCTTCCGGGGCCATCCCAACCTCAAGCGCATCCTGAACGTGGAGGAGATGACCGCCTTCCCCATGCGCAAGGATTTCCCCCTGGAGGATCCCACGCGCGAGGACAAGAACGACCTGATGTTCGGACGATGAGCTCGATCCCCACCGCCCGCCGCGACCACTGGCAGATCGACATCGTGAAGGACGATGGACATCGCGACCTGAACACGGTCAACCTCGGGCCCACCCACCCGGCCACCCACGGCATATTCCAGAACGTGCTCACCCTGGACGGGGAGGTGATCCAGGGCGCCGAGCAGACCATCGGCTACATCCACCGCGCCTTCGAGAAGATCGCCGAACGCAAGCCCTTCTACCAGATCACCCCGCTGCTGGACCGGATGAACTACTGTTCGGCCCCGATCAACAACATGGGCTGGCACACCACGGTGGAGAAGCTCCTGAAGATCGAGGTGCCCGAGCGGGTCGATCACCTGCGCGTGATCGTGATGGAACTGGCCCGCATCGCCGATCACCTGATCTGCAACACGGTGATCGGCGTGGACACCGGAGCGCTCACCGGCTTCACCTACCTCTTCCAGGACCGGGAGTTCATCTACGAGATCTACGAGGAGATCTGCGGATCGCGCCTCACCACCAACATGGGCCGCATCGGCGGCTTCGAGCGCAACTTCAGCGAGACGGCATGGAGGAAGATCCGGCACTTCCTGGTCACCTACCCGAAGAAGCTCAAGGAGTTCGAGGGCCTGCTGGAGCGCAACCGCATCTTCATGGACCGCACGATCGACTGTTGTCCGTTCCCGGCCGATCGCGCGCTGGCCTACGGCTTCACCGGCCCGAACCTGCGCGCTTGCGGGGTGGACCACGACGTGCGCGTGATGGATCCCTATTGCCGCTACAACGAATACGAGTTCGAGGTGCCCATCGGGCAGAACGGCGACGTGTACGACCGCTTCATGGTGCGCCAGCAGGAGCAAAGGCAGAGCCTGTCGATCATCCGCCAGGCGCTGGAAAAGCTCGACCGCATGAGCGACAAGACCTCCTACGTGGCGAACCAGTCGCACTTCGTGCTTCCGCCCAAGGAGCAGGTGTACAACAGCATGGAGGCGCTCATCTGGCACTTCAAGATCGTGATGGGCGAAACGGAGATCCCCGTGGGCGAGGTGTACCACTGCGTGGAAGCCGCGAACGGAGAACTGGGCTTCTACCTCGTGAGCGACGGCGGACGCGCGCCCGCGCGGCTTCATTTCCGTCGCCCTTGCTTCATTTACTACCAGGCTTTCCCCGAAATGGTGAAGGGCGGCATGCTGAGCGATGCGATCCTGGCCATGAGCAGCATGAACGTGATCGCCGGAGAGCTTGACGCATGACCATGAGCGCGCGCGCCAGAACGATCGACACGACCCGGGAAGCGCCCCCCTTCGCTTTCAGCGAAAAGGCGCTCGCCGCGTGCCGAATGCTCATTTCCCACTATCCCGAGGGAAGGCACAAGAGCGCGCTGATCCCGATCCTGCACATCGCCCAGACCGAGAACGACGGCTGGCTGAGCGTGAAGGCGATGGACGCGGTGGCCGACCTGCTCAAGCTCCAGCCCATCGAAGTCTACGAGGTGGCCACCTTTTACAGCATGTTCCACCTGGAGCCGGTGGGCAAATGCGTGCTGGAGGTCTGCCAGACCAGCCCCTGCTGGCTGCGCGGCGCCGAAGACCTCGTCGCGCATCTGGAGAAGAAGCTCGGCATCAGGAACGGCGAGACCACCCCCGACGGCCTGTTCACGCTGAAGACCGTGGAATGCCTCGGCTCATGCGGCACGGCACCCATGCTCCAGTGCGGCGCGAAGTACCACGAGAACCTCTCACCGGAGAAAGCCGACGCGCTGATCGAGGAACTTCGTACGCGGAACGAGCGGCGGAATTACACGGATCAATGACCGACCTGTCGTGCCCCGACCTGTCGGGGCATCGCGAAAGACATGCCCCGTAAACTCCTCTTCGAGCACATCGACAAGCCCGGCATCCGGGAGCTGGAGGCCTACCGCGCCACCGGCGGTTACCGCAGCGTGGAGAAGGCGCTGAAGACCATGGCGCCCGAGGCGGTGATGGAAGAGGTGAAGAAGAGCGGTCTGCGCGGTCGTGGAGGGGCCGGTTTCCCCACGGGCATGAAGTGGAGCTTCATGGCCAAACCCGAGGGCGTGCCGCGTTATCTCGTATGCAATGCCGACGAGAGCGAGCCCGGCACCTTCAAGGACCGCTACCTCATGGAGCGCATCCCCCATCTGTTGATCGAGGGGATGGTCGCCAGCAGCTTCGCGCTCGGGGCAAGGACCTCCTACATCTACATCCGTGGCGAGTTCTTCCACGTCGCGCGCATCCTGGAGCGGGCCATTGCCGAGGCTTACGCTGCCGGCTGGCTTGGAAAGAACATCCTCGGTTCAGGCTTCGACCACGACTGTCACGTTCACGTAGGCGCCGGTGCATACATCTGCGGCGAGGAGACCGCGCTCCTGGAAAGTCTTGAAGGCAAGCGCGGCAATCCGCGCATCAAGCCTCCGTTCCCCGCGGTGAAAGGGCTTTACGGATGCCCCACGGTGGTGAACAACGTGGAAACGATCTGCGCCGTGGTGCCGATCATCAACGATGGCGGCGAGGAATACGCCAAGATCGGCGTGGGCAAAAGCACGGGGACCAAGCTCATCAGCGCGAGCGGGCACGTCAACCGGCCGGGCGTGTACGAGATCGAGCTTGGCCTGCCGGCCGAGGAATTCCTGATGAGCGAGCAGTACTGCGGCGGAGTGAGCGGCGGCCGGCCTTTGAAAGCCGTGGTGCCCGGCGGCAGCAGCGTGCCCATCGTGCCGGGTGAACTCTTCCTGAAGACGGCCAAGGGCGAAGCACGACTGATGAGCTACGAGAGCCTGGCCGACGGCGGCTTCCAAACGGGCACCATGCTGGGCAGCGGCGGGTTCTATGCGTACAACGACACCGCCTGCATCGTGCGCAGCACCTGGAACCATGCGCGCTTCTACGCCCATGAAAGCTGCGGCCAGTGCAGCCCCTGCCGCGAAGGCACCGGCTGGATGCGCAAGCTGCTCTGGCGACTGGAGAACGGCGAGGGCCGCGTGAGCGACATCGACCTGCTCTGGGACATCCAGCGCAAGATCGAGGGCAACACCATCTGCCCGCTGGGCGACGCCGCCGCCTGGCCGGTGGCCAGCGCCATCCGCCATTTCCGCGACGAGTTCGAGTACCACGCACTTCATCCCGAAAAGGTGAAGGACCCCAGGCATTGCGAGAAGGAACCCTTCAAGCCGGCCCGTGCGCCGATGATGGCCTGACCGATCCGCCGAAGCGGAGCATCCGTCGATCACATGCCGCACCCGGTCGGCTGTTTCCGCTGAACGAGCGATCAACGGGTCAGCCGGCCACCCACCCCTGAGCACCACCGTAAATTGCGGCTCCTCTTACCAGGGATCAGCGGGAAGGAAGTGCCGATACGCGTGTACATCCTGAAGTTCGTTCGGGCGGGTTGCTTACCCGCTCTTCTGTTCTCTTACGGGGCCGCGTCCCATGCGCAGACCTTCATCATGGCCGATGGCGCTTCGTGGTCGAGTTGCTCGGGACATTTATACGACAGCGGCGGTCCCGCGGGCGGCTACGCGAACGGCGAGGACATGACGGTGACCCTTTGCCCGGCGGGAGGCGCGGGTTCCTCGCCGGCCACCTGGGTGTATTTCGTTTCGTTCAGCGTGGGCACGGCAACGGACGCACTGGTGATCCACGACGGCACCAGCACGCTGGGACCGGTCCTGGCCACCGGCGACCTGTTGAACGACCTGACCGCGCTGGACTTCCAGGCCACGGACCCGAGCGGCTGCCTCACCTTCCATTGGACCAGCGACCCGGCCATCACCGGCGCGGGATGGAACGCGGAGATCATCACCGGCCCCAACGCCGGCACGAACGCGTCGCTCACGATCTGCAGCAGCGAGACGGCCTTTGACATGACCGGTCAACTGGGCGGCCTGCCCGATGGCGGGGGCGGTTGGACCGCCCCCGGCGGCGCTCCACATTCGGAGATCTACGATCCCGGCGGCGATCTCGGCGGCCTGTACACCTATACGGTGGGGGGCACGGGATCATGTCCCGATTCGTCGGCGACATTGAACATCACGCGCGTGATGGCTCCCGATGCCGGCCAGAACGGAACGCTCGCCATCTGCGGCACCGATCCCCCCGCGTCGCTGTTCGATGCCTTGGGGGGCACGCCGGACCTCGGGGGGAACTGGTCGGGGCCGAGCCCTGTCACCGGTGGGATGTACGATCCCGCCGCGATGTCGCCCGGCGTGTACACCTACACGGTCATCGGCACGCCGCCCTGCATCAATGCGAGCGCCACGATCACCGTCACCGAGAACGATCCACCCGACGCGGGTTCCAACGGAAGCATCAGCGTGTGCAGTGATGACGCCCCGTTCAACCTGATCACCGTGCTGGGCGGCACGCCCGATCTCGGCGGAGCGTGGACCCTCTCCGGCTCGCCGGTCAGCGGCCTGTTCGATCCGGCCACGGGCATTTCTGGCACCTACGTCTATGCGGTGAACGGCGTTCCACCCTGCCCGAACGACCAGGCGAACGCCGTGGTGAACGTCACTGCCGCGCCCGATGCGGGCATCAACACCACGCTGGAAGCATGCAGCGATTATGCTCCCTTCAACATGGTGCTTGCGCTGGATGGAACTCCCGACAGTGGCGGCAACTGGAGCGGTCCCTCCCCGGTGATCGGCGATCAGTTCGACCCGGCCACCATGTCCGGTGGCACCTACACCTACACGGTGAGCGGCATGGCGCCTTGCGGCAATGCCAGCGCCACGCTGGGCATCGCGCTGCAGCAGGCCCCCGATGCCGGCGGCGATGCGAGCATCACGGTCTGCAGCATCGACGCGACCTTCAACCTGATCGGTCGGTTGGGTGGAACTCCGGACCCCGGTGGCTCATGGACCGGTCCGGGCGGGTCGGCCAGCAACGGCAGTTTCGACCCCGGGGTGAGCCCCGTGGGCACCTACACCTATACGGTCACCGGCCAGCCACCTTGCACCAACGCCGTGGCCACCGTTCAGGTGGCGGTGGTGAACGCGCCCAACGCCGGTGCCAACGCCAACACGACGGTGTGTTCCGATGCATCCGACGTGAACATGCTGCTGTTGCTTGGAGGCGCACCGGGTGGAAGCTGGACGGGTCCGGATGGACTGCACCCGGGGAATTTCTTCGACCCCGGCGTGCATACCCCGGGCACCTATACCTACACCGTCGCGGGTACGCCCCCCTGCGCCAACGCCAGCGCAACGGTGAACGTGACCGTGATCCAGGCGCCCAATGCCGGCACCAACGGAAGCATCACCGTGTGCAGCACCGATGGTTCGTTCGATCTGTTCGCCTTGCTGGGGGGCAACCCCGGCGGCGGCGGCACCTGGACCGGCCCGGACCCGGTGGTTGGCGGCCTGTATGACCCGGCCACCATGGACGAGGGGGTGTACACCTATGTGGTGAACGGCACCTTCCCCTGTTCGAGCGACCAGGCCACCGTGACGGTGACGGAGAACGAAGCACCCGATGCGGGGAGCAATGGTTCGGTGGTGTTGTGCAGCAACGACCCGCCGGATACCCTGTTCGCTCACCTGGGAGGAACGCCCGATCCCGGAGGCGCCTGGACCAGGCCCGGTGGCACCGCCTTCGGTGGGGTATACAACCCGGCCAACGTGAACCATCCGGCGGGGACCTACACCTATACGGTGACCGGGCTCGCCCCCTGCGCCAACGCGACCGCCACGGTGCTGGTGAGCGAAACCCAGGCACCCAACGCCGGCAACAACGCGACGGTGACCAAGTGCAGTACGCAGGCTCCGTTCAACCTGCTGGGCCTGATCACCGGCAACCCCAACCCGACCGGCTTCTGGCTGGACCCCAACGGGGTTCCGTTCACCAACCCCTTCGTGCCGGGCACCAGTCCGCCCGGTATCTACACGTACATCGTCGCCGGGGTGGCGCCTTGCGAGAACGATTCCTCGACGGTGACGGTGAACGTGAACCTCGCGCCGGATGCCGGATCGAACGGCACGCTGTCGATCTGCAGCAGCGATGCGGCCGTGGCGTTGATCGACTCCCTGAACGGAACGCCCGATGGCACAGGGGTCTGGAGCGGTCCCAGTCCCGCGCCCGCGGGCATGTACGATCCCGCCACCATGGCGCCGGGCGTGTACACCTACACGGTGGATGGAGCGCCACCCTGCGCCGATGCCACCGCGACGGTGACGGTGACGGAGAACCCGGAACCCGATGCCGGCGGGAACGCCATGATCGATGTCTGCTCGGACGATGCTCCCTTCTCGCTCTTCGATCTGCTCAGTGGCTCACCCGATGCCGGAGGAACATGGAACGGCCCCAGCCCCACCACGGGCACCTTCGATCCGGCCACGATGAACGGCGGGGTGTATGTCTATTCCGTGGCCGGACTTCCGCCCTGCGCGAACGATCAGGCCACCGTGTCGGTGTTCAACAATGCGGCTCCGTATGCCGGCGGCGATGGCGACATCACGATCTGCGAGGATGCCGGAACGATCGACCTCTTCACCGGCCTGGTGGGCAACTACGATCCCCTCGGCACCTGGACGGATGATGATGGCACCGGTCAGCAGAGCGGCTCCTCGTTCGACCCCACGGGCATCGCGCCGGGCTTGTATCAGTTCACTTATCACGTCAATGATGGCGGCGGCCCATGCGGGGCGGACGAGGCGATCGTGATGGTGGAGATCGTGACGCAGTTGGATGCGGGTACCAACGGCACCATTTCAGCCTGCGGCAACAACGACGAAGTGGACCTTTTTTCCGCGCTGGGTGGCGGTCCCCAGACCGGCGGTGTGTGGATCCCGCTCGATGGCGGAACGGTGACCGGCAGTGACTTCGATGCAACGACCGTCGCAGCGCCGGGCAGCTACGATTTCAAGTACCTGATCACCGGATCGATCGGCTGCGCGGCCGATTCGGCGGTGGCCACGGTGAACGTCGTGGTGGCGCCCTATGCCGGGGAGAACGCCACGCTCACCGTATGCGGCAACTCCACATCGCCGGTGAACATGCTCACGTTGCTGGGGGGCCAGCCCGGCGGCACCTGGAGCGGCCCCAGCCTTACCGCGGGCAACTACATCGCCTCGTCGATGAACCCCGGCACCTACACGTACACCAGGACCGGCGCCCCGCCTTGCGCGACCGATCTGGCCACGGTGGTGGTGACGGAAGTGCCCGCCCCCAATGCCGGCACGAGCACGTCGATCGAACTGTGCATCACCGATACCGCCATCGACATGACCGATGCGCTGCTTGGAACGCCGTCAGCCAGCGGGACATGGTACAACCCATCCTTGCAGGCGCACAATGCCACGTTCACGCCGGGTTTCGATCCGCCGGGGGTCTGGACCTACGTGGTGCCCGGCACGGCGCCCTGTCCGAACGATGAGTCAACGCTCACGATCGACGTGGTGAACGAACCCGACCCCGGCGGCCCCGCGCAGGTCACCGTTTGCTCCGATGGCAACGCGGTGATCTTGTTCGACGAGCTCACCGGCAGCCCGCAATCCGGTGGATCCTGGACCGGTCCCGGTGGTCCGCACAACGGGGTCTATCAACCCAGCATCGACTCGTCCGGGATCTATACCTACACGGTGAACGACGGCCCGCCATGTGGATCCACCTCCACCACCGTGGAGGTGATCGAACGCGAGGAGGCCGACGCAGGTACGAGTTCTTCGATCACCCTGTGCGCGAACGGAGCGAACATCAACCTGTTCCTGCAACTGGGCGGCACACCCGACGCCACGGGCTACTGGACCTTCCCCGGCTGCGGCGGCGCGCCGCACAGCGGGATCTTCGACCCCGGCACCAGCCTGCCTGGCAGCTACTGCTATCACGTCGACGGGATCCTCCCATGCACCGACCGGACGGCCACTGTATCGGTGAGCGTGAACGCGCCGCCGGATGCCGGTTGCGGCAACAGCATCATCACATGCTCCGATCAGCTGGCGTTCGCGTTGGTCGATTCGCTGTTGTGTACGCCCGACCTGGGCGGCGACTGGTTCTTTGGCGGACTTCCCCACAGCGGCATCTTCAATCCGCTCACCAGCACGCCGGGCTGCTACACCTACGTGGTGGAAGGCGATGTGGGATGCGCCAATGCATCATCGACGATCTGCGTGGTGGTCAACGATGCCCCCTTCGCGGGCCTGGACAACGCGATCGAACTGTGCAGCACCAGCGGGCAGATCAACCTTTTCCAGGTACTTGGCGGCTCGCCCGATCCCGGAGGCACCTGGTCGAACATCAACGGACCGCATTCCAGCACCTTCCAGCCCGGCATCGATCCCGAAGGCGTGTACACCTACACGGTGAACGGGCAGGCGCCCTGCGAGGATGACCAGGCGACGGTGAACGTGCAGGTGGGCGAGGAAGCCAACGCCGGCTGCAACGGCGTGGTGATCGTATGCGACAGCGATGCTCCGGTGATCCTGGTGAATTCCATCGGATGCGCGCCGGAACTGAACGGCGAGTGGTCCATTGGCGGCACACCGTTCTCGGGCATCTACGACCCCGGCGACGACACGCCCGGCACCTACCTCTACGTGGTGGAAGCCGATGCACCATGCCCGAACGACACCGCCTCGATCACGGTGATCGAGAACCCGGCACCCGATGCGGGCGGGAGCAACATCGTGAACGTTTGCAGCGACGGCCCGGACTTCCTGTTGATCGATCACCTGCTGGGCGCGCCCGATGGTGGTGGCTCCTGGACCGATCCGGATGGCGACCCCTTCCCGTCCGGTGAATACGATCCGGGCGTGTCCCTTCCCGGCATCTACACGTATTCGGTCGTGGGCCAGTCGCCCTGTTCCACGGATGTGGCCACCGTCAATGTGCAGGAAAGCACGGCGCCCGATGCGGGCATCAGTTCGGCGGCGATCTTCTGTTCGGACGACCCGGTGGTGGACCTGATCGATCTGCTGTTCGGCACACCCGATCCCGGTGGCGTGTGGACCACCATCGGTGGCGATCCGCATTCAGGCGTGTTCGACCCCGCGACGGATGCTTCGGGCGTCTTCCTCTATACGGTGGATGGCGATCCACCCTGCTCCGATGCGGGCGCGACCGTGCAGGTGACCGTGGTGCCCGCCGTCAGTGCCGGCGGCGACGGCGACCTGGTGGCCTGTGTGGATGCCACCGGCATCGACCTGTTCGATGGATTGACCGGCGGCTTCAATGGCGGGGGTACATGGACCAACGACGATGGTCAGGGATCGCTCAACGGCAGCCTCTGGGATGCCACCGGGGTGATGCCCGGAAGCTACACCTTCACCTATGCCGTGAACGGCACGCCGCCATGCTCCGGTTCGAGCGCCACGGTCACCGTGACCATCGCCAGTGCGCTGGATGCCGGCGAAGACACGACCATCCAGGCCTGCGACAGCGAGGTGGAGGTCTGCCTGTTCGGCCTCATCGGGGGCACGCCGCAGCCTGGTGGATACTGGGCCGATCTGGATGGCACCAACGAGCTTGACGGCAATGGCTGTTTCAACCCATCGGAAGCCGGGCTGGGCAGCTTCGAGTTCGCATACATCCTGCCCGCCTCCTCCGGCTGCCTGCGCGATTCATCCATCCTCACCGTGGATGTGCTTGATGGCCCGAACGCTGGCAGCGATGGCGGCCAGACCGTTTGCACCAATACGGGTTCCTTCAATCTGGGTGTGCCCGCCGGTGGCGATGGGGGCGGGCAGTGGTTCGATCCCTCCATGCAGGTGATGTCTCCACCGCTGTTCGTGCCCGCGAGCGTGCCGGCAGGCAGCTACGTGTACACCTACGTGGTGTCCGGCGTGGGGAACTGCCCGGGCGACAGCTCCGAACTCACCATCACGGTGAACCCGTCACCCGACGCGGGCGGGGGTGCCTCCCTGGATATCTGCAACAACGATGATCCCGTGTTGCTCTTCGATCTGCTCACGGGCGTTCCCGATCCCGGCGGCAGCTGGATCTTCGGGCCCGCCCCCGGCATCCCGACGGACAACATCTACAACCCTGCGGTGGATGGCCCGGGCACGTACACCTATGTGGTTGCCGGCCTGCTGGGTTGCAACGACGCGGAAGCCATCATCACCGTCACGGAATCTTCCGCGCCGTTCGCCGGCCTGAACAATTCCATCCCGGTCTGCTCCTCACAAGCTCCCTTCCAGCTCTTCAGCTACCTGGGGGGAGTTCCCGGCAATGGTGGTGATTGGTCCGATCCTTTGGGCGCGCCCTTCGGAACGCAGTATGTCCAGTTCGATCCAGCGACCGATCCGGGAGGGCCGTACGACTATGTGATCGAAGGTTCGGGGGCCTGCGAGAACGACACGGCCACCCTCACCATCAACCTGACCATCGCACCTGACGCGGGAGCCGACACCACGCTTCCCGCTTGCATCACCGAGGTTTGCGTGGACCTGTTCGCCGGCCTGGGAGGAACACCCGACAGCAGCGGCGCCTGGCAGGACCTCGATGGCACCTCCGCGCTGTTCGACAGCTGCTTCAACGCCACGCTGGTGGCCGAAGGCAGCTATCAGTTCGAATATGAAGTGATCGCCGGCGGGAATTGCTTCAACGACAGCGCGGTGGTCACCGTGGTGGTGGGCGCGGGAGCCAGTGCCGGCGCGGATAGTTCGGTGACGATCTGCGGGGGCATCACCACCTATGACCTGTTCGGGTCCCTGGGCGGCACGCCCGATGCCGGTGGTGGATGGACCGATCCCTCGGCCACCGGTGCGTTGGTGGATACCGCGGCAGGCATCCTGGACGCCTCGCTGCTTCCCATCGGCCAGCCGATCGCCTTTGTTTACACCATCATCGATCCCACGTGCGGCGACATCTCCGCGCAAGTGGTGGTGACGGCCACGGCGTATCCCGATCCCGGAGCCGACTCCACCCTGGTGTTGTGCGCCACCGATGCGCCGTTGCAGCTGATCTCGGCCCTGCAGGGCGATCCGGATGCCGGTGGGGACTGGATCGACCCCATTGGCAACAGCCATGGCGGCGTGTTCGACCCCGCGGCGAGCATGCCGGGGGCATACACCTATCAAGTGTCCGGCATCGCCCCCTGCAACGACACGTCGGCGGTGGTGACCGTGGTGGTGAACCAGCCGCCCGATGCCGGAGAGGATGGAACGCTCGCGGTCTGCGACACCCTCGATGCGCTTGATCTCTTCACCGGACTGGCCGGCACACCCGATGCGAGCGGCACCTGGACCGACCTTGACGGCAGCGGTGCATCGAGCGGTGGCGTGTTGAGCACCATCGGCCTGGAGGCGGGCGCTTACGCTCATCTCTACACGGTGGCCGTGCAGGCTTGCGGCAGCGACGAGGCCACCGTGACGGTGAACGTTGCCGACGGGGTCGATGTGAGCGATACGGTGCTGATCTGCAATGACCAGTACCACACCTACACGATCAGCTTCCTGATCTCCGGCGGCGATCCATCCTCCTACACGGTTTCCGGCGTGGCGGGCACGATCCATGACAGCCTGCCGGGGGTGTACTGGTTCGAGAGTGCGGCGATCGTCCATTCCCAGTCGCCGGTGATCGTGGTGGACGACCAGAACGGCTGCGGGCCACGGATCCTCGTCGTCCTGAGCCCCTGCGCGTTCGATGAGGAGGTCTTCATCCCCGAGTCGTTCTCGCCCAACGGCGACCTGATCAACGACCTGCTGGTCATCCCGGGCATCGAAGGCTTCCCGCAGAACACCCTGGTGATCTTCAACCGCTGGGGCGACAGGGTGTTCAGCGCCGACGGCTACAACAACGCCACCAAGGCGTGGGATGGCACATCGGAGAACGCGCTGATCCCCGGCGACCTCCCCACGGGCACCTACTACTACGTCCTCGATCTGGGCGATGGGAGCGAGGCATACAAGGGCTTCATCTATCTGAACCGATGAGCGGACCCGTCAAGCGTTCGATCGTTCGGAGCCTGCGGTCCGCCGTCTGCTGCCTGAGCCTGGTGCCTGCCGCTTCGTTCGCGCAGCAGGACCCCATGTACAGCCAGTACATGTTCAACACGCTGGCCTTCAACCCGGCCTATGCCGGCAGCGCGGATGTGATCTCGCTGATGGCCCTGAGCCGGCACCAATGGGTGGGCTTCGAGGGCGCGCCGCGTACACAGACCCTTTCCGGCAACAGCCCGCTGCCCAACGAGAGCATCGCCGTGGGCGCGCTGCTGGTGCATGACAAGGCCGGCCCCGCCACGCAGACCGGCTTCTTCGCGGACCTGGCCTACCGGATGCGCACGGGTGCGGACACGCGCCTGGCCTTCGGGCTGCGGGGCGGCGTGGACCTGTATTCGGTGGATCTGGCCTCGCTCTCAACGGTGGAGGTCGATCCGGCCAACGCGGCCACGCTGAGCGAAGCGCTGCCCAATTTCGGGTTCGGGCTTTTCTGGCATGCGCCGCGCTATTACGTGGGGCTGTCCGCCCCCAAGCTGCTCACCAATGAGATCCAGGCGGTGGAGCAGGTGCTCACCACCGCCAGGCAGGCACGCCACTACTTCCTGATCGGAGGCTATGTCTTCGACCTGAACCGGGACATGAAGTTCAAGCCCTCCATCATGCTGCGCGCGGTGGAGGGGGCGCCGCTTTCGCTGGACATCAACGCCCATTTCCTGCTGCGCGAACGCATCTGGTTCGGGGCGATGATGCGCCTGGGCAATTCCTTCGGCGTGATGGCCCAGTACCAGATCAACGAACAGTTCAAGGCGGGCTACGCCTTCGACCTGACCACCTCGCAGCTCAGCGCCTACAACGCGGGAACGCACGAGCTGATGATCGGCTACGACCTGCGCTTCAGCCGCGGCAGGACCATTTCACCCCGCTACTTCTGACGGGCATGCGCGCGATCATCCCGCTCCTCCTGGCGATGGCCGCCACGGCCCTCGCCACGCCGGGTCGCGCTCAGAGCAGCGCCGACGCGCACGTGCGCCTGGCCGACGGCTACTACAAGCAGATGGCCTACGCCGCGGCCATCCCCGAATACAGGGCCGCCGCCGATCGCGGCGCGGTGAACGAGCACGTGGTCAAGCGGCTGGCCGATTCCTACATGAAGGTGGGCGACGTGGAGAACGCGGAGATCTGGTACGCGCAGGTGGTGAAGTTCCTCAACCGCGAACCTCGCGACCTGTACAACTACGCGCAGGCGCTCAAGGGCAACGCCAAATACGAACAGGCCGAGGAATGGATGGACCGCTATCTCGCCGTCACGCGCCCCGAAGGACAGGCCGTGCGCAGCAACATCAGCGATTTCGCGCGGAAGTTCACCCATGAGATGGATCGCTTCACCGTGCGCCCCGTGTCGATCAACACCCCGTTCAGCGACATGGGCACGGCCTGGTCCGGGTCGCGCGGCGTGATCTTCTCCAGCGCGCGCAACGTCACCATGGGGGTGAAGCGCACGGCGGCCTGGAACGGCCAGCCGTTCCTCGACCTGTTCATCGCCGACCGGACCGCCACGGGCGACCTGGAAGCGCCGCACCCGCTGGTGGGCGATGTGAACACCAAGCTGCACGAGGGGCCCGCGGTGTGCAGCGCCGACCAGGGAACGCTCTGGTTCACGCGCAACAACCGCGTGCGCAGCCAGAACGGGGTCAGCCGGTTGAGCCTGTTCCAGGCCACCCGGCGTGGCGATGCCTGGGTGGCCCCGCAGCCCTTCCTGTACAACAACACCGAGACCTCCGTCGGGCATCCGGCCCTTTCGCCCGATGGGCGTACGCTGTATTTCGTGAGCGACATGCCCGGTGGCGCCGGCGGCACCGACATCTACCGCTGTGTGCAGAACGGCGCGCAATGGAGCGAACCCGAAAACCTCGGTCCGGCGGTGAACACGCCGCACAACGAGTGCTTCCCCTTCGTGGGCGCCGATGGCACGCTCTACTTCGCCAGCGACGGCCACCCCGGGCTCGGAGGACTGGACATCTTCGCGACGCCACCGCCCGCCGATGGAGGCGCGCTGGTGGCCATCAACGTGGGCGCGCCGGTCAACGGCCCGCGCGACGATTTCGCCTTCATCATCGACGCGCAGAAGCAGGGCGGCTACTTCAGCAGCAACCGGCCGGGTGGCGCGGGCGACGACGACATCTACGCCTTCGAGATGCACAAGCCGCTGGAGCAGCGCTACCTCTGCACCGGGTTCGTGATCGACGAGGAGGATGAGCAGCCGCTGATCGACGTGGAGGTGCGGTTGCTCGACATGCAGGGCAACGTGCTGGAGACCACCATGACCGATGCCAAGGGCTCCTATTCGTTCGCCGTGGAGAAGGACAGGGAGTACCGCGTGGTGGCCGGCATGAAGGGGCGCTACGACGGGGAACAGCACCTGAGCACGGAGAACATCGAGCAGCAGCAGATCCTCGCGCGGGACATCCACCTGGTCCCCGACGCGGGCATCTTCCTGCGTGGCGTGGTGAGCCATGCCGGCCGGCTGGGATTCATCCCGGGCATGAGCGTCAGCGTGGTGAACCTCAGCAGCTTCTTCACCGAAACGCGGACCACCGGCGCGGGCGGCGACTTCCTCTTCCGGCTGCAGCCGAACGAGGAGTACGAGGTGCTGTTCGAGAAGACGGGCTTCTTCAGCCTGAGCCTGCCAGTGAGCACCATCGGCATGAGGCAGGGCGTGATCGACCTGGAGGACGCGCACGACCTGGCCTTCGAGGCCGTGGAGGTCGGCAGGGCCGTACCCTTCAGGCACATCAAATGGGCCGTGGGCAGCGCGGCGCTCGACGTGGTGGCCCGTACCGAGCTGGACGCCTTCGCCGAACGGCTGCAGGTGAACCCCGCGCTGCAGATCGAGATCGCCGTGCATTCCGACGCGCGCGGCGACGCGGCCGCCAACCAGGCGACCACCCAGAAGCGCGCCGACGCGATCGTGGACTATTTGAAAGGCAAAGGCATCGAGCGCGGCCGCATGACGGCCAAGGGCTACGGATCCTCGCGGCTGTTGAACCATTGCGCGCCCGGCGTGGCGTGCAGCGAGGAGGAGCATGCCGTGAACCGCCGCACGGAGTTCGTGGTGACGGGGATCAAGCCATGAGCGGGGTGTTGTTCGTTGCCGGCCTGCCCGGGTCTACCTTCCGGAGGCACTGGTCGTACGGCCCGGGTCGCATCCGGTCCGGTTCCCCGCCATCGGGCATCAGGCGCCCGGGAAGGCGCGATCGCTGATCCGCGATCCCCTCTTCCATCGACCGGGTGCCCGGCGGGGCTATGCCGGACGGCCCGCCGGCAACGCCTCGAACCGGTACCCCAGCCGGCTGAAGTGCTCCAGCGTCCGCGGCAGGGTGTATCGCACGCGCTCCTCGCTCAGCAGGTTGTCGTGGAAAACGATGATCGAACCGGGGCGTGCGTGGCGGATCACCGTGGCCAGGCAGTGTTCGGCGCTCAGGCGCACGTCGAAATCCTCGCTCAGCACGTCCCAGAAGACGATGCGGAAGCGGCGGGCCAGCACCCAGGCCTGCCTCGGCGTGATGCGGCCGTACGGCGGGCGGAACAGGTCGGTGCCGGTGAGGGTCTGGCACTTCATCACGTCGTGCAGGTAGGTGCGGAGCGAGGTTTCCCACCCGTTCACGTGCGTCCAGGTGTGGTTGCCCACGGCGTGGCCCGCCGCGCGCAGGCGATCGAAGATCTCCGGGTTCCGCTGGATGTTGCCGCCGATGCAGAAGAAGGTGGCCAGCGCACCATACTGCTCCAGCTGGTCCAGCACCCAGGGCGTGAGCTCGGGGATCGGGCCGTCGTCGAAGGTGAGGTAGAGGACCTTGCGCGCGGTGGGCAGCCTGCGGATCCATCCCTTGCGGAAGGGGCGGATCAGGTCCGATGCCTGCAACGCGCGCACGGGGGTCAGAAGCGGGCCTTCAGCAGGCGGCGGCGCGCGGTCTCCTCGATCTCCGCCTGTTTCTCCTGATAGGCGGCATCCACCTCGTCGAAGCGGCTCTTGAGCGAATCGCCCAGCCCGGCGCGCGCGTAGAGCGTGCGCGTGGTGGACATCATGCGCTCGAGCACCGCGTGGGTGATCGCCATGTCGTCGCCCAGCTTGTCGGCGAATTCCGGCTCCAGGCTCAGGTAGAAGTCCATGTTGTCCTCCATCACGTCGAAGAGCCGCGCGGTGAGCGCATCGGCCTTGTCCATCGCGCCGGCTTTGTAGTAGGCCTCGGCGATGGGCACCATGATGCGGTCGTAGGGCACGTTGTGCTCGGGCATCTTTTCCATGGCCAGGTCCAGCACCTGGATCGCCTCCTCCTTCCGGTCCTCCTCGGTGAGCGCGTCAGCCAGGTTGGCCAGCTGCAGGCGCAGGTTGGTGGTCATGCGCAGGATGTTCTCGTCGAGGTAAAGGTCCCTCGGGCTGTCCATGTTGCCCCAGCGGAACTTGTTCATCACGTTGTCCAGCATCACCTCGGTGCCCACGCGGCCGATCAGGTTGGGGGTCTTGCTCTTGGTGGTGATGGGCACCAGATGGTAGGTGAGGCCCTCGAGTTGGAAGTGGTTCTGAAGGTTGATGTAGCTGTCCGGGCCGGTGGTGACGGCGAAGTAGATGGGCCGGTCCCAGTTGAAGTTGGCCAGCAGGTCCAACACGGTGAAGTGGTTCTTGAGCAGCACCTGCCGTCCGATGCGCCATTGCACCGCATCGACCACCAGGGCGCTGTCCTTCGGCATCACCGTGCCATTGGCCAGCACCTTCGCCTTGTCCACGGGGATCTTGAATTTGTTCGTGCGCATGTAGGCATCCTTCTGCCCGCGGCTGAAGATCATGCGCATGTTGCGGTCCTCCAGGGCGAAGGCCATTTCGGCCTTCAGGTCCTTGAAGGGCGCGGTCTTTTCGTCCTCGGGCGGGAAGAGGGCCACCACGTCGCGCGTGCCCTGGCGGTACTTCTCCGGCGCCATGCCCAGGGGCAGGGGGTCGCTCTCATAGGCCTTTCGCCGCATCTGGTCGATGTACCAGTCGGTGTTCAGCAGGCTGAGGTTCACCACGCGCACGTCGGTGCGGATGCCCTCCACCTCCTGGGCGTACCAGAGCGGGAAGGTGTCGTTGTCGCCGTTGGTGAAGAGGATGGCGTTGGGCGCGCAGCTGTTGAGGTAATCGCTGGCCAGGTCGCGCGCCGGCGTGCGGTGGCTGCGGTCGTGGTCGTCCCATTCCTCGGCCGCCATCACCACCGGCACCACCAGCCCCACGGCGGTGGCCAGCAGGGCCTGCAGGGTCTCGCTCCTGGCCACCCGGCCCAGCAGGAAGAAGCCGCCCAACGCCCCGCCACCCAATGCCGCCATGGTGAAGATGGAGAAGGACACGGAGCGGTCATCGCCCCCGATGCTTTCCACCAGGAACTTCAGCATGCCCAGGGCGAAGGCGCCGCCCACGGCATAGCCCAGTTCGCGCGCGGTGATCCGGCGTGCGGAATCGTACAGGGCGAAGACGCCCAGGCCGATCCAGATCGCGAAGGCATAGAAGGAGCCCACGTAGGCGTAGTCGCGCTCACGCGGCTGGTAGGGCGTCTGGTTCAGGTAGATCACGATCGCGATGCCGGTGAAGAAGAACAGCAGCAGCACGATGGTCCAGTCGCGCGCGTGGCGCACCAGCTGGTACACGAAGCCGATCACCCCCAGCAGCAAGGGCAGGAGGTAGAGCCGGTTCTTGCCCTTGTTGTTCTCCATGTTGGCGGGCACCTCGTCCTGGTTGCCAAGGCGCTGGGCATCGATGAAGGAGAACCCGCTGAGCCAGTTGCCATCGACGATGTTGCCATGGCCCTGCACGTCGTTCTGCCGCCCGGCGAAATTCCAGAGGAAGTAGCGCCAGTACATCCAGTTCACCTGGTAATCGGCGAAGAAGCGCAGGTTCTCGCCCATGGTGGGCTTGTGGATGATCTCCGGCTTGCCGTCGCGTCCGATCGTGCGCAGGGGCGTGCCCTTGAAGTTCGACCATTCCTTGTAGGCGTCGGGGTGGCCCTTCTGCGAGCTGTACATGCGCGGGAAAAGCATGGTGAACTGGGGCTCGTAGGCCACCTCGCTCTTCTTGCGGGGATCGGTGATCACGTACTTCTCCTCGATGGCCAGCCCCGCCTTGCCCTCCACGAAGTGCTCCGCGCTCCAGCTGTCGTAGAACACCTTCACGCGCTGGCGGCCCTTCAGCACCGTCCACGTGGCGGTGTACACCGGGGTGCCGTCCTTCCAGCTGTCGCTGTCGGTGGTGGGGGAATCCCAGAACTGGCCCGACAGCAACGGACGGTCGCCGTACTGCTCGCGGTTCAGGTAGCTCACCAGGTTGAAGACGTTCTCCGGGTTGTTCTCGTCGATGGGCGGGTTGGCCGTGCTGCGCACCACGATCATGGCGTAGGTGCTGTACCCCACCAGCACCATGCTCACCCCCAGCACCACCGTGTTCCAGATGTCCTTGCCGCGCTGCTGGGTCCACCGCAGGGCGAACACCAACAGGCCGATCAGCAGGATGCCATAGACGATGTTGCCCGTGTTGAAGGGAAGACCGAAGCTGTTGACGAAGAGCAGTTCGAAGGAGCCCGCCACCTTGGCCACCCCCGGGATGATGATCGACTGGATGGTGCCCAGGATCAGCGCGCTGATGACCATGGCGTAGAACACCCCGCGCGCCGTTGGCGTGTATTTCTTGAAGTAGTACACCAGCGCCACGGCCGGAATGCACAGCAGGCCCAGCAGCTGCACGCCGATGCTCAGGCCCAGCAGGTAGGCGATCAGCACCAGCCAGCGTTTGTTGTGCGGCCGGTCGGCCTCGCTCTCCCACTTGAGGATGGCCCAGAACACCACGGCGGTGAAGAGCGAGGACATGCTGTAGACCTCCGCCTCCACGGCGCTGAACCAGAAGCTGTCGCTCCAGGTGTATGCCAGGGCGCCCACCACGCCGCTGCCCAGCACGGCGATCAGCCCGCCGTTGCCCGGTTCTTCCGCCCCATCGCGCCGGGCCAGCTTCAGCGCCATGTGCGTGATGCTCCAGAAGAGGAACAGGATGGTGAACGCGCTGCAGAGCGCGCTCAGGATGTTGATGGCCACCGGCACGTTCTCCGGACCCACGAAGGCGCCGGCCACGCGGGCCACGATCATGAAGAAGGGCGCGCCGGGAGGGTGGCCCACCTCCAGCTTGTTGGCCGTGGCCAGGAATTCGCCGCAGTCCCAGAAGCTGGCCGTGGGCTCGATGGTGGCGATGTAGGTGCAGGCGGCCACCAGGAAGACCAGCCATCCGGTGACGATGTTGAGCTTCTTGAAGTCCATGCGGGGAGAGCCGACCGGCAGGTCTTTTCGAGGTGGCGGCGAAAGTACCGAAAGCGCCTTGGTGGTCCCCGGCCCCTGGTTTCCGGAAAACGCCGGCGTGATCGAACGTGCTACTTTCGCCGCGCTTTTGAGGGCTGGCGTTCCCGGACGCCGGCCTTCATCATCCCAAGGGGCACAAGTCCCGAAGGACGGTTCGCCTGATGGCCGATGGTGTAACTGGCAACACGTCTGATTTTGGTTCAGAAGAGTCCAGGTTCGAGCCCTGGTCGGCCAACTCCGAGAAAGAGGGCCCCGCTTGCGCGGGGCTCTCTGGTTTTTGCCCCATCATCACCGGAGCGCACCAGGCATGGTCAAGGCGGTCGGGTCCATGGGACGGCAGGACCGGTTCCGGCGCGCGAGATCAATACATGCGGCGGTCGGCCTTGGCGATCCAGCGCGCCAGCACGGCGCGGGCCTCCTCGCGCAACGCCTGACCGGTCCCGATCCGCCGATCGGCCGGTGGCAGGGGCAGTTCCTCGTAGATGAGCCGATCGTCGAAACCGGCTTCAGCGGCATCGGAGCGTGACGCGGCGAAGAGCAGCCGGGCCGGTCGGGCCCAGTAGATCGCGCCCAGGCACATGGGGCAGGGTTCGCAGCTGGCGTAGATGGTGCAGCCCGTCAGTTGGAAGTCGCCGAGGGCATCGCAGGCCTCGCGGATGGCCACCACCTCCGCGTGGGCGGTGGGATCGTTGGTGGACAGCACGCGATTGTTGCCCCGACCGATCACCCTGCCATCCTTCGCGATCACGCAGCCGAACGGGCCGCCCTCGCCGCTTTCCATGCCGGAAACCGAGAGCGCGATCGCTTCGCCCAAGAAGCGCCGGTCCTCGTCGCTGATGGCGACCTCCTCCGCGCCGCGGTGTTCCCACAGGCCCGCTTCGAGGATCTCCACGCAGTTGCGGTCGGGATCGCGGAAATAGAAGGATCGGTAGCCACCCGGCCAGACCTGCTCATGCTCGATCGCGATCCCCGCTTTGCGAAGCTTCTCCAGCCATCGGCCGTAGTCCGCGCCCGCCGTCACCTCGAAGGCGAAGTGCGGTTCCCCTTCGGCCCAGTGCCGCGGCAGGTCGGTTCGCGACCTCGTGCCGTGGCGGTCGAAGCACAACAGCACCGATGGCCCGACCCTGAAAAAGGCATGGGCCCTGCTGGCGGAGAAGGGGGCCGCACCCAGCAGGACCTCATAGAAGCGCGCGAGCCGGCCGAGGTCGTCGGTGTAAATGCTGGTTTCCTTGATCGAGGTCAGCCGTGCCGCCTCGCCTGGTGCGTTGGGGTTCATCGCCGGGGAATGTGCATGGCGGCTGAAAACAAGCCATGTGGGCCAGGCAAGATATCCCTTGCCGGATCGGGCCTTCGGCTATTTTGGTCGGCCTCACCAACACCATCCACCATGACCGACCTCTCCCCGGCCAGGCGCCTTGCGTTCAAGGGCAAGGGCGGCGACCTGTTCGCGGTGCTTATCGTCAACTGGTTGCTCACCATGCTCACCCTGGGCATCTATTACCCCTGGGCCAAGGCGCGCCGCCTGCAGTGGTATTATGAGAAGATCGAGCTGGATGCGCATCCCTTCCACTTTCACGGCACCGGGAAGGAGATGTTCATCGGCTTCATCAAGGCGATCGGGCTCATCGTCGCGGTCTATGGGATCTTCTTCCTGCTCACCATGCAGCAGATGCCGGCTCTTGCGCTGCTCTTTCTCGTCGGCGCCTTCCTCGCCCTCTTTCCCCTGATCCTGCACGGCACCTACCGCTACCGCATGAGCCGCAGCAGCTGGCGGGGGATCCACTTCGGCTACCGTGGCGACCTGAAGGAGCTCTACAGGCTCTGCCTGCGCGATGGGTTGCTCACGCTGATCACCTTCGGCATCTACGGCTCCTGGTTCAGCATGAACCTGCGCAACTACGTGCTGTGCCGCGTGCGCTACGGCAGCTCGCAGTTCCAATACAAGGGCGAAGGCCTGGAGTATTTCGTGCTGAACCTGAAAGGCTACTTCCTCTCGATCATCACGCTGGGCATCTACCTGTTCTGGTGGCAGAAGGACCTCTTCAACTACTACGTGGACAACCTGAGTTGGAACTTCAAGGAGGGCCAGCGGATCCAGTTCAAGAGCACCGCGACCGGCGGCGGCTTCTTCGGCCTGCTGCTGGGCAACCTGCTGCTGATCGTCTTCACGCTGGGCATCGGCTTCGCGTGGGCGCAGGTGCGCACCATGAACTTCATCATGAACAACATCGAGCTACAGGGCGACGCCGACCTGAACGCGGTGGTGCAGACCGAGCTGGAGCACAAGGACGCCATCGGCGATGAGCTGGGCGACATGATGGACATCGGGATCTTCGTGTGAAGGTTTTTCACCACAGAGGCACAGAGGCACGGAGGAGGCCATCATCGCCGTGATGGGCGAAACAGCGTCGTGATCCATCGTGAACGAACCGGTCAAAGCGGTCTACTACGACGGCCTCACCAGCAGGCCGCAGGAGGCGCTGGTGAGCGTCCGGGAGCCGAACAGCCTGGAGGTGGAGGTGGATCGCGAGCGTTTCCACTGGCCTTTGGAGCACAAGGGCATGCAATGGGAGCGCAACGGGGACATGCTGCGCCTGAACTTCGGCGAGCATCCGCGGAAGGTGCTGATCGTGCGCGACCCGCTCTTCATCAAGAGCTTCGTGGTGCGCATGCAGCTCAGCGGGCGGCGCGGCGTGTACGACCGCACCCTGTCGATGGCGCGTCGCGGACCGATCCTGTTCTTCATCGCCGTGGCCGCATTGCTGGCGGCTGGTTATGTGTGGGCGCTGCCCTGGGCGGCGGAACGGCTCGCGCTGGTGACCCCCCGCAGCTTCGATGAGCAACTGGGCCGCGTGGCCTTCGAGCAGATGAGCATCGGCTTGACCATCGACCAGGAACGCTCGGCGCAACTGCAGGCCTTCGGTGACCAGCTCGCGTTGAGCCCGCATTACACCCTCCGGTACCACGTGGTGGACGATCCCATGGTGAACGCCTTCGCCATGCCTGGTGGTGACATCGTGGTGTTCACGGGCATCCTGGAGAAGATGGACGAGCCGGAGGAACTGGCCGCGTTGCTGGCGCACGAGGCCACGCACGTGGAGGAGCGGCACAGCACGCGCATGATGGTGCGCGACATGGCGGGCTACCTCTTCCTCTCGCTGCTGCTGGGCGATGCGAACGCGGTGATGGCCGTGGTGGCCGAGAACGCCGACAAGTTGCGCAACATGAGCTACGGCCGCGGCCTGGAGAGCGAAGCCGACGGCGTGGGCCAGCAGCGCATGAAGGAGAACGGCGTGGATCCGGAGGGCATGGTGCATCTGTTGCGACTGCTCGAGGAGGAAGCCATGGACATGCCCGAAGCGATGGAATTCCTGAGCACGCACCCATTGACCAAGGAGCGGATCGAACGTGCCGAAGAACGCGCGACCGAGCTCGGTGGTGCCATGGCCACGGATCCCGAACTGGCGGACCTGTTCAAGGCGTTGAAAGGAACGGAAGAGGAGAAGGACGCGATCAACCCCGCAGCCCCAGCTCCTTGAGCTGGACCGCGTCGATCTTGCTCGGCGCATCGATCATCGTATCGCGGCCGGCATTGTTCTTCGGGAAGGCGATGAACTCACGGATGTCGGTGCGGTGGCCGAAGAGCGCCACCCAGCGATCGAAGCCGAAGGCGCAGCCGCCGTGCGGTGGCGCGCCGTATTCAAAGGCATCCAGGAGGAAACCGAACTTGTAGCGGGCGTCTTCGTCGGTGAAGCCCAGCACGCGGAACATGCGCTCCTGCAAGTCGCGCTCATGGATGCGGATGCTGCCCCCGCCGATCTCCGTGCCGTTGATCACCAGATCGTAGGCGTTGGCCTTGACTTCTCCGGGCATGGTTTCCAGCCTTGGGATGTCGGCCTCGATCGGCGAAGTGAAGGGATGGTGCATGGCATGCCAACGCCGCGCTTCATCGTTCCATTCGAGCAGTGGGAAATCGACCACCCACAAGGGCTTGAAGACTTTCGGATCACGCAGTCCCAGCAGATCGCCCAGGTGCAGGCGCAGCTCGCTGAGTTGCTTGCGCGTTCGCTCCGCCGGACCGGCCATGATGCAGAGCAGATCCCCCTGGCTCATGCCGAAGCGTTCGGCCCAGCGTTCCCTCACTCCTTGTATGTAGAATTTGTCCACGGTGCTACTCAGTCCTGCATCACGCCAGCCCATGAAGACGATCCCACTGGCGCCGATCTGCGGTCGCCTGACGAGATCCACCAATGCGTCGGTTTGTTTGCGGCTCCACGCTGCACAACCGGGGACTTTTATTCCGACCACCAGATCGGCGTTCTCGAACGCACTGAACCCATAGCCCTTGGCGATGTCCGTGATCTCCACGAACTCCATCCCGAACCGCAGGTCCGGTTTGTCGCTGCCGTACTTCCGCATGGCATCATCGTAGCTCATCCGGGGAAAGGCGTCCGGAAAGTCGAGGCCGTGGATGCGCTTGAAAAGATGCTTGGCCAGGCCCTCGAAGGTGGCCAGCACGTCGTCGCGCTCCACGAAGGCCATCTCGCAGTCGATCTGGGTGAACTCCGGCTGGCGGTCGGCGCGGAGGTCCTCGTCGCGAAAACACTTGACCAGTTGGAAATAGCGATCGAAGCCGGCAACCATCAGCAACTGCTTGAAGGTCTGCGGGCTCTGCGGCAGCGCGTAGAACTCGCCCTGGTGCATGCGGCTGGGCACCACGAAGTCGCGCGCGCCCTCCGGCGTGCTCTTGATCAGCACCGGCGTTTCCACTTCCAGGAAGTGCTGCGCGCTGAGGTAGTTGCGCACCTCGATGGCCATGCGGTGGCGCAGTTCGATGTGCTTGCGGATCACCGGGCGGCGCAGGTCGAGGTAGCGGAATTTCATCCGCAGCTCCTCGCCGCCGTCGGTTTCCTCTTCGATGGTGAAGGGTGGGAGCTTGGCACGGTTGAGCAGTCTGATCCTGGAAAAATCCCTGATCTCGATCTCGCCGGTTGGATTGTTCTGATTCTTGCTCTGGCGTTCCCGAACGATGCCTTCAACTTGGATCACATCCTCGCGATTCAAGCCCCGGACAACAATTTGCTCGCCGCTTGGGTACCCAGCATTGGAGTCAAAAAGAAGCTGCGTGATCCCGTATCGGTCGCGCAGGTCCACGAAGGTCATCCCGCCCAGGTCGCGCGTGCGTTGCACCCAGCCGGCAAGCGTCACGGTCTTGCCGGCGTCATCGAGGCGGAGCTCGCCACAGGTATGGGTTCGGAACATCGGCGGAAAGGTCGGCGAATTTACCCGGCGGTCTTCTTCGGCCAGAAGGCCAGGACCAGCCCCGGCAGCGCCGAGACCACGAGCACCAGGAAGAAAAGCAGGGAGAAGGCCACGCCGGTGTGCGTATCGACGCCCAATCGTGCCCCGAAGGCCAGCGTCACCAGTTCGCGCGCGCCAAGCCCGCCGATGGTGAAGGGGATCACCGCCGCCACGGAAGTGAGCATGAAGAGGGTGAGGTAGTTCCATGTGTTCTGCTCAACGCCGAGCGCGAACAACAACAGCGCCGCGCAAAGCACCTGCGTGGATTGGACGACCAGCGAAATGCCATGGGCGCGCCCGACGCCTTCCTGGAAGGATGGGAAGAAGCGCAGCAGCAGCGCGTAGCCCAGGTAGCAGAGCGGCGCTCCCGCGGCCACGGCATAAGGCCACCAGCGCCAGCCGGGATCCACCCCCGCGATCGCCACGAGCAGGCAGGTGATCGCCCCCAGCGCGACCAGTCCGTTCACGCGGTCCAAAAAGACCGCCGCGATGAAGGGCCGCGCAGGGCCACCGAACATCCGTTGCAACAGCAGCACCTTGTATCCATCGCCACCCACCGAACCGGGCAGGATGAGGTTGTAGAACGCGCCGATGTAGAGCAGCCGCAGGTTGTCGCGCAAGCCGATGCGATGGCCCAGGCCCGCCAGGAGGATGCGCAGACGTTGCGTGCTGACGATCTTGGACAGGTTGAAGACGATCACGGCGGCGGCCGCCCAGCCGATGTCCGCCTCGCGCAGCACCTCCACGATGGCCCGGGCATCGAGCTTTCGCGCCACATAGGCGATCGCGAGGGTGCTGATGATCAGTTTCGATCCGAAGCGCACCCGGCGCCACATCGCCGATGAGGAGGGCCGACCCGCTCCGGAGGATGGGCTCATCGGGCCGTCGCCGGCCGGTCGGTGAAGCGGATCAGGCTGAAGGGGATCTCCTTCCACGTCCAGGAATGAAGGGTCTCGAAGCTGCGGCCCTCGATCGCGGACCGATGGGCAATGTACAGGTCGCCGCCGCCCTCCTCCCCGGGCGCCGTCTTGTCGAGCACCCGCATGCGTTCGCGCTCCAGGTAGAAGACCGTGGTGAAGGAGATCCCTCCTTCGCCGTCGATGCCGTACAGATGGAGCGGTCGGGATCCCGCGATGCGCGCCACCTCCAGCGCGGTCTCCTTCTCCCGAGGGATGTCACCGGTGGAGGCGCGCAAGGGCAGGACCACCAGGTCGAAGGCGATGCGCGCGAGGATCACCGACGCCAGGAGCGCGATCATGACCGGGCGCCCGGGGCGGAGCGACCAGCCGCCAAGCACGATCCAGGCCATCCCCGTGGCCGCTACGATCCATCGGTAAGGAGCCAGGTCGGGGATCCGATCCGTCCACGGGAGGATCAGCGCCGCGCCACCGGCGAGCAGGAGGAGACCGGTCAGCATGGCGCGCACGATGCGATGTCGGGGATCCGCCGGGCGATCCATGGAAAGCCAGGCATGCGCGAGCAGGATCGCCATCAATGGGAACAGCATGTAGATGTACCGCGACCGACTGCCCGGCGACAGCCAGTAGACCGCCGCGTTCGCGATCAGGACGATGGCGCAGAACAGCAGGAAGGGATCGCGCTTGACCTCGCTCCCGATCCCCTTGCGGAACACGAAAGGCAGCAACAGGCTCGCGGGCAGGATGTTCAGCAGCGTCCCCAGGCTGAAGGAGAACAAATGGCCGATCACCGGGGCGATGCCGGTGGCCACCACGGTGCGCTCGCTGCTTTGGGTCCAGAGGTCGCGCAGGTAGCCGTCGAGCGGTGCGCGCTTCGCGTAGGCGAGGAAGAAGGCGCCGGTGAGCAGCGCGAAGAGCGCCAGACCCGCCAGGTGCTGAAGGGAAAGGAGCGACCGCCACTGGCGTCGCGAACCATACCAGGCGGTCAGCGTGATCGCGGGGAAGAGGATGGAGGGCAGCCCTTTCGTCAGGAAGCCGATCGCGCTGAACGCGTAGACGACCGGGAACAACGCCCGGGATCTTCCCGCGCGTTCGAAATGAAAGACCGCGACGATGGAGGCATAGGTGACGAGCGAGTAGAAGATGTCGATCTCGCCGATGGTGCTGAAGGAGAAGTAGATGTCGCCGCCGATGAGGAAGAGCGCGGTGGACCAGAAGGCCAGCTCGCGCGAGGCATGGCGGCGCACGAACCACCAGTTCAACCACCCCATGCCCAGCAGCGAAAGCACCGTGATCATGCGCGGCGCCCATTCGGTGAGGCCGAAGACCTTGTAGAACGGGATCATCACCCAGTTGAAGAGCGGCGGCTTGCGCGTGTAGGCCTCGCCCAATTCAGTGGCCACCAGCCAGTCGCCGCGGATCAGCATCTCCAGGGTGATGAACGAGCGACGCGTCTCCTCCAGGTAGAGCGGTACGATGCCCAGGTTGATGAGCAGCGAAACGGCGTAGAGCAGGAGCAGGCCGAGGACGACCGGCCGGGATGGCGCCTGCGGCTGCATGCGGTGAAAGTAGACGGCCCCGGCTTGAACGCGCCTTCAAGGCCGGGCATCGATGGCCGATGGATCTCGCATCTTTCGGGAAAGTCCGGTCATGAAAGCACGCGTTCTTCTCGGCACCGCCATGGCCGCGGGCGCATCGGTCACGCTCGCCTGCTCCTGCTTCGGCCCCCAGACCTTCTGCGAAACCCTCGATCCGCCTTTCCCCGACCCCGAATGGTGGATCCCGGATGCGGTCGTGCTCGGCGTCAAACTGGGCGACTTCCAGCACGGCATAGACGTGAAGATCATCAGCTCCTTCTCCGGCACATTGCAGCCGGACGATACCATCCGGGTCTGGGGCGACTGCGGCCTGCTCTGCCGGCACTCCCCCGGCACATGGAACGTCGGCGACACGGTGATCTGGGGGTTCCAGATCACCGACCTCGCCGGCAACATGCTCTGCGGCACCAGTTACGAGCAGCCCACCGACCACATGATCTCCATCTGCGGCGTGTACTACCTGGACTACGCCAACGGCATCGTGAGCGGGCCGATCACCACCACCGCGATCGAAAGCATGCCGATCAGCCAGTTCGGACAGCTGGTGGATGGCTGCTTGAGCACGGACATCAATGAACAGGTGGATGGCGATGCGCTGGGCGTGCGGTACGATGGGGGCGTGCCGGTGATCGAACTGCCGGGACTGGCGGCCTCGGTGGACCTGAATGTGTTCGATGCATTGGGTCGTCCGATCCTCCGCCGGTCGTGGAACGGAGGACCGCTGCGGTTGGGATCACCGGTGAACGCACCTCTGTTGATCGAGGTGCGCAACGGCTTCGATCGCCGGACGTGGAAGGTCGTGGTCCATGACCACTGAGCCGGCGATGAAGATCCGCTTGGCCAGGAGCGAACGGTGAAGGTGGTCACGGTGATCGGCGAGGAGCGTCGTCGTTCACTTTCTCACCACCATCCTCATCTATTCGCCACGGCAACGATCGATCGAGGCAACCCGCCTTTGGCGCCCCCATGCAGTCCTGCCTTCGTCCGCAGATGCCTCGGCGAAGGCGGATCAAAGCGTCCCCCTGTTCTCCTGCTCCCGTTCGATCGCCTCTAACAACGCCTTGAAGTTGCCCTTGCCGAAGCTCTTGGCGCCCTTGCGCTGGATGATCTCGAAGAAGAGCGTGGGGCGGTCCTCCACGGGCTTGGTGAAGAGCTGCAGCAGGTAGCCCTCATCGTCACGGTCCACCAGGATGCCCAGTTCGGCCAGCGGCGCCAGGTCCTCCTCGATGGGGCCCACGCGCTCCGATAGGGCATCAGTTTGGCGTCCATCGCTCCACCGACCCCTCCACGGCCGGTACAGTGCGCAAGTAGTCGTAGAGCGCGCCCAGGTCCTGCTCCGTCATTCCGGCATACATCGTCCAAGGCATCACCGTTTGGAGGTCGCCCTTCGCCGGTTCCACCGCGTGCGGGACGTATGCGCTGTCGGCGGTAGCTTTGAACCGGGCGACGAACTGCTCGCGCGACCAGGCGCCGATGCCGCCATTGGCGCTCGGTGTAATGTTGGGCGAACGCAGCACCGCTCCATCCGGGAATGGGAATTCGAAGCCCCCAGCGAATTCAGGTCCTACGCGTTGGCCACGCTCACTGCGCGTGTGGCAATCCGCGCAGGCCGCCGCATTCGCGATGTAGCGGCCGAGTTCGACAGGGTCGGCACCATCGGGCCGCACGCCCGGCGTTCCCTGCTTTGGCATGGTATGGATGATGATGTTCATGGGGAAGGTGGGCTCGCTCGCGGCAGGGCTGCTTTCCACCGGGGGCAGGTTGCGCAGGTAGGCGATGATGCTGTAGATGTCCTCCGTATCCATGCTCCCGTAGTTCAAATAGGGCATCACCGGGAACAGCGGTCGGCCATCGTGGCTCACCCCGCTGGTGATGGCCCGGAACAATTCGCCATCGCTCCGGTCGCCCAGCGCGAACGGCGTGATGTTGGGGCTGATGAAGGTGCCCGGAAAGCCCAAGTGCTCATCGAACCGCTCGCCGCCAGCGCCCAGCGTTCCAGGGACCATGGGGCCGCTGAACTTGGACCAGTCGCGCGTGCTATGGCAATCCATGCAGGCGCATACGCTGTTGGCGAGGTAGGCGCCGCGCTCGATGCGTGCAGGCGTGCGTTCCACGTTCAAGCTGTCGGGGACCGCGATGTCCGGCTGGGCCTGTGTGATGTAGGTGACTGCTCCGATCACAACTGTTACGAGTACGATCACGATGATGCCGAGGATGCGAAGGATGCGTTTCATGACGTGTGGATCAGTTGTGCTGTAGGGCGATGATGTTCTTTCTGCGCAGCAGCCAGGCACCCAGCCATGCGCTCCAGACGGGGAACAGGAAGAGGTACGCGAAGAGGCCGACCATGCTGATGGCTTCCTGATCGATGAGCAGCCCGAGCACATCGAGTGCGGCGCATGAACCCAAGCCCATGGCCAACAGGCCGAGCCCGCGATGCGAAGAGCGCAGTGCCGACCCCGACATCCACAGCCAGATGGCCAGCAAGGCCATGCATAGCGTGTTCCACAGGCCGACGTAGACCAGGCCGAACAGGGCGCCGTACGCAGTGCTCACCGCTGCGCGCACGGACTCGTCACCCTGGGTATACGCGTTGAACAGGTCCGTGGTGCCGGCCAGGATGGCGGCGCCGATGGATCCGGTGATCATGTAGCCGTATCCGGCGCGCGCGGCGAGTTGCGCGTGCAATGGGCGGCTCTTCGATGCGAGGTCCGTGAGCAGCACGGAAGCAGGCAGGAGCAACCAATAGTAGCCGACGATGTCGAGCACCCAGCCCCAGCGCACCAGCGTGGCGTCCACGTTCGGATGCGCAATGGCACGCATGGGGTCGAACATCGCGTCGAAGTCCCATTGGTAGGCGATGGGTCCGAGGAAGAAGCTGATCAGGGCGATCGGGGCCGCCAGGATGGCGCACCATCCGGCCAGGCGTACGTATCCGAGGCTGTTCATGCGAGGTTCATTTCGTGCAGGCAAAGCAGGCGCACCAGGCGATGCTGGTATTGGATGATTGCGCCATACCCGTGTCCCATTCTTCCAATAGGCCGGAGGTCATGCGCGATCAGCCTAATTTTCAGGCATGTCGCTTCAGCCCGTCTTCTCGCGGCCATCAGCGCTCCTGGCGCCGTACATCGCCTACTTCTTCAAATTGGAGAGCGGCCCGCCTGCGGAAGGTGACGGGCCGCACCGGGTGAACGTGCTTCCGGTGCCGCATGCGCAAATGGTATTCTCCTTCGGCGGTCCTTCGTTCGAGCGCGTCATGGGCGGTGAGCTCCTGCCCAGCCCTGACTATGCCATCACCGGCTTCACCACACGCACCATCGAGTACTCGAATCCCGGCCGTTTGGGCGTGTGCATGGTCGGCTTCAAGCCGTGGGGACTGCAACCGTTCTTGGAGAAGCCCCTGCGCTCCATCATAGACCGCAACGTGGAACTGTCCAGGGTCTTCTCCGGTGTTGAAGAACTGGAACGAGAGGTGCGCAGCGCGTCCGATGATGGCGCGCGCCTTCAATGCATCGAGCGCTTCCTGCTCATGAGGCTCGCTCGTCCTGCCTTGGATGAGGAGATCGTGCGCAGTGCCACATCGATCATGGAGTCGAAAGGGCGTGTGCGGGTGCAGGAACTGGCCGATGCGCTCTCCATGAGCCGCCGCCAATACCTGCGCCGCTTCCAGATCGCATGCGGTGTGGAACCCAGCCTGTTCATCCAACTCGTACGCTTCCAATCCACCTTCGAGGCCATGGACCAACACGGCGCCGCACCGAACTGGCCGGCCATTGCCTTGGAGGCCGGGTACTACGACCAGGCGCACTTCGTCAATGCCTTTCACTCGTTCACCGGCCTTTCACCAACGGAATACCTGGCGCGCATGCACCGTACCGACCACGGCCAGGTTTTCGATGCAAACCGCAAAGAGGATGACCCCATGCGGCGCATGTACATCTGAGCTGGGCGGGCTCGCCCTACCGACCGGAATGGCCGCTTACAACGTCCCCCTATTCTCCTGCTCCCGTTCGATCGCCTCGAACAGCGCCTTGAAGTTGCCCTTGCCGAAGCTCTTGGCGCCCTTGCGCTGGATGATCTCGAAGAAGAGCGTGGGGCGGTCCTCCACGGGCTTGGTGAAGAGCTGCAGCAGGTAGCCCTCATCGTCACGGTCCACCAGGATGCCCAGTTCGGCCAGCGGCGCCAGGTCCTCCTCGATGGGGCCCACGCGGTCCAGCAGGCCCTCGTAGTAGGTGCTGGGCACTTTGAGGAACTCCACGCCGCGGCTCATCAGTTCGCGCACGGTCTTCACGATGTTGTCGGTGGCCACGGCGATGTGCTGCACGCCCGGGCCGTTGTAGAAGTCTAGGTATTCCTCCACCTGGCTCTTCTTCTTGCCCTCGGCCGGTTCATTGATGGGGAACTTGATGCGGCCGTTGCCGTTGCTCATCACCTTGCTCATCAAGGCGCTGTACTCCGTGCTGATGTCCTTGTCGTCGAAGCCCAGCACGTTGGCAAAGCCCATCACCTCCTCGTAGAACTTCACCCAGGGGTTCATCTCGTTCCAGCCCACGTTGCCCACCATGTGGTCCACGTACTTCAGGCCGGTGGTCGGTGGGTTGTACGCGCTCTTCCACGGGCGGAAACCGGGCAGGAAGGTGCCCTTGTAGTTCTTCCGTTCGATGAACACATGCACGGTATCGCCATAGATGTGGATGCCGCTCTTCACCACTTCGCCGTCGCCGTCCTTCTCCACGGTGGGTTTCATGTAGCTCTTGGCCCCGCGCTTGGTGGTCTCTTCCCAGGCCTTGGTGGCATCGTCCACCCACAGGGCGATCACCTTCACGCCATCGCCATGCTTGCGCAGGTGATCGTTGATCGGGTGGTCCTGCGTCATCGGTGTGGTGAGCACCAGGCGGATCTTGTCCTGCTCCAGCACGTAACTGGTACGGTCCTTCACGCCCGTCTCCAGGCCGGCGTAGGCCAGGCTCTGGAAGCCGAAGGCCGTCTTGTAAAAGTGCGCGGCCTGTTTGGCATTGCCCACGTACAGTTCCACATAGTCGGTGCCGAGCAAGGGCAGGAAGTCGGCGGCTCCGTCGACGATCTTCTTCAGGTCAGGGGTTGCGCTTTCGATGGCCATGGTCTTGAGGTTCTAACGAACGCGAAGTTCGGGCTTTTCGGGGGTGGGTGGGTGATGTAGGTCGAGCACGATTGAGCTGGGCGGCCGCTTGTCGGCCATTCGGTCAGGTGGTGCCATCCATGAAAATCCACAAGTTGGTTGTGGATTTTCAGGGTTGAGATTTGGGCGTGCCCCCTCGCAAAAGCCTCGGGGTCCGGCTTTTCGCTGCTGCTCCTCGGCCGGATCACCGGCCTGTGGGGCATCCGCTCCGATCCGTCACGCGAATACCAGCTACACCTTGACCAGCGGCACATCATAAGCCACGAAATGCGGATCCGCGGGGAGCAGATGCATGCCCTCGTGCTTGGCTTGTGCGATGAGCATGCGGTCGAAAGGGTCGCGGTGATGAAGTGGAAGCACAGCGACTTCCAGGAAGTGCTCTACTTTGATCGGAAGAGTCAGAAAACCAGCGTCACGGATGAGCTTGAACGTGGTGGCGAGGTCGTGATCGAGTTTCCGTTTCCCGATGGACGACTTGATCGCCATCTCCCAGAACGAGACGTGACTGACGAAATGCGCATCCGGCGATCGTTCGATCCGGTCGCGGACCGAAGGCGCAAGTCTCATATCGAGGGATTGGAACCAGAGCAGCACATGGGTGTCGAGCAATACGCTCATTCCATGTACTCCTTGAAGTCGTCGAGGGGGGCGTCAAGATCGTCCGCGATCCAGATCTTGTCCTTCATCAGGCCGGCGATGCGCTTCTTCGGCTCTTGCTCTGGTTTGGGTTGGCCAGCGAGCAACCACTCGATGTACGCGAGCACCTTCTTGCACAGATCCTCGGGCAAGGAATTGAACTTCACGAAAAGGTCGGCACTGGACATTGCGCTATTGTACGCCGATCATGGAACCAAGGCTGTTTCGTTCCGACCCCTTGTGATTCATCGCGCACCCAATAGGTCTTGAACATGCGCAATTCCGAACTAATCGGAATTCATATGCACGGTCACGCTCTCAATGCCGCTATCGCCGAACTCTTGCTTGGCCATATTCTCCACCTCCTGGAACAACTCATTCAAATGCTGGTCCACGCAGAAAAACTGAAAAACCATGTGCTTCGACCTACAGAAGTCTCGATTCGCAACAAAGGCATCCCGGAGACAGCGCCTGAAGCCCCCAACATCAAACCTCGGTTCCCGGAAGAATCGCTTTAGCATTGCAGTTAGGTTGCCCTTTGGCCAAAGTGTTCCAGTTTCATCCGCACGGTTGATCTGTTGGCAGAATCCAATCGCGACCTCGCCAGGAATACCAAGTGCGAATTCCGCGTAGGCCTTGAAGAATGAAAGGCCTTCCTCGGCGAAAGCGACGACATGAACATCCCCGCTTCGAATTGCGGAGTTGTAGTCGATCTCCTCCGCTGTGCGGGATAATTTCATCGTTCTGGAGACAACCGCTCCTTGATTATTCAAGCCAACTTTTCCAGTACTTCCCGTCGTCGATCTTCAGCGCTTCCTCGGTCACCTGCAGGGGCTTGAAGGTGTCCACCATCACGGCGAGCTCGTCGGTCTCCTTCTTGCCGATGCTGCGCTCCATGGCGCCGGGGTGCGGACCGTGCGGGATGCCGGCGGGGTGCAAACTGATGTGGCCGGGGCCCACGTC
>CAYMXP010000018.1:59742-62091 GCA_964394425.1 uncultured Chryseobacterium sp. | reverse complement strand
GTAGCCCGTAGGGGAATCGAACCCCTGTTTCATCCGTGAAAGGGACGCGTCCTAACCCCTAGACGAACGGGCCTTTCGTTTTTCGAGGGTGCGAATGTAACTGGCGAACGGCAGTTGGCCGCCGGCCGGAGCCCCTCAGGTCACCTCGTCCCCGTCGGCCTGGAAGCGGAACCCAAGGCGCTTGCCGGTGCTGATCGCCAGGTTCGCGTTCAGTTCGTTCATCTCGCTCACCGTCACCTGGTTCACCTGGTCGTAGGGCGGGGTGAGCAGGTCGAAGTCCAGCACGTACATGATCACCGAGAACAGGACCTGCTTCAGCCGGTCGCCGTCCAGCTGGTTCTCCGCGAGGTCGTTGTACAGGAACCCCAGTTGGCGCTTGCCCTGCACGAAAAAGTGCCCCTCCTTGTTCAGGAACAGCCTTGCCACCAGGTAGCCCAGGTCCTTCTCCCGGTTGTACTTGAAGGAATCGCTCAGGAAATTGTACATGTTCACCACGCCGAAGTAGCCGCGCAGTTCATCGTCGGCCAGGTAGCTGGTCTTCCACAGGCTGTGGCTCTGGTCGAGCTTGAACACGTTGGTGTGCATGTGGAAGATGATCACGTCGCCGGCCACCTTGATCTCGCAGGCGTTCTCGCCCTTGTCGCGGTAGGAGACCGAAAGGCGTTCGTCGATGCGCTTCACGCTCGCTTCCAGTTCGTCGGCGATGTGCTCGAGCCCTTTCTTCAGTTCGGCGAAGAGCTGCACGGTGCGCAGGTACACGTCCTGCTTCATGCTGCTCTTCTCCCCGAGCATGCGCAGGATGGTGTCGCGGGGCTCTTCCGCGGCCGGCTTGGGGGGTCCCTGTTTCCGTTTCGCCATCAGTACGCCCGTGCGAAGATGACCCTTTGCGCCGATGGACGACCCGTGACCATGCAGTTGCCCGGGGTCTTGTCGCCCTTCAGCGGAATGCAGCGGATGGTGGCCTTGGTCTCCTCCTTCACGCGCGCTTCGGTCTCCGGTGTTCCATCCCAATGCGCCAGGATGAAGCCGCCCTCTTCGATCGCCACCTTGAATTCTTCGTAGCTGTCCACCGCACGGGTGTTGGCCTCGCGGAAGGCCAGCGCCTTTTGGTAGAGGTTGTCCTGGATGTGCCCGAGGAGGTGTTCGATCTTGTCGGCGATGTCGGCGATCCGTAGCGTTTCCTTTTCCAGGGTGTCCCGTCGGGCGACCTCCACCGTGCCGTTCTCGCGGTCGCGGGGGCCCACGGCGATCCGCACCGGGCACCCCTTGAACTCGTGCTCGGCGAACTTCCAGCCGGGTTTCTTCTTGTCGTCGTCATCGTACTTCACCGTGATGCCCTTCGCACGCAAAGCCGTGAGCATCGGCTCCACGTAGGTGTCGATCTCGCGCAGCTGGTCGGCGTTCTTGTAGATGGGCACCACGACGACCTGCACGGGGGCGAGCTTCGGGGGGATCACCAGGCCGTGATCGTCGCTGTGGGTCATGATCAACGCGCCGATCAGGCGGGTGGTGACGCCCCAGCTGGTGGCCCACACATGGCTCTGCCTGTTGTCCTTGTCGGTGAAGACCACGTCGAAGGCCTTCGCGAAGTTCTGGCCGAGGAAATGGGAGGTGCCGGCCTGCAACGCCTTGCCGTCCTGCATCAGCGCCTCGATGCAGAAGGTCTCTTCGGCCCCCGCGAAGCGCTCGCTGGCGGTCTTCACGCCCTGGATCACGGGCATGGCGAGCCATTCCTCGGCGAAGCGCGTGTAAACGCCCAGCATGGTGTTCGCCTCCGTCAGGGCTTCTTCGCGCGTGGCGTGCGCGGTATGGCCTTCCTGCCACAGGAATTCGGCCGTGCGCAGGAACAACCGCGTGCGCATCTCCCAGCGCACCACGTTGGCCCACTGGTTCACCAGCAGGGGCAGGTCCCGGTAGCTCTTGATCCAGCCCTTGTAGGTGTTCCAGATGATCGTTTCGCTGGTGGGCCGCACGATCAGCTCCTCCTCCAGCTTCGCTTCGGGATCCACCACGATGCCCTTCTCCGGATCGCTCTTCAGGCGATAATGCGTCACCACGGCCACCTCCTTGGCGAACCCTTCGACGTGGCTGGCCTCCCGGGCGAAATAGCTCCTGGGGATGAACAGGGGGAAATAGGCGTTCACGTGGCCGGTGGCCTTGAACATGCCGTCCAGGGCCGCCTGCATCTTTTCCCAGATCGCATAGCCGTGCGGCTTGATCACCATGCAACCGCGCACTTCGCTGTGTTCGGCCAGGTCGGCCTTCAGCACCAGGTCGTTGTACCACTGCGCGTGATCCACCGCGCGCTTCGTCAATAACTCGCTCATCTTCGCAGGATGCCCGTGGCGC
>CAYMXP010000018.1:0-59642 GCA_964394425.1 uncultured Chryseobacterium sp. | reverse complement strand
ATCCACCGCGCGCTTCGTCAATAACTCGCTCATCTTCGCAGGATGCCCGTGGCGCGGGGCCTTGGGGCGGTATTATTTTTGAGGATGTGAAAGTGGGGAAAAGTAGCCAACGCGGGCCGTCGATCCTCCGATCCCGACCCGCAAAGGAGCGAATGCCAACCACGCCTGCCATGAGAACCTCCCTTTTGTTGCCGACCCTCCCGCTGCTGCTGGTGGGGTGCGTTTCGGTGGAACGGACCAGCCAGATGCGCGACGGCGTTTACGACAAGCCCTTGGGCGAGGTCCATGCCACGGCATCGGCCATGGACCAGGGTCCGCAGCAGGCGGACGATTACTACGACCCCGACCAGGCATCCGAACAAGACCGGGGTTACTACGACATGGCGTACAACGACCCATATTATTACAACTACGGCCGCTTCGGGTGGGGCATTGGCTTGGGCTACGGAAGCGGAACGCCCTGTGGTGGATCCTATTGGGGGATGAATTACGGATCCACCTTCGGTGATCCCTGGGGACCTTACGGAAACGGTGGCTGGGGGTCGCCCTACGGATATCCCTACGGCGGATGTGGCACCGGATGGAACGATCCGTGGTACGGCGGATACTATGGCAACCCCTACTACAACGGGTACGGGTACTACGGCTATGGCGGCCCCTGCTACGGATGTTACCAACCCGTGGTGGTTTACACCAACACGATCGTGGGCCATCGCCCCGGATGGGGCGGAGGAGGGAATACCGGAGGGACGGGCGGGGGCGGCATCCCCACCCTTTCGCCCACCGGCCCGATGAGCTTGATATCCACCACGCCAGAACGCACCTGGCCCGTTGCCCCGAACATGGATTTCTCCGCTCGACCGAGCCGGCCCAACTCGAGCGGCACGGTGACCCGGCAGCCGACGCAGCAGGGACAGACGCGCCCCTCCTACCAGAGGCAGAGCGGTGAGCGCGGCCATTCGAGCATGAGCAGCGGTGGCAGCGTGCCTTCACGTTCGGGCATCGGGGCCGGCGGCGGTTCGCAGCCCTCCATTGGTCACCGCCCCAGGTGAACGTTCCGACCCGATCCGCGATGCGGAGCTGCGCCCTCGTGATCGCCGGTGCATGGCCGGTGATCGCGCTTTGGGCGCAGAACGAGGAGGATGCATTGCGCCTGGCCTACACCCGGCCCGGCGGCACGGCGCGCAGCGCGGCCATGGCCAACGCCTTCGGCGCGTTGGGCGCGGATCCGGTCTCGGCGATGCTCAATCCCGCGGGCCTGGGCCTTTACGTGGCCAGCGAGATCTCCATCACGCCGGCCTTCGAGGTGAACGATGCGAGTTCTCTTTACTACGGAAGCACGAGCGGCGGCACGGCTTCGCGCTTCCACATGAGCGACATGGCGCTGATCATGAATACGCCCATGCCGAAGGGCAGCACCTGGCGCTCGGGCACCTTCGGGATCGTGTTCGATCGGATCGCCTCGTTCCACTGGGACCAGCAGGCCATGGGCGACGTGCGAGGCTCGATCGTGGATGCGTTCGTGAACGAAGCCAATGGGACACCATCCGACCTGCTGGACGAGAATTTTCCCTTCACCAGCTTTCTTGCCTGGGAGACGCGCGGGATCAACCTCGACACGACGGTGACCAATGGATACCTAGGCGCGAACCCACCGGGGACCCTGACGCGCCAGCAACCGGGGATCCGATCGGAAGGCGCCACGAACAACACCTCGTTCTTCTACGCGGCGAACTACGACGACCGCTTCTACATCGGCGCGGCCATCGGCGTGGTGGGCACGCATTTCACGCGGTACATGACCCACGGCGAGGTGGCCCTTGAGGAGGGGGTGCCGCTGCGATCGCTCACCTACCAGGAAGACCTCACCACGCGAGGCAACGGCATCGACGTGAAGGTGGGGGCCATCCTGCGCGCCGCGGAGCGATGGCGCATCGGCGCGGCGTTCCACAGCCCCATGTGGATGAACATGAACGATGCGTTCTACCGCCGGATGACCACCTCGTTCGGCGATGGCACGGGGCATTCGTCCACCTCACCCGATGGGATCTTCAGCTACCGGATCAATACGCCGATGAGCCTGTTGTTCTCCCTGGCCTACGTCGTTGGCCAGCACGGGGCCGTGAGCGTGGACTATGAGGTGAAGGATTACGGCCGGACACGGCTGCGGCGCAGCGACGAACTGGCTGATCCCTATGACTTCTCGGCGGAGAACGCGGCACTGGAAAGCACCGCGGCCTTGAGCCAGAGCGTCCGCGTGGGCACGGAGTGGCGGGCCGATCCGTGGTATTTCCGGGGGGGCTGGGGCTACTGGCCCGATCCGTATGCATCCACCGATGCGCGTCACGGCCTGCCGCTCACGCAGTATGCCGCCGGGCTGGGCTGGCGCAACCAGCGCGTGAGCCTGGACCTGGGCTTCACCTATGCGCAACGGGGAACAGGGTTCTTCCCATACGACCCCTTGCTGGTGGAACCGGTCGAGGTGACCCTCACGAGTTACCGCGGACTGCTCACGATCGCTTACCGACCGTGAATGCGAAGGGCGGCCGATGGCCGCCCTTCGACGCGTTGTTCGTACGACCCCCTACTTCACCTCGCCCTTCACGCTGTCCTGAACGTATTCATCCACCAGGATGCGGCCGCAGTGCTCGCACACGATGATCTTCTTGTGGCTGCGGATGTCCAGTTGGCGCTGCGGCGGGATCGCGCTGTGGCAGCCATCGCAGCTGCCGCGCTCCACGGGCACCACCGCGCGGCCGTCGCGTGCGTTGCCCCGGATCCGGTGGTAGGCGCTCAACAGCCGCTCCTCGATGTGTGATGCGGCCGTGGTGCTGCGCTTCTTCAGTTCCTTCTCCTCCTTCTCCGTCTCGGCGATGATGTCGTCCAGTTCATGCTTCTTGTGCTCCAGGTCCTTCTTGCGCTCCTTGTAGCGCGTGGTGCGCTCATCCACGGCCAGCTTCTTGGTTTCCATGGTGGCCTTCACCTCCTTGATGCGCTTCTCGGCCAGCTGGATCTCCAGGGTCTGGAACTCGATCTCCTTGCTCAGGCTGTCGTACTCCCGGTTGTTGCGCACCTTGGCCTGCTGCCCTTCGTATTTCTTGATCGCCGCCTTGGCATCCTTGATCGCGTTCTGCTTCTCGGCCACGGCCTTTTCCTTCTCGCCCATCTCATCCTCCAGCTTCTTGAGCTGCACCTCCAGCTGCACCACCTCGTCTTCCAGGTCCTGCACCTCAAGGGGCAGACCTCCGCGCTGGGTGCGGATGTCGTCGATCTTGGAATCGATGGTCTGCAGGCGGAAGAGCTCGACGAGCTTTTCGGCGATGGTGAATTCGGCCTTTGCGGCGGCGCTGGTGGCCGGGGTCCTGGGCTGGATGATGGTGGGGCCGCCGTTCTCCTTGGCGGCGGGTTTCAGGTCCTTCTCCTTCGCGGGGGTCTTCGCGGCCGTCTTCGCCATGATCATCAGGAATAATGGACGGGGTTGGTGACCGTTCCCGTCAAATGGACGGCAAATGTAGGCAAAGAAGCCTTCAGCCGGCTGTGGATCAGGTGCATGGTGAATTGCTCGCTTTCGTAGTGCCCCACGTCGCAAAGCAGCATCCCTTCGGCCTCGAAGAACTGATGGTATTTGAGGTCGGCGGTCACGAAAGCCTCGGCCTTGGCGGCCCGGGCCTTGCCGATCAGGAAGCCGCCCGCCCCCCCGCAAACGGCCACCCGCTTGATGGCCCGGCCAGGCAGCAGGGTATGGCGGATGGCCCCCGTGCCGAAGACCCGCTTCAACTGGCTGAGGAAGGCCGGGGGGGTCAAGGGTGTGGCCAGATCCCCGATCAGCCCCCCGCCGACCAGCTTGTGCCGGTTCAGCAGGGGATGAAGGTCATAGGCCACCGCCTCGTAGGGGTGGGCGCCCTTCATGGCCCGCACGATGTCACGTTCCCTGGGAGCCTCGTAGATCACCTCCACCCGGACTTCCGGTTCCTGATGCCGCCTGCCGATCTCGCCCACGTGCGGATCGGCGCCTTCGCCCGCCCGGAACGTGCCGAAGCCCTCGAGGTTGTAGCTGCACTCATCGTACCTGCCGATCCGGCCCGCGCCCTGATCGAACATGGCCTGCCGGACGGCTTCGGCATGGCCGTGCGGCACGAAGACCACCAGCTTGCGCAACTGGCCGGGCTTGGGATCCAGCACCCCATCCGGCACCACGCCAAGCCGTGAGGCGATCTCTCCGTTCACCCCGTCGATCACGTTGTCCAGGTTGGTGTGGATGGCGTACAGCGCGATCCCTCCGCGCACCAGGGCCAGCACCGTGCGCTCCACCTGATCGCGGCCTGTGAGGCCTTTCAGACCGCGAAAGATCAAGGGGTGATGGCTGATGATCAGACCGCACTTGCGCTGAAGGGCTTCGGCCACGACCTCTTCGGTGCAATCCACGCATACCAGCGACGCGTTCACTTCCGCGTTCGCATCGCCGAGCTGCAGGCCGCTGTTGTCGTAGTCCTCCTGGAGCGAAGGCGGCGCCCAGTGCTCCAGTACGTTGATGAGTTCGGCGATGCGCATCTTTCGCGGAAATGATGGGGGCGGGAAATTACTCGGGCCGGGCACGGCGGATCCTGCTGGCTCCGATCGGCTGGTCGTGGGGCTTGATCCTCCGTGTGAGGCATGCCCTGTTCGACCGGGGGATCTTGAAGAGCCATCGCCCGGCGGTGCCCACGATCGTGGTGGGCAACCTCTCGTTCGGCGGCACCGGGAAGACCCCGCACGTGGAACTCGTTCTGGAAAGCCTGCGCGACCTGTCGCCGCTGGCCACCTTGAGCCGGGGCTACGGACGGTCCGGGAGGGAACTGCGCGAAGTGATGCCCGGTGATCGGGCGATCGACGTGGGCGACGAGCCTTTGATGCTGAAACGCGCGCATCCCGGGGTCAACGTGTTCGTGGGCGCCGATCGCGTGAATGCGCTCCAAGGGATCCGGCAGGCCGTTCCCGGCGTGAAGGCCGTTGTCCTGGACGATGCCTTCCAGCACCGCAGGCTCGACGCGGGCTTGAACATCCTGCTCACCACCTGGGGGCGGCCGTGGTCCGATGATGCCCTGGTGCCGGCCGGAACACTGCGCGACCTGAAAGCGCGCGCCCGCACGGCGCAGGTGGTGATCGTATCCAAATGTCCGCTGCCACCGTCGGCCGGGGAGCAGGCGCGCTGGCGCGACCGGCTGCGGCTGGGGACGGAACAACACCTGTTCTTCAGCGCGATCGAGCATGGTACGCCGGCGTTCATCCATGCGGCGCGTGGTGAGGTGCCCATCGGGCGGGATGCCGCCGCGTTGCTGGTAACGGGCATCGCCGACCCGGGTCCCTTGCTCGCGCATGCGCGGGAAACCTGGGGCATGGTCGGGCATGTGGCATTCCCGGACCATCACCCCTTCTCCCCCGCCGACATCGGGCGGCTGGCGGGGGTGTTCGCTACTTTCGCGCGCCCGCCAAAAACCATCATCACCACCGCGAAGGACGCCGTGCGCCTGCTGCCGCTGATCCCGGGAAGCGCGCTGGAAAATGATCCCATCGCCGTGGTGCCCGTGAAGGCGGGGATCCTGAACGAACCCGATGGCTTTGCCGCCCTCCTCCGCCAGCATGTTGCAGCGCATCCACCGCGCGGCTGACTTCCTCCGCGACCGCACCGGCTTGACGCCCGAGGCGGGCATCATCCTGGGGACCGGGCTCAGTGGGCTGGGCCGCGAGATCGAGGTGGAGCACATCGTGCCCTATGGCGAGATCCCCGATCATCCGGTGAGCACGGTGAAGGGACACCCTGGGCGCTACCTCTTCGGCAGGTTGGGCGGCAAACCCGTGGTGGCCATGCAGGGCCGCTTCCATTTCTATGAGGGCTATGCGATGGAGGACCTGGTGCTTCCGGTGCGGGCGATGAAGTTGCTGGGCATCCGGCGGCTGTTCGTGAGCAACGCCTGCGGCGGCGTTGATCCCTCCATGGGCATCGGCGACCTGATGATCCTGGACGATCACATCAACCTGTTCCCGTCGAACCCGCTGATCGGGCCCAACATCGATGAACTGGGGCCCCGCTTTCCCGACATGAGCGAGCCCTACGACCGGAGCATGATCGAAAAGGCGAAGGCGATCGCCACGGGGCACGGCATCGCGGTGCGCACCGGCACCTATGCCGGTGTGGCCGGGCCATGCCTCGAGACCCCGGCCGAATACCGCTACGTGCGCACCATCGGCGCCCATGCCGTGGGCATGAGCACCGTTCCGGAGGTGATCGCCGCGCGCCACATGGGCCTGCCCTGCTTCGCCATGAGCGTGATCACCGATCTGGGCGTGGATGGCAGGATCGCGGTGACCACCCACGAAATGGTGCAGCGCGTGGCCGAGGCCGCCGAGCCGCGCCTTACCTTGATCATGAAAGAACTGATCGCCACCACCTGATGCGCGCCCTGCTCCTGTTCATCCGCCGAAGCCTTTGCACGTGCGGACCCCTGCTCCTGTCCCTGACCCCGCACGCACAAGACAGCCTCAACGTCCACTTCCTCGGCCGATGGCACGATGACGCCCTGCCCCCCACCGACCAGTATGACAACACCTACAACGCCGTGTGGGGTTACGCGGCCGACGGTCACGAATACGGCATCATCGGCAGCACCATGGGCACGCACATCATCGAGGTCACCGATCCGGTGGTTCCGGTGGAGGTGGCCTTCATCCCGGGAGCCTTCCAGGGCACGGACGTGGTGCATCGGGAGTACAAGACCTACGCCGACCGGCTGTACGCGGTGACCGACGAGGGCCCCGGCACGCTGCAGATCATCGACCTGCGGTTCCTCCCCGATTCCGCGCCGGTGAACTACGACAGCGACGCGCTGTTCACCCGCGCGCACACCCTGTGGATCGACACGGCCAATGCCCGCCTCTACACGCACGCTGGATCCACGCCGTTCGCGGTCTATTCGCTCGCCGACCCCGACGCACCCACCCTGCTGATCGACGCGGCGAACGACATCCCCTGGTGGAACAGCGTGGGCTGGGTGCATGATGCCTTCACGGTGAACAACATCTGCTACACCAACGACATGAACGCGATGCACATCATCGACTTCTCCAGCATCGCATCGCCGCAGCTGCTGGGAACCCTCACCGCCTACCCGCAGCCCGGCTACAACCACAGCGGCTGGCTGCACGACAACGGCTGGCTCTACTGCATGGCCGACGAAACGCACGGCACCGACCTGAAGCTGCTCGACGTGAGCGACCCGACCGACATCCAGTTCGTGGACACCATCGGCGTGGAGTGGAACGTGAACTCCATCGCGCACAACCCCGCCTTCCAGGGCGACCTGCTGCACGTGTCCTACTACTACGACGGGTACTGGCTGTGGAACTGCGCCGATCCCTTCAATGCGACGGTGATCGGGTATTACGACACCAGCCTGGAACCGCACAGCCTCAGTTACAAGGGCGCCTGGGGCGTCTACCCCTTCCTGCCCAGCGGCGTGGTGCTGGTGAGCGACATGCAGCGCGGCCTGTTCGTGCTCGACATCGCGCAGGCACTGGATCTCGGATCCGCGGCATCCGGCCCGCTGGTCCGCGTGTGGCCCTCGCTCACCGATGGACCTGTGAACGTGGCGGCGCCCGCCGGAAGCAGGATCGAGGTGTTCAACGCCGGCGGACAGCGGATCCACCCCTCGCGAGCGCCCGATGGAGGTGCTTTCGATCTTTCGGGGTTGGCCGGCGGCGTCTATGTTTTCCACGTGACCTCCGACCAGGCGACCACCGCCCGCCGCGTGGTGAAGGCAACGCGATGAGCCACTGGTCGGACCATTGGGAGGTGATCGTGGGCCTGGAGGTCCACGCGCAATTGCTCACCGAAAGCAAGGCCTACTCCGCCGATCCCAACGCCTACGGCGATCACGCGAACACGAACGTGAGCGCGATCACCCTCGGCCTGCCGGGCACCCTGCCGGTGATGAACGCGAAGACCGTCGAACTGGCCATCCGCCTGGGCCTGGCCTGTGGCTGCACCATCGCACCCCGCATGCACTTCGCGCGCAAGAACTACTTCTACCCCGACCTGCCCAAGGGATACCAGATCACGCAGGACACCACGCCGGTCTGCACCGGGGGCAAGATCACGGTGACCACCGGTGGCGTGGAAAAGGACGTGCGCCTCGTGCGCATCCACATGGAAGAGGATGCCGGCAAGAGCATCCACGACGTGGATCCCTTCAACACCCTGGTGGACCTGAACCGCGCCGGGGTGCCGCTGGTGGAGATCGTGAGCGAACCCGACCTGCGCTCCTCGCAGGAGGCGTACGATTACCTGGTGGAGGTCCGCAAGCTGGTGCGCTACCTGGACATCTGCGATGGCAACATGGAGGAGGGCTCCCTGCGTTGCGACGCGAACATCAGCGTGCGGCGCAAAGGCGATCCGAGGCTCGGCACGCGCGCGGAGCTGAAGAACCTCAACAGCTTCAGGAACGTGCAGCGCGCCATCGAGTTCGAGGCCGCGAGGCAGGTGGACGTGCTGGAGAAGGGCGGGACGATCATGCAGGAGACCCGGACCTTCGACGCGGCGAAAGGGACCACCAGCGGCATGCGCAGCAAGGAAATGGCCCACGACTACCGGTACTTCCCCGAGCCCGATCTGCAGCCCCTCACCGTGAGCGAAGCGATGAAGGAGCGCGTGCGCGGCACCATGCCACCGCTGCCGCGCGAACTCAAGGCGAAGTATGAAAGCGAGTACGGCCTGTCGGAATACGATGCGTCCATCCTCACCGACGACAGGGACACGGCCCTGTATTTCCAGGCGGTGATCGCCCACACCACGAACCGCAAGGCGGCGGCCAACTGGGTGATGGGCGCGGTGCGTTCCTGGGTGAACGAACACGGCCTCGCGCTGAAGGAATTCCCGATCGATCCGGAGCGGCTTGCCCGCCTCGTGGCCCTGATCGATCAGGGAACGGTGAGCCACACGATGGCCACGCAGCGCCTTTTTCCGCTGATGCTCGAACACCCCGCGTCCACCCCGGATGAACTCGCCGTCGCCCACGATCTGGTGCAGGTGCGGCGCACCGACCTGATCGAAGAGCTCGCGCGCGCCGCCATGGAACGCCATCCCGAGAAGGTGGCCGCCTACCGCAAGGGGAACAAAGGCCTGCTGGGGCTCTTCATGGGGGAAGTGATGAAGGGCACCCAGGGCAGGGCCGATCCCCGGCAGGCCAGCGAAGTGGTGAAACGAATGCTCGAACAAGCCTGAACGCGATGATGAAGTTCCTGATCCCGGCCACGCTCCTGCTGGCCGCCTGCACCGCCACCGGCGGCCGCACCCGCACCATCACCCTGGCCATCGAAGGAGGCGGAGGGAAGAAGATCTACTTCGATCGCTTCGAGAACAACCGCGCGGTGCATATCGACTCGGTGACGCTTGGCCCCGATGGGGGTGGGACCATGCACGTTCCCCTGCTGCCGATGGATTTCTACCGCGTGGCCTTCAACGACCAGGACCAGACGATCCTCGCGCTGGACAGCATGGATGAAGTGATCGTGAAAGCGAAGCTCGGCAGCCTCATGACCCCCGACCAGGTCACCGGAAGCAAGGCCAGCGAAGACCTTCACGCGCACTACAGGGCTTCACGCTCGTTCGAGGTGCAGCTCGATTCGCTCAAGAACCTGATCAACTCCTCCAACGGCGACATGGCCACCATGGATCGCTACAACCAGGTGGTCCAGCAGTATGCGGAGGCGAGCAAGGCGTTCATCGCCGCACATCCGGGGTCACCCGCCCTGCTCTCGGCGGTGAGCAAGCTGAGCCCGCAACAGGACATGGCCCAGTTCACCCTGGTGCGCGACCAGCTGCGCAAGGTGATGGCCTCCTCGGGTTTCTACAAGGCTTTCCGGGACCAGGTGGACCGCATGGAAAAGCAACAGGCGGCCATGAAGCAGCAGCAGGAACAGCAGCAGAAACTCGGCAACCTGCTGCCCGTGGGCGCCGTGGCACCGGAGATCCGCCAGCAGACCCCCGAGGGTGGCATGTTCGCCCTCAGCGAGATGCGCGGCAAGGTGGTGCTGATCGACTTCTGGGCCAGCTGGTGCCGCCCCTGCCGCATGGAAAACCCCACCATCGTGAAGGCTTACAACAAATACCACGGCCGGGGCTTCGACGTCCTCGGCGTGAGCCTGGACCGCGACGGCAACGCGTGGAAGAACGCCATCCAGCAGGACGGCCTCACCTGGAAGCACGTGAGCGACCTGCAATGGTGGAACAACGCCGCCGCGCAGGAGTATGGCGTGAGCAGCATTCCCTTCAGCGTACTGGTGGACAAGGACGGCAAGGTGATCGACAAGAACCTGCGCGGACCGGCGCTGGAGGCGAAGCTGGCCGAAGTGCTGGGATCATGACCCGCGTGCGCGCATGGCTGTCGGCCGGATCGCTCATCGGTCCTACTGCGGTGTGCGCACAGGACCATTTCCAACAACGGGTCGACTACGCCATCGATGTCCGACTGGACGACGTGAAGCACGAGCTGCACGCCTCAGAGACCTTCACCTACACCAACAACAGCCCGCAAGCGCTCGACACGCTCTGGATCCACCTCTGGCCCAACGCCTACCGCGACAGGAACACCGCGCTCTGCCGGCAGCACGACAAGGGCAATGACTTCGGCCTGCACTTCGCCGAAGCGAAGGACCGCGGTTTCATCGACAGCCTGGACTTTTCGGTCATGCCCCGACAAGCCGGGGCATCGCGGATCAAGCTCGAATGGTCGCTCCACTGCTGCTTCCACGACATCGCCTGGATCAAGTTCCCGGCGCCGCTCGCGTCGGGAACGTCGATCACGATCACCACGCCGTTCCGCGTGAAGATCCCCAGCGCGCGCTTCTCGCGGCTGGGCCACATCGATCAGGCGTATTACATCACGCAATGGTATCCCAAGCCCGCTGTGTACGATCGCAAGGGCTGGCACGCCATGCCCTACCTCTCGCAGGGCGAGTTCTACAGCGAGTTCGGATCGTTCGATGTCTCCATCACGCTCCCGGAGAACTACGTGGTGGGCGCCACGGGTGAATTGCAGAACGCGGGAGAGCGCGCGTGGTTGGATTCGTTGTCCAAGCTGCCTGTCGCGGATGCAGCCCTCTCCCAGGACCCGAAAGCGCCAAAGGGCAAAGGGGATCCCTTCCCCCCTTCCGCGAGCCCCACGAAAACGATCCGCTTCCTCCAGGACGATGTGCATGACTTCGCCTGGTTCGCCGACAAACGATTCATCGTGCGCAAGGGCGAAGTGGCCCTGCCGAGGAGCGGGAGGAAAGTCACCACCTGGGCGATGTTCACGCCGAAGAACGCCCCGGAATGGGCGCGGGGCATTGAGTACGTCGGGCGGGCGGTGGCGGACTATTCCGCGTGGGTGGGCGAATACCCATACAACGCCTGCACGGCCGTGGATGGCACCATCGCCGCCGGGGGCGGCATGGAATACCCCATGATCACCATCATCGGCGAGAGCGGCGATGCCCAGACCCTGGACGAGGTGATCGCCCACGAGGTGGGACACAACTGGTTCTACGGCATCCTGGCCAGCAACGAACGCGACCATCCGTGGATGGATGAGGGCGTGAACAGCTTCTGCGAACTGCGCTACATGCGCAGGCATTACCCGGACAGTTCATCGTCCATGCTATCCGGGCTGCCGAAGGGGCTCCTGGGCGACAGGACCATCGGCCATCGCGACATGTCCGAACTGGGCTACCGCTTCAACGCGCGCCGCAACCTGGACCAGCCCCCTTCGCTCGTCTCGGAGGAATTCACCCAGGTGAACTACGGCACCAGCGTATACATGAAGCCCGCCCTGGCCTTCGACCACCTCTTCGCCTACCTGGGCGACACGCTCTTCGATGCGTGCATGCACGCCTACTTCGACCGCTGGCACCACAAGCACCCCTACCCCGAAGACATGCGGAAGGTGTTCGAGGAGGTGAGCGGCAAGGACCTCGGCTGGCTGTTCGAGACGTCGATCGCCTCGGACCTGAAGACCGATGTCAAGGCCCGCGGGATCCGCGGCAACGACCTGCTCGTCGGCGGCGGCGACATGCCATTCCCTGCGACGGGTTGGAACGGCGCGGACTCGCTCGGCACGGTGTGGCTGGAAGCCGGGACCACGAACGGCCTGCTTCCGTGGCCATCGGTGGATCGCGTAAGGCTCGATGCCGGCAACCGAACGCTCGACATCGATCACCGGAACAATGAAGTGCGATCGCATGGGCTGTTCAAGGGGTGGACGAAGCCGAGATTGAAATTCCTCGCTGGTGTGGAGCGCCCTGACCGGCGAACCGCATACTGGACACCGGCCGCCGGCTACAATGCCCACGATGGCCTCATGGCGGGGCTGGCACTGTACAACACCACCTTCCCTTCACAGCGTTTCGAATACGCGCTGCTGCCGCTGTATGGAACGAACAGTTCACGTCCGGTAGGCGGTGGTCGGGCCGGGTACCACTTCGACCGGTTGGATGGTGGTCCGTTCCGCAACGTGCATATCGGCGGCTCCTTCCAAAGCTTCACCGCCTACAACGAGGACGACGTCATCGGCGAATACGAGAAGTGGGTGCCTTCCGTGAAGTTCGATCTCCGTCGTGACCTGTCGCGGCCCGTGGCCCATGCGATCTCGTTGCGGGGCGTCCTGATCACCGAGCGGACGATCGGCGAGCAGGAGGGTGATGACATTGGGGGCAGCATGTCGTACACCTACGAGGAGGTCCGTTACGACATGGAGCGGCGGAACGGCCTGGACCCGTTCAACGCGAACGTGACGCTGCTCAATGGCGAGGCGTTCACGCGTGCCGCCTTTGACGGTATGTGGTCACGGATCTTCGACAAGCAGAAGCACCGGATCACCTTCCGATTGTTCGCCGGCACGTTCTTCCGGACCGATGATGAATTGATGGAGCCGCGCATGGGCTGGCGCTATCACCTGGGCGCGTCGGACCTGCTCTACGATCATCTCTTCATCGAGCGGCAGCCCATCGGAACGCTGACCAACCAGCAGATCACCAAGGACCAGGGCGGCTTCAAGACCCCGAACTCCTACGGCACCAGCGACACCTGGATCGCCGCGCTGAACATGGAACTCGACTTCCCCTTCTCCCTTCCACTATCGTTCTTCGCCAGCGTGGGGGCATCACCCGTGAAGACCGTGACGGCGAGCGGGACGACCACGAGCACCGAATACCAGTACGAGGGCGGCCTTGGCCTGCGCGTGATCCGCGACGTGGTGGAAGTGTGGGTGCCGCTGTTCGCCTCGCCGGACATCAACGACCAGCTCAAATTGCTCGACCTCGATCCCATCGAGCGCGTGCGTTTCGTCCTCCTGCTGGAGAAACTCGATCCCACGCGCATGCTGCGACGGGCGCCTTTCTGATCTTCGCCATCTCCGTGGAAAAGAAGATCTACTTCCTGAGCGACTTCCACCTGGGCGTGCCCGATCACGCCGCCAGCCTGGTGCGCGAACGGCGCATCGTGCGCTTCCTGGATCTGGCGGCACCCGATGCGGAAGAGATCCACGTGCTGGGCGACATGTTCGACATGTGGTTCGAGTGGCGCAAAGCCGTGCCGCCCGGCTACGTGCGCCTGCTGGGGAAGCTGGCCGAACTGCATGACCGCGGGATCCCGCTGCACCTCTACGTCGGCAACCACGACATGTGGATCTTCGAACACATCCCGCGCGAAACGGGCATGATCATGCACCGCGCCGAGGTGGAACGCGCATGGAACGGGAAGCGATTCCTGATCGGCCACGGCGATGGATTGGGACCCGGTGATCGCGGCTACAAGTTCATCAAGCGGATCTTCCGGAACCCCGTGTGCCAGTGGCTATTCGCGCGGCTGCATCCCAACCTCGCCCTGGACATCGCCGAGTTCTGGAGCGGCCGGAGCCGGAAGAAGAGCTACGCCAACGACCGCAAATGGCTGGGCGAGGAGAACGAGTGGCTCGTGCAGCATTGCCGCGAAGTGCTTACGCGCAAGCCGTACGACCTCATGGTCTACGGGCACCGGCACCTGCCGATCGACATAGCCATCTCCGCAGGGTCTCCTGCGGAAGACCCTGCGGCGGCGCGGTCGCGTTACATCAACCTCGGTGATTGGATCACGCACTTCACCTACGCGGTGTTCGATGGCCAGGAATTGAAGCTGAAAAAGCGCGCGGCCGACGACGGTCCGCTGGAGGATGATCGCGTGATCACCGGCGGGCCGGCCGCTTGACCGTTTTCGTGCGCGCGCGCGCTGCTTGATCGTTCTGCCGCCCGTCCCCCCCGGATGCGTGCAGGGTCCGCTTCGCGAGACCCTGCAGCGAGGTCCAGTGAAGGATCAGATCCACCAGCCGGTTGCTGTAGCCCATCTCGTTATCGTACCAGCCCACCACCTTCACCATGTCGCCCACCACGCTGGTGAGCTGGGCGTCGAGGATGCAGGAATGGGGATCACCCACGATGTCGATGCTCACGATGGGATCCTCGGTGTAGCGCAGGATCTTCTCCCATCTGTCCCGCGCCAATTCACGGAACCGGGCGTTCAGGTGCTCCGCGCTCACCGTGCGCCGCACGTGGCAGCTCAGGTCGGTGAGCGAGCCATTGGGCACGGGCACGCGGATGCCGCAACCGCCCAGGCGCCCCTCCAGGTGCGGAAAGATCCGTGTGACCGCCTTGGCCGCACCGGTGGTGGTGGGCACGATGCTCAGCGCGGCGGCGCGCGCGCGGCGCAGGTCGTCGTGTGGCGCGTCGTGCAGCCGCTGGTCGCCCGTGTAACTGTGAACGGTGGTGACGTACGCGCTCTCGATGCCGCAGAGCTCGTCGATCACCTGGATCATCGGCGCGGCGTTGTTGGTGGTGCAGGAGGCGTTGGAAATGACGCGCTCGGAGCCGTCAAGGATGTGCTCGTTCACGCCGGGCACCACCGTCTTCATCGGATCGCCGTCCTTGGCGGGGGCGCTCAGCACCACGCGCTTCGCACCGGCCTTCAGGTGTGCCTCGGCCTGCGCGGTGGAGCGCAGCTTCCCGGTGCTTTCGATCACCACGTCAATGCCCAGGTCGTCCCAGGGCAGTTGCTTGGGGTCGGCGAACGCGTGCGTGACGATCTTCCTGTCGTCCACGATCAGGTGGTGGTCATCGTGGCGCACCTCCCCGGCGAACACGCCGTGGATGCTGTCGTATTTGAAAAGGTGAGCCAGGGTGCGCGTGGCGGCCAGGTCGTTCACCGCCACCAGTTCCAGGCGCGGCTCCTTCAGGATCAGCTTGGCCACGGTGCGGCCGATGCGGCCGAAGCCGTTGATCGCGACGCGGATGGGCTTCATGATGCGCAAAAGTACCGGCACGGATGCCGCGGGCCTTCAATGAAAATGCCCTCCGATCCGTCGAAGGGCATCTTCACCGGCGCTGCCCGCGATCAGCGGCTCACCACGAACCGGGCCGTCCTTCGGGTCGTACCCGCCTTCAACTCGGCGATGTACGCTCCGGCACGCAGGCTGCTCACGTCCACCGTCACTTTGTGGGCGCCTGGCGCCTTGGGGCCGGCCTTCTGCTGCTCCACCAGGCGGCCGTTCATGTCATACACGTTCACCATCACCTCGCCGCGGCTTTGCAGGGAGAAGCCGATGGTCGCATCGGTGTTCGCCGGATTGGGGAAGATGGTCAGGTCGCCCGCCACCAACGCTTCACCGCTTTCGCCGCCGATGCCCATGAGGGTCTCGGTGCGCCAGATGCCGCGCCCATGCGTGCCGGCATAGATCACCCAGGGGTTCTCGATGTATCCGCCACCAAAGGGGTTGTGGTTCCAATCCCAGCTCTGCTGCCTCAGGGCGAAGGTGGGCACGCGCGGAATGCCGCTGTTCTCGAAGCTCCACGTGGTGCCGCCGTCATTGGTGGCCATGATGCCGTACTCGGTGCCCACCACGATGGTCTCCGGATCGCCTTTGTGGATGATCGCATCGTAGACCGGCATGCCGTTCAGATCGGGATCGGAGGGGTTCCAGATGTTGGTCCATGTGGGTGTCGCGCTCGACACGGCGTTGAATGACTCGCGCACTTTCTGCGACCCGCCATAGTTGCCCAGCGTGATCACCAGGTGCTCGGTGTTGTTGGGATCGGGTGCCAGGCCGGTGACGGCGTTCCCGGCCGAGAAGATCTGCGTCGTCGCAAGCGCGTACTGGTCGCTGGAGATGTCGCAATGCAGCGAATCCCGATAGGTCCGGAAGCCATGTACGCGCCACACGCGGCCGTTGCTGGTGCCGATGAAGAGGTCGTTGCCATCGGCCGCCCATTCCAGTGCCTGCACCTCGCCGGTCAGGTTGGTCACGCGCCACCATTCGCTGGGGCCGGAGAAATCCATCGCATCGCGCGTCACCCAGATGCCTTGCGAGCCACCCAGGCCCAGCGCGAACAGGCTGGTGACCCGGTCCTGGTAGATCATCGTATCGGAGGCGAAGGGTCCGAAGAGGGTGTCGGCCGTGGTGTTGGTGTAGCTGGCGTACTGCGGCACGCCGGTGATCGGGCCGTAATACGGGAAGGTCTCGGTCGCACCGGGAGCAAGGAATTCATCGTCATCCAGCTCGTACACAACATCCACCGAATCGGTGCTCAATTCGTCGTCGAAATCTTCAAAAAGCCGGATGTTGGTGAAGAAATCCGTGTTCGGAGTGCCATCCAGCAGGTTGCCCAGACGCGTGCTGTAGAAGCCGCCGAAGTTCACGCCTTCGTCGTTGGATCGGCCCACCGCGCCATAGTAGACGGTGCTGAACATCACGTTGGGATCCATCTGCGAGATGTCGCAATCGAAGCCGTCGCCACCGCCGATCTCGATGGCCTCCTTCGGGGTGTTGCCCTCGAAGTTCAGGTAGAGCGTGCCATTGTCCTGCAAGCCGCCGATCACCTTGCCCTTCGGGGAGAAGGCGATGCCGTAGTACTGGGTGGTGATGTAGTCGCGGTTGTGGCCGTAGAAGAAACCGCCGGCGGCGGTGGTCTTGTACACCCCGCCGTCGGAGCCGATGTAGCAGGTGTTCTCGTTCACGAAGGTGATCTCATGCACGTCGGCATGCACGCACACGAAGCAATCCACCTGGCTCTCGGGGATCGCAAGACGCACAGGCTGTCCGCTCAAGGTGGTCTTCCACAGCTCCACGCCTCCCACCCAGACCTCATCGGGGTGGTTGGGCCGCACCGCGCACACGTTGTCGTACCAGCCTTGCGCGTTGTCGCCGAAGATGTCCAGTTCGGGAACCGCGTTGGTCCCGTACCCCTGCGGCCAGATCCGCGTCCAGTTCTGGCCCTGGTCGATGCTGCTGAACACACCGAGCATCTGCCCTCCGCTCGTTCCGGCAGATTGCAACGCGTAGATGTAGTTGTTCACGCCCGGGTCGGGTGACACGGCGAATTCCATGCGCGAGGCGTTGGTGGGCAGGCCGTTGCCCGACATGTTGGAGAAGGTATCGCCCCCATCGGTGCTCACCCAGCACTGGTTGGAATTGATCCCCACGACCACCAGGGAGCCATCGGCGCTCACCTCGATCGCCCGGCAAAGGGCCGTGCCGGGGAAGGGCGGTGGTGGCACGGTGAAGGTGTCGTCCGACTCATCATAATACTTGAAACCCGCGCTGCCGCCCACGTACAGCCCATCGCTGTTCTGCGGATCGGCCACCACCTTGTTCACCTCGGCCCAGGCCCCGCCACCGAAGGCGGTGGAAGGTCCGATCACCTGCGTGAAAGACGAACCGTTGTCCGTGCTCTTGAAGAGGCCGGCGCCCATGATGCCGCTGCTTCCGGCGCCGTTGTAATACTCGAACGAGTTGCCCGTGCCCACATAAATGTGCCCGTTGCCCAGGATGGCGATGGAGGTGACGATCAGGTTCTGATCCAGCGCCGGCATGTTCTGCCAGGTGTTGCCCCCATTGAACGTGCGCCACAACCCACCGCTCACACCACCGGCCCAGAGCGTCTGGTTGCTGGGGTCCGAAGGATCGATCACGATGGAGCGTGTGCGGCCGCCCACGTTATCAGGTCCCATCTCGATCCAATTCAATCCCACGCTCTTGCGCTGGGCGGCCGTGGCACGGTGTACCGCTTTGCGCACCTTCTGGATCTCCGCCAGGTCGTATTCCCCCGTGATGGGATCGGCCTGCACGCTGCGCAGCCATTCGGCCGCGCCTCGTGCATCGCGTGCCAGGCGGTCGGGCCGGGGCGAGTAGGCCGGGGTGGTCGCATGGTGCCACAGGGCGCCGGCGGTGGCCGCCAGGGCAAGACCAAGCAGCGGAAAGCGGATCGAACGGATCATGAGCAAGGGATGTCTTTTGAAAAGCGACCAAATATAACGCCCGCACCCATGGATCCCGACCGGGCTGGAACTGATCAAAAGCCCGGCAATGCGGTCCTGACGGCCTTCTCAGAGCACGTGCCGCTCCGCATGATAGCTGGAGCGCACCAGCGGGGCGCTTTCCACGAACCGGAAGCCCCGTCGCAGACCCTCCTCTCGGAAGAACGCGAAGCGATCGGGGTGGACGAATTCCACCACGGGTAGGTGCTGCCGCGTGGGTCGCAGGTACTGCCCCAAGGTCATCACGTCGGTGCCCACGCCGCGCAGGTCGTCCATGGTCTCCAGCACTTCGGTCTCCTGCTCACCCAGGCCGAGCATGATGCCGCTCTTGGTGCGCAGCCCGGCCTTCTTCGCGCGCAGCAGCAGTTCCAGGCTGCGGTCGTACCTGGCCTGCACACGCACGCTGCGTGTCAGCCGGCGCACGGTCTCCAGGTTGTGGCTCAGCACGTCGGGGCGTGCATCCAGCACGATGTCAAGGTTCTCCCATTTCCCCCGGAAATCGCCGATCAGGGTCTCCATGCGCGTGCCGGGACAACGGCGGCGGATGGCCCGGATGGTGCGTGCCCAGGCATCGGCGCCGCCATCGGCCAGGTCGTCGCGATCCACGCAGGTGATCACGCAATGGGTCACGCCCATGAGTTCCACGCTGCGGGCCACGCGCGCCGGCTCGAAGGGATCCACCGGCTCGGGACGTCCGGTGGCCACCGCGCAGAACCCGCAGGACCGCGTGCATACGTCGCCCAGGATCATGAACGTGGCCGTACCCGCGCCCCAGCACTCGCCCATGTTGGGGCAGTTGCCGCTCTGGCAGATGGTATGCAGGCCATGCTCGCCCACGATCCCCCGCACCTTGCGGTAGGTCTCGCCGGTGGGGAGCTTCACCCGCAACCAGTCGGGTCGTCGCTGCGCCGGGGGTGCCTCGGGGGCGTCCTTCATCGGATCAATTTCTTGCCGAAGAGCAGCTGGAGATAGAACTCCAGGAAGAACTGCTTGTTCTCCACCCCTTCCAGTTCGGCCATGATGGGCACCGGCTGGGCGAAGGCATCGACGCTCACGCCCACTTCGAGGGCCTTGATGCCCGTGGCGGGGCCGGCATATTCGAAGTTGAAGCCGAAGCGGCCGAAGACGCCGGGGGCAAGGCCCATCTCGTTGACGCCCTTGAACCAGGAGGCCCTGCCGAAGATCGCATCCACCGTATGCACGTATGGATCGTACCGTTCGATGGTGATGGTGGAGAAGGGATAGTTGCCCATCGCGCCCAGTTCATCGTACCCGATCTGCAGGTACACGGGTTTGAGCAGGCCGATCGACGGTCCGATGCCCCACACATAGTTCACCTCCACGCCGCTCTTCCGCAGCTTGTCGGTGATCTGCACCTTGCGGCCGTAAGTGGGGCGCAGCAGCAGCAGGCTGTTCAGCTTGCCGAAGAAGTACCCGCGCGAATCCTCGTAGTACGGGTTGAAGCTTTTCACCTCCTTGGGGTGCTTCATGCCCACCAGTTCCACGCCCCATGTCCACCGCATCCGTGCGGTGCGATGGTGGGCCATGGTGAAGTTCACGCCCCAGCCGTCGCCGTGGGCGGTGAAGCCACCGTACGCCTCCTTCTTGTAGAGGATGCGGGTCTCGTCGTAAAGCGTCTGCTGGCACAGGCATGCCGGCGGCAGCGTCAACCCAACGAGAAGGAACGGAACGACCCGCATGAGAGGAACCCGGAAAACCGATCAAAGCTACGACGGCACGGTCCTACCTTGCGGTGCTAACCATGGATACCGCACGCCTCCGCTACCTCGGCGAACTGCGCAATGAAGCCGTGCATGCGCGCAGCGGCCAGGTGATCATCACCGATGCACCACCGGACAACAAAGGCCGCGGCGAAGCCTTCTCCCCCACGGACCTGCTATGCACCTCGCTTGGGGCATGCATGATGACCCTCATGGGCATCGCCGCACGGGAACGCAAGCTGGACCTCAAGGACCTGACAGCCCGGGTGGTGAAACACATGCATCCGCAGCCCCGGCGGGTGGCGCGCGTGGAGGTGCATCTTGAATTGGAGGGATCCGGCCTGGGCGAGCGCGACCGGGCCGTGCTTGAGCACGCGGCACGCACCTGTCCGGTGGCCTTGAGCCTGAGCCCGGAGATCGAGCAGGAGGTGCATTTCACCTACCGCTGAAAAAAAGGAAGCCCCGCCGGAAGGGCGGGGCTCAAGGATCGTGTTGGGGTGCCGGTCAACCGGGCTGCTCGGTCACCGTCTTATGCACCTTTCCATAGGCCGGACAGGAATGGGTCGTGCTGCACGCCGTGAACAGCGCGGAGGCCGTCATCAGCAGGACCAGCACCATGAGCAGCTTTTTCATCGTTCGTTCGTTATCCGTTCAAGGGATGCATGTCGCTCGAAGAGGTTTCAAAAGTAGCCCTTTATACAAGTGTTCCGATCAAATGTTTCAACCACCGGGTTGTCGATCTTTCGCGCATGAGCGGGGCCACTGAGGTCATCAACGCGGTCATCCGGCCCGATATTGAGCCGGGTTGGCTGGGACGGTTGCGGGAGGAATTCCAGCAGCCCTACTTCCTCGCGTTGAAGCACTTTCTCGTGGAGGAACGGACCAGGCATGCCGTCTATCCCCGTGGACGCGACATCTTCCATGCGTTCAACGCCACCCCGTTCGACCGGGTGAAGGTGGTGGTGCTGGGGCAGGACCCCTACCATGGCCCGGGCCAGGCCCACGGCCTCTGTTTCTCGGTGCCGGCAGGCGTTCCGCCCCCGCCCTCGCTGCTGAACATCTTCGCCGAACTCAGGCGCGACCCTGGCATCAAGACACCCGGCAGCGGCGACCTTTCCCCTTGGGCCGCCCAAGGCGTGCTTCTGCTGAACGCCACCCTCACCGTGCGCGCCAACCATGCTGGATCGCACCAGGGTCGTGGCTGGGAGACCTTCACCGACGCGGCCATCCGCACCCTGGCCCGCGAGCGCGAGGGTCTGGTCTTCATGTTGTGGGGGCGCTTCGCCCAGGCCAAGGGGTCGCTGATCGACCCCGACCGGCATTACGTGTTGAAGGCGCCGCATCCTTCGCCGCTTTCGGCGCACAAGGGCTTCATCGGATGCGGCCATTTCTCCACGGCGAACGAGCTGCTGGTGGCGCGGGGCCTGCGACCGATCGACTGGTCCCTGCCATGATCGCGCGGTTGTTCGCCACCGGTGCGGCTTGCGCGTTCACGGTGCTGGTGATCGCGCAGGACCACGTATTGGTCCTGGACGCGGACGGACCGCTGCCCAAAGGCATGGAGAACGAGCATCGCCTCGACGGCCCGGCATCGATCGACGAGCGCCTGGAGGACATCATCACGGACCTGGTGGAGCGCGGTCACCTCGAAGCGTCGATCGACACCTGCCTGGGTGACAGCGCGCTCATGCGCTGCACCCTTCATCTGGGTCCGGAGTATCGCTGGGCGCGCTTGAGCGCCGGCGGTGTGGACCAGGCGATCGCCAGCGAAGCACGCTTCCGGGAACGGTACTTCAACGACCGGCCCGTGACCCCTTCACAGGTCGCCGGGCTTTTCGAGGAGCTGCTCGATCGCAGCGAGAACAGCGGCTTCCCCTTCGCTTCGGTGGGCCTGGACAGCGTGCGCATGGTGGATGGCGGGCTCAGCGCATCGGTGCGCCTGGACCGTGGACCCTTCGTGCGCGTGGACAGCGTCGTGGTGAAGGGCGATGCGCGCATCAGCGAGCGTTACCTGCATGGCCAGATCGGCATACGGCCCGGCGACCCCTTCAATGCGCAGCTCATCGCCCAGGCCGAACAACGGCTCAAGGAGCTTCCCTTCATCACCCAGCGCCAGCGACCCTACGTGCGCTTCACCCCCGAGCGCACCAAGCTCTACCTGTTCCTGGACGCCAGGAAAGCCAGTTCGATCAACGGCATCCTGGGCGTGCTGCCCGACAGCAGCGGCAGGGTGAACTTCACCGGCGACGTGGAACTGCGCCTGCGCAACGCGCTGCGGCGGGGCGAGGCCATCGACCTGAACTGGCGCAGCCTGCAGGACAAGACGCAGGACCTCAAGGTACGCCTGAACCTGCCCTATCTCTTCCGTACGCCCTTCGGCACGGACCTGAGCCTGAAGCTCTTCAAGCGCGACACCACCTTCATCGAGGTGAACGCGCGCGCGGCCATCGAATACCTTTTCGGCCGCAACGACCGCGGCAGCATCTTCGTGAACAACAAGTCCTCCCGTCGCCTCGGCGATGCACGGTTCCAGCAGGACCTTGCGGACGTGAAGCTGCTCTCCTACGGCCTGGGCATCGAGCGCGAACGCTTCGACTACCGGTACAACCCGCGCGAGGGCATCGGCATCCAGGCGGAGGGATCGGTGGGGCGCAAGGAGAGCACCACGGCGATCGCCGGAGAAGAGGACCAGCCGGATCCGGTGCGGACCACGCAGTACGAGGTGAACGGCCGTGCGGTGGGGCATCTGCCGCTGGGCGGCCGTGGCACCCTGCGCCTGGTGGTGCAGGGCGGATCGATGGTGAACGAACTGCTTTTCGCCAACGAACTGTTCCGCATCGGCGGCATCAAGGGCATGCGCGGGGTGGATGAAGCCTCGATCTATTGCTCGTCCTATGCCATCAGCACGGCGGAACTCCGGTTCATTCTCGAGGAGAACTCCAACGCCTTCGTCTTCGTGGACCAGGGCTGGTGGGAGGACCAGAGCCGCGAGGCGCTCCTCACCGATGCGCCTCTGGGCTTCGGCGTGGGCACCAGCTTCGAGACCAAGGCGGGGATCTTCAGCCTCACTTACGCGTTGGGCCGGCAGTTCGACAACCCCATCGCGATGCGCGAAGGCAAGGTGCATTTCGGTTTCTCCAGCCTGTTCTGAGCGATGCGCGCGTGGCCCCTGCTCCTTGGCGTCGCGATGGCCTTCGCCACCCGGGCCCAGGGCGGCGGTCCCGTCGTTGCCCGCCAGGACCTCGCCGACATGCTGCTCGAATACCTGCATGTGCGCTATCCGGGCGAGGATCTGGGCGGCGATGTTCTCTACGTTTCCGTGTGGCGCCAGGCGATGTACCACGTGCGGGCCGGCGCCATGATCGCCGGCTATCCGGTGTCCACGGCCCGGGCCGGCCTGGGCGCCGAACAGGACAGCTACCGCACCCCGCTGGGCCTGCACCAGGTGGAGGAGAAGATCGGCCAGGGGGTGCCCGCCGGCGGCATCCTGCGTGAGCGGCGGTTCACCGGGGATCTGGCCACCGGACCGGCACCCGAGGAGGATCCCATCACCGCGCGCATCCTCTGGCTTGGAGGTCTGGAGCCCGGGGTGAACCAGGGCGGCGCGGTGGACAGCCACGACCGGGCGATCTACATCCACGGCACGCCGGACGAAACCTCGCTGGGTCGCCCCGCCTCACGCGGTTGCATCCGCATGCGCGATGCCGACGTGATCGAACTGTTCGACCGGGTGCCCATCGGTGCGCTGGTGGTGATCCTGGACAACTGAGCCTCCGACCGCCGTTACCTTCGTGACATGGAACTGGTGCTCGGTCTGCTCATCGGCTTGATCGCGGGTGCCGTGGCCACGCTGTGGTGGTCGCGCGCCAAGGGCGATGCGTCATTTTCCATGCTGCGCGACGAACGGGCGGCCAAGGAGGCGGAGGTGGTGAGCCTCAGCACGCAGCTCGCCGGCGAACGCGAACGCAACAGCGGGCTGAACGACAAGCTGCTCCAGCAGAAGCAGGAGACCGAGCAGCTGCACCAGCGCATGACCGAACAGTTCAAGCTGATCGCCAATGAACTGCTGGAAACCAAGGGTCGGCAGCTTGGCCGGGAACAGCACGAAAAGCTGGACCTGCTGTTGAAACCCCTCAACGAGCGGATCAATGATTTCAAGCGGAAGGTCGAGGAGGCTTATGAAAAGGAGGGCCGCGAGCGCTTCGCATTGAAGAACGAGATCATGCGCCTGGTGGAGCAGAACCAGAGGCTTTCGAAGGATGCTGACAACCTCACGCGTGCGCTGAAAGGCGACAGCAAGACGCAGGGCGACTGGGGTGAAATGGTGCTGGAACACCTGCTGAAGAACAGCGGGCTTGAGAACGGCGAGGAATACATCCTCCAACAAAGCACCACCCTCGACGATGGATCCCGCCTTCGTCCCGATGCGGTGGTGAAACTTCCGGGGGGCCGATGCATCGTGATCGACGCGAAGGTTTCCCTCACGCACTACGAGCGGCACGTGGCCAGCACCGACGAAGGCGAACGGGAGCGCCTGGCCAGGGCGCACGCCGAGAGCATGCGGGCCCACGTGAAGGGCCTTGAAAAGAAGGATTATTCAAGGTTGTACGGGATCACCTCGCCCGACTTCGTCCTGATGTTCGTGCCGATCGAGGCCGCCTTCCACCTTGCGCAGGCCACCTCGCGCGAGATCGCCCGGGAGGCCATCGAGCAGCGCGTGTTCATCGTGACCCATTCCACCCTGCTGGCCAGCCTGCGCCTGTTCCACAGCGTTTGGAAGACCGAGCGCATCGCGCGCGATCACCAGTTGATCGTGGATCGCGCGGGCGAGCTCTATGAGAAGTTCGTGGGTTTCACCGAGGACATGATCAAGGTGGGACAGCAGATGGACGGCGCCAAGCGCGGATACGCGGATGCGATGAACAAGCTCAGCGAAGGCCGCGGGAACCTGGTGCGGCAGGTGGAAATGCTCAAAAAGCTCGGGGCCAGGACCAACAAGACGATCCAGCCCGCCTTGCTGGAACGGGCCCGCGAAGAGGAACAACCCACCCGGGCATGAGAACGGCGATCGGTGCGATGACGACCGCGTTGCTGCTCGGCGCCTGTGGCTCCACCGCGCCCACGGCGAGCGATGAACTGGGCTACTCCTATGGCCCCGGCACCACGGACCTGCGGCTGCAGGCGCGCGTGTACCATGCCGCACCCGATCGATCGCTGATCTACTTCAAGCTGCGCACGCGCGATCTGCTTTACAAGGGCAGCGGGGGCGGCACGCCGTATCGCGCCGCGGTGCGCATCACTTACGAAGCGTTCGACGACTGGGGAGCACGCGAGCTGATCGACAGCGCCAGCACCCTGGTGCGCGACCAGACCGACGATCCCTCGGAGGAAAAGGACCTCTACGGCAGCATGGACATGCGGCGCAACGACCGGAACAGCTTCGTGCTGCGCATCACCGCCCACGACCTCAACCGGGAGACCGATGCCTCGGTGGCCATCAAGATCGACCGGGGCGAACCGGGGCACCGCCAGAATTTCCTGCCGTTGAGCCCGGCCACCGGGCTGCCGTTGTTCGATGACCACCTGGCCGGCCCCGCCACGGTGATCGTGCAATGCGAGCAATACGCCGGCGACACGCTCTTCGGCGGCTGGCACGACCATCGATCTGACCTGCCCGCACCGGTCTTCTCGCTGAAGGACGCGCCGGCGATGGACACGACCCCCGACAGCACGTTCCTGGTCATGGTGGATGATCAAGGGCGCTTCACGGTGAACCTCCCGCCAAGCGGCTTCCTGCACCTGCGCGTGGACCGCACCGGCGGGACGGGCTACACGATCTTCTCCCTGAACGATGCCTACCCCGAGGTGCGCACCAGTGCCGACATGCTGCCGCCGATGCGCTACATCACCAGCATGCAGGAATTCGACGGCATCACCGCCAGCCCCGACAAGCGCAAGGCCATCGAGCGCTTCTGGCTGGATGCCGCCGGCGAGCGCGACCGGGCGCGCGATGCCATCCGCACGTATTTCACGCGCGTGGAGAACGCCAACCGCCACTTCACCAGCCACACCGAAGGATGGAAGACCGACCGCGGCCTGGTACACATCATCTTCGGCACGCCCGGCATGGTGCATAAGAGCGAACGCAGCGAGACCTGGGTGTACGGGGAGGAGACCAACCTGATGAGCCTGAGCTTCACCTTCGTGAAGCGCGATGACCCCTTCACCGACAACGACCTGGTGCTGGAGCGCGACCCGGTGTACAAGGGGGCCTGGTACCGCAACGTGGAAAGCTGGCGCAACGGCCGCGTGTACCAGAACTGAAGCATGAAGAAGGATGAACTGGTGTGCGGCGTGCGGCCGGTGATCGAGGCCCTGCGCGCGGGCCGCAACATCGAGCGGCTGCTGATCCGCCGCGAGGCCGGTGGCGAGGGGATCCGCGAGATCCGCTCACTGGCCCTGGAGCGCGGCGTGCATTGGCAGCCCGTTCCCGTGGAAAAGCTCGACCGCCTCACCAACGCCGAACACCAGGGCGTGATCGCCCTGTTGTGCGCGGTGGAGGAACAGGACCTGGACGGCGTGATCGCGACCGCCTACGACCACGGCATGGCCCCCCTGATCGTGGCCCTCGATGGGGTCACCGACGTGCGCAACATGGGCGCCATCGCCCGCAGCGCCGAATGCTTCGGCGCCCAGGCGCTGCTGGTGCCCCGGCAGGGAAGCGCCCAGCTGGGGAGCGATGCCGTGAAGAGCAGCTCGGGCGCATTGTTGCGCCTGCCCGTGTGCCGCGTCACCACGTTGGCGAGCGGCATCCAGCGCTGCACCGAACACGGCCTGCGCGTGGTGGCTTGCACGGAAAAGGGGGAAAGCGAACTTTCCCAGGCCGACCTGTCCGGCCCCTTGGTGATCGTACTGGGTGCCGAAGGAGAAGGGATCTCCCAGGCGGTCGAGCGACTGGCTTCCGCGCGGGTGCGCATCGCCATGGCCGGGGCCATCGGCTCGCTCAACGTGAGCGTGGCGGCGGGGATCGTGCTCCACGCCGCATCCGCCCAGCGCATCCGATAGGCATCGCCGGCCGCGATCCGGCCGGTCGTCCGTCCGGTCCCTGTCCTGGTCGGAACCTATTCGCCGTTCGTCCGGTATAAGCGCGCGATCCGTTGGGAGGGTGCTCCCCCATCCACCGGATCCGAACGAACGGACAATGCACTACCTGGTGAAAGCCATGGCCTTTGCCGCCGTGGCGATGACAGCTCCGAGGATCGCGGCACAGGACGACCCTGACGGTCGCCTGGCCTTGCACGTGGACGGATTGACCGGCGAAATGCGCGATGCCATCGCCCTGGACCTGGCCGTCAGCAACACCTTCCGCATCCGCTACGCCTGCGTTCCGGCGGGCATCCTGGTGATCGAGGCGGTCGCCCACGCGCGGCAGGTCGACCCGGCGCGTGACGTGGTCACGGCGCATGCGGGATCTCGCCACATCACCGCGATGGCGTCGTCCGATGCCGACCTGGAAGCACTGTGCGCCAACACCCGGGGCCAATGAACGGATCGACCTGCATCACGCACAGGGTCGCGACGCGCGTACTGACGGGGATCGTCCTGATCCTCGCCGGCACGCAGGCCACCGCGCAGCTCACCGTTTCCCCGCAATCCAACCTGCAGCAGCTGGCCGCCGGCATCACCGGTCCCGGCGTCTCGATCAGCAACCCGGTGATCACCTGCCACGCGCAGGGGTATGGTGAATTCGCCTACAGCGGCACGCAGTTCGGGCCGGTGGACCAGGGGGTGATCCTCACCTCGGGCCGCATCACCGACGCGCCCGGACCCAACACCGCCGGCAACACCACCTTCCAGGCGGGCACGCCGGGCGATCCGCTGCTGAACAACGTGACGGGCCGCACCACCTACGACGCCTGCAAGTTCGAGTTCGACATCATCCCCTATGGCGACACGCTGAAGTTCGATTTCGTGTTCGCCTCGGAGGAATACAACGAGTGGGTGGGATCGCAGTACAACGACGTGTTCGGCTTCTTCATCAGCGGGCCGGGCATCGTGGGGGACCCCGGCGCGGGAAGCGAGCACAACATCGCCCTGGTGCCCAACACGGCCACGCCGGTCACGATCAACAACGTGAACGCGGGCTCGAACTCCTCCTACTATTTCTACAATGCCGGCGGCGCCGACGTGGCCTACGACGGCTTCACGCAGAACCTGTTCGCCCAGAGCGCGGTGCAAGCCTGCCAGACCTACCACCTGAAGCTGGTGCTGGCCGATGCCAGCGACCGCAAATTCGATTCGGGTGTGTTCATCGACCGCGTGCAGAGCGATCCGGTCACCATGTCCACCCTGACCTTCAGCGGCGGTCCGGATCTGATCGAAGCCTGCAACAACGGCTGGGTGCGCTTCGAACGCGCGCTGCCCACGCCCCTGCCGCTCACCCTCCAGTACTACCTGCAAGGCACCGCCATCAACGGCACCGACTACACGGCGATCGGAAGCACCGACCCGCTGGTGGCGCACTTCATCACCATCCCGGCCAACCAGACCAGCGTGATGCTGCCGGTGGACCCGCTCTTCGACGTGCTGCCCGAGGGCACCGAGACTATCGACGTGGTGCTGGGCAACCCGCTCTGTCCGGGCAGCTACCTGGACACGATCGGCTTCAACATCATCGACACGCTCTTCGCGACCGTATCGGCGGGAGGTACGATCTGCGCGGGCGGATCATGGCCGTTCACCTCCACCGGCGGGACCAGCTACAGCTGGAGCCCGGCCGCCGGATTGTCCTGCACCACCTGCCCCGATCCCATCGCCTCGCCGGCCGCCACCACGACCTACACCGTCACGATCACCGATGCGAATTGTTCGCGCATCGTGGACCGCCTGGTGCGCGTGAGCGACCTGTCGTTGAGCGCGACGGTGACGCAACCGCTGTGCAGCGGCAACACCAATGGGGCGATCAACCTGAGCGCGAACAATGGCGTGGCGCCTTACGCCTATTCCTGGACGGGGCCGGGAGGCTTCACGGCTTCATCCCAGGACATCAGCAACCTCGCACCCGGCACGTACACGGTGACGGTGACCGACGCCGCCTGCACGCGCTCGGCGAGCTACAACGTGATCGCTCCGGCCGTGCTGGGCGTGTCGCTCACGCCGGCGCTGCTTCCCTTCGGACAGAACATCAGCTGCTTCGGCGGGAACGACGGCGCCATCGACGCGACGATCGCCGGCGGCACCGGACCCTACACGGCCGGCTGGACCGGGCCGGGCGGCTACACCTCGTCGAGCGTTGACCTCAACGGCCTGTATGCGGGCGCCTACACCATCAGCGTCGTCGACGCGAACGGCTGCACGGCCGGCGCGACCAGCAACTTGATCCAGGCCACGCAGGTGATCGCCTCGATCTCCGGCGTGTCCGCGGTGGATTGCTTCAACGCCAACAATGGCTCGGCGACCGCGACCGCATCGGGCGGCATTCCCCCTTACAGCTACGCCTGGAACACCACCCCCGCGCAGAACACCTCCACCGCGACCGGTCTCGCGCCCGGCTCCCACACCGTGACGGTGACCGATGGCTACACCTGCACCGCCACGGCCACCGCGAACATCGGCGGCCCGACCGTGGCGCTCACCACCAACCTCACCTCCCAGGTAAACGTGCTCTGCTTCGGCAACAGCACGGGCAGCGCATCGATCGCCATCAGCGGTGGCACGCCGCCGTACTCCACGTCGTGGAACACCACGCCGGTGCAGAACGGCACCAGCGCCATCAACCTGCCCGCCGGCACCTGGACGGCCACGGTGACCGATGCGAACGGCTGCGTCGTGACGCGGAACGTGACGATCACGCAACCTGCCTCGCCTCTGGCCGGCAGCCTCTTCGCGCAGACCAATGTGCCCTGCTTCGGCAACACCACCGGTTCCGCGACGGCCACGGCGAGCGGAGGCACCGGACCTTACACGTACTCCTGGAGCACCTCACCCGCGCAAACCTCGGCCACCGCCACGGGCCTGGCCGCCGGCGGCTACACCTGCACCATCACCGATGTGAACCTGTGCATCACCACGGTGAACGTGACCATCACCCAGCCCACGGCCGCGCTCACCGCATCGATCACCACGCAGACCAACGTGCTCTGCTTTGGCGGCAGCACCGGCAGCGCGACGGCCGAGGCCGGCAACGGCACCGGGCCCTATGCCTATTCCTGGAACTCGTCCCCGGTGCAGACCACGGCCACCGCGAGCGGTCTTGCGGCCGGCAGCTACACCTGCACGGTCACCGATGCCAACGGTTGCACGACCACCGCGAGCGTGGCCATCACCCAGCCGGCCGCCGCGCTCAGCGCGTCGATCGGATCACAGACCAACGTGGACTGCTTCGGCAACAGCACGGGCGGCGCCACGGTGAACATCATCGGAGGCACCGCGCCCTATTCGAGCAGCTGGAACACCACGCCGGTGCAGATCGGGGCCACGGCCACGAGCCTGGCGGCGGGTACTTACACCTGCACGATCACCGATGCGAACGGCTGCACCACCGTCGCGATCGTGACGATCACCCAGCCCGTGGCGGCGCTCAGCGCATCGGTGGGCGCACAGACCGACGTGAGCTGCCACGGCAACAGCACCGGCAGCGCCACGGTGAACGCGAGCGGAGGTTCCGCGCCTTACACCTGGTCCTGGAACAGTTCCCCCATCCAATCCACCGCCACCGCGACGGGGCTCGCGGCGGGCGGTTACACCTGCGCCATCACCGATGCCAACGGTTGTCCGACCCTGGTGGCCGTCACGATCAGCCAGCCCGTCGCGGCGCTGAGCGGCATGATCAGCTCGCAAACGAACGTCCTGATCTACGGCCAGAGCACCGGCAGCGCGACCATCACGGCCAGCGGCGGTACTCCGCCCTACGCGTACCTCTGGAGCAACGGACAGACGACCGCGACGGCCTCCGGGCTGGCCGCCGGCACCTACACGGTGACGGTGACCGACGCGAACGGCTGCACCATCACCATCAGCGCGACCATCACCCAGCCGGGATCGGCGCTCACCGCGACGATCGATGCGCAAACGAACGTGGCCTGCTTCGGCGAAAGCACCGGCAGCGCCACGGCCGACGCCGGCGGAGGGAACCCGCCGTACGCGTATGCCTGGAACACCACGCCGGTGCAGACCGGACAGGTGGCGACCGGCCTCGCCGCGGGCGCCTGGACCTGCACGGTGACCGATGGCAACGGCGCCGTCACCACGGTGGCCGTGGTGATCACCCAGCCGGCCGCCCCGCTCGCGGCCACGGCCGGTCCGCTCACCAACGTGGATTGCTTCGGCAACGCGAACGGCAGCGCGACCGTGAGCGCCTCGGGAGGGACACCGCCCTACGCCCACGTCTGGAACACGACCCCCGTGCAGAACGGCGCCATCGCCACGGGCCTCGCGGCGGGCAGTTACGCATGCACGACCACCGATGCCAACGGCTGTACGACGACGCAGAGCGTGACGATCACGCAACCCGCCGCCGCGTTGATCGCTTCGATCACCTCGCAGACCGACGTGGACTGCTTCGGCAACGCCAGCGGATCGGCCACCGCGACCGCCTTGAACGGCACCGCGCCCTATACCCATGCCTGGAACACCTCACCGGTTCAATCGAGCGCGACCGCCACGGGCCTCTTCGCCGGCACCTGGACCTGCACGGTGACCGATGCCAACGGCTGCGCCACGACGGTCGACGCCACGATCATCCAACCCTCCGCCGTGCTCGGCGTGAGCATCGGCGGGATCGCGCAGGCCACCTGCGGGCTGAGCAACGGAGGCGCCATGGCTTCCGCCACGGGCGGCACCGGACCCTACAGCTACAGCTGGAACTCATTTCCCGTGCAGGCCTCCGCAACGCTCGGTGGCGTGGATGCCGGATCCTACACGGTGACCGCCACGGATGCCAGCGGATGCACCGCCAGCGCGATGGTGAACATCACTTCGCCATCGGGTCTCTCGATCGCCGTGGTCGGCACCACGGCCCAGACCTGCTTCGGCACGGCCAATGGCCAGGCCACGGTGGTCGCAGCCGGCGGCAACGCTCCCTACTCCTATTCATGGAACACGGTGCCCGTGCAGAACGACGCCACGGCCTCGAGCCTCACCGCCGGCACCTACACCGCCACGGTGACGGACGGCGATGGCTGCACGGCCGACGTGATCGTGACCATCGACGGTCCCGCATCGCCGCTGGCGATCAACGTGGTGGATGTCGTGAACGTGCTCTGCTATGATGACGACAGTGGTGGGGCAACGGTCGATGCCACGGGCGGGCAGGCTCCATACAGCTACGTGTGGAACACCACCCCGCCGCAAAGCGGGGCCTCCGCCACCGGGCTTTCCGCCGGCAGCCACACGGTGACCGCCACCGATGCCCTCGGTTGCAGCACGGCGATCAACGTGACGGTGACCCAACCGGTGGTGGGCGTCTGGGCCTTCGTGGAAAGCTACCAGGACGTGAGCTGCTTCGGTGCCTCGGATGGCTGGGCGACCCTTGAAGTGGGCGGTGGCAGCGGCGCGTGGACGATCGAATGGAACACGACACCGCCTCAATACGGCATCACCGCCACCGGTCTGGCTCCCGGCCTGTACCTGGTGACAGTGACCGACGACAATGGCTGCGACACGCCGAAGCAATTCCCCGTGGTGATCGACGGCCCTGTTGCTCCGCTGGCCACCGGTGCCTCCACCACGCTGTACAACGGCGCGGAGGTGAGCTGTCCGGGTGCGAACGATGGAGGGATCGACGTGACGATCACCGGTGGATCCCCGAACTATTCCACGGCCTGGACCGGACCGAACGGTTTCTCCGCCGCCACCGAGGACATCTTCAGCCTGGAGGAGGGCACCTACGACCTGCTGGTGACCGACTACAACGGCTGCACGGCCACCGCTTCGATCACCCTGGATGCACCGGCGCCCATGAGCGCGACGGCGGGCATCACCACGGCCGCCTGTTCCGGAGCGAGCAATGGCGCGGTGGACGTGAGCGTGACCAACGGCATCGCACCATACGCCTATGCATGGAGCGGGCCGGGCGGCTTCGCCTCGAACAACGAGGACATCAGCGGCATCGCGGCCGGCGTGTACATCGTGACCGTGACCGATGCGAACGGCTGCACGGCCGCGTTCTCCTTTGACGTGAACGAGCCGGGCTTGTTCACCATCAACGCCACGATCGGTTCCTACGCGGGGGGGAGCAACGTGAGCTGCGCCGGCGGCAGCGATGGCGCGATCGACGTGAGCGTGAACGGCGGAACATCCCCATACACCTATCAATGGACCGGGCCGGGCGGCTTCGCCTCGAACAACGAGGACATCAGCGGCCTTTCCGCGGGATCCTACGACCTCACCCTCATCGATGCGAACGGGTGCAGCACCCTGGCGCAATACACGCTCATCGCGCCCGCCGACCTCACGACGATGCTCATCGCATCGACCTACCCCGGTGGTGGCAACATCAGCTGCAACGGGGTGAGCGACGGGGCGATCGATGCGCAGATCACCGGCGGCACACCGGGCTTCGTGTTCGCATGGACCGGCCCCGGAGGGTTCAGCGCCACCACCGAGGACATCAGCGGGCTGGCACCCGGCACCTATGTGCTGACCGTGTGGGACGTGAACGGCTGCAGCACCCCGGCCACCACGACCCTGGCGGAACCCGCGGGCATCAGCGTGAGCGTGAGCACAAGCCAGTACAACAGCGGAGACGCGGTGGCCTGCAACGGCGGAAGCAACGGCTCCATCGACCTGGCCATCAGCGGCGGGCTGGCGCCATACGCCGTGGACTGGACCGGTCCGGGTGGCTACACCGGCAGCACCGAGGACATCGGCGCGCTGATGGCCGGCGCCTATGCCGCCACCATCACCGACGCGGCGGGCTGCGAGGCCACCGTGGGCGTGACGCTCACCGAACCCCCGCCGATCAACGCGAGCGGCACCACCTCCCTGATCAACGGATATGAAGTGGGCTGCAACGGTGGATCCGATGGAAGCATTGACCTGACCTCGACCGGCGGCGCGGGCAACTACACCTGGCAATGGACCGGTCCGAACGCCTTCGTGAGCACCTCCGAAGACATCAACGGTCTCGAGGCCGGCACCTACGACGTGACCGTGACCGACATGAACGGGTGCGGCGCGGCGACCGGCTTCACGCTGGCCGCGCCACCCGCCATCGCCGCCGCGGCGATCGTGGCTCCGGCCTCCTGCAATGGCAACGACGATGGCGCGATCGACCTGACCGCGGGCGGCGGCGTGGCTCCGTACGGCTTCTCCTGGACGGGCCCGGGTGGATACAATGCCACCACCGAGGACCTCACGAGCCTCTTCTCCGGGATCTACAACGTGGTGATCACCGATGCGAACGGCTGCACCCACACCCAGAGCTTCGAGGTGAACCAGCCGGGCAACATCAACGTGAGCGCCAACGTGCTGGTGCATCCCGGAGGCTACGGCGTGAGCTGCTCCCAGGCGAGCGATGGCGCCATCGACGTGACCACCACCGGTGGCACACCCCCTTACTACTATGCCTGGAGCGGTCCGGGCGGTTTCAGTTCGATCTATGGCGACATCAGCGGCGTGGCACCCGGCCCGTACGACCTGGCGGTGACCGATGCCAACGGTTGCGTGGAACTGTTCAGCTACGTGGTGACCGCTCCCACGCCGATCAACGTCGGCCTGATCGCCTCCCAGTTCTTCGGCGGCGCCAACGTGGGCTGCGTGGGCAGCGCCGATGGCAGCATCGACGCGATCGTCCAGGGCGGCGTGGCACCGTACTCGATCGCATGGTCCGGACCCAACGGCTTCATCTCGATCGCCGAGGACATCACCGGCCTGGTGGCGGGCACCTACGCGATCAACGTCACCGACGCGGTGGGATGCACGGCATCCGACAGCATGACGATGACCGAACCCGACCCGATCGACATCGACCTCTCGGCAGCGATCCACCCCGGCGGCGGCAACGTGAGCTGCGACGGGGAGAACGACGGGAGCATCGACATGACCCTCTCCGGCGGCGCGCTGCTCTACAACATCTTCTGGACGGGTCCCAACGGGTTCGCATCCAACGATGAAGACCTCAGCGGCCTTGAAGCCGGCACCTACAACGTGACGGTCACCGACGCGAACGCGTGCCCCTACGGCGCGAGCATCACCCTCATCGGCCCCGTGCCGATCGGTGTGGTGCTGGTGCCCTCGCAATACAGCGGCGGCTACGCGATCGATTGCAACGGCGACCTGAGCGGCACGGTCGACGCCACCGTGAGCGGCGGCACGACCCCCTGGACCTTCCTCTGGACCGGTCCCGGCGGCTTCACCAGCACCAGCGAAGACCTCACGTCCGTTGGGGCCGGCGCGTACACACTGGCCGTGACCGACTCGGCGGGTTGCACGGCGACCGCGACGGTGATCCTGGATGAGCCCACCCTGCTCGACATGAGCGCGGTGGTGAGCGACGCGGGCAACGGATACGAAGTGGGTTGCTCCGGCAACGATGGATCGATCGACGTGACGGTGACCGGCGGCAACGCACCCTACATCTTCGACTGGACCGGAACGGGCGGTTTCGCCTCGCTGAGCGAAGACCTCACCGGCCTGCCCGCGGGCACCTACGACCTGGTGGTGACCGACGTGAACGGCTGCACCCTCGGAACGAGCTACACGCTTGACCAGGCCACGGACCTGGCGCTCTCCCTGGCCGTGAGCGGCAACGTTTGCGACGGCCTCGACGATGGCGCGATCGACCTGACGGTGAGCGGCGGCGTGTCGCCCTTCGTCATCAACTGGACGGGGCCGGGCGGCTTCACCAGCACCAGCGAAGACCTCTCCGCGCTGTCCGCCGGTGACTACGTCGTGACGGTCACCGACGCCGGAGGGTGCGGCACACAATCGACCGCAACCATCGCGGCCAGTGCGCCCTTCGGCCTGAGCACCTTCGTGAGCTACTACAACGGCTTGAACATCGCCTGCGCGGGCGACAGCTCCGGCGTGATCGGCGTGACCATCGCCGGCGGCACCGCGCCGATCGACTTCAGCTGGAGCGGGCCGGGAGGATATGCATCAAGCGACACCTACCTGACCGGACTGGTCGAAGGCGACTATACCATCGCCATCACCGACATCAACGGCTGCGCGTTCGACACCACGATCACGCTGGTGGGCCCCGCGGCCCCCCTGGGTGGCGCGCTCGATGCCCTGCTCTTTCCGAGCGGCACCAACGTGAGCTGCTTCGGCGCCGCCGATGGTGCGATCGACCTGACGCCCTCCGGCGGCATGGCACCCTACACCTTCGACTGGCGCGCGCCCGACAGCACGGCCTACTACACCGAGGACATCGCGAACGCCGCCGCCGGCACCTGGGACCTGGTGATCACCGACGCGAACCTGTGCGCATGGAGCACCAGCATCACGCTCACCCAACCCACCACGCCCATCGGCGCCACGGCGACGCTCTCCGACTTCAACGGCTGGAACACCAGCTGCGACAACAGCTACGACGGCAGCATCGCGCTCGACGCCATGGGTGGCAACGGCGGCTTCACCTACGCATGGAGCGGTCCGGGCGGCTTCGCCTCGAACGCCGCGGTGATCGACAGCCTCTTCGCCGGCAGCTACGTCGTGACCATCACCGACGTGAACGGCTGCGCGCTCACGCTGCCGGTGGAGGTCACCGGGCCGCAGGCGCTCCTGCCCGTGATCGACCCCTTCGCATACAGCGGTGGCGTGAACGTGTCTTGCGCCGGAGCGAGCGATGGCAGCATGAACGTCGTGGTCGATGGCGGCACGCCGGGCTATACGCTCCTGTGGACGGGACCCGGCGGTTTCGCCAGCAACAACGCTTCGATCAACGGCCTGGTGGCGGGCAGCTACTGCCTGGAGGTGACCGACGCCAACGGGTGCTACGTGGAGCAATGCCTCGACCTGATCGCACCGCCGGCCCTGGCGCTGGGCGCGACCAGCAGCGACGCTTCATGCGGATCGGACGATGGATCGATCGACCTCACCATCAGCGGGGGCATCGGGCCCCATTGGATCGAGTGGACGACGGGCGAACCCACCGAGGACCTCGGCGGCCTTGGCGCCGGCACCTATGCGGTGACCGTGACCGACGCGAACGGATGCCAGCAATACCTCGCCGTGGAGGTGAACGGAACGCCCGGCCTCGAAGCCGAGGCCGTCGTGAGCGACCTGGTGTGCGGCGGCGCGGCCGATGGCTCGATCGACCTGAGCGTGTTGAACGGCACCGCCCCCTTCAGCTTTGATTGGAGCAATGGCGTGAACAACGAAGACCTCACGGACCTCGTTCCCGGCAGCTATGCGGTGGAAGTGACCGACGCGAACGGATGCACCTGGAGCAACAGCTTCACCGTGAACGAAGGAGCGACGATCACCGTCGACAGCCTCGTGCAGGAGTACGCCAACGGCTTCAACGTGAGCAGCTGGCAGGGCAGTGATGGCGAGATCAGCGTGACGCCATCGGGCGGCACCGCCCCCTACAGCTACGCCTGGAGCAACGGCGCGACGAGCGCGCAGGCAAGCGGCCTCGCCGCGGGCAGCTATTCGGTGACCATCACCGATGCGAACGGATGCTCGCTCACCGTGAGCTTCACGCTTGTTGAGCCCAACGACCTGCAGATGCCCACGGGCTTCAGCCCCAACAGCGACGGCGCCAACGACACCTATGTGGTACACGGTCTGGATGCCTTCGCGAACAACAAGCTGGTGGTCTTCAACCGCTGGGGCAACGTGGTGTTCGAGCAACTGAACTACCACAACGACTGGGACGGCGACAACCTGGAAGGCGAGGCGCTGCCCAACGGCACCTACTTCGTGATCCTGCGCATCAACCCGGGCGGAAGCACCGAGAACGAGGAGATCACCATGCAGAACTACGTGGACCTGCGCCGATGAACCAACCAGACACCATGCGCATCCAACGCACCCTACTTTCCCTGGCCGCGATGTTCCTCATCGCCGCCGGCGCCCGCGCCCAGCAGGAGGTGATGGTGAGCCAGTACATGTTCAACGGGCTCTTCCTCAATCCGGCCTACGCGGGCACGCATCCATTCGCCAGCGCCAGCCTGTTGCACCGCGCGCAATGGACCGGCATCACCGGCGCGCCGCAAAGCAGCCTGCTGGCCTGGGACATGCCGCTGATGGGCGACAAGATGGGCGCCGGCTTCAGCGTGGTGCATGATCGGATCGGCGTGACACGCGACCTGCAGTTCGACGCGCATTACAGCTACCACCTGCGCATCGGCGGCGGCCACCTGGCCTTCGGTCTGAAGGCCGGCCTGAGCCTGTACAGCGCGGAACTGAGCGCGCTGACCACCTGGGACGCCAATGACCAGGTCTTCACCTCCAACATCGAGAACGAGATGGTGCCCAGGTTCGGCACGGGGATCTACTACTATGATGATCTCGCCTACATCGGGTTCAGCGTGCCGACCATCTATGCGGCCGACGAGGCGATCACCGCCGACGTGCAAGGCGCGATGGAACGTCATTTCGCCCGCCACTACTACCTGAACGCGGGGCGCGTGTTCCACCTCAACGAATACTTCGACCTGAAGCCCTCCACGCTGTTGAAGTACGAACCCGAAGCACCCTTCGAGGTGGACCTGAACTGCAACGTGCTATACAAGGACCGCTTCTGGCTGGGCGTGGGCTATCGCACCGGCGACGCCGTGGTGGCCATGGTCGAATACCAGGTGAACCCGATGCTGCGCGCCGGCTACGCCTTCGACATGACCGTGAGCGAACTGAACCGCTACGCCAACGGTTCGCACGAGGTGATGCTGGGCATCGACCTCGGCCGCGACCCGATCAAGATCAAGACACCCCGTTACTTCTGAGCCATGGAACGCATCCGCATGCACCGTTCCGTCACGCCGCTGACCATCGTGGCCATGATCCTCCTGGGTGGCTGCGCAAGCTGGCATGCCAGCCAGGCCGACAAGGCCCATGCCCGCATGGCCTACGCGAAGGCGGCCACCGGATACGACAAGGCGCTGCGCGATGTGGACGACCCGCGCAAGGGGCCGCGCCTGCGGGCGGAGATGCTGCGCGCGGCGGATGCCCACTGGCACAAGCACGAAATGAAGGAGGCGGCCGTGCTCTATGGCCGCGCGGAACAATGCGGAACGCTGGAAGCGGAGCAGGCCTTCCAATACGGTCAGGCACTGATGGCCCTCGGTTACCGCGAGAACGCCGCGATCCAGTTCGTGAACGTGCTGGCTTCGGTACCCGAACACCAGGGTGCGCAGGACCTGCTGCTTTCCTGCGAGGCGTACCAGCAGTTCTATTCCGACACCACGCGCTACACGGTGACCGAACTGCCCTTCGGGGACCTGGTCGGCGCCTTCAGCGCCGTGCCGTGGGGCGACGGCGTGGTGATCGCGGGGGAACAGAGCGCCGGCCTGGGGCGCGAGAACCCGTGGAACGGCCGGTCGTTCCTGGACCTGTACTACATGAAGAAGCATACGGCGGCCAGTTGGGAGGATCCCGTTCCCCTGGCCGGAGACGTGAACGGTCCCTTCCACGAGGGTCCGGCCACCTTCAGCGCCGATGGACGCACCATGTACTTCACGCGCAGCAACTACTTCAAGTACCGGCTCCAGAAGGATGGCGGCGACGTGAGCCATCTGAAGCTGTTCCGCGCGACCCTGGACGATGAAGGTCGCTGGGGCGATCTCCATGAGTTCGCCTACAACGGCGAGGACTTCTCGACCGGTCACGCCGCGTTGAGCGCCGATGGGCGTACGTTGTACTTCGCCAGCGACCGACCCGGCGGCCTGGGCGGCAGCGACCTCTGGCGCAGCGTGAACAACGGTGCGGGATGGCGGGAACCCGAGAACCTTGGCCCGGTGATCAACACCGCGGGCGATGAGGTGTTCCCCACGGTGGTGGGCGACGCGCTGCACTTCAGCAGCACCGCGCATCAGAACATGGGCGGGCTGGACGTGTTCGAGACCCACGCACAGGGCGACGGTTGGGCCGAACCCAGGAACATGGGTTATCCCATCAACACCCCCCACGACGACTTCGCCTTCGTGATGAACTCCGATGGCAGGACCGGCTACCTGAGCAGCGACCGCGGCGGTCCGGACCGCGTGCATCAGATCTTCGTGCAGCAACCCCTCTTCACCCTGGAAGGGCTTGTGTTCGGCGATACGATCCCGCCCAGCCTGCCGCAGGCCACCGTGACGCTGACCGACCTGGCGACGGAAAAGGACTCGAGCATGATCACCAGCGACGATGGCCGCTTCCGGTTCCGCCTGCAGCCCAACGGCCGCTATCACGTGCAGGTGCGGCGCGACGGCATGCTCACGCAAAGCCGTGACGTGAGCACCGTGGGCATGGCCTCCGGCCGCGTGATCAAGGAAGACTTCCACCTGCGGAGGATCGAACTGGACAAAGCCATCGTGCTGAACAACATCTATTTCGATTACGACATGTGGGACATACGGCCCGACGCCGTGGACGAACTTGACCGGCTGGTGCGCCTGATGAACGACAACCCGCATCTGAGCTTCGAGATGAGCGCGCACACCGACAGCCGCGCCAGCGAGGATTACAACCTGGTGCTTTCCGACATGCGCGCCATGAGCACGGAGAACTACCTGATCCAGCATGGGGTGGATCCCGGCCGGCTGAGTTCCCGCGGATACGGCGAAACCGTGCTGGTGAACCGCTGCGGCGACGGCGTGCCGTGCAGCGAAGAGGAGCACCAGCAGAACCGCCGAACGGAATTCAAAGTGATCAAGGTGGGGGAGATCGCCACCACACGATAAAAGCGGGCCCGTTCCTCCGGGCACCGTTCGTTCGGGCGAGGGGCTCCCCAACAGATCGGGGGGCCCTTCGTCGTTCGCATCAGCACCTTTCCTAGCACCGGCGCGCGCTACAGCGGCTCCCCAACAGATCGAGGGGGCCTTCGTCGTTCGCATCAGCCCGACCCGTGCAGATCCCGATGGAACGCCGCCGGACTTCCATCAGCGGCGCCTTCCGCCCGATCCACCACCGACCCGACCAACGAACGGATGCATATCCGCACTCCCCCTTGAACAACTCCAGCTCAACGACCATCATCAAACCCATCCTGTCGATCCGCATCGAACAGTCAGTCTTGTATCTTGACGCGATCGCTCCACACCCCATGTCCCGACACGTCACCGGCATCGGCGGATTCTTCTTCCGCGCGAACGACCACAAGGCCCTGGCCAAATGGTACAATGACCACTTCGGCATCAACGACGAGAGCCACGGCTGGGTCTGGCAGCAGGATGCCGGTCCCACGGTGTTCTCGCCCTTCAAGCGCGACAGCGACTACTTCGACACGAAGCAGCAGTTCATGCTGAACCTGCGCGTGCAGGACCTCGACGGCCTGTTGAAAAAGCTGGAGGCCGCCGGTGTGCGCATCGACCCCAAGCGCCAGGATGAGGACTACGGGCGCTTCGCGTGGGTGTATGACCCGGAGGGGAACAAGATCGAGCTGTGGGAGCCGAAGGCGAAGTGAACGCTGGCGAAGGCCATGCGGAAGACGCACCCGTTGTTGTTTCCGGGTTTCATCGCCGCAAAGTTGGGGGCTTTCATCAAGGCGTATGCCCAGCCAACATGTGGTCGCGAATTGCGACCACCTGTTGAACGCTCATAACTTCGGGGCATGAACTGGCAGCAACACATCACCAGCGACAAAACGATCCTTGGGGGCAAGCCCATCATCAAGGGTACGCGTCTGGCCGTGGAGCACATCCAAGGACGCTTGGCGGATGGCTGGACCAACGACATGCTGCTGGAGAGCTTCCCGACCCTGAAGCCGGAGCATATCCAGGCCGTGCATGCCTTCGTGCTTGAGTGCATGGTGGACGGCATGCTCATGTGGCCACTTCCTGGCAAGGCCGAATGAAGTTCCTCGAGCTTGGCTCAGACGATCTTTGACCAAGTACCCTACGCCGCAGAGCCATGATCGCGATCCAGTTGCACACCGAAGTGAAGAAACTTCTCGACAAGACGAGCAACCTCGGATTTCTTGAGCAATTGAAGCAACTGCTGTCGCGGTCGGAGGCGGATCGGGCGACGTTTGTGGAAATGAACCGCATGGCGGATCTCAGCGATGAGGCCATCCGGAAGGGCGAGGTCCACACCCATGAAGAGGTGGTGGAATACCTGCGCAACCGGCGCAAGCGGAAATGAGGTTCTCGTCCTGGCCCCTCGGATCGACCTTGACTACCTTTGGTCTTCACGTTGAAATGCCATGAGCTCCATCGACCTCCGCACCGAGATCGTTCAATTGTTGCAAAGTGAACGGAACGAAAGTGTCCTTGCCACCATTCGTTCTTTGCTGAAGCGTGATAGCAAGGGACAGGACTTCGACATTACCGACGATGAGCTTGCTGAGTTGGAAGAGATCGACCGCAGGCGCAAAGCTGGGTTGGATACGTATGTCAGCTTGGACGAGGCCATGCGCATGATCCGCGAAGGGCGGCGGGCATGAAGTACAAGTTGATGATCCGCCTGGCAGCACAAGCCGAGGCGGCCCGGATTCACGACTGGTACGAAGCTCGTAGCAAGGGCCTGGGTAGCCGATTCGCCGATGCGTTGGAAGAATGCCTGCGAGGCATTCAGCGCAACCCGAAGGGCCTTCAGATCCGGAAAGGCAAGTTCAGGCATGACCTGGTGGCTCGTTTCCCGTATCGTGTGGTCTACACTGTGGATGGCGATACTGTGTTCGTTTACCAGATACGCCACACCAGTCGCAGACCGAGCAAACGTTTCGGTCCCTAGCACAACCCGGCCAACTTGGCCAGCGCATTGGTAAACGCGAGCGAGAAGGTGGAACCGTGGACGATGAGGCGGGGCATGGAGGGAGACTGCAATTCAGTTGGGGCAACTCAGTCAACCACGAAACGGTCCGCGAGGGACGTGGGCCTCCAGCATCGACCACATATTCCAGATTGACGCAATGAACTGCGCCGCCCGCTTCTTTCGCATGCGCAGCACCGTGCACTTGAAAGGTGTGAAGTCATGACAGGGTCCTCTGGCCGTGAGCATAGACCACAAGTCCGACCATTGTTTCGCATACGGTTCAGGTAAGCCATCGCTGGCCACGAGGGACAATGGAAGCTCAGCGGCAAGCAAGCGTCGTCGAGCGTCGTCCTCATGTGTGACGAAAAAGCCGACGGCCTCCGTCAGCTTCGCATAGGAAAAGGTCAGGGGCATGGGCATAACGCGAGCGAGAGGGTGAAACCGTGTACGATGAGGCGGGGCATGGTGGGGATTGTTGCGCGGCAACCACTACGGTTTCGCCACAATCAACCTCGCCGACCATCGCGAGTCATCAGCGTAGACCGATGCGACGTACATCCCGCTAGCCAATCCTGGAGAAAGTGCGAACCGCGTATTCAACTCACCATGAGCCACTGGAAGTAACTGCGCGTTAACGCATCTGCCGGACATGTCGTGCAACTCGGCCTCAATGCTCTCCATAGTTGCGGGCAGACCTCCCAAACTAATCCACAACTCCTCACCCGCACTGGGGTTGGGACCGATGTTGAGCACCCCATCGCCGATAACAATGCCCAGATCTGAGTACTCAATAGACTTCGCATACATCCCGCCATTCGTGTAAGCCACCACTACGCGCCCATGCCCATCTGTTTGGAGCCATTTCGCTCCCTGAAAATCCGAGAAGGACGTGGTGAAACGCTCGCTTCCTACCCCCTCCCAATATTCACCCTTCCATCGCTTGACCGTTGCGCGCCCACCAACCAAACCTCCTGCAATGATCTCGTCATTGTCACTGATCGCAAGACAGACATAGGACGTTGGGAGATCACCATCCGAACCAATTACCAACCAAGATGTGCCACTCCATCGATAAAGGGTCCCGCTAGAAGCTACTAGTGGGCGATCCACGGCATCCAAGACGAGATCTTGGAAATACGGCCAATCTGCCTGGATAATATCGGGTAGGATATTCCATTCTGTCCCATCCCATTGCACAACTCTTGAGCCACCGTACTGTGCTCTGTTGTACCCGACCATAGGATTACCGGAAGAATCCAACACTAGACTCATGCCACCCTCCGCCCAATCATTCGGAAACTGGCCGACTTCATTCCATGAAGAGCCATCCCAGCCAACCACCCTGATCCGGTAGAAATCTTCAATGCCAAGGCTGACCTTGTACGCGATCACAGGTTTCCCGCTAGAGGTGAGGCTCATGCTAAGTCCAACTGGATACTCATTGGTAAATCCCGCAGCACCCACTGGTTCCCACACCGAACCACTCCAGCGCAATACCGTGAGCCCCGCATTCACATTGTCCGCGTAGGCTACTATCGGGTAGCCCAATGTGTCCAACTCCAGTGCGTGATACGCCGCGTGACCTGCCGATATACCCGTAGTCCCAATCACTTCCCAAGCGTCACCATTCCAGCGTTGCACCGTAGTTCGAACCCCGAAAGACACATCCGCATAAGCAACGACAATCTCGTCGGTGTCATTCATCGCCAAGCTTGTGTAATAAGCTCCCATCGACGAGAAACCTCTTTCGCCGAACTCCAACCATTCAGAGCCGCTCCATCGTTGCACGTGTGATCGCCACCCTAACCCCCACGATTGACAGGCAACTATGAAGTCGCCGTTGCCATCCAGAGCCATCGTCGGATGCTGCGGTGAGAGGTAAGGATCAACTCCACAAACAACTTCCCAACTCGAACCACTCCATCGGCGGATCGAGGTTCCACCGTCGTCGTAATCCGTGAACAAAACAACCGGCCGACCCTCAGCATCCACATCGATCTGCAGATCAGACGTGTTGCCAACGGAGAACCCAGCAGTTCCAATGGTGTCCCAAGCGGCGCCATTCCAGCCGAGGACGGCGGGTCTCTGTCCTAGCGTGGTATTCGAAAGAGCCACAATGGGGTTCCCATTGGCATCAATTGCAAGATCCGTTTCATGGACGGGACTACTCCCCATATCGATCGGGGGCATCGTTTCCCATGTCGTTCCGATCCAACGCTGCACCCTTGTGAGGTGGATTCCCGGGTACGCCTGATAGGCCACAACCGGGTTGCCGAAAGAGTCTAGCGCCAGATAGACGCCGTATGCATCCGAATCAGAGAAGCTCTCATCGCCGATCATTTCCCAAACGCTTCCAGTCCATCGCTTTACGACAATGTGCCGATCCAAGGATTGATCTCGGTAAGCCACCACGAATCTTCCTAAGAAATCCTTCGCAAGCCTGACTGTCGTGATCTCTCCGGCCGAGAAGCCATCCACGCCAACGGGAATCCATTCTGATCCATTCCAACGCCTCACAAGAATGCGGCCGCCGTTGTTCGGATCGCTGCCCGCCAGCACTGGATTCCCGATATCATCCAATACCATTTCCGGGTAGGGTGACCAATCCATGGTGAACCCATCTGAGCCAAGAGCAACCCATTTCGCTCCATCCCAACGCCGCACTCGGTATTCACCCCCGTTGCCATAATCCTTGCTGGCAATGACGGGATAGTTGTTGTCATCAATCGCAAGTTGTGGATTGTAAGCCTTCCCAACAGAAGGCCAATTCCAATCGTCGGGGCCTAAAGGCGCCCAGTCTTGCGCTGACGTCGCCGTGGCCAAGCCAATGAGCGCTGCTAGTAGGAAGAGAGGGCTCCGCTTCATGCTCGCGAGCTGGACTTGTATGACGAAAGATAGCAGCCGATGCCGGCTCAATGCGCATTTCGGGTGAGCGATTTTAGCGGAAAGCGCGACCCGAGGCTTTTGCGAGGGGCACGCCCATGCTTCGGCTTCGCTCAGCATGACAGGCGTGCTTCAATTCAAATTCAAATACGCCCCCAGCCCGTGCACCCCGCCTTCCCTGCCATAGCCGCTTTCCTTGTAGCCGCCGAAGGGTGAGGTGGGGTCGAACTTGTTGAAGGTATTGGCCCAGATGACGCCCGCGCGCAATTTGCTCGTGAGGTTGAAGATCTTGCTGCCCTTGTCCGTCCACACGCCCGCGCTGAGGCCGTAGGGCGTGTTGTTGGCCTTCTGGATCACCTCGTCCACGGTGCGGAAGGTCTGGATGGCGAGCACCGGGCCGAAGATCTCCTCCTGCGCGATGCGCGCGCTTTGGGCCACGTTGGTGAAGAGCGTGGGCCGGCACCAGAAGCCCTTGCCAGGAAGCTCGCAGCTGCTCTGGTACATGTCGGCGCCTTCGGTCTGGCCCAGCTTGATGTACTTGTTGATGGTGCCGAGCTGCTCGCGGCTGTTGATGGCGCCGATGTCGGTGTTCTTGTCCAGCGGATCGCCCACCACCAGGCTCTTCATGCGGTGCTTGAGCTTACGCACCACCTCGTCATGCACGCTTTCCTCCACGTAGAGGCGGCTGCCGGCGCAGCACACGTGGCCCTGGTTGAAGTAGATGCCGTTGATGATGCCTTCCACAGCCTGGTCGATGGTGGCATCGGCGAAGATGATGTTGGCCGCCTTGCCACCGAGCTCGAGGGTGAGCTTCTTGCCCGTGCCTGCCGCGGCACGCTGGATCAGCTTGCCCACTTGGGTGCTACCCGTGAAGGCGATCTTGTTCACGTCGGGGTGGTTCACCACCGCCGCGCCTGTAGCGCCCGCACCGGTAACGATGTTGACCACGCCATCGGGGAGCTCGGCTTCTTGCAAGAGCTCGGCGAGCTTGAGCGCGGTGAGGGGCGTGGTCTCGGCGGGTTTCAGCACCACGGTGTTGCCGCAGGCGAGCGCGGGGGCGAGCTTCCACGCAGCCATGAGCAGCGGGAAGTTCCAGGGGATGACCTGTCCGGCGACGCCGAGCGGTGACGTTTGTTTGCCGGGGAAGGCGTAGTGGAGCTTGTCGGCCCAACCGGCGTAGTAGAAAAAGTGCGCGGCGGCGAGCGGCACGTCCACGTCGCGGCTTTCACGGATGGCCTTGCCGCCGTCCATGCTTTCGATCACGGCGAACTCGCGGGCCTTCTCCTGCAGCAGGCGCGCGATGCGGTAGATGTACTTGGCGCGTTCGCTCGCGGGCATCTTGCTCCACACCGTGTCGTAGGCCTTGCGCGCGGCCTTCACGGCGGCGTCCACGTCGGCCACGTTGGCCTCGGCGATGCTGGCGAGCTTCTGTTCGTTGGCCGGGTTTACCGTGTCGAAGTACTTCCCCGACTTCGGCTTCTGCCACTTGCCGTTGATGAAGAGCTCGTACTGCTTAGCGATGCGGACGTGGTCCTTGCTCTCGGGGGCCGGAGCGAGCTTCCAGTCGATGGTCGCTTTCTTGGTCTTGGTGGCCATGTCCCAAAAGTATGTTCGGGCGGTGTCAAGTTATCTTGTCGGCATCGGCTTGCCACCTTTGCCGTCAATCGAACGAACGTGCTCTCCGACACCATCGCCCGCATCGACGCCCTGAGAACCGAGCTCGAGGCGCTCAAGCCCTTGAAGCCGGATCACCAACAGCGCCTCTGGCAGAAGCTGCGGCTGGAGTGGAACTACAACAGCAACCACATCGAGGGCAATACCCTCACCTACGGCGAGACCTTCCTGCTGCTCATCCATGGCCAGACGAACGGCGGGCATTCCATGCGCGAGTTCGAGGAGATGAAAGCACATGATGTGGCCGTCACCATGGTGAAGGAATGGTCGCAAGACAAAGACCGTTCGATCACCGAGAACGATGTGCGCTCCTTGAACGAGGTGCTCTTGAAGGAGCCGTTCTGGAAGGAGGCGATCACTGCTGACGGCCAGTCCACACGGATCGAAGTCATTCCAGGCAGGTACAAGAAGACCGGGAACGTTGTGCGGCAACCGGATGGCTCGCTCTTCCATTATGCCAGCCCGGAAGAAGTTCCCGGTATGATGCAGGACTTGATGAACTGGTTCAATGAGCCGTCCGATCTACATCCCGTCCAGAAAGCCGCGGTCCTGCACCATCGCTTCATCGTCATCCATCCTTTCGGCGATGGCAATGGCCGCACGGCGCGTTTGCTGGTGAACTATCACCTGATGCGTCACGGCCTCATGCCCTTGGTCGTGAAGAGCGCTGACAAGTCGAACTACCTGCGCTGCCTCAAGCTGGCGGATGCGGGCGATATGATCCCATTCGCGGAATACCTGGCCGATGCAGAAGTATGGGCGTTGGAGCTGGCGATCAAGGCAGCGAAGGGAGAGTCCATCGAAGAGCCAAGCGACGTGGATAAAGAAATCGCCCTGTTCAAGCAGCACAATAATGAAACCGAGGGGCCTCGGCTTGAAAAGTCCGAAGAAGTCCTTGCAAAGACTTACCGTCTTTCGCTGCGATCATTGTTCGAGCGTTTCATCGAAGCGATGATCCCCTTCGAGGAGTTCTTCAGGGCGGCGAGATACCACGTCAAGATCGGTCGTCCACTCGGAACTCATACCGAACGCACCAGTTGCATTCGAGCGATGGAGAACGCCTTCAATGAACTGGAGTTCCGAGCGAGGCGAGCAAAGGGAGAGGCCGTTCTTCTTGCCGGACGAACCAATGATTACAAGGACCTGACGCTCGATAGCTTGGATGAACTTTCGATGACGGTATCGTTCGACGACTATCTCAGGGGAAACACGAACATCTTCAACGCCCACGGCAATGTGAAGGTGAGCTTCAGCCAGTACAAGTACACGGTGGAGGTTCCAGGCCGGCCTGAAACGAGGAAGGAATGGCTGTATCACCAGCCGCTATCTCCGGCCGACGTTGAAAATTATGTGACCGTCGCCAAGCGTCAGACTTGGGATGGGATCAAGGCTCACTTGGGACAGCAGTAGTCTGTCCAGTCACCCCAACGGCGGCCCCACCACCGGCATGTGATGCGCGTCTGCGGCCTTGCCCAGTGCTTCAATGTCAGCTGGCAAAGGCACAACGGGCGGTGGTAGCTCGGCGCGCTCGGCCGGCCGCCAAATGGCGCGCAGGAAGAGATCGAAATCACGGCCGGTGGTGCTGCCGAAAAGATGGCCGGTGGCGGGATCGCAACGGAAGGTGTGCGGTGTGCCCTTGGGAACGAAGACCACATCGCCCCGTCCCTTCCTCACCTCGGCGTCGCCCTTGCGGAAGGTGAACTCGCCTGTGATCGGGTGGAAGATCTCGTCCTTGCGCTCGTGGATGCGCAGCGGCGGTGATCCGCCCTTGCGCACGCGATGCCCGATGTAGGAGATGTGGTCCGAACCCTCATCGCACGAGACATGCACGCGCACGAGGATGTTGCGGAACCAGTGGCAGGGGCCGCGGGGCAATACTCGAAGATAGAGGTGGCTTCCTGCCGGAGAAACCGGTGTAATTTGACCGCGATGGACCTCCATCTGTTCCGCGTCGGGATCATCGGCTTTGTGCTGCTGAAGCTTACAGCAGCACCGGCCCAGACCGGCACGCGCATCTTCCATCACCTCACCATCGCCGACGGGCTCTCGCAGAACTCGGTGAACGCCGTGCTGCAGGACCGCGATGGCTTCCTCTGGTTCGGCACGCAGGACGGCCTTGACCGCTACGATGGTCGCGGCTTCATACCGCACCGTCACAGTGCGCGAGCGAACAGCTTGTCGAACAACTATGTGTGGGCGCTGCACGAGGACCGGCAAGGCGCGCTGTGGATAGGCACCTTCGGTGGCGGGCTCGATCGCTATGATCCGGAAACGGGCGATCTCGCGCATCACCGGCATGTGGCGAACGACAGCAGTTCGCTGCCGAGCGATCGCATCTTCTCCATCGTCGAGGATCCGCGGGGCACGCTCTGGCTCGGCACGAACAACGGGCTCGCATCCTTCGATCCAGGCACCCGCCGCGCGCGCCGCTGGCTCAGCGCCACGCTGAACGAGAGCGAAGGCAGGGGCCACTTCGTGAACGCGCTCGCGTTGCAGGGCGAGACCCTGTGGATGCGAACCGACTCCGGTCTCACGGAGCTGGACACGCGCACCGGAGCGATCCAACATCATGCACGAAGTCCGTTCAGTGGTAACGGCGAGTTCGGCAATGTGCAGAGCATCACGGTGCATGACGACGTGCTCTATGTGACCTGTCAGGCCGGACTGATGCGCATCGATGGGAAAGCACGACACGATACGCTGCTGTTGCGCCCAGCCGATGTGCCGAACGCCGACGCGCGCATGTTCTTCTCGCGCCTGTGCATCGACGGCGACCGCTGGTGGATCGGCAGCAGCCGCGGGCTCGTGCAATGGGATCCCGGGGCCGGTCACATCGCGCTGCATCGCCACGACGCTGCCGACCCGAACAGCCTTGCGCACGACAACATCCTCGCCTTGGTGAAGGGTCGCGGCGGCGAATTGTGGATCGGCACGCGCAACGGGTTGGACCGCCTGGACCGCCCCGATCCGATGATCGGCCTCCTGCGCGGCATTCCGGGCAAACCGAACACGCTCTGCGACCGCTCGGTGAACGCGCTGGCGGAAATGGATGGCGGTCTGTGGATCGGCACACCGAACGGACTGAATTATTGGGACCGTGTGCGCGACACATTGCTGGCCTTCAAGCACGATGCGCGCGATCCGGCATCGCTGCCTTCGGACTACGTGCTCTCGCTCTTCCGCGACAGGTCGGGACAGCTATGGGTCGGCACGCGTGGCGGTGGGCTTGCACGTTGCGAAAGGAAAGGGAGCGCGCTGCATTGCAAGCGCTTTCAACACGGCGATGCGCCAGGTGCGATCAACGCGAACACGATACACGCGATCACGCAGGACCGGAGCGGAACAATGTGGATCGGCACGGCAGGAGGCGGCTTGTGCAGCATGGCCCCAGGCACCGAGCGCTTCACTTGCCACGCGCCAACGGGCGATGATCGCGGACCCAGCCATCCGTACATCTACTGCATCGCCGAGGATGCGCATGGCCATTTGTGGCTGGGGACACCAACGGGCGGCCTGAACCTCTTCGATCCGGAAAGCGGGCGCTTCGTGGCGATGAAGAACCGGGCTGACGATCCGCTTTCGATCAGCAACGACATCGTGCTTTGGTCGCTCATTGAGGGCGATACACTGTGGGCCGGCACATCCAACGGCCTCGACCGGTTGATCATCGATGATGCATCGTGCGCCGCGATCCTGAAGGACCCAATGCAAGCGCGGTTCGCACGCTATGGACGCGACGAGGGCCTGCCCAACGAGGTGGTGTACGGCATGCTGCGCGATGTGCAGGGCCAATTCTGGCTCAGCACCAACCTGGGCATCGCTGAATTCGATCCGGTCGTGGGCCGTGCGACGCGCACGCTCAGTGTTGCCGACGGCTTGCAGAACAACGAGTTCAACCAGAACGCCTTCCTGCGCTCATCGGCCGGCGAGCTCTTCTTCGGCGGCGTGGATGGGCTCAACTTTTTCCGGCCGGAACAGCTCGTGCCCAATGCCTACGTGCCGCCGGTCCGCTTCACGCGCTTCCTGCTGAAGAACGAAGGGGTGCCGCTCCGGGCGGAGGACAGCACGGCCGCGTTCGCTCTGGAACGGTCGATCATGCGCACGGAACGGATCGAGCTCTCCTGGCGCGAGAAGGTGATCGGCTTGGAGTTCGCCGCGCTCAACTATGTAGCGCCAGGGAAGAACAGGTATCGCTACAAGCTCGAAGGCTTCGACGAAGCATGGACGGAAGCAGGCACGCGCAACAACGTCACCTATACGAACCTCGATCCCGGCGAGTACACGCTGCGCGTCCAAGGCAGCAACAACGATGGCGTGTGGAACGAAGCCGGAAGCGCGATCGCCCTCCGCATCGCCACCCCGCCCTGGCTGACCTGGTATGCCTACACCTTCTATGCGCTGGTGATGCTCGCGCTCGCCTATGCGTGGTACCGCCACCGGCTGCGCCAGGCAACACGTGAACTGGCGACCGAACTGCGCGTGGCCGAGGCCCGCAGCCAGGAGCGCGAGGACTTCCGCCGGAAAAGCGCGGCCGATTTCCACGATGAGTCGGGTGCCAAGCTCACGCGCATCAACCTTCACACGGGGCTGGCGAAGCAGCGCGCAGGACAGGATCCCGCCATCGGCGCGCACCTGGAGCACATCGAACAGGCCCATCGCGAGTTGTCCGCCGGCATCCGCGACCTGATCTGGAGCATGGATCCCGGCCGCGACACGCTGAACGACGTGGTCGACCGCCTTTCGGCCTTCGCCCTGCCTCTCTTTGATCGCACCGACACGCGCTTCAAGCTGGAAGGTCGAACAGAGGACATGAAGACCGTGACCCTGGACATGGAAAAGCGCCGGGCGATCACCTTGATCATGAAGGAAGCGATGAACAACTGCGCGAAGCACGCACAGGCCACGCATTGCACGCTCAGCATCTCGCATACCGATGACCGATCGATCTTCCGCCTTAAGGACGACGGGAAGGGTTTCGATCCAGCCGCCACCAGGAGCGATGGCTACGGCACGCGGACGATGCCAGAACGTGCGCGAAGCGTGGGAGCTGAACTGCACATCAGCAGCGCGCCGGGAACGGGGACGGAAGTGCTGCTCTCGCTACCGATCGGCTGATCGGGCGAGGTAACTTCCCCGCATGAACGCGATACCCCGGGTGATCTCAGTAGCAGTCGTGGAGGATGACCGCGCTGCGCGCGAAGCCATCTCGGCGATGATCCATGCGGCGGACGGTTTTGTCCTGCGTGGTGCATATGCGAGCGCGGAGGAGGCCTTGGAGGCGATCCCGGACGCCGAACCGGACGCGGTGCTCATGGATATCCAACTGCCCGGTATGAGCGGCATCGAATGCGTGCGCAAGCTCAAGGAGCGTTTGCAGGACACCGACTTCATCATGCTCACCGTGATGGACGACGAGGAGAGCGTGTTCCGCTCCCTCAGCGCCGGCGCCACCGGATATCTGCACAAGCACTCGTCCCCGCAGGAAGTGCTCGATGGGATCGTTGAAGTGCGCGACGGGGGTTCGGTGATCTCGCCTGGCATCGCGCGACTGGTCGTGCGTTCCTTCCAGCCCAAGAGCGAACCCGGCCTCAGTGATCGGGAGAACGAAGTGCTCGTGCGATTGTGCGACGGTGAGAACTACCGCAGCATCGCCGACATGCTCTTCATCAGCAGCAACACGGTGAAGGCGCACATCAAGAACATCTACGGCAAATTGCAGGTGAACACGCGCGCGGAGGCGGTGCGGCTTGCCATGCGGGACCGGCTGGTGTGACGCAAAACCACCCATTTGGGTAATGGACACGCGCCGCGCGGCGGGCGTGCTTTGTGCCGAACAACAGCACGCCCATGAAACACCTGCTACTCCCCGCGATCTTCATCCTCCCGGAAGCGCTCTTCGCGCAGACCTTCATCGAGGTCGGCTCGATGAGCGGCGTCCGTTTGAACGGCACCATGAATGAACTCGCCGATGGGCGCGTGCTCATCTGCGGCGGTATTGACCCCGGCCCGGTGACCGAACTTGCGTCAGCGGAGATCTACGACCCCGCCACGCAGCTATGGAGCACGGTGGCACCGATGAGCCGCGCGCGCAACGGGCATACAGCCACGCTGCTCGACGATGGCCGCGTGTTCGTGTTCGGGGGTGTCACCACCGGAACGGCGCCTGACTACATCGAAGAGAAGGAGGGCGAACTCTATGACCCGGCAGCGAACAGCTGGACCACCACGAGCACGTGGACGGACGTGGTCGGCACCAACGGTGTGGGCCGAGTGGGGCACAACGCGGTGCTGATCAACGGCAAGGTGCTGCTGCTGGGCGGAGGCACGAACGAATGCGAGTGGTACGACCCGATCACCGACGCCTTCTCTAGCGCGAACATGATGAACCTGGCGCGCAACCGGATGGGCGTCGTGCGTTCGGGCAACTACGTGGTCGCGGTCGGCGCGAACACGGGCAATGCGGACCGCATCGAGGTGCTCGACATCGCGGCGAACACCTGGTCGCTGGTGACGGCCCCGCTCAGTGTGGAGCGCGAGCACCCGGCTGTGCTCGACGATGGCAGCGGCGGCTTCTGGATCGCGGGTGGGCAGGACGGCAACTCGCCTTCGGTTGTGGAGTACTTCGACCGCGCAGCGGGCACCATCACCACGGGGAGCAACCCGCCCGTGGTGGATCACACGTTCGACAGCTACGCGCTTTGCACCAATGACGATATCACCGGCTTCGGTGGCGGCGATATCATCTCCTGGCTCGTCGATGGCGATACCGAAACGCTGGAGGTCTACGATACAGGGAATGGCACTTGGAGCACAACGCAGGACTACGGTTTTACCGTTCCTGGGATGGCCAGCCACGTCCGCCTGAGCAATGGCAACGTGCTCACCGCCGGCGGCATGTTGCTCGTCGGGCCGATCAATGAGAACTTCACGGCACGGTCCTATTTGATCGATCCATGCGGCTCGTCGCTTGGCTTGGTGGAGGAGGTCGAACGTGAGTTTCAGTTGTACCCCAACCCGACGAATGGGCAGGCTGTGCGCTTGGAACTTGGGAGCAACGCGACCATCGTGGTCGTTGACGTGAACGGACGCACCCTGCTCAGCGCCAACGCTCGTGCGGGATCGGCCGTGCTTCCGACCGAAGGACTACCGGCTGGGGTGTACCTTGTTCACGTCATGCAAGCCAATACCACAGCGAGCGTTCGTCTCGTCGTCACGAACTGATCCGATGCCCATGCGCTCCCTGCTCGCCCTCCTTGTCGCGTTCATTGTGACCCCTTCATCCGCCCAGGATGCGAACGGCTGCAAGGACCATCCGTTGATCACACGCTATCCGGGTGCTACCCTCGCCTGGTGTGAAGAGCAGAACCACGTGGAGTACGCCATCGCACGCGGGCCGGTCACGGGCTACAAGAAGATCGACGACTGGACGGCGGTAAAAGGCAGGCGCACCCGCTTGTACTACACGATCACGGGCGACTTCTCCATCCGCGATCTCTACTTGAACTACCTGAACGCCTTGAAAAGCGCTGGCGCGACGATGCTCGCCGAAGGGCAGCAGGACAAGACCACAGCCCCGGATGTCGGGAGCCGGACCATGCTTGGCGTGCATTACGAGCGCAACGCCTTTCCACCGAGCGTCGGCATCGACCTCCTGAAAGGCTCAGCGAGCAGCGGCGGCAGTTTCTATCTGGCGGGTACGCTCAGCAACAAGGGAACGCCGGTGCATATCGTGGTGGCTGGATCACAGTACACCAGCGGGATGAAGGTGATGCTGGTGGACATCATCGAAGAGGTGGGCGTGGCTACCGACAAGGTGAGGGTACACGCGGAATGGATGAAGCAGCAGATCGAGCAGCATGGCAAGGTGGCGATCAACGACATCCTCTTCGACACGGACAAGGCCACGGTGCAGGCGACCTCGTTACCCATCGTTGCTGAGATCGCCAAACTGATGGGCTCGGTGCCCGATCTGAAGGTCTACGTCGTCGGCCACACCGACATGTCCGGTTCATTGGAGCACAACATCGACCTGAGCGAGCGGCGCGCGGCGGAAGTGGTCCGCCTGTTGATGGCCGAACATGGTATCGCGGCGGCGCGACTCGAGGCCCATGGGGTCGGTCCGCTCGCGCCGGTGAGCACCAACAAGACCGAGGCGGGCAGACAACTGAACCGGAGAGTGGAGCTGGTGGCCCGGTAGGAAAACAACCGCGGTGGGTCGGAGATCTCCAAAGAGAGGCCCCCTGGCGTCATCGCTTTCGCACATGGTCTTGCTGCCGTCGACGGTCTCTTTCTTCCTCGTCACGGTAGCCATGGAGTATTGTAGGGCGCGGATCCAGCTCACCCCGCCAACCTGATCGCCTCGGCCAGCGAGGGCTGGATCATCCCATCCCGCAGCCATTCCTGTCCGGCCAGTTCCTCGCGCACACGGGGATCGATATCGACGAGAAAAACCTTGCGCCGGTGCGCCTGCAGGTGCTTCACGATGCCCCCGAGCCGGTGCAGGCCCGTGGCGTCGACCAGCGGCACCTGGCGCATCCGCAGCACCACCACCCGGTGCCGGTCGTGGATCTCGCCCAGCACATCGCGGAACTTCTGCGCCGCGCCGAAGAAGAGCGGTCCGCTGATCTCGAAGAGCAGCACATGCCCGGGCAGCGCACCCACTTCCTCGTCGAACAGGTGCTCCTCGCCGTTCGCCGCGCCCAGCACGGGCTTCATGTCGGTGATGTCGCTCATGCGCTTCATGAACAGGAAGGCGGCCAGCACCATGCCCACCTCGATGGCGATCACCAGGTCGAAGACCACCGTGAGCAGGAAGGTGACCAGCAGCACCGCCGCGTCGTAGCGGTTGCCTTTCAGCGCGACGAGGAAGCTGCGCCACTCGCTCATGTTGTAGGCCACCACGAGCAGGATCCCCGCCAGGCAGGCCAGCGGGATCTTGCCCGCCAGTGGCGCGGCGGCCAGCATGATCACCAGCAGGGTGAGCGCATGCACGATGCCGGCGATCGGCGTGCGGCCACCGTTCTTCACGTTCGTGGCCGTGCGCGCGATGGCGCCCGTGGCGGGGATGCCGCCGAAGAGCGCCGACAGCATGTTCGCGCCGCCCTGGGCCACCAGTTCCATATTGCTCCGGTGCCGGCCGCCGATCATGCCATCGGCCACCACGGCCGAGAGCAACGATTCGATGGAGCCCAGCAGCGCGATGGCCAGTGCGGGCTGGATCAATTCGCGCAGGGTGCCCAGGCTCACCGCGTGGAAAGCGGGCGTGGGCAATGCACGGGGGATGGCGCCGAACTGCTGCTCGATGGTGGTGACGGGCAGTTGGAAGATCGCCACCGCCGCCGTGGTGAGCAGGATCGCCACCATGGGACCGGGCAGCAACCGTGTGACCTTCGTGGAGAACACCACGATCAGCACCGTCGCGATGCCGATGGCCAGGGCCCAGGGGTTCACCGTGGCGAACCGCCCGGCGTAGGCCGTCCATTTCTCCAGGAAATCCGACGGCACGGCACCCATCTCCAGGCCCAGCAGGTCCTTCACCTGCGAGGAGAAGATGATCACGGCGATGCCGGAGGTGAAGCCCACCACCAGCGTGTGCGGGAAGTACTTCAGCAACTGACCGAAGCGCAGCAGGCCCATGAGCACGATGAGCGCCCCGGCCATGAAGGTGGCGATGGTCAGCCCTTCCACGCCGTGCTTCTGCACGATGCCGTACACGATGACGATGAAGGCACCGGTGGGCCCGCCGATCTGCACGCGGCTGCCACCGAAGGCACTGATGGCGAAGCCGGCGATGACGGCCGTGATGAGCCCCTTCTCCGGGGTGACACCCGAGGCGATGCCGAAGGCGATGGCCAGCGGCAGGGCCACGATCCCGACGATCACGCCCGCCAGGATGTCTTTGCGCAGCCGACGGCGCACGGTCCCCGCGCGCCACAACGTGAACAGCTTTGGAACGAACTCGCCCTCCACGGCCGGCAAGGTATCATCCGCGCGATCTTTGCATCACGCCGGCTCGAACACACGGCTGCGCGCGCCATGGCGCGGCAGGCATCGGGTGGGGGGGGGCGAAGCCTCGTGCCGCCCATCGCCCAGAGGGGATCGCGTTTGGCCGATCGCGTGGGAGCAGATAGATTTCGTTCCCATTCACCAAAACCTACCCGATGAACAAGCACTTTCTGCTCGGTTTCCCGCTGGCGATGCTCGTTGCCTGCTGTGGTGGCTCCAACCCGGAGCACGACAAGATGATGGCCGAACACAAGGCCATGCTGGCCGCCGACAGCGCCGGCAAGGCCACCGTGGAACAGATGAAAAAGGCCACCCAACGCTTCTACGACCTATGGATGGCCGGCAAGACCGACGGCCTGGAGGAGATCGTGGCCGAGGATTTCGTGACCCACAACCCCTTGCCGGGCATCACCTCCACCGGCATTCAGAGCTTGAAGGACATGATCACCATGTCCAACGCGACTTTCACCCAGAGCAAGGTGGAGGACATGACGATGACCGCCGAGGGCGACCGCGTGGTGGCGCATTACAAGTGGAAGGCCGTGAACACCGGTCCGATGGGCAAGGACATGCCGGCCACCAACAAGCCCATCGAAGCCTATGGCGTTGACATCCTCCGTTTCGAGAACGGCAAAGCGGTGGAGCACTGGGGCTATATGGAGGAGATGAAGATGATGGAGCAACTGGGCATGATGCCCGCTCCGGGCGAGGCGAAGAAGTGATCGCGTTCCCGTGTGCGGGATCGAAGGCTCCGGGCCTTCGATCCCGCGCATCACGGACGGAGCCGGACGTGCGCGGAGGACCGCCGCATCGGCGACCCCCTCGCACGAGGTTCGTACGCGCATGAGGTCGCTTGGGAGCCCCGGGCAGGGCGCGAGGGCTGCGGCGGCTGAAGGAGTGATCCGCGCCGCATGGTCCGATCCGATCCTCGGGTCGCATGACTTCCCGGAGATCCCCGACCGATCATTGGCCAGGACACATCGATGAACGACCGGCCGATCGCAACTCGATAGGTGACGGGGATCAGTCCCCGACGTACCGTGATGCGCTTCCTTGTCAGCGTGAGCCACCTTCGCCGATCATGAACCACATCCTCCTCCCCACCGACGGCAGCGACACTTCATTCAGTGCGGCCCGGCTAGCCTTCGACCTGTTCGGAACAAAGGATGTCCGCTACACGCTGGTCCACACCTACCTGAAGACCGCCTACCGCCACCCATTGGTGCGCGCCATGGACACCGGACGCGAGGCGGTGAACAAGCTGCGGCGGTTCGAGCGCCGTTGCCGCGTGCATGCGCCGGGCGTGGTGCTGGCCAAGCGCCGCTCGCCCTTGCAACTGGTGGATGTGCTCAACGGTCTTGCCGGGAAAGGCAGGGGCGATCTGGTCGTGATGGGCACCCAGGGCGAGGGCAACTACGGGCTGGTGGGCCGCAACACCACGGCGGTGGTGATGGGTTCCGATATTCCGGTGATCGCGGTGCCCTCCCAATGGCGTCCGGCGCGCATCACCCGGATCATGCTCGCGATCGATGGCGGGCCGGTGACCCGCTCCACGGTCGCGCCGCTGATCGCGCTGGCACGGCGCATCAAAGCCGGGGTGGTGGTGGCCCACGTGCGCGACAAAGCCGTGGGCTCCGATGCGCGCATCGACCGTCGTGCGTTGGGCGCATTGTTCGCCGGCACTCCCCATTCGTTCGTCACCGTGCAGGGCACCAGCGTGGTCAACGAGTTGAACGACCTGGCGAAGCACGGGCGCATCCAGCTGGTGGCGGTGATCCACCGAAGAAAGAGCTTCTGGCAGCGGCTGTTCAGCGGCAGCAAGGCCAGGCGCATGGCGCTGCACACCATCACGCCACTGCTCGTACTCCCCGAGCGGGCATGATCGGCGCTACAGGTCTCAGTCCAAGCTGAAGTAGTCCGCGCTCTGATAGCGCCCGGTCTCCTCCTTCTGCAATTGCATGAGGATGTCGTTCGCCAGGCTGCTGGCGCCGAAGCGGAACCAGTGGTTGTCCAGCCATTCGGGGCCGAGCTCCTCCTTCACCATCATCAGGTAATGCAGCGCCTCCTTGCTCTTGCGGATGCCGCCGGCCGGCTTCATGGCGATCATCCGGCCGGTCTTCAGGTAATGGTCGTTTTCGCTTTGTATTTCCCGCAAAGGCTTGGGC
>CAYMXP010000017.1:0-62771 GCA_964394425.1 uncultured Chryseobacterium sp. | reverse complement strand
TGAACTACGCGGAAAGCCTGCTGGTGCAGTTCTGCTTCTTCGGCGCCTACTTCATCGGTTCGCTGGCCTACTGGTGGTGGTCGAGCGCGAAAGGCGATCCCATCCAGCGCATCGGCTACAAGCGCGGCATGATCGCCGGCCTGCTCATTTCCGCGCTGGGCTGCGCGCTGTTCGCACCGGCATCCATGCTGCAGAGCTATGCCGCGCACCTCGTCGCGCTCTTCGTGCTGGGCATCGGCTTCACCGTGCTGCAGATCGCGGCCAACCCGTTCGTGGCGATCATCGGTCCACCGGAAGGCGCCAGCAGCCGGCTGAACCTCGCCCAGGCCTTCAACTCGCTGGGCACCACGCTGGCTCCGCTGGTGGGCGGCGCGTTGATCTTCGCGCATGCCGCGCCTGGAACGGCGGTGCGCATGCCTTACCTCGCGCTGGCGGCGGTGCTCACGACGATCGCCCTGGTGGTGGGCCTCACCGCGCTCCCCACGCCGGCGCACCAAGGCAGCGCGCGCAGCAACGCGCTGCGGCATCCGCAGGTGAAGCGGGGCATGCTGGCGATCTTCTGCTACGTGGGCGCCGAGGTCGCCATCGGCAGCCTGTTCATCAACTTCCTGGGGCTTCCCGAGGTGATGGGCATGCCCGAGACACGCGCGAAGAACTACCTGAGCCTGTACTGGGGTGGCGCCATGACGGGCCGCTTCCTCGGCGCCCTGGCGCTCAGCACGCGCATCTCCGCGCGCCGCCGCATGCTGATGCTGCCCGCACTGGCGCTGCTGCTGTTCATCGCGCTGGTCATCATCAACAACGCCTCGGACGGGCTCGGCTTCGCGCAGCTCTGGCCGATGCTGGTGCTGGTGCTGGTGAACATGGCGGCCTTCATGTTCGCGGGACCAAGGCCATCGTTCGCCCTCGGCCTGTTCGCGGCGGCGGCGATGGCGCTGCTCGCGCTGGCGGTGTTCGTCGACGGGGCGCGGGCCATGTGGGCGCTGATCGCCATCGGGCTGTTCAATTCCATCCTCTGGAGCAACATCTTCACCCTGGCCATCGACGGCTTGAAGGAAGACACCAGCCAGGGCAGCTCGTTGCTGGTGATGATGATCGTGGGCGGCGCGCTGATCCCGCCGCTGCAGGGCCTGATCGCTGATGCCGCCGGCCTGCAACCCTCCTTCCTGATGCCGCTGGCCTGCTACGCCTACCTGGCGTGGTACGGCTTCCGCGGATCGCGACGCCATGCCTTGAGCCCATGATCCTCGGCATCGACATCGGCGGCACCAGCACCAAGCTCGGACTGGTCGATGAAGGCCGCGTGATCGCCCGCGCGCGCATGAGCACCCCGGGCCATGCGGATGAGAACGCCTTCGCCGACGCCCTCGCACGGGAAGCACTGCATCTGGCCGGGGAGCACGGAAAACGCATGACGGCGATCGGGATCGGCGCGCCCAACGGCAACCAGCACAGCGGCGTGATCGACCGGGCGCCGAATCTCCCCTGGAGGACCAACGTCCCGCTGGCGAAGATGATGGGCGAACGGCTCGGCCTGCCTTGTGTGCTGGGCAACGACGCGAACGCCGCCGCACTGGGCGAATGGAAATACGGCGCGGGGCGCGGATGCAACGACCTGCTGGTGGTCACGCTCGGGACCGGTCTCGGCAGCGGCTTCATCGTGGACGGCCGTTTGTTGCTGGGCCCGCACGGCAACGCCGGTGAACTGGGCCATACGATCGTGCAACGTGATGGACGCCTCTGTACCTGCGGACGGAAGGGATGCCTTGAAGCCTATGTGAGCGTTCGCGGATTGCAACAGACCTACGATGACCTGGAATTCGGACCGTCCACTCCCCCGATGTTCTTCACCGAGGGCGACCCGCCGCACGCCTATGGAGGGGCCCGATCGATAGCCGACCTGGCGCGGCACGGCAACTACCAGGCGAGGCATGCCTTCGACAGGACCGCGTATTGGCTCGCGATCGGGCTGGCCAACGCCGTGGCCATCACCGTACCCGAGCGCATCGTGCTTTTTGGCGGGCTCGCGCGGAATGGAGACATGCTGATGGTGCCCCTGCGCGGATGGTTCGACGATCTGCTGCTCAACATCTACCGCGGGAGGGTGGATCTGTGCGTGAGCGAACTGCCCGAAGACGACGCCGGCATCCTGGGTGCTGCCGTGTTCGCTGCGGAAGAGCGAAGCGCGAACGAATAGCTTCGTCGCATGCGGGAAGCCTTCCTCTGCGCCCTCATCACGGCATGCTCCCTTCCCGCGCAGGACCCGGCCACCGACCTGGTCAACCCCTTCGTCGGCACGGGAGGTCATGGTCACACCTTCCCGGGTGCCTGCGTGCCGAACGGACTGGTGCAGCTAAGCCCCGACACCCGGCCCGACGGCTACAACGACTGGGACGGCTGCGGAGGATACCATTACGGCGACAGCCTGATCTACGGCTTCAGCCACACCCACCTGAGCGGCACCGGCGTGGCCGATCTCTGCGACGTGCTGCTGATGCCGATGCACGGCACGTTCTCCACCGAGCCCGGGGTGTACCGCTCGCGCTTTTCCCACGCCGATGAACAAGCCCACGCGGGATATTACCGCGTGCTGCTTGGATCAGGGATCGGGGTCGAACTGACCGCGACCCCCCGCTGCGGCATGCATCGCTATTCGATGCCTGCTGGATCGGACGCCTTCATCGTGCTGGACCTACGGCACCGCGACAAGCTGCTGCGTTCTTCGATCACCGCCGGGGGAGATGCCGAGATCACCGGCGAGCGGCGGAGCGGGTCATGGGCGGTGGATCAGCGTCTCTTCTTCTGCATCCGCGCCAGCCGTCCCTGCACGTTGCTGGCCGGGTCTTCCGACAGCAGCAAGGCCGTTCTCTCCGTTGGGTCCTCCGACGAACCGCTCATCCTCAAAGTGGGGATCTCCGCCGTCAGCGTTGAAGGTGCCAGGAAGAACCTGGACGCCGAAGTGCCCGGCTGGGACTTTGATGCCGTGCGCAAGCAGGCCGAGGCGGCATGGAACGAGAAACTGGGCAGGATCCAGGTAAGCGGTGGAACGCCGGAGCAGCAGCGCATTTTCTACACCGCGCTCTACCACTGCTATGTGGCTCCGTGCATCTTCAACGACGTGGATGGCAGCTACCGCGGCATGGACGGCCTGGTGCATCAGGCCGACCACGACGTGTACACCGTCTTCAGCCTCTGGGACACCTTCCGCGCGCTGCATCCGCTCATGACCATCCTTGAACCGGAGCTGACCGGTGACTTCATCAAGACCTTCCTATTGCATTACAAGCAGGGCGGCAAACTTCCGGTGTGGGAGCTCTGGGGCAACGAGACCAACTGCATGATCGGCTACCACAGCGTGAGCGTGATCGCCGACGCGTACATGAAGGGGATCCGCGGCTTCGATGCGGATCTCGCGCTGGAAGCCATGGTGTCCAGCGCCATGGCCGATGATCCCTGCTTGAACGCGTATCGCGATCGTGGCTACATCAGCAGCGAGGACTGCGCGGAAAGCGTGAGCAAGACGCTGGAGTACGCCTACGACGACTGGTGCATCGCGCAGATGGCCCGTTCGCTGGGTCACGACAGCCTGGCCGATGCCTTCACCCGGCGATCGCGCAACTGGCAGAACCTCTTCGATCCGGGGACGAAATTCTTCCGGCCCCGCCGGAACGGCGGCTTCATCGTGCCGTTCGACCCCTACGAAGTGAACTTCCACTACACCGAGGCCAATGCCTGGCAATACGGCCTGTTCGCGCCGCATGATGTCGAGAAGCTGATCCGATACCTGGGTGGCCCGGACTCCCTGGCCGGGCGGCTGGATGACCTCTTCACGGCCACCAGCCGGACCACGGGTCGCGAGCAGGCCGACATCACGGGATTGATCGGTCAGTACGCACATGGCAACGAACCGAGCCACCACATGGCCGCCTTGTACCACGCCATACCGGCCCACGCCTCGGCGGAACGACGAACGCACCAGATCCTGGTCGGCCAGTACCACGATGCACCGGACGGCCTCGCCGGCAACGAGGACTGCGGCCAGCTGAGCGCCTGGTACGTGATGAACGCCATGGGTCTTTACCAGATCTGTCCGGGGCGGCCGGTGTATTCGATCACCGCGCCCCTGTTCGACCAGGTGGAGATCAACACGAACGGAGGGCCCTTCGTGATCCATGCACCGCACGATGCACCGGGATCGTTCCATCTGGAGGCCGTCCGTGCCGCTGATGGCACCCCGACGGATACTCCGGAAGATCTGCTTCACGAGGACCTGGTCAGCGGTGGCCGGCTCGATCTGGTGGTTGGCCGCGAACCCGATCGCTGGCCCGTTCCGGTCCCCGATCGCTTCGCCCGATCACCGGACAGGCCGGCGAACGAACCGGTTCCGGCGGCGATCATTTCAGCGCCCTCGAGCACCTTTCACGACTCACTGGTTTACCAGGTGACCTGCCTGCCGGGCTGGTCTCCAATGGCCGTGGAATTGAAAGGCGTTGGCGACCACCCGGATCGGGGAACGATCCGTGCGTTCTGTCTCGACCCCGATGGGCGCAAGGGTCCCATGGTCGTTGCCGTTTTCAACCGGAGGGATCCCGCGTTGAAAATGACACTGGAGAGCGCCTATGCCAACCAATACGCCGCCGGCGGCGATCAGGCGTTGATCGACGGCCTGCGCGGTGGCCGCGATCTGCACATGGGCGAATGGCAGGGCTTCCAGGGCCGGGACGTGCTGGCCACCGTGGACCTGGGATCCGTGAAGGTGCTGAAGCGGGCTGGGCTGAGCATGTTGCAGGACCAGCGTTCGTGGATCTGGTACCCCGCATACGTGGACATCGCCACGAGCATGAACGGGAGGCAATGGAGCGGGATCCAGCTCGATCATGCCATCGACCGCCGCACGGACGGGACCTTGATCATGGAGCTATGGACGGAGGCGCTCAACCAGCAGGCGCGCTATATCAAGATCATGGCGAGGAACGCAGGTCCCTGCCCCGACTGGCATCCCAGCAAGGGGGGCGCCAGCTGGATCTTCCTGGATGAGATCCTGATCGAGACGGAATAGAACGACGAAGCCCCCGACGTTCGAGGGCTTCCTCGCGAAGGAGCACGCGCTCAGCGCGCCACCTGCACCTGCCGGGCCTTCACCCAGCCATCGGTGATCAGCTGCACGGTGTAGTTGCCGTTCGTCAGGCCGGCGAGATCCAGCTGGACCGTTCCGCCCGCGAGCATGGGCAGCCGCGCATCCAGCACCGTCCGCCCGACCACGTCGAACACCTGCACCTGTGCATCGCCCGACCATTCGCCCTGCGAACTGATGTTCACCAGCCCATCGCTCGGGTTCGGGTAGATGAGGAAGTCGGTGGCTTGCGCCTCGCCCATGCCCACGTAGCCGCAGCCCACCCACCACTTCATGTCGTTGGGCACGCCGCCATCGTCGCAGGAGCCCGTCGCATCGGAGATGATCCGCAGCGCGAGCGCATTGTCCACGTTGCTTGAATTGAACGCCAGGCCCGAGAGGTCGCCGCCCTGGTTCCCGTTGTACAGCAGCGCCGAGTAATCGTCCAGCCCGTTGTACACCACGATGTGGTCGCCGTTCAGCATGTCGCCCTGCGTGAAGGTGATGGTGATGGGCAGTGGTCCGGCGGGCTGGTACACGTACCAGCCATCATCCATGTTCTGATAGCAGTAGGTGTAGTTGTCCACGCCGCAGGAGATGATGATGCAGCTGCTGGTGGAATAGGTGAGCGCCGGGCTGTACTGGCGGCACAACGGGTTGTCGCCGTTCAGCATGGTGAGCGTCACGGTGCTGTCCATGGGGAAGGGCCCCACCAGGTGGCTGCCCACGCCGAGGCCGAAGACCGTATCGGTGTTCAACGTATTCGATACATCCACCACCGAGGCCGATCCGGTGGTGAGCACGTCGACGGCCACCTCGAAGGTCCGATGCACGCAATCGGGAATGATGGCGTAGGTGCCCGCCGGGTTGGTGCAATCCAGGCACGACACCGTCCAGTCCAGCGGCACCAGCCCGAAGTCAAGGCAGCTTGTGAAGGCGTCGGAGTTGATGCGCACGGTGAGCGCATTGAGGGGGTTGGTGGACACGTAGAGCTGACCGGCGAAGGAGAGGCCCCCGTTGTTCCCGGTGAAAAGCACCGGCGCGAACGCATCGAGCCCGTCGTAGATGGTCAACGCGTCGGAGCCGAACTGGTAGAAGGTGCCGGCGTTGAAGACCATCGCGATCGGATAGGTGTTGGCCGACTGGAACACCATGAAGGTGTCCTCGTTGTTGGTGTAGCAGTAGGTGTAGTTGTCGGGTCCGCAGCTCACCAGCGGGCAGGGGAAGTTGGTCACGTCCACGGAGAAGAAGTCACAGCCCGGTTCGGTGTTGTTCAGCACGGTGTACTGCACCACGGAGCCCAGCGGGAAGGGGCCGATGGTGTAAGTGCCCAGCCCCACGCCGGTCACCGGAGGGGCGCCGCCGTCATTGTTGATATCGACCGTGGCGGCCGATCCCAGGCTGGTGATGGTGACGTCGATGGAGAACACGCCATTGGCGCAATCGGGGATGACGCTCTGCGTGGCGGCGGGCGCGTTGCCGCAATGGAACACCAGCTGCCAGGTGAACCCCACCGAGGTCCAGCGATCGTCCCATTCGATGTAGTAGTTCTGCCCGCCCACCACGGGTACGCCCAACACCTGCGAGGCGAAGCCCGACCCGCCGATGCTCATCGGGCAGGCATCGTCGGAACTGCCCATGCAGGTGAGCGCGCCGCACGAACCGGAAAAGACCTGCATGCGCGTGTCCGCGCCGCCCAGGCAGCTGAACGCGTCCATGGTGCCGCTGGCGAGCGGGGTGTACACGTACCAGTCGGCGTTCACGCCCAGGCCGGTCCCCCAGCAGAGGTCGTTGTGGCCGGCCCCGCTGGCCGGTCCGTCCGCCACGTGCGTGCCCGGGGTCACGGCGAGGGCGGTGGTGCACAGGTCGCCTTGACCGAGGGCGATGGTGGACAGGGCGCTGGCGAACAGAAGGGGAATGGAGCGTGGGTATCCGGTGTTCATGGGAACGATCGTTGGGAACGCTTCAAAGGGTCTGAACCGGCGGCCAAAGTAAGAACGGGGCCACCCACGGGTTGACATGCGATGGGCAGGGATCACACAGTGCCCCGTTGGCGAAGAGCGATGATCTTCAGCGCGTCACCTGCACGCGCGTCGTCTCCAGCCGGTCGGCGCCTATCAGCCGCAACACGTAGCTCCCATCGGGCAGGGTGGACAGATCGATCGAAGCCCGTCCCGCGGTGAGGGCCAGGACATCATCCATCAGCAGCCTGCCGGCCATGTCCATCAGTTGCAAGCGCCATGTGCCGCCATCGGCACCGGCCAGTTCAAGGTTCAACCGGCCATTGGTGGGGTTGGGATGAACGCCAAGATCCGAGGGTGGGGTTTCCGCGATGCCCACCGACCCGCAGGCGATGAACCACTGCATCTCCGCGGGCGCATCGCCCGAAGAACAGGAGCCCGTGCCGTCGCTGATCACGTTCAGAGTGAGGGCGTTGTCGGCGTTGCTCGAACTGATCGCGAAGCCCGTGAGATCCCCGCCGTTGTTCCCGTTGTACAGCAGCGCGGCGTAGTCGTCCAGGCCGTTGTACACCACGATCTTGTCGTTGGTCAGCAGGTCGCCCTGGAAGAAGGAGATGGTCAGCGGCGCCGGTGCGGCGGCCTGGTAAACGAACCATGCATCGTCGTCGTTGGTGTAGCAATAGTCATAGTTGTCGAACCCGCAGGAGACGATGATGCAGCTGTCAGATGGCGCGCTGAAGGCGGGACTGGAGATCCGGCAGAGGGGGTTGTCCCCGTTGAGCACGGTGATCTGCACGATGCTGTCCAGGGGGAAGGGTCCGATGTCGTGGACCCCGGGGCCAAGGCCGAAGACCGTGTCGGTGTTGAAGGTGTTGATCACGTCGACCACCGACGCGCTGCCGGTGCTGTCCAGGTCCAACTGGATGAAGAACCCATTGTGTACGCAGTCGGGCACCACGGCGAACGCACCACCCGGGTTGGTGCAATCCAGGCACGACACCGTGTAGTTGAACGGCGTGAGCCCGAAATCGGAACAACTGGTGAAGGCATCGGAACGTACGCGCAGGGTGAGCGCGCGATCGGGGTTCGTTGAAGTGAAGAGCATGCCGTCCAATGGGTTGCCCAGGTTGTCGCCCTGATACATCACGGGCGCCAGATTGTTCAGTCCGTCGTACACGATGATCTCATCCGTATCCCAGGGATACAACGACCCGGCATTGAAGATCATGGCGATCGGATAGGTCGTGGCCGACTGGTACACGAAGGCCGTGCTGTCGTTGTTGCCATAGCAGTAGGTGTAGCTGGCGGGCCCGCAATCGACCACCGGGCAGGGGAAATTGTAGAGCACTTCCGAACCCATGTTGCACAGCGAGTTGGCATCGTTCACCAGGGTGATGGTCACCAGGGTGCCGTCCGGATAGGGACCGGAGAGGTAGGCGCCCGGCGAGGTGGCCACGATGGTGGGCGCACCACCGTTGTTGGTGATGTCCAGCGCCGGATCGGTGCCCAGGCTGGTGAGGTCCACCTCCACGAAGAACTGGGCGCTGTCGCAATCCAGCACGACATCGTACGTGGCGGCCGGCGGCGTGCAATCCAGGCAGCCAACGGTGTAGGACCAGCTGCCCACCACGAAGCCGTCGGCGCAGCTGCCGAAGCCGTCGGAAGTGATCTGAAGGGTGAGCGCATGGTCCGGATTGGTGGAAACGAACATCAACCCGCTCAGGTCGCCGAAGTTGTTCCCGGTGTACAGGATGGGAGAGAACGCGTCCATGCCGTCGTACACGGTGATCTGGTCACCAAAGGTGTCGATCAGTCCGGAGGTGAACTGCAAGGCGAGGGAGTACGTGCTGGTGCCCTGGTACACCAGGTAGGTGTTCTCCCCGTTGCCGTAGCAATAGGTGTAGCTGTCCGGTCCGCAGCTCAGGAAGGGACAGGGGAAGTTGGTGATGTCCACCGAATAGAGGTCGCAGCCCGGGTCGGAGTTGTTCACCAGCACGTACTGCACCTCGCTGCCCAGGGTGAAGGGGCCGATGGTGTAAGTGCCCAGCCCCACACCGGCCACGGGAGGCGCGCCACCATCGTTGGTGATGTCCACCGTGGCGGCCGAACCCATGCCGGTGATGGTCACTTCGATGTAGAACACGTTGTTGGCGCAATCGGGCACCACGCTCTGCGTGGCCGAGGGCGCGTTGGCGCAGTGGTACACCAGGTTCCAGGTGAAGCTGCTCGGCGTCCAGTAATCGTCCCATTGGATGAAATAATCCTGTCCGGCCATCACCGGCACGCCCAGCACCTGCGAAGCGAAAAAGGACATACCCGGTCCCATCTGGCAGCCGTCGTCGTTGGAGCCCAGGCAGGTCAGCGTGCCGCAGGCGCCCCCCATCACCGAGAGGCGCGTGTCCTGTCCGCCATCGCACGACCATACATCAATGGTCCCGTTGGCCGCCGGTGTGTAGTGGTACCAATCGGCGTTGATGGTCGAACCGGCACCAAAGCAGGCCCCGTCGAATCCCGCGCCGGTGGCCGGGCCATCGGCCACATAAGTGCCGGGAGTGACCGTGACCGCGGAGGTGCAGAGATCGCCCTGGGCGAGAACGCCTGTGGTCAGGAGCAGGGTGGTGAAGCTTGCAGCGAGGTAGTAGGATGAACGCATGCGCGATGGTGAAGGGGTTTGCCGGATGAAAGCCCGCCGAAGGTAACCACCTGCCGTCAAGGGGGGCTCCGATCGCTCATCCATCCCAGCGGCGATGCCTGCAGGGCCTTCAACCCGGAAAGCGCATTGCCCGGCCAGCGCAATGCGGCCCATCCCGCCCACGGCAGGGCACGGGCGATGGTGTTCGCACCGGCCATCAGCTCGGCGATCACCAGTTCGCGATCATCCGGCGTTGCCTTCCAGGCTCCACGTTCCGAGGACCAGGGCGTGGACAGACCGGATGGGAGGTGGATCGCCAGGGTATCGCTGGAGATCACCGTGCGATCGGTACGCACCCGGTGGATGATCAACCGCGCGTCCAACGCCGCCCCTTCGTTCCATGCCTGCAGGCGGGCGCCCTCCCCCACCCGTTCCAGGTCAAGCACCACCGGTGCATAGCCGCGTTGGGCCTCGACCATCGCCGGCTTCCAATGGCCATCCACGTCGATGGCGCTCCAGGAGGCTCCCGGCCAGCGGTCGTTCAGCTGCCAGAACAGGGTGCCCATGCAATGTGGCCGCCGGGTGCGGTGCGCCCAGATGGCCGTACGGAGGGCTTCGGCCTGCGCGAGTTGTCCGTATCCGATGAACTCGCCGAGGGTGCGCGGCACCGCGCCGAATTCCCGCGCGATGGCCTCCACGATCGGCCGGTCGGTCTTGTAGCTCCGCTGTCGCCGGGCAAGCGCAGCCGAACCCAGGATCAGTTGCGATGGATCGATGTACCGGGCGAGCAACGTGCTGTCCGGATAGGATTGGAACCCGTATTCGCTCACGAAGCGGCCGACGTTCCCGCGGAACGAACTGAACGCGGAATCACCGTGCCATACGCCCCAGTAGTGCAGGTCGCCGGTGGTCAGCCCGGCCGCGTTCCCCCAATTGCTCGAGGGCGAAGAGGCCACGTACGGGACCGTGCTGAGCGAGGCGATCCATCCGGGCATTTCCCGTTCGAAGAGGCGGAGATGGCCGTTCCAGATGCGCGCGCTGTCCTCCGGTGCGATCGCATAGCGCTGCTGCCAGCCCCAGTTGTTCCAAGCCACCTCCAGTTCGTTGTTGCCGCACCAGAGCGCCAGGCTGGGATGATGTGCGATGCGCGCGACCTGATCGATCGTTTCCGCGCGCACATTGGCCAGGAACGCCTCGTCGTCCGGCACCATCTGCGCGAACATCAGATCCTGCCACACGAGGATGCCCGCCGTGTCGCAGGCCTCGAAAAAGGCGTCGGGCGGATGGATGCCTCCCGCCCATACGCGCAACATGTTCATGTGCGCGCGTCGCGCGTGGCGCACCAGGTCGATCCAATCCGCATCGCTCCAGCCGGGTCGCGAGCGGTCGGGCGGAACGAGGTTGGCCCCGCGCATGAACACCGGCACGTCGTTCACCAGGAAGGTGAAGGCGCCCGCGTGCCGGTCGAGGGCGATGGTGCGCAGGCCAATGCGTTCCTCCCGGGAGGAAAGAACCGTTCCGCCCATCATCAATTCAACGCGCAACGGGTACAGGACCTGCTCCCCGCTGCCCGCCGGCCACCAGCGCCGCGCATCGGCGATCGAGAGGCTCGCACGCACCGCCGTGTCGCCGGGCCCCACCGGCACCATGGTGCGGTCGCCATCGATGTCGAGCACCAGGTGAAGTGGTGCCGCGGGCCGGCCCTCAAGGTCCACCTCCACCCCCACCACCGCCGCATCCCCGGCGATGGCCTGCTGGATGCGCACGCCGCCGATGCGCACCTGGCGCCACGCGTGGATCTCCACCGGCCGCCAGATCCCGCAGGAGAGCATGGGCGGGGAGAAGTCCCAGCCGAAGTCGCATGCCGGTTTGCGCACGAAGGGCGACACCCCCGAGGGGTCGCTGTCGTGCGGCAGCGGAAGACCGCTTTGGTCACGCCGCGCCCTCCCCTCCACCTCCACCGGCAGGATCACCACCTGCAACTGGTTGGGTCCCGGCCGCAGGCGGTCGCGGATCGGAAAGCGCCAGATGCGGAACATGTTGTCGGTGCGGCCGAGGGTCTCGCCGTTCAACCGCACCTCGCCGAACGTATCGATCCCGCGGAACACGAGTTCCACCTGCGGCGCGTCCAGCAGCTCCGGCCCGGCGTCGATGGTGCGTTCGTAAACCCAGGTGCGTGAGGCGACCCACCGCACGCTGTCGGCATGATCGCCCATCCATGGATCGGGGATCGATCCGTCCCGGAGCAGATCGGCCTGGACCGTTCCCGGCACGCGGGCGGCATGGAAGGCGACGGCACCCTCCTGCCGGACGGTCCATCCGTCGCCAAGGGGAAGGATCGCCTCCTGCGCGGCGGCCAGGGATCCCGTCACGAGGGCGCCGATGCACGCGATCGTCCGGATCACCGCAAGCCCGCTTTTGCCAGCGCGTTCAACACGCCGTCGATCTTCCCGACATCGGGGTCGACATCAAAGCGATCGCCGCCCGCCCGAGGCAGCTGCGCGGAGAAATGCACCTCCCGCACGCCGGTGCGTTCCACCAGCTCCACCACGTTCCCGGGTGCGATGCCGCCCGCGGCGGCGATGATCAGCGCGCCCTCGGCACGGCGGACCATCTCCGCGATCACGGCCGTGCCCTCCCGGGCGCCGGCGGCGCCTCCTGAGGTGAGCACCCGCTGGATGTCGAGCAGCATGATCATCTCCAACGCGCGCACCGGATCGGCCGAGCGATCGATCGCCCGGTGGAAGGTGAGCTCGCGTCCGGCGGCGGCCAGCCGCATGGCGCGTGTGAGGTCCACGTCGGGCAGCGCATCGGCGCCCAGCGCGCCGCACACGATGCCGCAGTCGCGGTCGCCCACCCCGCTCATCATCACATCGCGCAACAGCACCTGACGGTCGTCGGCGACGTAGCGGAACGATCCCGGGTTGGGCCGCACGAGGATGCGCTTGCGCACGCGGACGCGCTCTTGCATGAGGTTGAGCAGGCCGAAGCTGGGGGTGATACCTCCGCAGGCCAGCCATCCGCACACCTCGATGGTGTCCACCCCGGCGCCTTCCGCGGCCAGCGCCTCGGCCAGGGAGGTGACACAGACCTCGACGCGCACGCTCATGGGGACAAGGTAGGGGCTGCAACCGCCGCTGCGATGATGCCGTAGCAAGGCGCCGATGAACGGATCGCCGCGCGCGCTATCGGCCCTCGCATGCCTTGCCCTGATGCTGGCGGCGGGCGCACCCGCGCGAGCCTCCCAACAAGGCGACAGCCTGCACGGCGCGCTGGACGGTGAATCCACCGCCGCACAACGGGCCGAGGTGTTGCTCGACCTGTCCACCCGGAGCGAGAACGCCCAGCCCGGCGAAAGCCTGGTGCATGCGCGCAACGCGCTGGCTTTCGCCGAACAGGATGGCGACCGCCGTCTGATCCACCGCGCGCTGACGCGCATACGCGACCTGCAATACCACTTCGCCGCACAGGACGATTTCCTGCGGTCGGCGATCCGTGCCATGGAACTGAGCCAGGCGATCAGCGATGCGGGCCTGATGGCCTCGGACCTGCAGTGGCTGGCCATTGCCTACGAACAGCTCGGCGATCTGGACAAGGCCGTGGAGATGAGCCGCAAGGCGCTGTTCCTGCTGACCACCACCGGCGACAGCGCGGCCATGGGTCGCGGCATGCTGCACCTGCTGAACGCGCTGGTGAAAGCCGGGCGCTTCGAGGAGGTGATCCGCCAGAGCGGCATGGCCATGAAATACTTCACCGCCCAGAACGACAGCGCGGGCCAGTCCAGCGTGTGGATCCGCTCGGCCGAAGCACTGATGGCCCAGGGCCACCATGGCGACGCGCTGCCGCTGCTGCACAAGGCCGACCGCGTGCTGATGATCACCGACCAGTATGACGAACGTCTGCGGGTGCTGGCCGCCCTCACCGAGGCCTACCTCGCACTGGATCGGGCCGATCGTGCGCGCGATTTCATCGGAACCGCGCTGGCGCTCTCCGCGCAGCACGGGCTTCGATCACAGAAACCCAGGCTGCTGGGCTTGTGCAGCCGGGTGGACGAGGCCGAGGGCGATCTGAACGCGGCCCTGGCCTGTCAACGTGCCCATGCCCTGCTGGAGGATTCCCTGTTCAGCGAACACATCGCGGAACGCATGGCCGGCATGCAGGCCATCTATGAAATGAGCCAGAAGGAGCGCGACTACGAAGCCCTCCTGGAACGCAACACCGCGAACGAGACCCTGGTGGCAAGCGAGCGGGCGCGCGGCCGCTGGTTGTTCGGCGCGGCGGGCCTGCTGCTCCTGTTGCTCGGCGGATCGATCTTCCTGCTGATCAGCCACAAGCGTGTCGTGCGCCGCATCAAGCTGAAGAACCAGGTGATCCGCCAGCAGGCCGAGGAGATCCACCAGAAGAACCTGGAACTGGAGCGGCAGAACCTGCGCCTGGCCGAGACGCTCATCAGCGAAGAGGAGAAAGGGGTGCTGCTCAAGGAGATCCATCACCGGGTGAAGAACAACCTGCAGATCGTGAACACCCTGCTCCGCCTTCAAGCCGGCCAACACCACGATGCGCGGCTGGAGGCCATCTTCGATGAGAGCCAGAACCGCATCCGCGCCATGGCCATGGTGCATGAGCACATCTACCGCCACGGCGACCTGGCGCGCATCGACGTGCGCGATCACCTGCTGGTGCTGGCCGGCGCCGTGCTGAAGAACTATGGCATGCATGAGCGCATCGAGCTGGAGGTGCAGGCCGACATGACCCGGGCCACGCTGGATACGCTGATCCCCCTGAGCCTGATGGTGAACGAGTTGATGACCAACGCCGCCCGACACGCCTTCCCGGGCGATCGCCGCGGTCGTGTGCGCATCCTGCTGCGCTGTCCGGAAGGCCGGGAATGCGAACTCTTTTTCAGTGACGATGGCGTGGGCATGGACCGGCAGCGGATGTTCAACAAGGGATCCATCGGCCTGGAGCTGATCCACACCCTGGCCGCCCAGCTGGACGGGCATGTGCGCACCGTGAACGGGGATGGCACCATCGTGGTGGCCACCTTCAGCCCCGCCGAGCTGCGCCGCAAGGCCGGCTGAGCATCGGGGGCCACCTACTTTCGCGCCGCCCCGCACACGGGCCATCATCCCCCACCGCCTTTTCCGTGGACGATTTCCATGCCCTCGGCCTGCACGATGCGTTGATCAACGGCATCGCGGCCATGGGCTTTACGCGCGCCACGCCCATCCAGCAGCAGGCCATCCCCGCGGTGATCGAGGGCCGCGACCTGATCGGCTGCGCGCAAACGGGCACGGGAAAAACGGCGGCCTATCTGCTGCCGATCCTGGACGTGATCACCAATTACGCGCCCAAGGATCCCACCAGCATCCGCGCGCTGATCGTGGTGCCCACGCGCGAGCTGGCCCTGCAGATCGACCAGCAGATCCAGGCCATCGCCTACTTCACCCCCGTGACCAGCGTGCCGGTGTACGGCGGCAGCGATGCGGCCTCCTTCGGCCAGCAGAAGCAGGCCCTCACCACCGGCACGGAGATCATCGTGGCCACGCCGGGCAAGCTGCTCAGCCACCTGAACCTGGGTTACGTGGCCTGCAAGGGGCTTGAGTTCCTGGTGCTCGACGAGGCCGACCGGATGCTCGACATGGGTTTCATCGACGACATCAACCGCATCATCGCCCACCTGCCTAAGGAGCGTCAGACGCTGATGTTCAGCGCCACCATGGCCCCGGAGATCCGCCAGCTGGCGCGCCACGTGCTGCGCGATCCGGTGGAGATCACCATCGCCCTGAGCAAACCCGCGGAAGGCGTGGCACAGGAGGCCTACGTGATCTACGACGCTCAGAAGGCCGACATCCTCGAGCACATCCTGAAGACCGACGAGGCCACCAGCATCCTGGTGTTCGCCGGCAGGAAGGTGGAGGTGCGCAACCTGGCCAGGCACCTCAAGCGCCGCGGCTTCGATGCCGAACCCATGCACAGCGACCTGGAGCAGGAGGAGCGCGAGGCCGTGCTGCTGCGCTTCCGCAACCGCCGGCTGCGCATCCTGGTGGCCACCAACGTGGTGAGCCGCGGCATCGACATCGACGACATCGACGTGGTGATCAACTATGACGTGCCGCGCGACCCGGAGGACTACGTACACCGCGTGGGCCGCACCGCACGCGCGGCGCGCAAAGGGCGCGCGATCACCTTCGTGAACGAGAAGGAGATGCGCGAGTTCGGCCGCATCGAGAAGTTGATCGGCTACGAGGTGCGCAAGGATCCGCTGCCGCCGGGCTTCCCACCCGGCCCCGCGTACGATCCCGATCGCAAGGTGCGCGCGGCGCACGCGGGCCGCGGCCACGGCAGGCCGGGCCGGCCCCGGGGGCGGCGTTAGCCCTTCCTGAACTTGTCGGCGTACTTCTTAAGCACCTCGGCGGCATTGAAGGCCTTCGCCGCATCGCCCACCCGCTCGATGCGCACCGAATCGAGGCGCGTGCCGGTGGTCATGGTGTTCACCACGTCCTGCCCGGCGGTCACCCGTCCGAAGATGCTGTGGCGGTTGTCCAGCCAGGGCGTGGGCACGATGGTGATGAAGAACTGGCTTCCATTGGTGGCCGGTCCGGAGTTGGCCATGGAAAGCACGCCAGGGACATTGTGGCGCAAGCTGGGGTCGAACTCATCGGCGAACTTGTAGCCGGGGCCGCCCGCTCCGGTGCCCTGTGGATCGCCGCCCTGCACCATGAAATCCTGCTGATCGCCGTTGGCGATGCTGATCACACGATGGAACACCAGCCCATCGTAGAAGGGTTTCCCCTCGGCGCGGAAGGTGTTCTTCACGCTGCCTTCAGCCAGGCCCACGAAGTTGGCCACGGTCATCGGGGCCTTTTCCATTTCCAGTCTGCAGGTGACCATGCCGCGGCTGGTGTGGAAATGCGCGAAAAGGCCGTCGGTCGGGGAGGGAACGTTCATGGGCTTGTTCTCGGTCTTGGGTGATCCAACGGCCGAAGGCGCCTGCTCGATCGGCGTCCGAACATCGGCGACGGGCGGCGCCCCACAAGAGGCCAGCAACGCGGCGGCCGGAACGGCCAGGCCAAGGCGAGCGAACTGCATGATCGTTGGAATGAGGGCGCGAAGTAAGTGAAATGCAGGCGCCGGCCGGTCAGTCCAGCATCACCGCCTCCATGGCATCGAGCTTCTCTTCGCTGAACGCACCCGATGCCCCGTGCAGGATCCGTCCATCGCCATCCAGCACGTAGAAGTAGGGAATGTCCGGGTCCTTCAGGTCGAGGTCCTGCCGGATGGCATCGAAGGCGCCGTTGAAGAAGATCACGTGGTCCACGATCTCCGGTTCGGCGCTCTCGCGGAAGCGCCGCATGCTGGGTTCATAGGCGGCCTTGTTCACCCCGACGAATACCGGCACGAAATACACCGCGCAGGCGTAGGCACCCGCGAACAGCCCGTGGTGCGCGATGAAGCGCAGGTAGGCCGGCTCGAACCATTCCTCCAGCAGGGGTTGCGCCCCCTTGCCGTAGGCCAGGCCGATCACCGTGAAGCCGCCGTTGGACGCGCCGGGAAGGCTCACCTCACGGCCTGCCGCGGTTTCTCCATTCATGCTCGGGAAACGCTTCTGCGCGGCCACGGCCGTGGAGATGGTCGCGAGAAAGACGGCGATCGCGTGACGGAGCATGGCGCGGGGCCGCCAAAGATCGTGCCCGCTCAGGTCACGCCCTGCGCGGCGTTGCGCCCCCTGAACTGGCGGAAATGGTCCATCATCCATGCGATGTCGGCCTCCACGTCGCCGGTGGGCGTGAAGGGCTCGCGGAAGGTGACGCGCTTGCGCGCGTAATCCATGGATGCCAGGACGAGCGGCACGCCGGCTTGCACGGCGATGTGGTAGAACCCCGTCTTCCACCGGTCCACGTGCCTGCGCGTGCCTTCGGGCGTGATGGCGATGCTGAAATGTGGCACGGTCCGGAAGTAGTGTACCACCTGATCGACCAGGTTGGTGCTTTTCGATCGATCCACCGGGTAGCCGCCCAGGGCGCGGAAGAGCCAGCCGAACGGCGGCCTGAACAGGCTGGCCTTGGCCAGGTACTTCACGTGGCCCAGGCGTGCGATGCTGCGGGCGAACACCCCGATCACGAAATCCCAATTGCTCGTATGCGGGGCCACCACGTAAATGCACCGATCGAGGTCCGGAGGCCGGTGGTCGACCACGCGCCAGCCGATGAGCCTGAACACGGCGCTTGAGACCAGGCGGAACATCTTCAGGCGGCGGGGTGCTGTTGAAGCCAGGCGCGCGCATCGGCCTCCGAGGCGAAGACGGCCGTGGGGAAGGGCCGCGGAAAGTACTGGTAGTACATGCGCGCGATCTTCTCCAGCATGGGCGTGGGCGCCACGGTGGCCTCGGCCAGGGTGTTCGCTTCGCTGCCGGCCGCATGATCGGTGGTGGGCACCTGGATCTCGAAGTCCATGTGAGCGGCCAGCAACACCATCACGGGTGCCTGCCGGCCGGCGGAGAGCTTGTTGCGGGTCTGCACGATCTCGCGGATGCCGGCCAGGTCGGCGGGCGTATCCTCCTTGAAGCGGATCACCAGGATGCCATCGCTGGCCCAACCGATGAAGGCCAGGCGGGTCTCGATGGCGGCGTGTACGCTCATGCCTTGGAGCACCAAGGTAAGGCGTCCGCGACGGCAACTTCCGCGGGCATGCGGCGTAACAGCGCCCCGCATGAAGAGGGCTCCTTATGCCGTGATCGACGTGGAAACCACCCACGGCGATCCGCGCATCGGGCGCATCGTGGAGATCGGCATCGTGCTGCACGACGGCCAGGGGATGATGGATGCCTGGAGTACGCTGATCCATCCGCAGGCACCGATCCCTCCGTTCATCCGGCGCCTCACCGGCATCGGCCCGGAGGATCTGCGCCAGGCCCCCACCTTCCGCCAGGCGGCGCGCATGGTGCAGGGGTTCACTCGCGGCCGCATCGTGGTGGCGCACAATGCGCGGTTCGACATGACCGCCCTCTCCCAGGCTTTCGCGCGCGAGGGCCTGTGCTTCGCGCGGCCCACCCTGTGTACCGAGCAGCTCAGCCGTCAACTCCTGCCCAACCTCGTGCATTACAACCTGGCCAGCATGTGCCGGCATTTCGGCATCCCCTACCCCATGCGGCACCGCGCGCACTTCGATGCGATGGCCACCGCCGGTCTGTTCTCACGCCTCATGTGCTTGAGCGACCTGCGCACGCAGGACCTGCGACGGGCCTGATCAATGTTCCAGCAGCACGTTGGTCGCCCAAAGCACCCACATGGTGATGGCCGCCACCAGTCCCGCCAGACCGCACCACCAACCCACGCGCGAGCGGCGCATGCTCGCCCCGGAATAGTTCTTCCCGCGCGCCTTCCACCGCCCCCACAGGTGGAAGAGGATGGCCAGCGCGGCCAGCACCACCGCGAGGGACACGAGCTGCACGCCGAAGGCCAGAGGGATCGAGAGCAGTCCGAAGGCGAAGGTGACGGTGGAGAGCGGCAGCCGGGGATCCGCGGGACCATCGCCACGCAGCTTGCGGTGCAGGTCCAGCACCTGGGGGATCAGCAAGGCCCGCTCATCGTTCGCGATCAGGGTGTCCGCCTTCGCGTTCCGCGTGGCATCGTCGGTCTGGTGGCGCATCCGGCTCCTCACCTCCTCCGCCGAGGCCGCGTCGCGCGCCATCACACGCCGAAGCCGCAGCGCCTCCGGTGCATGCACCACCACCAGGTGGTCCATCGCGCGCTCGCCGCCGGTCTCGGCCAGGATCGCCGCTTCCATCACCACGTAGGGCGAGCCGCTGCGCCCGGCGCACCACGCATCGAACCTCCGGCGCACGGCGGGATGCACGATGGCGTTGAGGCGCGCCAGCTTCCCGGGGTCGTTGAACACGATCGATGCGAGCGCCTTGCGGTCGAGCGATCCGGCCGCGTAGAGCGAAGGTCCGAAGGTGTCGATCACCGCCTGGCGGATCGACGCATCGCCCTCCAACAGGGCCTTCCCTTCTTCATCCGCACGGAACACGGGCACGCCGAGCACCTCGAGGATGCGGCACACGGTGCTCTTGCCGCTGCCGATGCCGCCGGTGACGCCTACGCGCAGCATGCGGATGGGGATCCGGTCACCGCGCGGCCCTGGCCGCCTCTTCGGTGAGCTGCTGGGTGCTGTCCATGGCGATGGCGCTGCGCTCGAAGCGGAGCTTCACGTTGTTGTCCACTTCCAGCAGCACGGTCTTCTCCTCCACCTCCACGATCTTGCCGTGCAGGCCGCCGATGGTCACCACCCGCGTGCCTTTCTGCAGGCTCTCGCGGAACTGCCGTGCGGCCTTCGCCTTCTTCTGCTGGGGGCGGATCATGAAGAAGTAGAAGACCACGAACATCAGGGCGAACATGATGATGGTGGGCATGGCGCTTTGTTGGCCTTGGAGGAGGATGGTCAGGGGGTGCATGCGATCAGCGGGGTTGGATGTTGGGGTATCGGGAGGTTGAAGCGATGAGGGGACCGGTCACGGGGCGATCACTTCGCCTTGAAGGAACAGCACGTTGGAAGGCGGCCGGGTGTTGGCCACCACGGTGATCGTTTTTTCCTGCCGGCCGCTCCTGCCACTGCTGTTGAAGGTGACGGCGATGGTGCCGCGCTCGCCCGGTGCCACCGGATGCTTCGGCCAGTCCTTGCCGACGGTGCAACCGCATGAACCGCGCACGGCGCTGATCAGCAGGTCGCTGCGGCCGGCATTGGTGAAATGGTACTGTTTGGTCACCTGGGCGCCCTGCACCATCCGCCCCATGTCCAGCGTGGTGCTGTCGAAGGCGAACCTGGGCAGGTCCGCCGGATCGATCTCCTCGTAGCCGCTGGCGCCCACGGTGATGTTGCCGGCGTTCACCTCCCCTTCGTCGTGGTCGGTGAGGCGGCATGCGCTCATGATCACCAGGAGAGCCGTGATCGCGAGGCCCCCCTTGGCCGGGAACAGCGGGGACCGGTGGTCCGGTGCGTGATCTGGCCGTGTTCTCATCGCTCAGTTCTCCAGCAGTCCCCTGCCCACCTTGCGGATGGCGCCGCTCTCCTTCATCTGCGCGAAGAGCTTGTCGAGGATCCCGTTGATGAAGCTGTTGCTCTTGGGCGTGCTGTAGGCCTTGGCGATCTCGATGTATTCGTTCAGCGTCACCTTCACGGGGATCTCGCCGAACTCGCGGGCTTCGGTGAGGGCCATCTTCATGAGGATCATGTCGCTCAGGGCGATGCGGTCGAGCTCCCAGTTGCTGGCGCGCGCGGCGATCTCCCTGCCGTGCTCCTCGCTCTGTTCGATGGTCCTGCGATAGAGCGTGCGTATGAACTCCTGCTCCTCCGCCGGCGGTTTGAGCAGTTCCTCCAGGCCCAGGTCATCGGCGCTGGATGCGCGCAGGCCTTCGATCACGCGCTTCACCAGCGCGCAGGCCAGGTCGAGGTCTTCGAGCCAGGTGATGCTGCGCGCTTCGAAATGGTCGTGCAACGCCTCGAGGTTGGCGATGTGCTCCAGGAACAGGTGCAGCACGATCCCCTGATGCTGCTTGAAGGTGGCTTCAGGCGCGGCCATGTACTGCCTGCAGGCTTCGCTGGCCTCGAATTGGCGGTAGATCCTGCCGAGCAGATCCCCTTCGCCCATCCAGTTGATCCGCCGCCGCTCCGCTTCGCGCTGCAGCAGGGCGCTGCCGGCCAGCGCGGCGAGCACCGGGTTGTTCACGAAGCGCTCGTTGGGGTTCAGGTCCTCCGGCGTGGGCAGGCGTTTCCGTCTTCGTTCGGCGATCTTCTCTTCAGCCTCGCGCTTCATCTCTCCGAAGAGCAGAAGCAGGGCGACCACCAGGTCGAAGGTGCGCTCCACGCTCAGGAAGAGCTCCTTTTCGATCCGCGCCGCGCTGCCGCCATCGCTTTGGTGGAAGGCGTAAAGGCTCTGATAGACCTTGATCCGCAGGTAGCGCCGGTTGATCATCGATCGAATGCGTTCACCACGCAGGCACGGAGGACACGGGGCCTGCAGGGAGTGCGCGGGAAATGTTCGGCGATCCGTTCATGCTTCTCCGTGCTCGGCGTGTCTCCGTGGTGAACAGGGTCTCAGTGGGCCAGCCCGGCCTGACGCATGCCGCGGATGCGCTGCTCGGCGGCCTGGTTGGCGGCCAGGTAGGTGGGGATCTTTTCATCGGCGCTGCGCTTGAAGATGTCCAGCGCCGTGCGGTAGATGTTCTCCGTCTGCAGCAGGGCGGCCTTGCGGTCGTATCCCTTCAGCTCCCAGCTGCAGTTGATGATGCCGCCGGCGTTGATCAGGAAATCCGGCGCGTAGAGGATGCCCTTCTCGATCACCGCCTTGCCATGGACCTGTTCATCGGCCAGCTGGTTGTTGGCCGCCCCCGCCACGACGCTGCACTTGAGCTTCTTGAGCGTGTCGTCGTTCAGCGTGGCGCCCAGGGCGCACGGTGAATAGACGTCCATGTCCAGGTCGTACACCTCATCGGGTTTCACCAGGGCCACGGCCGGATGGGCCTTCTTCACGGCGGCCAGTTTGTCGTCGTGGATGTCGGTGAGGTAGACCACCGCGCCATCCTTCACCAGATGGCCCACCAGCGCGGCGCCCACGTTGCCGGCGCCCTGCACGGCCACCTTGCGGCCGGCGAGGCTGTCCGTGCCGTAGGCGGTCTTGGCGGCGGCCTTGATGCCGCAGAACACGCCATAGGCCGTCACCGGCGAGGGGTCGCCGCTGCCACCCATTTCCTCGGGCAACCCGGCCACGTGCCTGGTTTCCTTGCGGATGTTCACCATGTCCATGGTGTTCATGCCCACGTCCTCGGCGGTGATGTAGCGGCCGTTCAGGCTGTCCACGAAGCGGCCGAAGCGGCGGAACATGGCCTCGGTCTTCTGCGTGCGCGCGTCGCCGATGATCACGGCCTTGCCACCGCCCAGGTCGAGCCCGGCCAGCGCGCTCTTATAGGTCATGCCGCGGCTCAGGCGCAGCACGTCGCGCAGCGCATCGCTCTCGTCGGCGTACGGCCACATGCGCGTGCCGCCCAGCGAAGGGCCCAGGGTGGTGTCATGCACCGCGATGATGGCCCGCAGGCCGGTGGCGCGATCATGGCAGAAGAGCACTTCCTCGTGGTCATGCTCTTCCATGCGTGCGAGCACCCCGGAGGCCGGGGCCGTCTGGGTGTTGGTCAATTGCATGGGGGGTTGGCGTGGAGGGGTGAACGGGGGAAAGGGTGCATGGTGCGAGTGCGAGGATGGCCGGCGTCGGGTCTTGCACCATTTCAAGAACGCCCGCGGGCCACCCGTCTACTTTTGGCGCCGATCGCGGCCTGCGCGGGGCGGGCCAAAAGTAGGATTTCCGAACGCCGCCCCGCGCCGGTGATCCCACTTGATGCGCGCGCTGCTGCACCTCAACCCCTACTTCTGGAAATACCGCTGGCGGCTGCTGCTGGGCATGCTCTTCATCGTGCTCAGCAACCTCTTCGCGGTCTATTCCCCGCAGGTGGTGCGCGAGGCGGTGGACCTGATCGCCGAAGCCTGGCGCCAGAACGGCCTGCCGGTGGATGAGCGCCGGCTGGAGGAACCGCGGATGCTGGAACTCTGGCTGGGCTGGACGGGCATCGACCTGGGCACGCGGCTGCGCGATCTGGGTTCGCCGGGCGCCATCGCGCGCACGGTGGGCTTCCTGGCCGTGCTGCTGGCGCTGCTCTACCTGGCCTTCGCGTTGCTCAAGGGCCTGTTCCTCTTCCTCATGCGGCAGTCGATCATCGTGGTGAGCCGCCTGATCGAGTACGACCTGAAGAACACCGTGTACGCCCACTACCAGCGGCTGGACCGCGCCTTTTACAAGCGCAACAGCACGGGCGACCTGATGAACCGCATCAGCGAGGACGTCAGCCAGGTGCGCATGTACCTGGGCCCGGCGGTGATGTACACCATCAACCTGGCGGTGCTCTTCGTGCTGTGCATCGTGTTCATGTTCCGCGTGAACGCCGAGCTGGCCCTGTGGACGCTGGTCCCCCTGCCGCTGATGAGCCTGCTGATCTACCAGGTGAGCGACCGCATGAACCGCCTGAGCCTGCGGGTGCAGCAGCAACAGAGCAGGCTGAGCACCCTGGCGCAGGAGAGCTTCAGCGGCATCCGCGTGCTGAAGGCCTACGCCAAGGAGGCCACCGCCGTGCATCACTTCGAGCAGGGCGCGCGTGAGTTCCGCCGGCGCGCGCTGGGGCAGGCGCGCATGGACGCGCTGTTCATGCCGGCCATCATGCTGCTGATCGGCCTGAGCACCGTGCTCACCATCTTCATCGGCGGCATGAAGGTGATCGGCGGCGATGCGGCCATCACCGTGGGCAACATCGCCGAATTCGTGATCTACGTGAACATGCTCACCTGGCCCTTCGCCTCGGTGGGCTGGGTGACCGCGCTGGTCCAGCACGCCGCCGCCAGCATGCAGCGCATCAATGAATTCCTTCACACCAGGCCGGCCATCGGCGACGAAGGCGACGACCACGGAGCGATCGCCGGCGCCATCACCTTCGACCGCGTGAGCTTCACCTATGTGGGAACCGGCATCACGGCGCTCGATGAGGTGAGCTTCAGCGTTCCCGCCGGCGGCACGCTGGCCGTGGTGGGCCGCACCGGGAGCGGCAAGAGCACCATCGCCGAGCTGATCGCCCGGCAGTACGACGTCACCGGTGGTGAGATCCGCATCGACGGCGTGCCCATCCGGAGGATCGCCCCGGGCAGGTTGCGCGGCAGCATCGGATACGTGCCACAGGACGTGTTCCTCTTCAGCGACACCATCCGCGGCAACATCGCCTTCAGCCTGGATGAAGCCGACGAGGCGCGGGTGCTGCATGCCGCCCGCACCGCGCAGGTGCATCACGAGGTGACCGGCTTCCCCCAGGGCTACGCGACGCTGCTGGGCGAGCGCGGCATCACCCTCAGCGGCGGGCAGAAGCAGCGCCTCTCCATCGCCCGGGCCATCGCCGGCGATCCGCGCATCCTGATCCTGGACGACCCCTTGAGCGCGGTGGACACGGCCACCGAGGAGGCGATCCTGCGGGGCCTGAAGGAGGAGATGAAGGGTCGCACCACCCTGATCGTCAGCCACCGCATCAGCGCGGTGCAGGATGCCGGGCACATCATCGTCCTGGCGAAGGGCCGCATCGCCGAGGAGGGCCGCCATGCCGACCTGCTCGCGCGGGGCGGCCTCTACGCCACGCTGCATCAGGAGCAGCTGCTGGAGGAGGAACGCAAGGCCAGCGCGTGAACCTCCGGCTTGCAATACCCGGCGGTCCCGCTATATTTGGCTGAGCCAAACGCACTGAGGGCCCGGAACATGGGGGACGATCGCGAGGATGTCTACTCCAAAGCCGTTCGCGCCGGCAAGCGCACCTACTTCTTCGACGTGAAGGCCACGCGCGGGCGCGACCTCTACATCACCATCACCGAGAGCAAGAAACGCACGCACGAGGACGGCACGGCCACCTACGAAAAACACAAGATCTTCCTCTACAAGGAGGATTTCGACAAGTTCATCGAGGGCTTCAAGGACGTGGTGGCCGAGATCGACCGCCTGCGCGCCACCGGCGATTACATGGCCGATGCCCCGCGCCCATCGCGGGAGGAAGGCCACGAGGCGCCACCGCCCCCAGCCTCCCCCACCGATCAAGAGGGTCCCAACCGGTTCACCGACGTGAACTTCGAGGATCTGGACCGGAAGGACGTTTAGCGCGCCCGCCGCGCCATCACACCTGGTGCTCCACCTTGAAGAGCGTGCGCCGCGAACTCTCGCACAGCGGAATGAAGCGCGCGTAGAGGTCCTTCATGGTCTCGTTGCTGAACCAGGCCGACATGTGCGGGCCGTACTCCATCATGTTGCGGTGGCTCTGCTCCATGATCAAGGTGTAGCTCTCGCCGGTGACGTCGGTGAGCATGCGCGAACGCAGGCCGCCCTCCTTGCCGGCATCCAGGATCCGCCGCCAGATGTCGCAACCCTCCCTGGTCATGCCGAACTTCAAGCGGAAGGTCATCTGTTCGATGATGCTGCCCACGGGTGGCTCCTCGCCCACCTGGTGCTGGAGGTGGTACATCTCGCTCACCGAGCGGTCGCACAGCGGGTGGAACTTCGGGTAGAGTTCGCGGATCTTCTCGTTGGTCAGCCACGCGTGGCTGCTGGTGCCCAGTTCCGTGAAGCTGCGCAGGTACATCTCCAGCACCAGCACATAGTTCGGCCCGCTCACGTCGGTGAGCAGCCGCAGGCGCCGGCCCTCGGTCATGCCCCTGGTGTGATCCATGATCTCCTTCCACAGGGCGATGGCCGGGCGGGCTTGTCCGAACTTCAGGGAGAAGGTGACGCGTGAAATGATCATGGCGTGGTTCTGATCGGGGCAAGGTAGGGAGCCGGGCGCGATGGATCGACGGGACGAAGTTTCAACGATCACCCGCCCGCCCGCGATCACCGGCATCGCGCGCCGGGCAAGCGTTCCATGCTTCGCGCCGATCACCCGCACATCGCGCTGTTCAAAAATCCCGCGGCGCTCCGTTGGCCGCGCATCGCCGCGCGCCCCTTCTTTGCGTCCGTTCAGGCGTTGACCCAACGCTTTTTTCGCCCCGGCCGATCATGCGCGTCACCACCTATGGCCACTCCTGCGCGGGCGTGCAGGTCGCGGGGCTGTCGCTGCTCTTCGATCCCTTCATCACCGGGAATCCGCTGGCGGCCTCCGTGGATGTGAACGCGGTGCCGGCCACGCACGTGCTCGTGAGCCACGGCCATGGCGACCACCTCATGGACGCCGAGGCGATCCTGAAGCGCACCGGCGCCGTGCTGTGCAGCAATTACGAGATCGTCACCTGGTTCGAGCACAAGGGCCTGAAGAAGGCGCACGGCATGAACCTCGGCGGCACGGCCGGCCTGGGAGCGGGCGTACACGTGAAGTACGTGCCCGCCCTGCACAGCAGCCAGCTGCCCGATGGGAGCAACGGCGGGAACCCCGGCGGCTGGGTGGTGACCAGCACCGAGGGCTCGTTCTACCACGCCGGCGATACGGCGCTCACCCTCGACATGCAGCTGCTCAAACGCTTCGGCCTCTCCTTCGCCTTCCTGCCCATCGGCGACACCTACACCATGGGCGTTGACGATGCCATCGAATGCGCGCGCTTGATCGGGGTCGGGAAGGTGATCGGCATCCACTACAACACCTTTCCACCCATCCGCATCGACACCGAAAAAGCCCGCGACACCTTCCGCACCGCGGGCATTGAACTGCTCCTTCCATCCATCGGCTCCACCATCGACATCTGAGAGACCCAAATGCGCTCACCACGGAGACACAGAGAGCACGGAGGACGCAACGGTGTGTCCGCATCGCGGGTAGGCCATGCGTTCCCTGTGTTCTCTGTCCTCTCTGTGCCTCTGTGGTGAAAAAACCACCGAACCCCCATGGCCAAGATCATCTCCATCGTGAACCAGAAAGGCGGCGTGGGCAAGACCACCACCGCCATCAACCTGGCCGCCTGCCTGGGCGTGCTGGAGCGCCGCACCCTTCTGGTGGACGCCGACCCGCAGGCCAACGCCACCAGCGGCACGGGCTTCGACCCGCGCCAGGTGAAGGCGAGCATCTACGAGTGCATCGTCAACGGCGTGCCTGCGCGCGAGATCATCCAGCGCACGGAGAACCCCAACCTGGACCTGCTGCCCGGCCACATCGACCTGGTGGGCGCCGAGATCGAGATGATCGACATGCCCGAGCGCGAACACCGGATCAAACGCGTGCTCGACGACCTGCGCGGCCTCTACGACTTCATCATCGTGGACTGCTCGCCTTCCCTGGGCCTGGTGACGGTGAACGCGCTGACGGCCGCCGACAGCGTGATCGTGCCGGTGCAGTGCGAATACTTCGCGCTGGAAGGGCTGGGCAAGCTGCTCAACACGATCAAGATCGTGCAACAGCGCCTCAACCCCGAACTGATGATCGAGGGCATGCTGCTGACCATGTACGACAGCCGCCTGCGCCTGGCCAACCAGGTGGTGGAGGAAGTGAAGACCCATTTCCAGGAGCTGGTCTTCGACACGGTGATCCACCGGAACGTGGCCCTGGGCGAGGCGCCCAGCCATGGCCACACCATCATCATGCACGACGCCGGCAGCAAGGGCGCCGTCAACTACCTGAACCTGGCGCGCGAGATCCTGCAGAAGAACAGCATGACGCGGATCAGCGAACAGGAGCGGGTGATGGAAGCCGTGGAGAAAGGATGAGCGAACCCAATGCGTTCGCAACACAGGAAAGGTGATGAGCGATCCCGACCGGTGAAGCGACCGATGAACGACGACCGACCATGAACAAGAAACGCGGCCTGGGGCGCGGCCTGAGCGCCCTGCTGGACGAACCCGCCTCCGAGGTGGCGGTGCGCCCCATGATCGCCGCCCCGCGCGGGGCGGGCAGCGTGGGCGAGCTGCCCATCGCGCAGATCGAACCCAATCCCTTCCAGCCGCGCGCCACCTTCAGCAACGAGGCCCTGATGGAACTGGCCTCCAGCATCCGCGTGCATGGCGTGATCCAGCCCGTCACCGTGCGCAAGGTGGACTACGACCGCTACCAGCTGATCAGCGGGGAGCGTCGTTTCCGCGCGGCCACGGCGGCCGGCCTCGCGCAGATCCCCGCCTTCGTGCGCGTGGCCAACGACGAGGCCATGCTGGAGATGGCGCTGGTGGAGAACATCCAGCGCGAGGACCTCGACGCCATCGAGGTGGCCATCAGCTTCAAGCGCCTGATCGACGAGGTGGGCCTCACCCAGGAACAGCTCAGCGAGAAGGTGGGCAAGGACCGCGCGACGGTGAGCAACTACCTGCGCCTGCTGAAGCTGCCGGCGGAGATCCAGCTGGGCATCCGCCAGGGGCAGATCGGCATGGGCCACGCCCGCGCCCTGATCAACATCCCCGACGACGCGCGCCAGCTGGAGCTGTACCGCCGCATCGTGGAAAGCCGGTTGAGCGTGCGCGAAGTGGAGGAACTCTCGCGCATCTCCAAGCATCATGGGCCGGTGGGCGCGCGCAAACTCACCGTGGGCTACCGCGATGTCTCCCAGAAGCTGGCCGAACAACTGGGCACCCGCGTGAAGGTGAAAGCCGGGCCCCTGGGCAATGGCCGCCTGGAGATCACGTTCCGCAGTGAGCAGGAGCTCAAGCTCATCGCCGAACGGATCAAATGATCCGGAACAGATCGAACGCTTTCAGCAGGCACAACTCCCCTCCCTTTTTCAGGGAGGGGTTGGGGGTGGGCCTGCTGCTCCTTGTTCTTCTCTTCACGGATCCCGCTTCAGCCCAATCCGACACCATCACCGCGAAGGACTTCCTTTGGAAGACGCGTCACTCCCCCACCCGCGCGACCATCTATTCGGCCGTGCTGCCCGGCGCCGGGCAGGTGTACAACCGCAAGTATTGGAAGGTGCCGATCGTGCTGGGCGGCCTGGGCCTCTCCTACTACTTCATCGACCAGAACCGCACCGAGTACGAACGCTACAAGGACGCCTATCTCGCGGTGATCGACGGCGACAGCTCGACGGTGGACGAGTTCAACGGCCAGTACAGCGCCGCCTCCCTGCTGGACGTGTCCGACACCTACCGCCGCTGGATGGATCTGAGCTACATCGCCTTCGGCCTGGTGTACGTGCTGAACGTGATGGACGCGGCGGTGGACGCGCATTTCGTGCGGTTCGACCTGGGGAAGGACATGAGCATGGCACTTCGCCCGGATGTTTCGCTGGCCGCCCATGGGGCGCTGGGATTCACCTTGAGTGTCGACCTTTAGTGTCACGGATCCCCTCGGCCGCACATTCCCACATTCTCCCCTCCTCTCATGGACCTCGCCCTATACGGCTACGGCAAAATGGGCCGTGCCATCGAAACGGTGGCCACCGCGCGCGGGCATCGCGTGGTGTTGAAGGTGAACAGCCGGAACCCCGGTGTCGCTCCTTCAGGCGTGGATGTCGCCATCGAGTTCAGCCGGCCCGACCAGGCGTTGAAAAACATCGCCCTCTGCATGGAGCACAAGGTGCCCATCGTGGTGGGCACCACCGGTTGGTACGACCGGCTGGCGGAAGTGAAGGCGATGGCGCGGGAGAAGAAGGGCGCCCTGCTCTGGGCCAGCAACTTCTCCATCGGCGTCAACCTCTTCTTCCGGCTGAACCGCCATCTGGCCGCGCTGATGGACCCGCGACCCGCCTACCACGTACACATCGACGAGGTGCATCATGTACACAAGCTCGATGCACCCAGCGGCACCGCGATCAGTCTCGCGAAGGATATCGATCAGAAGGCCGCGCGCTATTCCGGTTGGAGGCCGGTCTCGCAGGACGAAGCGCGCCCCGGCGCCGACAAGGGGCCGATCCCGATCGCAAGCGAGCGTACCGGCGAGGTGCCCGGCAAGCACAGCGTGACCTGGACCAGCGAGGAGGACAAGATCACCATCACGCACGACGCCTTCGGACGCACGGGATTCGCCACCGGCGCGGTGATCGCCGCGGAATGGCTGCGCGGAAAGTCGGGACTTTTCACCATGGATGACGTCCTTGGGGCAGGCTGAACGTTCCGCCCGCCGTTCATCCATCTGTTCACAGCCTTTCACAACCCGGCCGCACCCACGTCCCGGCCAGTTCGCACCTTCGCCACCGTCAGTTGAGCGGCGCTTCCGGCTTTGCGCGCGCGAACTGCCAACTGCTAACTGCCAACTGCCAACTGAATGGTCCCCTACCTCTTCCTCCTCGCTTACCTCATCGTCCTCTATGCGAGCCTCTGGAAGCTTTGCGCGAAAGCCGGCCGCAAGGCATGGGAAGGCCTGGTGCCTTTCTACAACCTGTACGTCTGGAACAAGCTGATCGGCAAGCCGTGGTGGTGGCTGCTGCTGCTGCTGGTGCCCGGGGTGAACCTGTTGATGCTGGTCATCATGAACGTGAACATCAGCATCGTCTTCGGCGAGCGCGCGGTGAAGGACCATGTGGTGATGACCTTCCTGCCCTGGTGGAAGGTCCCACAGATCGCCTTTCAGGAGAAGTACAAGTACGTCGGCCCCATCCCGCACGGGCAGCGCAAACGCAACCTGGCCGGCCAGTGGGGCGACGCCATCCTGTTCGCCGTGATCGTGGCCACGGTGTTCCGCACCTTCACCTTCGAGGCCTTCACCATCCCCACGCCCAGCATGGAGAAGAGCCTGCTGGTGGGCGATTACCTCTTCGTGAGCAAGCTGAGCTACGGGCCGCGCATGCCCATGACGCCCATCACCTTCCCGTTCACGCACCATACGCTTCCGCTCACCACCTCCACGCCTTCCTTCGTCAACTGGTTCAGCCAGCCCTACCGCCGCCTGCCGGGCTTCGGCACGCCGCAGCGCGGCGACGCGGTGGTGTTCAACTTCCCGGAGGGCGATACGGTGGTGGCCAACTTCCAGAACCAGAGCTACTACCAGCTGGTGCGCGACTTCGGCCGCAAGAACGTGTGGAACAAGAATTACCGGCAGTGGAACCTCGTCGACGGCCGTCCGCAGAAGGTGCCCATGGGCGGGGTGCTCGCCCGGCCCACCGACAAGCAGGAGAACTACATCAAACGCTGCGTGGCCATCGCCGGCGATTCGCTCGAGGTGCGCGACGGCTACGTGTGGGTGAACGGGGAGAAACAGGAGGTGCCCCCGCAGGCGCAATACGCCTACGAGTTCAAGCTGAGGGACCGGTTCAACCTGAAGGTGCTCAAGGAGCAGCTCGACATCAACCCCGACGACGTGCAGCAGATCGGCCCGAACGAGGTGAGCATCCCGCTGAGCGCCGAGGTGGCGGAGAAGCTCAAGGGCTTCGGGAATGTGATCGGCATGACGCGGCAGAACCATCCGCGCGGCTACAGCAACGAGTACCACAAGGACCCCTTCTTCCCCAACGATGCGCGCTTCGACTGGAGCGAGGACAACTACGGTCCGATCTGGATCCCCAAGGCCGGCACCACCATCGACCTGACCACCGACAACCTGCCCCTCTTCCGCCGCTTGATCGAGGTGTATGAGGGTCATGACCTGGAGGTGAAGGGAACGGACATCCACATTGATGGCGTGAAGACCAGCACGTACACGGTCGGGCAGGACTATTACTGGCTGATGGGCGACAATCGGCACCGCTCGCAGGACTCGCGCTTCTGGGGCTACGTGCCGCACGACCACGTGGTGGGCAAGGCCGTGCTGGTCTGGCTCACGGTGGATCCGCAGAACGGAGGTTTCCCCGCGGGGATCCGCTGGAAACGGCTGTTCACCAAGGTGCGCTGAAGAAGCACACCCGTCAACGCCGTCATCGCGAGGATCCTCCGGGTCATCGAGGGGGTCCGAAGCGATCTTTCCTTTTCTCTGCTCACGTCCCCCTCTCCTCCTCCTCCAACAACTCCTGGAACAGGTCCCTCCATCGCTGGTTCACTGACTCGATCAACTTGACCTTCTTCGCTCTTGATCCTCCTTTCAACTTTTTTTCCCTCTCAATAGCCTCCTCGATGAAGTCGGATCCTTCTTAGCATACGAGCACGGTTACGCCGTAGCGTGAGGTGAACGAACCGCGATGTGCCCGTTCGCGATGCTCCAGCACGCGGCCGACGAGGTCGCTGGCCACGCCAACATAGAGCACCCCTCGCGGCCGTGTGGCCAGGATGTAGATCCATCCACTTCGCTGCATGTGGTTCCGATGTTGCAAGATGAAAGATCGCTTCGCACGCCGCCAGATACGCGGCGATGTTCGCGATGACGAACCAGAAGAATGATCTTCGGCGCGATGCTCCGTCGCCTGTCCGCCCGCTGGAAGGGGCTCAACGAATGGTTCCGCGCCTTCGTGATCGCCTTGGTCACCCTGGTGTTCATCCACCTCTTCCTCCTCCGCTTCGTGGTCGTTCGCAGCACCAGCATGTACGCCACGCTGCTGCCGGGCGACCTGGTGGGCGTCACCCGGTGGAACGCGTGGTCCGGCTTCGAGCGCGGCGACATCGCCGTGTTCCGCGATCCGGTGCAGGACGACCGCGCCTCCTTCCGGCGCGGGCTGCTGATCAAGCGCATCGTGGGCCTCCCCGGCGACACCGTGCAACTGATCGAGGGCCGCCTCTTCGTGAACCGCGAGCCCCTGCGCGTTCCCGACGAAACGCAGAGCTGCCTGGTGCGGCTCCGGAGCGACAGCAGCGCGGCCTCGATCCTGAAGGATCTCGGTCTTCCATTGGAACTGGCCCCCGCGGGCCGGTCGATCATCGAACTGCCGCTGAACAAGGCGATGGCGCTGGCGCTCTCCGAACGCGATGACGTGATCAGCGTCGAACCCATGCGCCTGGCCACAGGCGCACCTCGCCACATCTTTCCATACAGCCCCGCCTACCGCTGGAACACCGACGACTACGGCCCCATCATCGTTCCGAAGCGGGGAGACACCGTGCGCATCAACGCCGCCACCATCGCGCTCTACGACCGCATCATCACGCGCTACGAAGGCCACCGGCTGGAAGTGAAGGACAACGAGCTGGCGATCGATGGCAAGTTGACCTCCGAATACGTGATCGGGCAGGACCACTACTTCGTCCTCGGCGACAGCCGCCATCATAGCTCCGATTCGCGCTTCTGGGGTTTCGTACCGGAGGACCACCTGATGGGCCGCGCGGCCTTCGTCCTCCTCTCCGCCGAACAGGGAACGGTGGGTCCGCGTTGGGGAAGGGCGCTGAAGGGACTGTGATGCACCGGTACTTTAGGCGCGCGACATGAACGTATCCACGAAAAGAGCGAAGGCGTCGTTGATCGTTGTTGGTTGTTCGTTGTTCGGCTTGTCGGGCTGCGGTGATGGCGGCTCGCCATGCCACCGCCACTTCGAGCCCTATCCCGACCTCGTCAGCGGCCGCATGCGCACGGCGGAGAACGCCACGCTGCTCGACGCCATGACCTACTACGCGGCCGGCAACTACGCCGCCGCCGCGACCGGTCTCGCCGCTCACATCGAGCAGCATCCGCAACAGGCCGATGTCGGATACCTCTACCTCGCCAATTGCGACCTGGCGCTCGGACGGCCCTACGAGGCGGAGCTGCAGCTGGACTTCCTGGAGCGCTGGCCCGGCCGCACCTTCCGCGACGAGATCGACTGGTACAACGCGCTCTGCCTGCTGTGCAGCGGACAGGACGGCCGGGCCCTCGATGCGGCGCGTGCCATCGCCGCCGCGCCCGCTCACCGCTACAAGCAACAGGCCGCCGCGCTCGCCGCCGATCTGCACCCATGAGCCCCGATCCACCGGCGATCATCGAACGGCTGCGCGTTGCCTTGCGCGGTCCATTGCCCGGCCACGATGGCTTTCTGGCCAGGGCCGGCTACAAGCGCGCCGACATCGAAACCGCCCTGCGCGACGATCCGTCGCCCAGACAGAGCGCCGTACTGATCCTGCTTTACCCTTCGGTCGCCGTAGCGCTTCGCGAAGGCGACCCACCTCTGCCCGATCAAGCGCCCACCCCCTCAACCCCTCAACCCCTCAACCTCTCAACCTCTTCCCTCCACACCCTCCTTATGCTCCGCCCCACCTATGCCGGCGTACACTCCGGACAGGTGAGCTTCCCCGGTGGAAGGAAGGAAGCGGGCGATGCGGACCACTGGGCCACGGCCCTGCGCGAGTTCACCGAGGAAACGGGCATCGCGTTGGATCGCATCGATCGCCTGGGGGAACTATCCCCGCTATACATCCCGCCGAGCCGGTCGCTGGTGACGCCCTGCGTGGCGTTCGCTTCCTCGCCCGGCACCGCTTCACCCGATCCCACGGAGGTCGCGGCTTTGATGGAACTGCCGCTCGACCGCCTGCTCGGCGACGATGCGATCAAGCACCGCGAGCAGTTCATCGCCGTGGTCGGCAGACCGGTGACGGTGCCCTACTTCGACCTGCTCGGCCACGTGGTGTGGGGCGCAACGGCCATGATGTTGTGGGAACTGAGGGAAATGTTGCGCAAGGCCGGCTGATCACGCCACCTCCATCTCCCCCACCCCGATCTCCTCGCGGAACTTCGCGTTCGGTGCCTCGCCCTTTGAGGACTCGCTGTATTCGGCCTTGATCCGCTTGACGAAGTACATGTCGATCTCGCCCTTGTTCTTCGCCTGGATCTTGCCGCGGTACTCGCACTCGAAGCGGTCTTTCACCAGCGCATGGGTGGCCCCGCTGATGTTCACCTCGTCGGGCTCGCCGCTGCTTTCCATCCTGCTGGCGGTGTTCACCGCGTCGCCCCAGATGTCGTAGGCGAACTTGCGCTTGCCCACCACGCCGGCCACCACCGGCCCGGTGTGTACGCCGATGCGCAGGATCCACGGCTCGTGGCCGGCCGCGCGGCGCGCATGCGCCTGCTCGCGCATCAGGTCGCGGATCTCCAGCGCGGCCAGCACCGCCTTGTGCGCGTGCCAGGGATCGTTGGTGGGCACGCCGCCGGCGCACATGTAGCTGTCGCCGATGGTCTTGATCTTCTCGATGCCGTAGCGGTCCACCACCTCGTCGAAGTGCAGGAAACAATCGTGCAGGTCGTCCACCAGCTGCTCGGGCGTCATTTTCTCCGCGATGCGCGTGAAGCCCTTCACGTCGGTGAAGACCACCGTCACCTCCTCGTGGCGGCGGGCGGTGGCCTTGCCCTTTTCCTTCAACTCGTCGCTGATCTCGCGCGGCAGGATGTTCAGCAGCAGGTCTTCGATCCGCACCTTCTGCCCTTCGATCTCGCGGCTCTGCGCCACCACCTCGGCGGTGCGCTCCTCCACCTTGCGCTCCAGCACCAGGTTGCGCTGGCGCAGCTGGCGTTCGCGCAGCTTGATGTAGCTCCAGACGCTCACGGCGATCACCACGGCCAGGATCGTGAGGAACCACCAGGTGCGGTACCACGGCGGCAGCACGTCGATCTTCAGTTCGGCGGGCGGATCGCTCCAGATGCCCGCGCGGTTCATGGCCTTCACCTTGAAGGTGTAGCCGCCGGAGGGCAGGCTGGGGTAGTAGGCGTCGGTCTCGTAGGTGAGCGGCTGCCATTCGTCCTCCAGGCCGTCGAGGATGTACTGGTAACGCACCGCGGCGGGATCGCTGAGGCTCACGCTGCCGTAGGCGATGCGCAGGCCCTTCTCGTTATGGGCGATCGCGATGGATCCCGCCAGCGGGCGGTCCTCCAGGTCGACCTTGATGCCGCGGATGGCGATGAGCGGAGCCACCTCCTTGTCCGCGCCTTTCACGTGGTTGATGCGCGTGGCGCCGCGCGCCGAGCCGATCCAGATGTCGCCGGTGCGGGTGCGGCACACGGCGTTGGGCTTGGCCTCGATGCCCACGAAGCCGCTGCGCGCGGTGAAGGCCAGGAAGTCGTTCACTTTCGGGCGCCACTTGTTGAGGCCCTTGTTGGTGCCCACCCACACGTGGCCGTCCGTGTCGGCCATGATCGAGCGGATGTTGTTGCTGAGCAACCCGTTGTCGCTGCTGTAAGATCCGGCAATGCGCCCGTCCTTGAGTACCACGATGCCCTGGCCCTCCGACCCGATCCACAGGCGGTCATCGGCATCCTGCGTGAAGCAGGTGGGCGTGATCGCGCGCTCCAGCGGCACGGCCCGGATGCGGCCATTGTCCACGCGCGCCAGCCCGCGGGTGGTGCCAACCCAGAGGGTGCCCTGCGTGTCGCGGTGCAGCGCGGTGATGTTGCGCGAGGGAAGCCCGTCGCTCTCCCCGTAGGTGCTGGGCACGTTGGCGTTCACGTAGCGGATCAACCCGTTGATGGTGCCGATCCACAGTTCGTTCGACTGCCCGTTCTCCAGCGCCGTCACCCGTTCGGCGATCATGGCCTGCAGGTCGGGGTGCTCGACCATGGTGTAGCCCGGGTCCAGGTCGATCAGGCCGGTGGTCTCCGTGCCGATCCAGATGTGGCCGCGGCTGTCTTCGAGCAGGCAGCGCACGCGGTTGCTGGTCAGGTCGCCCTGTTGCGCGGTGAGGGTCTTGAGCCGCGCGGTGCTGTTGTTCGATGGATCCAGGATGTTGATGCCGCCGTTGGTGCCGAACCAGATGCGGCCGTCCTGGTCCTCGATCACGGCCCATACCTGCGGGTCGAGCAGGCCGTCCTCGTCGTTGAAGGTGAGGAAGCGTTCGCCGCGGTAAAGGTCCACGCCGTGGTCGTTGGTGGCCACCAGCATGTTGCCCTCGCGGTCGCGCGCGATGGCCCGGATCGCGATGCTGTGCAGGCCGTTGGAGGGATCGAAGCGCCGCACGCCATCCTTCTCGATGCGCGCCAGCCCCGCGTCCCAGGTCCCGATCCACACATGGCCCTCTTCATCCTCCCCGAAGCACACGGCGAAATTGCTGGGCATGCCGGTGAGCAGGTCGTGCGCCACCACGTCGCCCGTTTTGCGGTCCACCATGAAGGCACCGCTGCTGATGGTGCCGATCCACAGCCGGCCGCGGCTGTCCTCGAACAGCGAGGTGATCGAGAGCATCTCGGGAAGTCCCACGAGCTCGAGCCGTGCGAAAGCGCCGGCGCCGGCATCCCACTGCCGCACCAGGCCGCCGTCCTCGATCAGGCAGATCCCGCCGTCCTTCAGGCTGGTGATCGCGTTGATGTTGTCGGAGATCTTCTGCGCGCCGCCGAAGCGATCGGCCTCCACGCTCACGCTCGCGGTGCCCTCCTGCATCTGGGGCAGGCCCTTCAGGCGGAACACGCCCTGGCCGTAGGTCGCCAGCCAGATGCTGCCTTCACCATCCTGCGCGATGCCGGTGATGTCCGCGGTGAGCGGCGCGCCGTTGACGCTCACGGTGCGGAAAACGCGGTCGTCGAGGATGGACAGGCCGCCCTGGATGTGGCCGATCCACAGGCGCCCGTCGCGATCCAGCAACAGGCTTCGTGCGCCGTTGGGTGCCAGGCCCTCGCCGGTGCCGAAGGTCACCACCACGTTGCCGTCGTAGTTCGCCAGCCCCGCTTCGGTGCCCATCCAGATCAGCCCGCTGGCGTCCTGCAACAGGCCGTAGACCTTGCTGGCCGGCAGGCCCTGTTCCACCGAGATGTTCTCGAAGTAGAACCGCTGCGCGCCGGCCTGGCTCAGTACACCCAGCAAGAGCAGGAGGAGAAGGGATCGGAGATGGATCATCGGCCAGATCGAGGCGATCTGCGGAAACCCGGTTGAAGGCGCCATGCTTTCTCTGTGCTCTCTGTGCCTCTGTGGTGGAAAAACTACCGCGTCAGCTCATAGAAGCTCGGGTCGGCGCCGGCCGCATCGCTCACCACGAGCGTGTTGGTCACGCTTTCGCTGTAGTTCTGGATCAGCCCCTTGAGCGGGCCGTAGTTGTAGAAGGAGTAGATGTCGTCCTTGCGCCCGTCGACGGGGATCCAGTAAGTGCGACCGCTGACGGTACGACCGTGGCCCGCGTACCACACCAGCACGGTGTTCACCTTGTTGGTGCGCACCAGGTCGCGCAATTCGATGTTGAAGAAGCGCTCGATCTGCTGCTTGCCCATGTCGCGCTTGGTGATGGTCTTCTGGATGGAGTACTTGGCGAAGGCCTTCTGCATCTTGGCCACGTCCCCGGCGGGGCCTTGCAGCGCCGGGAAATTGGCGTAGTTCGTGTTCTCGATGAAGACCACCCAGGTGATGCCCGTGGTACTGGAGACCGGTCTCTCCGCGGGCTTTTCCGCCGTGCCCGCGCCATGGTCGGTCGGAGGCTTCACCACGGCCACCGGCCCGCTCTTGCGGAACAGGGCGTACACGACCTCGGTGCTGTTGCCATGCTGGTCCTCGGCACGCACGGTCATCTTGTCCTTGCCGGCGATGGGCAGCTTGATGCTGAAATCGGCTGCGGTGGTGTCGGGGATGAAGCTGGCGTAGATGCCGTCGACGGTGATCGAGCGGATGCGGCTCCCGTCGGTCACGCGGCCCTCGATGAAGACATCCTCCTTCCCTGCCGTCACGGTGATCTGCCGTTCGCCGCTGGGTTCGGGCATGGTGATCGCCACGGTGGGTGCGATGCCTTCGGTGCGCTCCACGCGGAACTCCAGGCTGGCCAGGTTGTCGTACAGGTCGGTGGCTTCCACGATGATCTCGCGCGCATCGGCGGCCAGCGGCACGGTGATGAAGAACTCCGGATCGCGGTCCTCCCTGGTGAAGTCGGCGTCGCTGCCGTTCACGCGGATGCTCTTGAGGCGGTTGCGGTCGCGCACGTGGCCGGTGACCTTCACCCGCGCCAGTGCGGACGACACCTGCACCACGTCGCCCACGCGCAGGGGCTCGTCCACGGTGATGATCGGCGGATCGCTTTCGCGGTTCATCTCGAACAGGCGGGCGGCCACACGCTCGCGCTGTTCGCCCAGATCGGCCAGCGCCTGTGGGGTGGTGCTGCTGTCGGCCATCATGTGCTTCTTCGCGGCATCGATGTCGTCCAGCGCCTCCTCCAGGTCAAGGTTCGCCTCCTTGCAGTGCGCCCGCAGCAACAGCGCCTCCAGGTCCTTGGGATCCTGCAAGAGCACCTGGTTCAGGTCGTTGATGGCGTTCTGCTGCTGGCCGTAGCCCTGGTAGTAGCGCGCGCGTTGCAGGTACACGGCCCGGTCGGTGCGGCCCAGCGCCTGGCACTTGCTCACGTCGTCGATCGCCTTGGAAAACTCCTTCTGGTGCGCATACACCTTGCTGCGGGTGAAAAGCGCGTTGGTGCTCTGCGGGTTCAGCTCCAGCGCGCGCGTGCATTGCTCCGCGGCCTTGTCCAGCGTGCGCATCTGCATCGTCGGGCCGCTGTAGGTGTCGTAGAGCGCGAGCTGCACCTCGGCCAGGGCGATGTAGGCGTCCTCATAGAGGTAGTTCCATTCGATCACCTTCTCCAGATCGGCTTCGGCCGTGGGGTAGTCGCGCAGGGCGGTGCGCACGATGCCATGCAGGTAATAGGTGTCGGTGGTGGCCTTGACGCCGAGGGCGTCGTCGGACGCCTGGCGCGCGCAGTCCAGGTCGTTGAGCGCGAGGCAGGCGCGCGTTTTCGTCTGGAGGGCGGCCAGGTTGCGGCGGTCGGCAAGCAGCGCCTTGTCGCTCATGGCGCGCGCTTCGCGTGGATCGCCCATGTCCAGGCAGGCTTTGGCGGCGCTCGCGGACAGCGATGCATCCGAGGGGTCGAGTTCGGCGGCGCGCCTGCGGTCGCCGGCGCACTCGCGCATCTTGCCCAGTTGGGCATAGACGTCGGCGCGGGCGGTGTAGGCTTTCACCATGCCGGGATCGACCTGGATGGCCAGGGAGTACTTCTCGGCGGCCTGCTCCAGCCGCTGTTCGGCGCGAAGCTTCTCCCCTTCCTTGAAGAAGCTCTTGCCGCTTTGCGCGGAGGAGAACAGGAAACAAGCCAGCGCGAGGGAGAGGGCGGCGGCACGGACCGGGAACCTGACGGGCATCATGCGCGGAACGAGTGGCTAAAAGTAAGAGGCCGCCCCACCTACCTGGAACGGCCTCTTTCCGTGGCGGTCTCGCCCGAGGATCAGATGCGGAAGCGCAGCAAGCCGAAGCACATGGAAATGGTGGGCTCGTCGCCACCGCCGAACAAGGTGAGCAGGTCGCGCGTGGCGAACCCCGCCTCCCACGATCCACTGGGCACGCTGAAGATGATGCCGCCCGGCAGCCGCATGGGATAGCGCCCGCCGGTGGTCATGCCCAGGTTCAGGCCCAGCCATTCCTTCGGATGGTACTCGCCGCCCAGGGCGATCACGGCCTTGTCGTACGCGCCGGCTTCGTCGGTCATGGGCAGCACGGCCTCGAAGCCCACTTCGGCCTTTTCGCTGATGACGTATCCGATGCCGGTGCGCAGGGTGCTGGGCAGCTTGGTCTCCACTTCGCTCTGGCCCTGCCATTCGTAGATGCCCCGGTCGCTGGCGAAGTTGTCGGCCTGGTCGAAGAAGTTGTAGTTGTCGAAACCGTTCTCCTCCAGCACGTCCAGCGAACTGTCGGCGGCCACGTACACGTTGCCGTCCCAGGTCATCTTGCCGATGTCCACGTAGCTCAGTCCGATCTTCACCTTTTCGTTGATGATGGCGCTCACCCCGATGTCGAAGGCGAAGCCGCTGCCCACCGCCTTGAAGCCATCGCCGGTCACGGTGCTGGGGTTGCGGTCGGCCTCGTCGCCGTAGTCGATCTCGAAGCCCGGGGAGAGGGCGTTCTGCGCGATGAAGTCCCCATCGAGGCTGGCGATGTCGATCATGCCGATGCCCTTGAGGTATTTGACGCCCACGCCGGCGAACAGCTCGGTGGCGCCGCTGGTCATCACGCGGCGGCCGTAGCTCAGGCCGTATTCGCGGTACCAGAGCATGTCGAAGAAGGAATCATCCATGATGTCGCTCACCTTGCGGCCGTTGGCGTTGCCGCCGGCGATCACCATGTCCGCGCTGTCCTGCGAGAGGTTCGGATAGGGGTTGGCGAAGGTCGAACTGTCCGGCATCATCAGCTGGTCGAAGTAGGGCGCCAGCATGCCGCTGAACATGATCTGGGAGACCTCCCGGTTGAAGCGCGTGGCCCACTGCACCCGGTCGCGGACCACGAAGGAGAAGCCTCCCACGCTGTCGTGCTGCCAGGCGATGCCGAAGAGCATCGCATCGGCGTTGATGGTCATGGGCGCATCGGTGAAGATCTCGGAGGCTTCCACCTTTTCATCGTAGGTGAAATCCTCGGGACTGCCGGTGATGCTCTCGATGAAGTCGCTCTTCAACCCGGCCTTGTCGAAGGCGCTGGTGGAAAGGCTGTAGCCCACCTCGCCGATGCCGAAGGTCACTTTCTTCTCGGGGTGCTTGCGCTTCCAGCCCAGGTTGGCGGGGTTGATGCCCGCGCACTGGTAGTCGGTGGCGAAGGTGAGGGAGGCGCCCTTGCCGCTATGGGTGAAGGCCGCGCGTTCGGTCTGTGCGGTGACCGCGATCGAGCAGAGCAGAAGGACCGAGGAGGAAAAAGTTCTCATGTGTTGGGTGGATTGATCGACGAAAGATCGGGAGCCGGAACGTAGAAAGCAACCATGTGCCGAGGGGATGGGCGATCTGCGGCAGATCGTGGACGGTGGGCCGCCTCGGCGAGGGCGCTTCGGCGATGGAAGACAATAGGTGCGCGACCGGCCGATCCGCGGTTGCGGGAGCCTGATGGCCGAGGCCCGGGGAGCGACAACAGCCCCTACCCTTCCTTCATGAACTTCGCCATCACCTCGTAGGTGACGCCGGTGCTGCTGAAACCGCCGTCGTGGTAAAGGTTCTGCATGGTGACGAAGCGCGTCAGGTCGCTGAAGAGGGTGATGCAGTAGCGGGCGCAGTCCAGGGCGGGCGCGTTGCCCAGCGGGCTCATCTCCTGGGCGAAGCCGAAGAAGCCCTCGAAGCCCTTGATGCCGCTGCCGGCGGTGGTGGCCGTGGGGCTCTGGCTCACGGTGTTCACGCGGATCTTCTTCGTGCGGCCCAGGTGGTAGCCCCAGGAACGGGCGATGCTTTCCAGCAGGGCCTTGGCGTCGGCCATGTCGCCATAGCCGGGAAAGACGCGCTGCGCGGCGATGTAGGAGAGCGCGACGACCGAGGCGCCATCGGCCAGGGCGTCGGTCTTCACCGCGGCCTGCAGCATGCGGTGCAGGCTCATGGCGCTGATGTCGAGGGTCTGTTTGTACCACTCGTAGTTGAGCTCGTCGTAGCCTTTGCCTTTGCGCACGTTGGGGCTCATGCCGATGCTGTGCAGGACGAAATCGAGTTTGCCACCCATGGCCGCGAGGCCTTCGGTGAAGAGCTTTTCCAGGTCGGCATCGTTCGTTGCATCGGCGGGGATCACGGGGGCTCCGGTGGCTTGTGCCAGCTGGTTGATCTCGCCCATGCGCATGGCCACCGGGGCATTGGAGAGCACGAAGCGCGCCCCTTCGTCGTGGGCCTGCTGGGCCACTTTCCAGGCGATGCTGTGGTCGTTGAGCGCGCCGGTGATCAGGCCGCGCTTGCCGGCGAGGAGTGCATGTGCCATGAGCGGATGAGTGACCGGCCGAAGATAGCCGGGCTCCGCGGACGGCATGCGAGGCGATGCGCTACTTCTCCGCCGGATTCTTCTTCCCCGCCACCAGCTTGGCGATGGCTTTCTTCACCCGGTCGGCGCGGGTCGTGTCCCGCCTGGCGCTCACCACCCAGAGCACGTATTCCTTTCGATCGGTGAAGCTGAGCGACTCGAAGCGTTGCAGTGCCCGCTTGTTCTTCTTCAGCGTGGCGGCGATGTCGGCGGGCAGCCGGACGATCTTCCGGCGCGGGTCCACCCAGGTGGTGGAAAGCGCGTGGTATTCGGTGCTCGCCTTGCCGGGCCCTCTGGCCGAGGTGTTCTTCAGCAGGAAGGCGCTCCAGTCGTCGCTGAAGGAGATGAGCGAGAGCCACTGCATGTCGAGCTTCTGCAGGCATTCCCAGCCGCGATCGCGCGTGAGATCGGTCTGGATGCCGCTGCGGCCCTTGGGATAGCCGATCCACAACAAGCCGCCGGGCTCCAGGGCTTTCACCACCTCGAACACTTCCTCCTCAAGCTGCGCCTTGTTGCGAACGAACAGGTGGATGAAGGGGTGTCGTCCGGCGATCCGTTCGGCGATGGTGACCCCCGAAGGCAGGCCGCGCATCAACCCGCGGTATTCACGCGGCGCGTTCAACACCACGATGGGCACGCCTTCGGCGATGCGCAGCTTCTTGATCAGCGAGGTCATCAGGACGGACGGAGCGGAGGCGAAAATGGCCAAGTCGTCCGTTCCGCGTTCAATATGTAGACCGGCGGCGATCCATGCGGAACGGATGGCGGAGATCCTTCGACCGAAATACGGCCTCAGCGCTGCCTGAGCAGTTCGCGGGCGTTCTCCACCGCGGCGCGGCCGGTCTTGCGCCCGCTGAGCATGGCCGCCAGCACCTGCACGCGCGCCTCGCCATGCAGCGGAGCGATGTTCGTGATCACCGCCTCGGCCTGCTGCTCCTTGCTCACCTGGAGGTGGAGCGTGGCTTTGCTGGCGATCTGGGGCAGGTGCGTGATCGCGATCACCTGCCGGTCCTTCGCCATGCGTGCGAGCAGCGCGCCCACGCGATGCGCCACCTCGCCGCTCACCCCGCTGTCGATCTCGTCGAAGATCACCGTGGGCAGTGCGCGGCGTTCCGCGGCCAGGCCGATCAGCGCGAGCATCACGCGCGAGAGCTCGCCACCGCTGGCCACATCGCCAAGCGGCTCCGGCGCCCGATCGCGGTTGGCGCTGAAGAGGGCGCTCACGCGGTCGATGCCGCGCACGTGTGGCTCCACCTCCTTCCGTTCGAGCCGGAAGCAGGCGTGCGGCATGCCCAGTTCGTGCAGCGATGCGTTCACCGCTTCGCACAGAGGAGCGATGGCCTTGCGCCGGCGATCGGAGATCGAGCGGGCACGCTCGATCACCTCTTCGTTGGCGGCGCACTCCTCGCCTTCCAGCACCTTGATCCGTTCGCCCAGTGAGCCGATGCCGTTCACCCGCACGCGCAGGTCCTCGCGCAAGGCCACCAGCGCGGCCTCGTCCTTCACGCGGTGCTTGTGCTCCAGGCGGATCAGCAGGTCGAGCCGCTCGCGCAGCCGCTGGGCCTCGGCGGGATCGACGCTGATGCCGCGGGCGAGATGCGCGGCCTCTTCGGCCACGTCCTTCAGTTCCAGGCGCACGCTTTCGAGCCGTTCGGCCAGGCGCGCGGCTCCGGGATCCACCGCGGCGATCTTGTGTACCTGCGCCTTGATCGCCGCCAGCACGCCGATCGCGCCGGAGTCGCCGGCAAGGCCTTCCTCCGTGGCGCCCAGCACGCGCACCAGCACTTCGGCGTTCTCCGCGCGGGCAAGATCCCTTTCGATGGCGGGCTGTTCATCGGCCTGCACCTGCGCCGCATCCAGTTCGTCCAGCTGGAAACGCAGGTAGTCCAGTTCGGCGCTGCCGCGCGCCTCCGTCTCGCGTGCTGCCTTCAACTGCTCAACCAGATCCCGCCACTGCTTGAAGCGCAGGTCATAGGCATCCAGTTCGGGCGAAAGCCCCGCGGCGTGATCCAGCAGGCCGAGCTGGAAGCCGGGATCGGCCAGCAGCTGCGTCTGGTGCTGCGAATGCACATGCACGAGCGCGGCGCCGAGCTCGCGCAACTGCTCCAGTTTCACGGGCGAATCGTTGACGAAGGCGCGGCTGCGACCGCCGGGATCCAGTTGGCGGCGCAGGATCAGCACATCCTCGCGCGCGATGCCGCTGGCCTCATGCCAGGCGGCCAGATCCAGGTCGCGCGCGTCGATCTCCGCCTCGACGATGCAGCGCTGAGTTGGATCGCGGGCCAGGCCGGCATCCGCGCGATCGCCCAGCGCCAATCCAAGTGCCCCGATCAGGATGCTCTTGCCGCTGCCGGTCTCGCCGGTGATGATGGTGAGGCCTTCGCCCAGCTCGAGCTCCAGCTCGTCGATCAGCAGGAAGTTGCGGATGTGAAGCCGGCGGAGCATGAGGCGAAGATGAGGAACCGCCCTGACGGACCCGACCGGCGACGTCCGATCACGATCCCCGCATCATCCCCTGGTACTTGCTGATGTTGCCGGGGTCGATGATCTGCAGGGTGTTGTAGACCTTGGTCTTCTCCGGCGGGGGCAGCGGCTTGAAGATCTCCACCAGCTCATCGGACTTGGCGTTGAAGAAGACCTGCAGGTTGTAGCTGGCGGGCTTGGCCTGATGCACGCTTTTCAACCGGTCAATGGCCGCCGCGATGTTCTTCTGCGCCTCGGCGGGCTCGGTGCCCAGCAGGTCCATGCCGTAGCGGTGGTAGTTGTAGAAGCATTCGCGCAGCGGCCGAAAGGTGGCGTGCAGCATGTTGTCCAGCAGCCAGTAGCGGTTGGTCTGTTCCTCGAAGGGTTTCCATCCGCTTTCCGGTGAACTCTGCGCGTTGTTCACCACCTGCTGGGCCACGGTGTAGAAGTCGGTGCCGCCCAGCGACTTGAAGGTGTCGCCGTCCACGCCGAGGATCAGGTAGGCGTAGTAGCCGAGGATGCTCGACAGGTTGCTCATGTAGCGCTCGGGGGAGAACTCCAGCTGGGCGCCCTCCAGGTAGTTGAACGCGATCTGGTTGTCCACCAGGTCGAGCACCGGGCTGTTGTAGTCGGTGCCGAAGACCGGGCGCGCGTAGATCACCTGCAGGGTGCCTTCGAAACGGTCGGTGGTGGGCTGGTTGCTGATGGTGAGCAGGAGGTTGAGGTCGATCCGCTCCTGCATGGTGTAGTTGTAGTTGGTCCAGCGGCGGGTGTTCATGAACTCGCGGATGGCGTTCTCCATGATCTTCCACAGCTCGGGCCGCGCGCTGGAGACCTGCGGGGCGATGACGGAGACCTCGCAATTGAACTCCTGGGCCGTTGAACCAACGGGCAGGAAGGGAAGGAGCAACAGCAGCAACAGCTTACGCATCGGGCAGCAGGGTTTCGAGGCGGTCCAAGATAGCGGCGGCCACGCGGGCCTTGCTCATCAACGCAAGCCGCTCAGGCATCTTGCCCGGGCTCAGCAGGGTCACCTGATTGGTATCGTGGCCGAAGCCGGCGCCTGGATCCTTCAATGAGTTGAGCACGAGCAGGTCGGCGTTCTTCCTCGTCAATTTCTCCTCCGCGTTCTTCAACTCGTTGTCCGATTCAAGGGCGAAGCCGACGAGGATCTGCTCCTTTTTGTTGGCGCCCATCCAGGCGAGGATGTCCTCGGTGGCTTCCAGGGCGATCTCCTTCGCCGCGCTGGATTTCTTCAGCTTCGATCCCGAGACGCTCGCCGGCCGCCAGTCGGCCACCGCGGCGCTGAGGATGGCGATGTCGCAGCCCGGGAAACGCTCCTTGCATGCCTGGGCCATTTCAGCAGCGGAGACCACATCGATGCGCTCGATGCCAGCGCGTGTGGTCCGTGCGTTGACCGGGCCGGTCACCAGGTGCACGTTCGCCCCGCGCAGCGCGGCCTCTTCGGCCAACGCGAAGCCCATCTTCCCGCTGGACCGGTTGCCGATGTAGCGCACCGGATCGATCGCCTCCTGCGTGGGTCCGGCGGTGATCAGCACACGCCTGCCCGCCAGGCGCGACCTACCCAGCAACTGCGCTTGCAGCGCGGCCACGATCGCCTCGGGTTCGGTCATCCGTCCTTCGCCGCTCAACCCACTGGCCAGTTCACCGCTGTCGGGTCCGATGGTGTGCACGCCGCGCTCCTTCAGGATGCCCAGGTTGTGCCGGATGCCCCCTTCACGGAACATCTCCAGGTCCATGGCCGGGGCCACGAACACCGGGCAGGACGCGCTGAGGAAGCAGGCCAGCAGCAGGTTGTCGCAGATACCGTTGGCCATTTTGCCAAGGGTATTGGCCGATGCCGGAGCGATCACCATCGCGTCGGCCCAGCGGGCCAGGTCCACGTGGTTGTTCCATGATCCTCCGCCCTCCTCGTTGATCATGTGCGTGAGCACCGGCCGCTTGCTGAGGGTGGCCAGCGTGAGGGGCGTGATGAAGTCGTGGGAGGAAGGGGTCATCACCACCTGCACGGTGGCGCCGGCCTTCACCAGTTCGCGCACCAGAAGCGCGCTCTTGTAAGCGGCGATGCTGCCGGTGACGCCCAGCAGCACGTTGCGCGGCAGGGAAAGGGGCATGGCCGCGGTCCGGAGCGGGACTACGCGTTGGGCTCCACCGTCGGCTGGGCCGGTTGCTCCTCATCCTGGCGGCGGAAGACGATCTTGCCCTCCTCCATTTCCTGGATGGCGATGGCCGCCGGCTTGGGCAGCCGCTCGTAGTGCTTGCTCACCTCGATCTGCTCGCGGTTCTCGTACACCTCCTCCAGGTTCTCGCCCACCACGGCGAATTCCTCCAGCTTGGCCCCCAGCTCCTCCTTGATGCTCTGGGCGATCTGGTTGGCACGCTTGCCCAGGATGGCCACGGCCTCGTAGACGTTGCCGGTGTCCTTGTCCAGTTTGTCCACGTCGCGGGTGATCGTGGTCTTGGCGGCGGTCATGTATTTGGGGTTCATGGGGTGTCGGTTCGGTCGATGCTTTCCAGCTGTGCTTGAAGATCCTGGTGGATGCGCTCGGCTTCGCGCCGGTCGATGCTTTCCGGAAAAGCGTCGGCGAAATTATGGAAGGATCGGATCGCCTCCTGGATCCGCTCCCGGCGCTTGCTTTCCACGCTCTGCAGGGCCAGCTGGTGGTCGGCCCGCAGGATGGTCCACAGGGCCTCCTCGCGGAACTCGCTGTTGGGCCAATCCTGCAGGAAGCTCCGGAAGGCCACCGAGGTGGCGTGGTAGTCCCTCAACTTGAAGTACTGACGCGCATTGTTGAAGTCCTTCAATTCCAGCTTGCCCCGAAGCCTGTCGATCAGGGTGTTGCACGAATCTTTCAAGGTGGAGTTCGGATAGCGCACCAGGAACAACTGCAAGTCCTTGATCGCACTTCGGGTGTCGGCCTGGTCCAGCTCGAACTCGGGCGAATTCCGATAGTAGCAATAGGCCGAGAGGAAGGCGCATTCCTCGGCGTACTGGCTGGTGGGGAAGATCTTGGTGAAGTTGCCCAGGTAGTAGCTGGCCAGGATGTAGTCCTGGATGCCGAACATGCTCTTGGCGTGCATGTAGTAGACCCGCTCGCTGCGCTCGGTGCCGCGGGTGAGGGAGACCAGTTCCTCCAGCAACGGGATGGCCCGCTCGTAACCCGTGGCCGATCGGCTGCGCTGCTTGCGGGTCGCACCGGGCGCACGGCCCTCTTCCCCCATCAGGAAGAATTTCTCGGCCGTCTCGTACTTGTATTGGATGTCGGTGCTTTTCTGCGCCTTGTTGAACTCGCTGCAGGAGGCCAGCAGTGCCGGCACGACAAGGCAGAACAGGAGAAGGCGCATCGAAAAACGGCGGCGAAGATAGACCGGTGGACCGCCATGGCAGAACGTGACCATCAGGCGGTTGTTGGTGCATGGGAAGATCGATCCCAATGGGCATCCATGCCGGTCAGCCACCCCCGGTTATTTTCGCGGCCGTTACGACCCCGATGAACGACATCTTCGACAAGATCCGCAAGGACCTGGGGCCCATCGGCCGGCACGCGCGCGACAGCCACGGCTACTTCAGCTTTCCCAAGCTGGAAGGCGAGATCGGCCCCCACATGACCTTCCGCGGGAAGAAGGTGCTGGTCTGGAGCCTGAACAACTACCTGGGCCTGGCCAACCATCCCGGGGTGCGCAAGGTGGATGCGGAAGCCGCCAGGGAATGGGGCCTGGCCTACCCCATGGGCGCCCGCATGATGAGCGGCCAGACGGTTCACCACGAACAGTTGGAAGACCAGCTCAGCGACTTCATGCAGAAGGAGGACACCTTCCTGCTGAACTATGGCTACCAGGGCTGCATGAGCGCCATCGAGGCCCTGCTCTCCCGCCACGACGTGCTGGTGTACGACAGCGAGTGCCACGCCTGCATGATCGACGGCGCGCGCCTGCACCTGGGCAAGCGATTCGTGTTCCAGCATAACGACATGGAGAGCTTCGACAAGCAGCTGGAGAACGCGGCGAAGCTCACCAGGGAGACCGGCGGCGGCATCATGGTGATGACCGAAGGCGTATTCGGCATGGCCGGGGACCAGGGGAAGCTGAAGGAGATCGTCGAGCGGAAGAAGAAGTACAACTTCCGCCTATTCGTGGATGATGCCCACGGCTTCGGCCAGATGGGCAAGGATGGCCGCGGCACGGCCGACCACCAGGGCGTGCAGAAGGACGTCGATGTCTACTTCGGGACCTTCGCCAAGGCGATGGCCACCATCGGCGCCTTCGTGAGCGGCGAGAAGGACGTGATGATGTACCTGCGTTACAACATGCGCAGCCAGACCTTCGCCAAGAGCCTGCCCCTGGCCGTGGTGATCGGCGCGCAGAAGCGGCTGGAGATGATGCGCACGATGCCCGAGCTGAACAAGAAGCTCTGGGAGATCACCCACGCATTGCAATCAGGATTGAAGAGCGCGGGCCTCGACATCGGGGCCACCAACAGCTGCGTGACGCCGGTGCTGATGAAGGGCAACATCCCGGAGGCCACGAACGTGATCGTGGACCTGCGCGAGAACCACGGCATCTTCTGCAGCATCGTGGTCTACCCCGTGGTGCCCAAGGATGTGATCCTGCTGCGCCTCATTCCCACCGCCGCGCACACGCTGGAGGACGTGGATTACACCGTGAAACATTTCAAGACGGTGAAGGAGAAGCTGGCCGCCGGCGCCTACAGGAGCGAGAAGATCGCGGCGATGTAAGAGCCTGTCTGGGATCTCTTTTCGTCCTTGTTCGCAACAACGGCTGCGACCCCTTCAGGGTCGAACTCATGCGATCCTGCCTGACCACATGCTGCGACCTCTCCGGGGTCGGGATGTGCCGCTGATGCTGAGCAAACGATCCCGAAGGGGTCGCAGCCGTTGGTCAATAATTTCCCCGGACACCAATGATCGCAATTTCACTGCTGTCGGGTCCATCTCCGGATACGTTTTCGCGACCCCGGCTCAAGGCCGGGGTGACATCCCCATGAATGGGCACCGAGAGGCCACAGAGCCATTTTTTGCCTCGTTCGCCCAGCATGGTGGTGTCGTCCTCGCAATGCGCTGTGCTCTCCGCGCCTCTGTGATGGATCTGCGAGCAGGTCCCAAGCGACCACGAACCGTAGATTTCGGCGTGCCCGTTCGTCCGGTCCGCCTCCGATGAATTCGGATCAAGCCACTGCCATGATGCACCGGATCATGGATCATGCGCGAAGGCTACTGCCTGGCTTGATCGCGATCGCTTCCATGAGGGCGCAGGGGCAGTTCCACCTGGGCCCCGCGGCCGGCGTGAACATGGCATCCATCATCCAGGGCAGCGATACCCTGACGGCGGATCCCGTGGCGGCCCCCCTCGGCGGACTGGCCATGGACATCGGCTTGACGCCTGCGCTGGGCATCGCGATCGAACCGCGGTACATCGAGAAAGGCTGGAAGGTCGACTACCTGCTGGTCCCGGCGTATGGCCCGCAGATCGAGGTCCAGGAGCACACGATCCTCCGGTTCATCGAGGCGCCGATCCTGCTGCGGATCGCATCGGGCACGGGTCCCGCCCGCCTCTTGCTCGATGGCGGCGTCAGCCTGGGCTATCTGGCCGGCGTGCTTGTGAGGGCCCGGACCTCCCAGGGCGACTGGGAAGTGCTCCATTCCGAACCGGTGCTGTTGAAGGACGAACCGATCCAACGGGTCGAAGGATCGTTCTCCCTGGGGATCGGAGCTGGGTTCAGGACCGGCAGTGGTTGGGCGAACGTGATGATCCGCTACCAACGCGGGCTCACCGATCTCGATGCCTCTGATGGGTCGCTGCACACGAAATGCCTCCAGGCCTCGCTGGCGTATCTGTTCGATCTCTCTAAAAAGTAACGGGGCGGTCGGCCAGCACCCCCGCGATATCCGGCCTGAAGTAGCGATCGCTCTTCAGCACCTTGCCATCCTCCCGATAGATCGGCCGGCCGTCCGCGTCGAGCTTGCTCATGTTGCTGCGTTGGATCTCCAGGAACACTTCCTCGATCTTCTGTTGCAGCCCGTGCTTGAGGATCGTGCCGCAGAGGATGTAGAGCATGTCGCCCAGCGCATCGGCCACCTCGACCAGATCGCCCTTGTTCGCCGCTTCGAGGTATTCCTCGTTCTCCTCGCGCATCAGCGTGTAGCGCAGGAGCGCCTCCTTCTCCCCGATGCCGCCGATGGGCGCTTCGGCGTTCGTGATGCGGAAGGCGTCGTGGAAATCGCGCACGAGGGCGATGGTCCGCTGAAGCGTGAGGGGCTGGCTCATGGGCCGAAAGTACCGGGACCCCAACGGCGGATGAGCGACGGCGAATGACGAACGGTTAACACGTTTTAACCGGGGGTGCTCGCTCCCAACGCCACCGCGTCAAAGACCTTTGCATCCATCGAACGCCACCGCCGATGTCGGGCGAAGGCGTCGCAACTTCGCAGCCCTTTGACCACACGCATGGACCAGCCAATGACCACCGCCGCCCCCCCACCGGCTTCGGGCGCGGCCACCGCCGAGAGCATCCGCCATCTCAACGACCGCATCGCCTCGGCCAGCGCCTTCGTGGACCTGATCGACCGCGAGATGGAAAAAGTGATCGTGGGCCAGAAGGACATGGTGCAGAAGCTGCTGGTGGGCCTGCTGGCCGACGGACACATCATGCTCGAAGGCGTGCCCGGCCTGGCCAAGACCATGGCCATCAAGGCGCTGGCCCGCACGGTGGACGTGGGATTCTCGCGCATCCAGTTCACGCCGGACCTGCTGCCGGCCGACCTGATCGGCACCTTGATCTACAGCCAGCGCAACGAGGAATTCACCGTGAAGAAGGGCCCGATCTTCAGCAACTTCATCCTGGCCGACGAGATCAACCGCGCGCCGGCCAAGGTGCAGAGCGCCCTGCTGGAGGCCATGCAGGAGCGGCAGGTCACCATCGGCCAGCAAACCTTCAAGCTGCCCGACCCCTTCCTGGTGCTGGCCACCATGAACCCCATCGAACAGGAGGGCACCTATCCCCTGCCCGAGGCGCAGACCGACCGCTTCATGCTGAAGGTGGTGCTCGACTATCCGCGCAAGGAGGAGGAGAAAGCCATCATCCGCCAGAACGTGCGGCCCGGAGGCGCGGCCGAGCCGCAGACCGTGGTGAAGCCCGAGGAGATCCTGCACGCCCGCGGCCTGGTGCGCGAGGTGTACATGGACGAGAAGATCGAGCAGTACATCGTGGACATCGTGTACGCCACGCGCAAGCCCGACCAATACAAGCTCAACGACCTCAGCTCGCTGATCGCCTTCGGCGGCAGTCCGCGCGCCAGCATCTACATGGCCCTGGCATCGAAAGCGCTGGCCTTCACCCGCCGGCGCGGCTACGTGATCCCCGAGGACGTGCGCGCGGTGTGCCACGACGTGCTGCGCCACCGCATCGGGCTCACCTACGAGGCCGAGGCGGAGAACATCACCGTGAAGGAGATCATCGACCGGGTGTTGAACACGGTGGAAGTGCCCTGAAGCATGTGACCGTGCGGCCATGTGTCCATGTGACCATGACCGCATGAGCGCATGGGCACATGAACGCATGGAACCGACCCAACGCGACACCAAGGAGTTGCTCAAGCGCGTTCGGCGCATCGAGCTGAAGACCCGCGGCCTCACCCAGCAGATCTTCGGCGGCGAGTACCACAGCGCCTTCAAGGGCCGGGGCATGGCCTTCAGCGAGGTGCGCGAGTACGTGCCCGGCGACGAGGTGCGCTCGATCGACTGGAACGTGTCGGCCCGCTTCAACCATCCCTTCGTGAAGGTGTTCGAGGAGGAACGCGAGCTCACCGTGGTGCTGCTGGCCGACATGAGCGGTTCGGAAGCCTTCGGATCGGAGCGGCAGCTCAAGCGCGAACTGATCACCGAGGTCTGCGCCACGCTGGCCTTCAGCGCGATCAAGAACAACGACAAGGTGGGTTTGATCCTCTTCACCGACAAGATCGAGCTCTTCATCCCGCCCAAGAAGGGCCGCAGCCACATCCTGCACATCGTGCGCGAACTGCTCGGCTTCCGGCCCGAGCGCACCGGCACCGACATCGCCGGCGCGCTGCGCTATCTGAACAACGTGATCAAGAAGCGCAGCATCGCCTTCCTGATCAGCGACCTGATGGACCGCGGCTACGAGGACGCGCTGAAGATCGCCAACCGCAAGCACGACCTGGTGGTGCTGCGCACCACCGATCCGCGCGAGGCGGAGCTGCCGAAGATGGGGCTGGTGCGCTTCGTGGATCCCGAGACCGGCGAGCAGCGCTGGGTGAACACCTCCAGCGCCCGCGTGCGCAAGGCATACCGCGCCGCCGCGCTCAAGCACCAGGCGCACACGCGCGAAGGGTTGAAGAAGGCCGGCGTGGACCACGCGGTGATCGGCACGCGCGAGGGTTACGTGCGGCCGTTGATGGACCTGTTCCGCAAACGCGACCGCGCATGAGGAACGCCTGCGTCATCGGCTGCATCGCGCTGGCCGGCACGGCCGCCGCGCAACCCGCGACACCGGCGGCCGAGCTGGACACCGCCACCATCCTCATCGGCGGCCAGGCGCGCCTGGACCTGAGCGTGACCTACCGCGCCGACGCGGGGGGCGTGCGCATCGCCTGGCCCGCGATCGCCGACACCCTCACTGGCAAGGTGGAGGTGGCCGCCGACAGCGGCGTGGATACCGTGCTGCTGAAGCCGCAGGAAGATCCCTACCTCTTCGTGCAGCGCCGCACCCTCACCATCACCTCCTTCGACAGCGGCTACTGGGCCATCCCGCCCTTCCGCTTCGTGATCAACGGCGACACCGCCGAAACCGCGCCGCTGCTGCTCACGGTACACACCGTGGAAGTGGATACCGCCGCGGCGTTCCGCGACATCAAGGACATTTACGAACTGCCGTTCAGCTGGACGTACTGGCTGAGGCAGAACTGGCCGTACATCGCCGGTGGTGCCGCCGTGCTCGCCGCCATCCTGCTGCTGGTGCGCGAAGCGCGCCGACGGAAGAAGCGTCCCACTGCCACGCCTGCGGCGGAGCCCATGAAACCGCTGCACGCACGCACCCTGGAGGCGCTGGAGGAGGTGGGACGCAAGAAGCTCTGGCAGCAGGGTCTTGTGAAGCAGCACCACAGCGAGACCACCGACATCCTGCGCGGCTACATCGAGGCGCGCTTCCACGTACCCGCGCTGGAGCGCACCACCGACGAATTGATGAAGGAACTCTCGCTCGGCTCCATGGGCGCCGCGCACCGCGAGCAGTTGCGCAACCTGCTGATGCTGGCCGACATGGTGAAGTTCGCCAAGTGGCACCCCTCACCGACCGAGAACGAGCAGGTGCTGGCCGGCGCGATCCAACTCGTGCAGGAGACCGCGTTGATCGAGAGCCCCACCGTCCATGCGCCGCGATCCTGATCTGCTGAGCACGGTGGTCTGGCTGGCGCTGGCCAACGGCGCGGCGGCGGCGGCGGCGTGGTGGTCGTGGAAAACCTTCGAGGCCGCGCACCCCGGACTGTTCTGGGCACTGGCGATCATCCCGCTGTTCAGCGTGTGGATCGTGCTGCGCCGCCGCAAGCGCACCGCCATGGTGCGCCTCTCCACCCTCGGCGGCCTGCGCCACCTGCCCGCCGGCCTGCTGCCCTTGCTGCGCCCGATGACCTTTTCGGCCTCCCTGCTCGGGCTGGCGCTGCTGCTCATCGCCATGACCCGGCCGCAGAGCCGCGACGACTGGCAGGACGTGACGCGCGAGGGCATCGACATCGTGATCGCCATGGACATCAGCGCCAGCATGCTGGCCAAGGACTTCGAACCCAACCGGCTCGATGCCTCCAAGGAGGTGGCCCTGCGCTTCATCGACGACCGGCCCAGCGATCGGATCGGACTGGTGGTATTCGAGGGCGAAGCCTTCACCCAATGCCCCCTCACCACCGATCACGAGGTGCTCAAGGACCTGTTCATCTCGGCGCGCTCCGGCCTGATCCAGGGCGGCACCGCCGTGGGCATGGGCCTGGCCACCGCCGTCAACCGCCTGCGCGAAAGCGAGGCGAAGAGCCGCGTGGTGATCCTGCTCACCGACGGGGTGAACAACGCCGGCACCGTGCAGCCGCTCGATGCCGCTCAGATCGCCCGCCAGTACGGCGTGCGCGTGTACACCATCGGCGTGGGTTCCCGCGGCAAGGCGCTCTCCCCGGTGGCCGTCTACCCCAACGGCCAGTACAAATACGACTACGTCGACGTGGAGATCGATGAGGACATGATGCGACAGGTCGCGGACCTCACCGACGGGCGCTACTTCCGCGCCACCGACGAGCACAAACTGCGGGAGATCTACGACGAGATCGACCGCATGGAGCGCACGCGCATCAAGGTGACCGAGCACAGCCGCCGCAACGAGGAATATTTCCCCCTGGTGCTGGGCGGTGCATCGCTGCTCCTGCTGGCCTTCATCCTGGACAAAAGCCTGCTGCGCACCACGCCATGACGCGCGACGGACGATACCAGGCCGGGATCATGGCCACGGCGGTGATCATCTTCGAGGTGATCGCCTGGGCGCTCTGGCTGGCGGCCTTCTGGGTGGTGCGCACGCAGGTGCCGGCCTTCCGCTTCGCGCGGCCGTGGATGCTCTGGGCCATGCTCATCGGGTCCGTGCTGGTGGCGATCTACCTGCTCGACCTGGCGTGGAAGAACCGTGCGCTCGCCCGCTTCGGCGCCGGCGGCACGCTTCCGCGCATGGTGCCCGGCCTCTCCTCGTCACGCTCGCTCTTCCGTTTCCTGCTCACGCGGCACGGCCTCTCGTTCATCTTCCTTGCGCTCGCCGGCCCGCAACTCGGCACGCGCATGGAAGAGGTGAAGGCCAAAGGGGTCGACGTGGTGGTGGCGCTGGACGTGAGCAACAGCATGCTCTGCGAGGACCTCAGGCCCAGCCGCATGGAAGTGGCGCGCCGCGCGCTGGAGCAGCTCATCGACCGCCTTCACGGCGACCGCCTGGCCATCGTCGTCTTCGCCGGTGATGCGTTCGTGCAACTGCCGCTCACCGCCGACCGGTCAGCGGCCGGACTGTTCCTCCAGTCCATCGGGCCGGGCATGGTGCCCACGCAGGGCACCGCCATCGGCGCGGCGATCGACCTGGCGCGCAAAAGCTTCGACCAGCAGGCCACCAGCAAGGCCATCGTGGTGATCACCGACGGCGAGAGCCACGAGGACGACGCCGAAAGCGCCGCGAACACGGCACATCAGGAGGGGATCGTGGTGAACGCCATCGGCATGGGCACCGCCCAGGGCGGGCCGCTGCCCATCCGGCAGGGCGGCCTGGTGGTGGGCTTCAAGAAGGACAACCAGGGCGCCACGGTGATCAGCAGGTTGAACGAGGACATGCTCCAGCGCATCGCCGCCGCGGGGCACGGGCAATTCGTGCGCGCCACCTCGCAGGACGCCGGCATCGGCCCGCTGATCGACGAGCTGCGCAGGATGGACCAGACCGAAACAGGGACCTTCCGCTACGCGGGCCACGAAGACCGTTACCGCGTGTTCCTGGCCATCGGCGCGGTGATGATCATCATCGCCCTTGCCGTGGGCGAGCGCAGGAGCGCCACCGCATCCTGGTCCATCATCGATCTTTCGCGACCATGACCACGCGCGTCCCCCCCCTCTTCGCCGCGATCGCGGCGTTCGCCCTGCCGGCCGCGGCGCAGCACGCCGAACACGCGCTGCGCGAAGGCAACAAGGAGTTCCGACGCGACAGCATGGCCGCCGCGGCCGACCGGTACGAAAAGGCCGCCGCGGATGGGCGCGCCGTGTTCAACTGGGGCGATGCGCTTTACCGCCAGCAGCGGTTCGACCAGGCGCAGCAGAAGTTCGAGAGCGCCGCCGCCATGAGCAACGACCCCGAAGCCCAGGCGCGCGCGTTGCACAACCTGGGCAACAGCCTGTTGGAGCAGAAGAAACCCGAAGAGGCGATCAAGGCATACAAGGAAGCACTGAAGCGCGCACCCAGCGACGACGACACGCGCTACAATCTGGCCTATGCGCAAAAAATGCTGAAGCAGCAGCAGCAGCAACAGCAACAGCAGCAACAACAGCAGGACAAGAACGGCAAGAACGAGGAACAGCAACAGGAACAGAACAAGCAGGATCAGGAGCAGAAGCAGGACCAACAGCAGAAGCAGGAGCAGAAGCAGGATCAACAGCAAAGGCAGGAGCAGGACCAGCAGCAGGAACAGGAGCAGAAGGAGCAACGACAGCAGCCCAAGCCGGGCCAGATCGATCCGAAAGACGCCGAGCGGATCCTGGACGCGCTGAACCAGCAGGAGAAGGACGTGCAGGAGAAAGTGCGGGCCAAACAGCGCGTGGCCCGGCGCGTGCCCATTGAAAAGGACTGGTGATGAGGCCCGTGATCCGCACCGCGATGATGTTGGCGCTGCCGATGGTGGCGGCCACCTACGCGCGCGCCCAGGAGATCACCTTCACCGCCGGCGTGGACCGTACCAGCATCGCCGTGGGCGACCATCTGAAGCTCACCTTGCAGCTCACCAACGGACAGGGCAGCTTCAGCAACCCCGATCTGGGCGGGCTGGTGGTGGTGAACGGCCCCTTCGAGAGCAGCAGCTTCCAGTTCATCAACGGGCGCATGAGCAGCTCGGTGAGCCGCACCTTCGTGCTCACGGCCTCCGCGCCCGGCGAATACACCATCGGACCCGCGCAAGCCCGCGTGGGCGGAGGCACCATCCAGACCGACCCGATCAAGATCCGCGTCGAGAAGGGGAGCGGCACCGCCGGCGGCAACGACCGCGCGCTGGAGCAGGCCCAGCGCGCCGATCAGAACCTCTTCGCCACCATCAGCCTCAGCCGCGCCAAGGCTTACGTGGGCGAGCAGGTGATCGCCACCTACACCCTCTACTCACGTTACGCCAACCTGGAACTGTCCAACTACACCCTGCCCACCCTCACCGGCTTCTGGTCGGAAGACATCGACCTGGGCAACAAAGGCTGGGAGGACAAGCTGCAGGTGATCAACGGGCTGCAGTACCGCGTGGCGGTGCTGAAGAAGCAGCTGCTCTTTCCGCAGAAGAGCGGCGCGCTGAAGATCGAACCGATGGACCTCACCTGCCTGGTGGACCGCAGCTTCTTCAGCCGCGGCACGCGCATCGACGTGCGCAGCGCCGCGGCCGAACTGCGCGTGTTGGACCTGCCCGCGGGCGGGCCGCCGGATTTCAACGGGGCGGTGGGCCAGTTGGACCTCGACGTGAAGGCCGACAAGACCGAACTGCCCGCCAACGACGCCATCGACCTCACCGTGCGCGTCAGCGGACGCAGCAACCTGAAGCTGCTGGATGCCCCCTCGATCAACTTCCCCGGTGATTTCGAGACCTACGACCCCAAGGTCAACGACCACATCAGCATCACCGGTGGCGGCATGAGCGGCAGCCGCGAATTCCAATACCTGGTGATCCCCCGGCACGAAGGCCGCTACGTGGTCCCTCCCATCACCTTCAGCTATTTCGACCCGCAACAGGGCGGCTATCGCACGCTGCGCAGCGACACGCTCACCTTCACGGTGGGCAAGGGTGCGGGCGGGCAGGCCGCGACCCTCTCCCGCCCCAGCCGCGCCGACGTGCAGGCGTTGGACCGCGACATCCGCACCATCCGCGTGGGCGATCTGGAACTGCGGGAGAAGGACCGCTTCCTGTTCGGGTCCTGGGCGTACATCGCCGGCATCAGCACACCGGCCCTGGCCTTCCTGCTGCTGCTCGCCTGGCATCGCCGCCGCGAGCAGGTCCTGGCCGACGTGAGCGGCAGGCGCCGCCGGGCCGCCGACCGCGTGGCACGCCACCGGTTGAAAGCCGCCGCCGCCGCATTGAACGGCAATGACCGCGCGGCATTCCACGACGCCATCGGCCGTGCGCTGGAAGGTTACTTCGCCGACAAGTTCGACCTGGGCGTGGCGGAGGTGAACGCCGATCGGATCGGGGAAAAACTGGGAGCGTTGGAGGGAGGGGATCTCGCACGCCGTTACCTGGCGCAACTGGACCGCGCGAGCATGGCGCGCTTCGCGCCGGTGGAGGATGCGCCACGCAAGGACGTCTACGAGGATGCCGCCGCCCTCATCGGCCGCATCGAGGAACTGCTGAAGCCATGAGGACCCTCGCGCTCGCCATCCTCCTGCTCGGCGCGGCCGGCGCGCGCGGCGGCACCACGAACGACCAGGTGCTGGCCGACAGCGCGCGGCGCGCTTACGAGGCCGGCGATCATGCCCGCGCGCTGGCGCTGTACGACAGCGCCGCCCAGCACAGCACTTCGGCCGCCCTGGAGTTCAACATCGGCAACTGCCACTTCAAGCTGAACGACGTGCCACGCGCCATCCTTCACTACGAGCGCGCGCTGCTGCTCGCCCCCGGCGACGACGACATCCAGGCCAACCTCGACCTGGCGCGCACGCTGGTGGTCGATCGCATGAACGAGATGCCGGTGCAGACCCTGGGCGGCGCGTGGGAGCGGCTGCGTGGAGGCGGCGACCCCGATGCATGGGCGCGCCGGTCGTTGTGGACCGCGCTGGCGTTCTTCTCCTTCCTGTCCCTGTTCGTGCTCGGGCGCGCACGCTGGGTCAGGCGCATGGCCCTGGTCGCGGGCGGTCTGTCGCTCATCGCTGGACTGGTCGCGGTGGGCTTCGCCGCCGGCCGCCATCGGGAGATGACCTCGCACGCGGAGGCCATCATTCTGGCGCCGAAGGTGGACGTGATGAGCGAGCCCCGCGCCGAAGGCACCACGCTCTTCGTATTGCACGAAGGGACCAAGGTCATGGTGCTCGAGGAGCGCGGCGGATGGAGCGAGGCGAAGCTGGCCAACGGCAGCGTGGGCTGGTTCCCGCCCAACAGCCTGGTGCGGATCTGACCGGTGCGCCGAACTTGAGCCTGACCGCGGGTCAGGGCAATTGTTCGGTCTTCACCGCGGTGGGCACCGATCCGCCGATCACCGATAGCACCAGGTCGCGATCGTTGCCCGGGCCGGTGTAGATCGTCCAACCGTCCATGTTCACATCCTCCTTGCGGTAGCCTTGGATCACACCGGTGGGCACCGTGCCCCCGATCACGCTGAGGATGGGATCGCGGTCGTTGGACGAACCGGTGTAGCGCACGGCGGTGTCGAAGGTCACATTGCCGGGCCACAACGCGCGACGCGTGGCATCGCCCTGCTCGGCATTGGTGCCGTACAGGACCGTGCCGGGCGCGGTGAGGTCGATCGTGAGGCCGTCGGCGCTCAACGGCGCGGCGGTCATCACGCCCAGATGGTTGCGGTGGCGCAGCACCAGGTGCCTGCCCTGGGTGGCCACGTTGAAGCTGATGAGCGCGCTCCCATCGGTGGCCACCACCGTGCCATCGCGGCGCACGATGGCGGCGCGACGCGCGGCGGTGGTGTAGCCGGCATCGGCGTTCCGCAGCTCCAGCATCACCCAGTCGACCATCGCCTGGTTGCCGGTGGCCGAGGACACCGCGCCGCTGATCGTGGCCCCGGTGTTCTCCAGGGTGAAGCCCATGGCCGTGAACGGCTCGGCGTTGGGGATCAGCGACTGGCTCCGAAGGTCATCGCGCATGATGCCGGTGCCCCAGTTGAGCGCGCCGCCCAGGAAGACCTTCACCCCCACCGCTCCGCTGCCGGTGCCGCCGCCGCAGGCGGTCGATGACACCTTGTAGAACACGCGCGAGCGATAGGGCTGCACGGTGACCGATCCGGAGGTATTGCTCCCGCCCACTTCCGCCCAGCATCCCGCCGGCAGGCTCATGTTCTGCGCGGTGGCCTGCGTGTTGGTCAGGCACACATGCTTGGTGGTGGGATCGATCGGCGTCACGGTGACGCGCTCCACGCTCACGTTGTCCAGGTAATAGGTGGGCTCCAGGTAGTTGTTCACGAACTGCACGTACGCGTTGTCCGTCAGGCCGCACTGAAAGATGAACTCGCAGTCGCGCCGCGTGCCGTCCCAGGGCCAGGTGCGCTCGGCGATCATGCCCTGGTTGGAAAGCTGGGTGACGCCCTTGATCCCGACCCGCACCTGGCCATAGGTGCCCGAGGGGCTTTGCAGGCTGAATTTCATGCTGTACCACTGCCCGTTGGTCATGCCGAAGGCATCGGGGTTGCGCAGGGCGTAATCCGGGTACACGTTGTTGTTGGGCAGGTTGGCGCGCAGCGTGCCGCCATCCAGCGGGCCGTTCTGCCAGGTGGAGGTGGCGTTGGTGGGCCAGCCGGTCCAGCCCGTGACGTTGCCGTTGAAGGTGCCGTTCACCACCATGTTGGTCTGCAGTACGCTGTTCACCGCATGGGGGAGCAGGTGTTGCGGGCTGCGGGTCGATCCGGCATCCTCCGAACGTTCGGCCTGCCAGCGTTCCAGCGCGTAGGTCTTCGCCGCGCCGCTGTAGGTGTTATGCACCGCGATGCTCAGTTCGTTGTAAGGGTTGTAATAGCGGTTGTTGCTGAAGGTGCCGAAGTCCACGGGGCTGGCCGAGTACACGTTGTATTGCTTCATGCACAACTGGTCCTTCGTCAGGCAATAGAGCAGGTTGCCGGAGTAGACGCCGTTGAACGACGCCACGTAATAGGGCGCGGTGGCGCCCGGCCCGTTGTTGTTGGAGTAATCGGAGATGGTCAGCTGGGTCTTGTTGTTGAAGAGCACGTTGTCCTTGATCTGGTTGCCGGAGCTCACCATGGTGTGGTCCACGTGGATGCCGCTGCCGGTGCAATGCGCCACGGTGTTGTGCTGCACCAGCGTGTTCTGGATCACCGTGTTGCCGAAGTAGATGCCGTGGGCGATGGGTTCGTAGTTGGGAAAGTCCGGCGCGGAGCTCTCCAGGTCGCCCTGCACGTTCAGCACGATGTTGTCGCGCACGATCATGCCGTTGCAGCCATCGAAGGAGATGCCCCCGCCGTCGTTGAGCAGCGCGGTGGCGCCGTCCACCACGTTCTTCTCCACCAGGCAGTCGCTGCCGGCCGCGATGCCGATGTAGCCGATGGTGGTGAGGCGGTTGGAGCGGATGATGTTGCCCGTGCCGTTCAGGCGAATGCCGAAGTAGCCCCAGTTGCTCTCCCCCAGCCCCGGCACCATGGCGATGTTGGTGAGGATGTTGTCGGACACCGTGGTGTTGTCGTCGATCAGGTGCATGGCCGTGGCATAGGTGCCGTTGAAGGTGTTGCCCGCGTAGGTGGAGTGATCGCCGTAGCTGTTGATCCCCTGGAAACAGTCCTGGAAGGTGCAACCCGTCACCGTCACGTGGCTGGCGCCGTCGTTGCGCACGGCGGCCATCTTCTGGTGGCGGAAGGAGATGCCTTCGATGGTGATCCACTGCTCCTGCCAGATGCAGATCACCCCGCGGTCCTTCACGGCGGCCTCCACCAGCTTGCTGGAAGGACTGCCCCCATCGGTGGTCCACAGGTAGAGCATGCCCGTGTTCGGGTCATGGTACCATTCCCCGGGAGCGTCCAGTTCGCTGAGCTTGTCGCAGAGGAAGTAGCCCCAATCGTAGCCGCCCAGGTTGTACCAGATGTTGCTGAAGCTGAGCGTGCCGCCGGAGAAGCCGGTGAT
>CAYMXP010000016.1:0-67935 GCA_964394425.1 uncultured Chryseobacterium sp. | reverse complement strand
CGCCCGGCACCGTGTAGGTGTACACGCCGGGACCATCGATCGCCGGATCGTACGTGCCGCTGTGCGCCGCGCCGCCGGGCGCCGTCCACGTGCCGCTGGCCACGGGTCCTCCGCCGAGCTGCGCGAACAAACCCGTTGCCGGCGATGTGGAGCAAAGCGCCAGCACGCCGTTGGTGCCGGCATTGGGCGGCGCGCTTTCCGTCACCGTCACCGTCGCGCTTACATCGGGACAAGGCCCCGGACCGGTCACCGTGTAGGTGTACACCCCCGGCGCATGCACCGCGGGGTTGTAGTTGCCGCCAAAAGCCGATCCACCGGGATTGGTCCAGCTGCCGCCGGCCTGCGGCGTTCCGCCCAGGAAGCCGAAGAGCGCGGTGATCGGTCCGTTCGAGCAGAAGTTCGCCGCGCCATCGATCCCCGCGTTCGCCGCCGTGTTCTCCGTCACGGTCACCGTCGCGCTCGCATTCGGGCATGGAGCGACCCCGACCACCGTGTAGGTGTAAACGCCGGGTCCATCCACGGCCGGATCGTACGTTCCGCCATGCGCACCGCCACCTGGTGCGGTCCACGTGCCGCCGGCCTGTGGAGCACCGCCCAGCGATGCGAACAAACCCACCGGTGCATCGGTGGAGCACAGCGCCAGGTTGCCGTTGGTTCCCGCCACGGGCGGCGCGTTCTCCGTCACCGTCACCGTCGCGCTCGCATCAGGGCAGGGCGCGGTGCCTGTCACCGTATAGGTATACACGCCGGGGTTATGTACGGCCGGGTTGTAATTGCCGCCGAAGGCGCCTCCACCGGGTGCGGTCCAGGTGCCGCCGGCCTGCGGCGTTCCGCCCAGCGAAGCGAACAGGCCGGTGATCCCGCTGGTCGTGCAGAGCGTCAGCACCCCGTTCGTTCCCGCGTCGGGCGGCGTCGCTTCGGCCACCGTCACCGTCGCGGTCGAGTTCCCGCAGCTGCCGCCGCCGGCCACCGTGTACGTGTAGACGCCCGGGCCATCCACGACGGGGTTGTAGTTCGGCCCGTGCGCGCCGCCGCCGGGGCCGGTCCACGTTCCGCCGCCCTGCGGCGTGCCGCCCAAGGAGGGGAACATCGGCGTGCTCGCCGACGTGGTGCAAAGCGTCAGGTTGCCATCGGTGCCTGCATCGGGTGCCGGGGTCACCGTCACGGTCACCTGCGCCGATGCGCTGCCGCATGCGTTGCCCACGATGTAGGTGTAATCGCCCGGGGCGTCCACCTGGGGATCGAACAGGCCCGTGTGCGGGTTCCCACCGGGATCCTGCCAGAAGCCACCGACGTCGGGCGTGCCGTTCAACGAGGGGAAGAGGTCCACGGGCAGCGGCGCATTGGCGCAGATCGACACCGCCCCGTCCAGCCCGGGATCGGGGATCGATCCCGCCAGGTCGCTCATGATGTTGATCGAGGTGGAGGCGGTGTTCTCCACCGGGCACGCGCCGTCGTCAGCCGACACCAGCACGTTCACCGGCGAGTTGGCGTTGTCGCCCGTCCAGCACAGGGTGGCCACCGCGGGGTTGGTGCCCGCCACGGTGAAGGTGGCCCCGGGCAGCAGCGCCAGCGCGTTGCTGATCACCTGCAGCACGGTGGCGGGGTCGGGATCGGTGAAGGTCACGTCCACGCAGAAGAACTCCCCGTCGCACACCGCGATGCTGTTGGGGCCCGTGAGCAGACCCCCCGTGTTGTTGGTCAGGCCACCGGTCACCGGCACGTTGCCCGTGCAGTTCAGCACCACGAACATCTGATCGCGCATCACCGTGCCGATCAGGTTGCCGGCCGCGTCGTATTCCTCCACCAGCACCACGATCACGTAGTTGCCGATCAGCGTGGGGGTGAAGATCAGCTGGCCGGTGGTGGGATCGAGCGTCAGACCGGGCACCGGCAGCAGGCCCGTGTAGCCGCCTTGGTAGAGCACCGGGGTGGGCGGCGGCGCCAGGTAGCGTGCGTCGATCAGCGAATAGACCAGCGAATCGCCGTCGGGCTCGGTGACCCCGTAATTGTAGTACACCGGCTGGTTGGCGCACACGTAGGGGATCGACTGGTCGTTGAACACCGGGGAGTTGTTGCAGGGCGCCGTGGCGTTGTCCAGCGTGGCCTCCACGTACATGCCCGGCGCGCCCACCAGGTTCACCGTGGTGTTGCGGCAGCAGATGGACCAGCTGATCGTCCAGTCGTCGCACGCCGGAAGGTTCACGGTGGTCTGGAACACGTAGTGCTCGATGCCAGGCAGCGCGCCACCGCTGCAGGAACTGCTGGGCAGCATCGCGGCGCAGAGCTGGCTCACCTCGGTGCCGGCGGGAACGGGGATGTTGGTCACCGAGAAGTTCTGCCCGCAGTCGCTCACGAAGTTCAGCGTCTGCGGGACCATCATGAAGCCGGTGCAGTCGCGGAACAGGTCCAGCGTGATCTGGTAGGTGGTGCCCCCGAGGCATTCGTAGCTGATGTCGGCCCCGGAGAAGTGCGCGGCATGCAGCCCGACCGGGCCCGACAACAACGCGGTTGTCGCGGCCATCCGGGAGAGCGATCCGATCGATCGGTGGTGCGCGTTCAAATGCATCTGATCCGCAAGGGCTTCGAACACCCCGGGGTCAACCCGCCAAGGTATGCCTCTGTACCGGCCTCCGGCACCTGCCGGCGGCGCGAAATTTCACCGATCCGTGGGGGTGAAGGCGCCTAAAACCACGGGGGATCCGCCACCCTGTTCCGCCAGAACCTGCTGGCTACATTTGGCACCCTTCGATCCGGACCCTTTCAAGCCGATCGCTTGCCTCCTTCAGCCATCATTCAACCGCACCGCTGGATCCAGAGGTGGGTGTTCGCGGTGACCTTGCCGGCCCTTCCCCCCGCCCTGCACGCCCAGCAGGATACCGCGCAAGCCGATTCCCTCCAGCCCCGCTTTCCCGTCTTCAGCATCACCCAGGGCGAGCTCGACAACGACGCCGGCGCGCAGGACGTGAGCACCCTGCTGCAAAGCTCCCGCGACGTGTTCACCAACGTGGCCGGTTACAACCTGGGCGCCGCGCGCTTCCGCATCCGAGGGCTCGACGCGGAGAACACCATCATCAGCATCAACGGCATCCCCGTCAACGACCTGGAGACCGGCTGGGCACCTTGGAGCCAGTGGGGTGGCCTCAACGACGTCACCCGCTGGATGACCGTCCGCACCGGGATCCACGCCTCGCCATACACCTTCGGCGGCATCGGCGGCTGGAGCAACATCGACACACGCGCCAGCGGCCTGCGCAAGGGTTTGCGCATGAGCTACGCCCTCAGCAACCGCACCTACAACAACCGCCTGATGGCCACCTACAACACCGGCCTCATGAAGAACGGCTGGGCCTTCAGCGCATCGGCTTCGCATCGATGGGCCGAGGAAGGCTACGTGGACGGCACCTTCTTTTATGGCACGGCCTACTTCGCCAGCGTGGAGAAGAAGCTGAACGAGCGCCACAGCTTCGGCTTCACCGGCTTCGGCGTGAACCTGCAACAAGGGCGACAGGGGCTGGCCACGCGCGAGGCGCAGGACCTCGCCGGCACGCATTACTACAACCCATACTGGGGCTACCAGAACGGCGAGAAACGCAACGCGCGCGTGGCCCACGACCACAAGCCCGTGCTGCTGCTCACCCACTACTTCGAGCCCGACAGCGCCACGCGCTGGACCACCACGCTCTTCTACAGCTTCGGCCGCGACGGCCTGACCAACGTGAACTGGTACGACGCGAAGGATCCGCGGCCGGACTACTACCGCTACCTGCCCAGCTACTACGCCGAGAGCGATCCGACCATCGCCGCGCAACTGACCCAGGCCTGGCAGAACGACGTGAACACGCAACAGATCGACTGGGACCAGCTCTACTTCGCCAACGGCAAGAACCTCTACACGGTTCACGACGCGAACGGGATCGCGGGCAACAGCGTCACCGGGAACCGCAGCAAATACATCGTGGAGGACGTGCGCAACGATCCCTCGCGGCTGGGCCTGAACAGCGTGTACAGCCGTTCGATCAGCGACCGCAACACCCTCACCGCCGGCCTCACCCTGCAGTCGCAGGTCTCGAAGAACTTCAAGGTGATGGAGGACCTGCTGGGCGGTGACTTCTGGGTGGACGTGGACCAGTTCGCCGAGCAGGACTTCGCCAACGACAGCGCCGCGCAGAACGACCTGGGCACGCCCAACCGCATCATCAAAGAGGGCGATGACTTCGGCTTCAACTACGACCTGACCATCCGGAGCGCGAACGTGTTCGGCCAGCTCGAGCACCGCGGCGCCAAGTGGGACGCCTACGGCGCGCTCACCCTGGGCACCACCAGCTTCTGGCGCACCGGCCATTACCAGACCGGCCTCTTCCCCGAAACCTCCAAGGGCGATGGTGCGAAACAGAACTTCTTCACCTACGGACTGAAGGGTGGCGCCACCTACAAGATCACGGGCCGGCACTACGTCACCGCCAACGCCGCCTACGTCACGCGCCCGCCCGTGGCGCGCAACGCCTACCTGAGCCCCCGCACGCGCCACGACCTGGTGAAGGGCCTAACGGAAGAGACCGTGCTGGCCGGCGACCTCAACTACCTGGTGCGTGCGCCCCGCGTGAAGCTGCGCGCCACGCTCTTCTATGCCGCCATCAGGGACCAGGTCTCCGCCCGGCGTTTCTACCACGAAGAGCTGCGCACTTTCGTGAATTACACCATGAACGGCGTGGACAACCTGCACACCGGCATCGAGCTGGGCGCCGAGGTGAAGGCCACCCCCACGCTGCTGGTGAACGGCGTCTTCACCACCGGCCAGTACATCTACGACTCGCGGCCCACGGCGAGCATCACCCGCGACAACGGGACGGAGGAGTTCAGCGACCGCACCGTGTACTTCGAAGGCTACAAGCTGGGCGGCATGCCCCAGAGCGCCGCCAGCCTGGGCGCGCGCTACAACCACCCGAAGTACTGGAGCGTGGGCGCCAACGTGAACTGGTTCGGCGACATCTACCTCGACCCCAACCCCGACCGGCGCACCGAGGAGGCCGTCGACGGCCTGGTGACGGAGGATCCGCAGTGGGACCAGCTGCTGGACCAGGAAAAACTGGACGACGGCGTGACGCTGGACCTCTTCATCCTGAAAAGCTGGATGATCCAGCGCAAGTACCGCATCGCCCTGAACCTCTCCATCAGCAACCTGCTTGACAACACGGACATCGTCACCGGCGGCTTCGAACAGTTGCGCTACGACCCGAAGGACGTGGACAAGTTCCCGCCGAAGTACGGGTACATGTACGGGCGGACGTATTACGCGATGCTCACCTTCAGCTTCTGAGGAACGCCTTTCACCACAGAGCCACAGAGGCACAGAGAAAACCAGATCGGATCATGGACCTCCTTCGAACAGCAGCCGTCGCCGCGGGCGCTTGCGTGCTGATGACCTCCTGCAAAAAGGAGCTGGACACCCCGCCGGAGCAGACGCTGCCCACCGGATCGGTGATCACCCTCTCGCAGTTGCGGGACCTGTACGCCGGCGCGCCGGTACACTTCGACAGCGCCATGAGCGTGTACGCGGTGGTGACGGCCGACGAGACCAACGGCAACCTCTACAAGGAGGTGTACGTGCAGGACGACAGCGCGGCGATCAACGTGCGGCTGCGGTACTCCGGCGGTCTGTACCAGGGCGACCGCATCCGGATCTACCTGCCCGGCTGCGTGTTGAGCGTGTACAACGGCATGATGCAGCTGGATTCGGTGGACGTGGACAACAACGTGGTGAAGCAGGAGACCGACGTGTACGTGGCGCCACGACAGGTCACGATCGCGCAGATCACCCCCGACCTGCAGGGCTTCCTCGTGCAACTGGACAGCGTGGAGTTCATCATCGACGAACTCGGCCTCACCTATGCCGATGCCGTGAACCAGCTGGACGAGAACCGCACCCTGGAGGAATGCAACGGCGACCAGATCCTGGTGCGCAGCAGCGGCTACGCCAACTTCGCCGCGAACACGCTGCCCGTGGGCCGCGGTCCCTTCACCGGCGTGGTGGGCCAGTTCGGCAGCACCATGCAGCTCTACATCCGCGACCTGGCCGAGGTGCAGCTGAACGGCGATCGATGCGCCGGCCAGGGCATCCCCATCCTGATCAAGAACTTCGAGGACCTGAGCCTCGCCAGCGGCGGCTGGACCCAGCAGGGCGTGAGCGGCGCCATCCCCTGGACCGTCAGCAGCTTCGGCGGCGACAACTTCGCCAAGATCAACAACTTCGTGGGCGGCTCGAACAACGCCTGCGAGACCTGGTACTTCAGTCCCGCCGTTGACCTGTCAGGCGTTCCCACGCCGGTGCTCACCTTCCGCACCGCCGCCAACTTCGACGGACCGGATCTGGAAGTGCTCGCATCGACCGATTGGGACGGCACCAGCGCGCCCTCCACCGCCACCTGGACACCGCTCACCCCCGCGCTTTCGCCCGGCAGTTACACCTGGACGGATTCCGGACCGTTGAGCCTCTCGGCCTTCCTTTCGGCCAACTTTCACCTCGCCTTCAGATACACCGGCTCCAACAGCGACGGAAAGGTGTACGAGGTGGACGACATCTTCATCACCGAGAACTAACAACCACCCGCGATGAACAGAACCTTCCTCCTGATCGCCACCGCCTTCGGCCTGCACGCCAACGCGCAGGTGATCTTCCAGAGCGACTTCGAAGCCTGGACCGGCAACATCCCCAACGGCTGGTTCGGCAGCAAGTCGAGCATCGCCGCCGACAGCGTGGCACAGGTGACCACCAACCCGCACGCGGGCTCCGCCGCCGTGGGTCTCACCAACAGCACCAATTCCCACAAGCGATTCACCACCGGATCGCTCGGCGTGACCGACGGCACCACCTACACCATCACCTTCTGGGCGCGCGGCTCGGGCGAACTGCGCACGGGCCTGTTCGATGGCCGGGCCACGGGCTTCGGCTATGCCACCTACAACAACTACGTGGTGCTCACCTCCACCTGGACCCAGTACTCCCAGGTGATCGACGCGGCCAACGACACCACCGGCGCGGAGTTCATCCTGAGCCTGCGCAACAGCGCGGGGCCCGATCATGTGGTGGTGGACGACGTGGAGATCAGCCTGGGCGGCGTGGTGAACCCCGCCACCCCGCATACCATCTACGAGATCCAGTACACCACCGACCCCGGCGGCGACTCTCCGCTGCTCGACAGCACCGTGCAGACCGGCGGGATCGTGACGGCGGCATACGCCAGCGGCTACTGGATCCAGAACGGCAGCGGGCCGTGGAGCGGGCTCTTCGTCTTCGATAACTCCATCGCACCCACGCTGGGCGACAGCGTGATCGTGGAGGGCGAGGTCTCCGAGTACAACGGCCTCACCGAGATCAGCGGACCAAGCAACGCCACGATCGTGAACAGCGGCAATCCGGTACCGGCCGGTTCCTCCATCGCCATCGCGCAAGCCATGGCGGAGGAATACGAAAGCGTGCTGACCACCCTGTCGAACGTGACCTGTTCCAACGCCGACGCCGGTTTCGGACAGTGGACGGTGCAGGAGAGCGGCGGCGACACCCTGCTGGTGGACGACCTGATCTTCGCCTACGTGCCCGCGCCCGGCCAGGCCTTCACGTCGATCACCGGCCCGATGTATTACAGCTTCGGCGAGCGGAAGATCGAGCCGCGCGGCATCGACGACATCACGGGCATGGTGGAGTTCCCGATGCTCGACGCCTCGGTGCTGCCCAACCCCGCGAGCGACGCGCTGCTGGTGCAATGGAGCGGCGGCACGCTGTATTACAACCTGGCCGATCAGCGTGGTCGCATGGTGATGAACGCCATGGCCACCGGCACGCAGGTGCAGCTCGATCTGCGCGGACTTTCGGAAGGAATGTATTCGCTCACGCTGCTGAACGAAGGGCGAACACGCACCGAGCGCATCGTGGTGCGACGCTGAACGCGGAAGCCATCGAACGAAAGGGCCGCCGATGGCGGCCCTTTCCGTTCATCACATCTCCCTCGCCAGGATCACGAACACGGGAAAGTGATCGCTGTAGCCGTCCATCCACTGGCTGCCCACGAAGGAGCGCAGCGGGTAGCCGGCGAAGTTGCCCTCGGTCTGTTTCATGTACGGCTGGCTGAACACGCGCACGCCGTGGTAGGTGTAGCGGCCACCATCGCCGGTGATCAGGGCGGGTGAGAGGCTGATCTGGTCGAAGAGGTTCCAGCTGTCGTTCCAGGCCAGGGTGCCGAGGCCCTTCTTGTACAGATCCGTCATGGGGGCATAGAGCAAGGTGCCTTCGCCGCCGGGTTTGAGCGCGGGGTTCTTCCGGTCGCCGGTGGCGCGCAGGTGCTTCACCACGCTGGGGTCGATCGGATCGTCGTTCAGGTCGCCCATGTGAACGATGCGCGCATTGGGGTTGCGCGCCACCAATGAGTCGATGATGTGCCGCGAGAGGTCGGCGGCCGCCCAGCGCTTGCCCTGCGAGCGCTTCTCTCCGCCCCGGCGCGAGGGCCAGTGGTTCACGATCACGTGCAGCGTATCGCCATCGAGCAGGCCTGTCACGAGCAACTGGTCGCGGGTCTTGAAGTCCGGATCGTCGGGCATGCGCAGGCGGTAGGCTTTCTGGCCGAGCAGGGTGAACTGCCTGGGATCGTAGATCAGGCCCACGTCCACGCCTCGGGCGTCCGGGCCTTCGTGGCTCACCACCCGCAAGCCGCGGGGCGTCAACGGTCGCGTTCTTACGAGGTCCCGCACCACGCCGCCGTTCTCCACCTCGCTGATGCCCAGCACCGCGAAGCCGTTCGGGTTCACATCCACGCCGATCTCCGAGATCACGCGCGCCATGTTGTGCAGCTTGCGCTGGTAGCGTGCGCTGGTCCACTGGTTCGGGCCGTTCGGAAGGAACTCCTCGTCCAGCACCTCCGGCTGGTCGATGGTGTCGAAGAGGTTCTCCAGGTTATAGAAGCCGACGACGGCGGGGATGAGGCGCTTTTCGGATTGTGGGCGGCCGGAAAGCGCGGCCATGGCGGTGGTCGCTGCGATCAAGAAGCGAAGGAGCATGGTGTAGCGGTGGGCCAAGGTATGATCGGCATATGCCGGTTCACGCATTGCTCACCGCGGGAAATACAGCGGATGCCGGTCGTTGTACCGCCGCAGGAAGAGGTAGAGCACCTCGCCCTTCCGTTTCTTGGGCGGGATCTCGTCCCACTGCGGCTTCAAGATCTCGTCGTCGGCCAGCGCCTTCTCCATCGTCGCGGCGGTGAAGTCGGAAAACTCGCCGGTGGTCATGTTCAGCACGTATTCGGCCTGCGCGGTATTCACCATGGTGCCGCCGTAGGGGTAGTAGGACGGATCCCAGTCGCGGTAGTTGTATTCGAACAGCACGTGCGCCAGGGTGCCCATCATGCCGATGCGGTAGAAACCGTCGCCGGTGCGCAGGAAGACGATGTCGTTGTCGCAGAAGCCCCAGGCCTTGTCCAGATCGATCTCCTTGCGCTCGCCGGTGCCGTCCACGTGGAAGAAGCGGTTGCTCGCCCTGATCTCGCGGATCGCGATGTCCTGCTCGTCGGTGAGTTCCTCCAGGGGGATCGACGGAGCGTTGTTCCGGAAGCTCTGGAAGTCGCGGTAGATGCCTTCGTTGAAATTGAAACCGCCCTGGTAACGCACCCATCCCGCCTGCGTGCTGTCCGATCGCTCTCCGACGTACGGATCAACCTGCGCCGTTCCGATCAGGGCGCAGCGGACCACGAACAACGATGCGACGGGCCCCCTCATGCCAGTGCGCGGATCAGGCGTGCGACCTCCTCGGGCGCCTGCGCATGCACCCAATGTCCGGCGTATTCCACCGTCTCGATGCGCGCGTTGGTGAACTGCTCCTTGATCGCCGGCACATCCTCGCGCGTGATGTAGTCGCTCTGCCCGCCGCGGATGAAGAGCGCTGGCGTGCCCACCTTTTCCGGTCCGATCGCCGCGAGGATGTCCGGCATGTCGCGCGCGATCACCGGCACGTTGAAGCGCCAGGCCAGTTTCCCCGGTTCCTTCCAGTACAGGCTCTTCATGAGGAATTGCACTACCCCGGGTTCCTTCACGTAGCGCAAAAGGTCCTTCTCCACCTCCTGCCGCGAGGCCATCGGGGACAGGTCGATCTCCTGCAGGGCCTTGAGGATGTGCTCGTGGTTGGTGTAGGCGTATTCGCGCGGGCCCATGTCCACCACCACCAGCTGCTTCACCAGCTCCGGCCATCGCTGCGCGAAGAACATCGCCGTTTTGCCGCCCATGCTGTGGCCCACCATGATCAGATCCTTCAAGCCGAGACCGGTCACGAGGGCATGCACGTCGTGTGCCATCAACGGGTAGGTGATGCGATCGGTGTGCGGCGAGCGGCCGTGGTCGCGCTGGTCCACCAGCAGCACGTCGAAGGCGTCGGACAGGTCGCGGCCCACCGTGCCCCAGTTGTCGCCGCTGCCCAGCAGGCCGTGAAGGATGACGACGGGGCGGCCGGAGCCCGTGCGCTGGCAATGCAGATCGACCGTATCGCTCATCGCAGCTCGCGCAGGTAAAGCCCCACGGCGTTCTCCATGCCGTAGGTGAGCGCATCGCACACCAGCGCGTGGCCGATGGACACCTCCAGCAGTCCTGGAACGTGCTGCTTGAACCACGCGAGGTTCTTCAGGTCCAGGTCGTGGCCGGCGTTCAGGCCGAGGCCAAGCTCGGCGGCACGCTGGGCCGCCCGGGTGAAAGGCGCCACGGCCGCCGCGCGGTCGCGGGAAAAGTCGCGGGCGTAGGGTTCCGTATACAGTTCGATGCGATCGGTGCCGGTATCGGCCGCGTGGCCGATCTGCCCGGCATCGGTGCCCATGAAGATGCTCGTGCGGATGCCGGCCTGCTGGAAGCGCGCGATCACCTCCTTCAACTCCCCCTTGCGCGCTTTCGCATCCCAGCCCGCGTTGCTGGTGAGCGCCTCCGGTGGATCGGGCACGAGCGTGACTTGTTCGGGCTTCACTTCAAGCACCAGGTCGATGAACTGCTCATTGGGATAGCCTTCGATGTTGAACTCGGAGATGACCAGCGGCCGCAGCGCACGCACGTCGGCGCGGCGGATGTGCCGCTCATCGGGCCGGGGATGCACGGTGATGCCCTGCGCGCCGAAGCGCTGGATGTCCACGGCCCATCGCAACACGTCCGGGTTGTTGCCGCCGCGCGCGTTGCGCAACGTGGCCAGCTTGTTGATGTTGACGCTGAGACGGGTCAAGGCCCACCCACTACTTTGGCGGCGTCAAAAGTAGCGGGCTCCCCCCCGCGGATCCGTTCCGGATGCACGCGATCGACCTCATCACCCAGGAGATCCCTCCCCTGCGCCCCACCGATCCGGTGGCCCGCGCGATGGACTGGATGGAGGAATTCAAGGTGAGCCACCTGCCCGTGGTGGACGGCCGGCGGCTGCTGGGCCTGGTGCAGGATAGCGCGCTGGTGGACCGCAACGACCCCAAGGCCGAGGTGAAGAGCGTGCTGGAGAGCGTGGAGGTGCCCTACGTGCGCGAAGGCCAGCACATCTACGACGTGATGAAGGTGATGAGCGAGCGCGGCCTCACCGTGCTGCCGGTGCTGGACATGAACGGCCAGTACCTCGGCGCCGTCAGCGAGCATGGCGCGCTGCGCCGCCTGGCCGAGATCACCAACATCCGCGAGCCGGGCAGCGTGGTGGTGCTGGAGATGAAGCTGAACGATTACTCCCTTCAGGAGATCGCGCAGATCGTGGAGGGCAACGACGGCAAGGTGTTGAGCGTGTACAGCCACGGCCTGCCGGGCACCGACCGCGTGGAGGTGACCGTGAAGATCAACCGCGAGGACATCAGCGGCATCCTGCAGACCTTCGAGCGCTACGAGTACTTCGTGAAGGGCACCTACCAGGGAACGCGCCTGCACGACGACCTGCGCACGCGCTACGATGAGCTGATGCGCTTCATCAACATGTAACGGCCGTTGCGGCGCATGCACGCGGCCCGCCACACCCTCCTCTTCCTTCTATGCACGGCATGGCTGCCGGCGATCGCGCAGGTGGCCGACCGCTCCACCGCGCCGCTGCGCGTGATCGCCGTGGTGATCGAAGGCAACAAGGTGACCCGGCCCGAGGTGATCCTGCGGGAGCTCACCGTGAAGGAGGGCGACACCCTGGCGGCTGAAGCGCTGTACGAACACCTTGAACGCAGTCGCCAGAACCTGATGAACACCTCGCTCTTCAACACCGTGAGCCTGCTGCCGGCCTACGTGGGCGGCGAAGAGGTGGTGGTCGAGGTGCGGGTGAACGAGCGCTGGTACCTCTGGCCCTCGCCCATCCTCGAAGTGGCCGATCCCAACTTCAACACCTGGTGGCGCGACGGCGCCGACCTGGACCGCATCAACTTCGGGCTCTACCTGTACCGCTACAACTTCCGCGGCATGAACGAAACGGTGTATGCCAAGGCGCAGTTCGGATACGCGCAGCAGTTCGCCCTGCGCTACCGCGCGCCCCATATCGGGAAGGGACAGAAGTGGGGCCTGAGCGTGGGCGGCGGCTATTTCCAGCAGAAGGAGATCACCGTGGGCACCGCGGGGAACGAGCGCTACTTCCACAAGCCCGCCGACGTCAACGCGCGCACCTCCTGGCGCGTGGATGCGGACGTGAGCCTGCGGCCGCGGCACGACCTGCGCCACGTGGCGCGCCTGGGCTACACCGATGCCGAAGTGGTGGACTCCGTGGTGGTCGCACGACCCGACTACTTCGTCGACACGGCCACGCACAGCGCCTACCTCACCCTGGGGTATTCGATCATCTACGACACCCGCGATGCGCGCACCTTCGCCCGCTCGGGCGCTTACGCCGAGCTGAAGGCCGAACGGATGGGCCTGGGGCTGCTCGGGGAGGCGGAACCGGACATCACCACCGTGTACGGGGCGATCAAGCGATGGACGAAGGTGAGTCCGCGCACCGTGGTGCAGACCGGCGTGCAGGCCAAAGCCACCCTCGGCGGCGATCCGCCCTATTTCGTGCAGGAGGGCCTGGGCTATTCGCACTACGTGCGCGGTTACGAGTACTACGTGATCGACGGCCAGCACTTCGTCCTTGGGAAACTGAACGTGGTGTACCAGCTGATCGCCCCGCGGGACTACTACGTGGAGCCGATCCCGGTGGAATCGTTCCGCACCCTGCACGTGGCCCTCTACCTCGATCTGTTCGTGGACGCAGGATATACCGCTGACGACCTTTACGGGGATGCGAACACCCTGGCCAACGAATGGATCAGCGGCTTCGGAGCGGGCCTCGACCTGGTGACCAGCTACGACCAGGTGATGCGCGCCGAGTACAGCTTCAACGGCCTGGGCGAGCATGGCTTCTTTCTACATTTCACCCAACCGTTCTGAACCATGCGCGTGGGCGTACACGGCCGACGAATGAGCCCCGACATGGCGCCGGTGGCCGCGGGCTTGTTGAAGAAGATGGAGGCGCACGGCATGGTGCCGGTGCTGCAACAGGACCTGGCCACAATGCTCGGGAACGCGGGCCAGCCGCACGATCGACCGGTGTTCGATGCCTCGTCGCCGCAGGCCAGGGGAATGGAACTCTTCATCATCATGGGTGGCGATGGCTCCTTCCTCGACGCGGTGGCCATGGTGGGCGACCTGGGCATCCCCATGGTGGGCATCAACCTGGGCCGGCTCGGATACCTCTCCACCGTGCGGCTGGAGGAGACCGACGTGGCGCTTGGCGCGCTGGTCGCGCGCCGCTTCCGCATCCAGAAGCGCAGCCTGGTGCAGATCGATGGCTGCGGCGATGGTTTCGGCGGGCGCAACTTCGCCCTGAACGAGGTGAGCGTGCATAAACGCGACAGCAGCACCATGCTCAGCGTGCAGGCCCACCTGGGCGATCGCTACCTGAACACTTACTGGGCCGACGGCCTCATCATCGCCACGCCCACCGGATCCACCGCCTACTCCCTCAGTTGCGGCGGGCCGCTGCTGGACCCGACCAGCCACGTCTTCGTGCTCACCCCCATCGCCGCGCACAACCTGAACGTGAGGCCCTTCGTGGTGCCCGACCACCACGAGGTCCGCCTGGTGGCGAACCCCCGCGGCGACAAATACCTGGTGAACCTCGACTCGCGCAACGTGACCCTCGAAGCCAGTTCCGAGCTGCGCATCCGCAAGGCACCCTTCGCCCTGAAGCTGGTGCTGCCCGAAGGCTACGACCACCTGGACACCCTGCGCTCGAAGCTGGCCTGGGGCCTCGACCTGCGGTCGGGACCCAGACCCGGGTGAACCACGACCTACTTTTCGCCCGTACAACGGCCCGCCAAAACAAGAAGGCTCGCGGGCCGTTCCCAACACGATGTCGCCAAAACCCCTGCTGCTTCTCCTGGCCGGCCTGGCTGCCGGCATGGCCCGCGCCCAGGTGAACGAGATGGGCCTCACCGGCGGGGTGTGCTATTACGTAGGCGACCTGAACCCCTACAGCCACTACCCCAAAGGCACGGCCCTGGCCTATGGCGCGCTGTTCCGACACAACTTCGACGAGCACTACGCCCTTCGCCTGCAAGGGCTCTCCGGCATCCTCCGCGCGCAGGATTCCGATTCGGAGGACAGCCTCCAGCTGCTGCGCAACCTGAGCTTCCAGGCACGGCTGTTCGAAGCATCGGCCCTGCTGGAGATCAACTTCTTCCCTTACCGCGCGGGGGGGAAAGCGAAGAAGACCTGGACCCCCTTCGTGTTCGGCGGGCTGGCCTATTTCCGCGCCAACCCCAAGGCGGAGTTGAACGGGAACTGGTACGAGTTGCAGCCGCTGGGCACCGAGGGCCAGGGCAGCTCCGGCGGGGGCGAACCCTACAAGGTGGACCAGATCGCCATCCCCTTCGGCGCCGGCATGAAATTCAATTTCCACCGCCTGGACCTTCAGCTGGAATGGGGCCTGCGCCGCACCTATACGGACTACATCGACGACGTAAGCACCACCTACGTGGACAACGACCTGCTGGCCTTCGAGAACGGTGACCTGACGGCCGCCCTGGCCGATCGCAGCCCGCTGGCCGAGACCGGTTACAACACCGGCCGCGCGCGAGGCGACAGCCAGACGCGCGACTGGTACCAGTATACCGGCGTTTCCCTCACCGTGCTGCTGGGCCCGCGCTTCACCGAGTGCGACGAACTGTACCAGAGCATGAAGCAGCGTCGCCGCTGAGGGGCGAACAACGACCTTTGCCGCCGTTCACGGAGGCGGGTCACATGAACACCACGGACGCAGCGGTCGAAGCCTTGCGCGCGCGCATCGATCCGGCGCGCATCCCCATGCACGTGGCCATCATCATGGATGGCAACGGCCGCTGGGCGCGCAGCCAGGGCGAGCACCGCATCGTGGGCCACACCCGGGGCACCCGTTCGGTGCGCGAAGCGCTGGTGGGCGCCACCCAGATCGGAGTGCGTTTCCTCACCCTCTATGCCTTCAGCACCGAGAACTGGAACCGGCCGCGTGAGGAGGTGCTCGCTTTGATGGACCTGCTGGTGCGCACGCTGGCCGGCGAGCTGGAAAGCCTCAACGAGAACGGCGTACGCCTGAACGCCATCGGCGACCTGGACAGCCTGCCGGCGGAATGCCGGAACACCCTGGAGCAGGCCATGCAGCGGACCGCGGACAACCAGCGCATCACCCTGACCCTGGCCCTGAGCTACAGCGCCCGGTGGGAGATCACGCGCGCCATGAAGGGGATCGCCAGGGAGGTGCATGCCGGGACCATCGCCCCGGAGCAAATAAGCGAGCAGCTGATCGCCGCCCGGCTGGCCACCGCGGGCATGCCCGACCCCGAGCTGTTGATCCGCACCAGCGGCGAGCATCGCATCAGCAACTTTCTCCTGTGGCAGATCGCCTACGCCGAACTGTACTTCACCACGAAGCTCTGGCCGGAGTTCACCAAGGCCGATCTGTTCGAAGCCATCCTGGACTACCAGAGCCGTGAGCGGCGCTTCGGTCTCATCAGCGAACAAGTCGCACCTTCCTGATGCTGCGGATCGCGGGGATCCTGCTTCCCACACTCATCGCGCTGATCGCCCGGGCCCAACCGCCCGGCGGGCCCGTGATGGACTACGCCTACCCGCGCGAGTACGAGATCGCCGGCATCACCGTGAGCGGCTGCGTGACCAGGGACGCCAACGCCGTGAAACTCTTCACCGACCTGAAGGTGGGCGACAAGATCGAGGTGCCCGGGGAGAAGATCAGCCGCGCCATCCGCAACATCTGGGACCAGAGGCTCTTCAGCGACGTGCGCATCGAAGCGGCCGAGATCCGCGGCAGCCTGATCTTCCTCAACATCATCGTGCAGGAGAACCCGCAGGTGGCCACCTTCGGGGTGCGTGGCGTGAGCAAGAGCGACGAGGAGAAACTGCTCGACCAGCTGCGCAGCGTGGGGCTCGCACGCGGCCGCCAGGTGGACGAGGCCCTGTTGGAGAACTGCCGCTTCGCCATCCGCCGGCACTACGTGGACAAGGGCTACCTGAAGGTGAACACCCGCGTGGAGCAGCAGGACGTGGACAGCACCCACAAAGGCAGCGCAGCCTACCTGGAGAACAGCGTGACGCTGCTGTTCCACGTGAACAAGGGTCCGCGCGTGCGCATCAAGGACGTGGAATTCACCGGCAACGAACAGATCACCGACGCGCACCTGCGGCGCGCCATGAAGAACACCAGACGCAAGCGCTGGTACAACATCTTCGGCACCAGCAAGTTCAACGCGAAGGACTTCCGGGCCGACAAGGCGAACGTGGTGGCCGCCTACAACGAGAAGGGCTACCGCAACGCCGCCGTGGTGAGCGACACGATGTACTATGCGACCGACGACAAACTGCGCATCGAGATCGCCGTGGAGGAGGACCGGCGCTTCTACTTCCGCGACATCCGCTACAGCGGCAACACCAAGCACACCGACGCGGAGCTGGCCGCCATCATGAACATCAGGCGTGGGGAGGTATACAACAAGACCGTGCTGGACAGCCGCCTGTACATGAACCCCAGCGGGCGCGACATCAGCTCCCTGTACATGGACGACGGCTACCTGGCCTTCAGCCCCGATCCGGTGGAGATCGTGGACGGCGACAGCATCGACCTGGAGATCCGCATGCGCGAGGGGCGCCAGTACCGCATCCGCGACGTGATCATCAAGGGCAACACCAAGACCAGCGAGCACGTGATCCGCCGGGAGATCCGCACCAAGCCCGGCGACCTGTTCAACCGCAGCGACGTGATCCGCACCCAGCGCGAGCTGGCCAACCTGGGCTACTTCAACCCCGAGACCCTGGGCGTGAACCCGATCCAGGACGCGCGCACCGGGCAGGTCGATCTGGAATACACCGTCGAGGAGAAGCCCAGCGACCGCCTTGAACTCAGCGGCGGCTATGGCGGGGGAAGGCTCGTGCTTTCGGTGGGGGTCTCCTTCACCAACTTCGCCATGCGCAAGTTCTTCCAGAAGGAAGCCTGGCGCCCGCTGCCCGCGGGCGACGGCCAGACGCTCAACTTCCGGATGCAGTTCTCCGGCGTGCAGTACCGCAGCGTGAGCCTCTCCTTCGTGGAACCCTGGCTGGGCGGCCGCAAGCCCAATTCGCTCAGCACGTCCCTTTATTGGAGCCAGCAGACCAACGGGGTCTCCGAAGGCAACCCACTGCGCCAGGAGCTGAACATCTTCGGCGCCACCATCGGGCTGGGCAAACGCCTGCCCTTTCCGGATGACTACTTCATCCTGCGCCACACCTTCAGCTACCAGCTCTACGACCTGCAGAACTATTACTCCCTCTTCAGCTTCAACAACGGCATGAGCAACGTGCTGGCCTACCAGTTCAAGCTCTCCCGCAATTCGATCGACCAGCCCTTCTTCGCGCGCAGCGGATCGGACATCAGCTTCACCGTGAAGCTCACGCCCCCCTGGTCGGCCCTGCGCGGGACCGCCCTGAACGTGTATCCGGAGACCGATCCCGATACGTGGACCCCCGCCGAACGCTACAACTGGGCCGAGTTCCACAAATACAAGTTCACCACGCAGTGGTTCACGCGCGTCACGCGAAAGGGCACGCACAACCTGGTGCTGATGGCGCGCGCGGGCTTCGGCTTCCTCTTCCCCTACAGCAAGGTGATCGGCGACAGCCCCTTCGAGCACTTCTACCTGGGCGGCAGCGGCCTCACCGGCTTCACGCTCGACGGGCGCGAGATCATCGCCCTGCGCGGCTACGACGACGCCTCGCTCTCCAGCTCCGTGGGCGACTTCTTCGTGGCCAAGTACACCACCGAACTGCGTTTCCCGATCTCGTTGAACCCGCAGGCCACCATCTACGCCCTGGGTTTCCTGGAGGCCGGCAAGTCGTGGAACAACATCGACCGCTACGACCCGTTCGACCTCTATCGTTCGGCCGGGGTGGGCCTTCGCCTCTTCCTGCCCATGTTCGGGCCGATGGGGCTGGACTATGGCTGGCGGATGGACGAGGTGCCCAACAAACCCTTCATGGCCAAAAGCCAGTTCCATTTCACCATCGGCATCGATCTTGGAGAGCTCTGAACCCGATCCCCTATTTTCGCCGGCCTTTCAAATGCCTCTTCGTCCGTTCCATGCCCTGATGGCCGCCGCGTTGCTGGCGGGATCCGCCGCATCCGCCCAGCGCATCGCCTTCGTGAACACGAAGTATATCCTGGAACAGATGCCCGACTACCAGAGCGCCCAGGAGGAGCTGGACCACCTGAGCACCAGCTGGCAGGGGGAGATCGACGGGCGCTACGAACAGATCAAGCGGCTGCGCGACGCATACAACGCCGAGGCCATCCTGCTCACCGAGGAGATGAAGAAGTCGCGGATGGAGGACATCGCCGAAAAAGAGCGGGAGGCGCGCGACCTGCAGAACAAGCGGTTCGGTCCGAAGGGCGACCTGTTCAAAAAGCGGCAGGAGCTGATCCAGCCGATCCAGGACCGCATCTACCAGGCGATCAAGGAGGTGGCCGGCACCAACTACGTGGCCATATTCGACATCGGCGGCCAGGGCAACAACGTGCTCTTCGCCAGCGAGAAGTACGACAAGAGCGACAGCGTGCTGCGCAAGCTGGGCATCAAGCCCGACCACGACAAGGGCAGCGGCAACACGCGCGAAGGCGAGGAGGAGGAGCAGCAGCAGCCCGAGGAAGAAAAGCCCCAACCCGGCGGCGGCCGTGAGGCGGGCGGAGGCGAACAGATCGCGCCCCGCGGCGAGACCAAACCACCCCGTTGAACAGCAGAGCGATGAACAAGCTATTTCTCTCCCTCTTCGTGTGCGCTTCCATGGCTTCCACGGCCATGGCGCAAGGCGCCAAACTGGGCCACGTGGACCGGCAGGCGCTGATGCTGATGCTGCCCGAGCGCAAGGACGCCGAGGCCCGCATGCAGACCTTCGCCAAGGGCCTGGATGACCGGCTGAAAGCCATGGGCGCCGAGTACCAGGCCGCCCGCGACAGCGCCGAAGCCAAGGCGGGCACCATGACCAACACCGAGAAGGAGGTGGCGCTGCGCGAGCTGGCCGAGATGGAGAAGCGGATCATGGACGCGCAGGGCAAGGCCGAGGAAGACCTGGCCAAGCAGGAGGAGGAATTGCTCGCCCCCATGGTGAAGCGCGCCAACGAGGCCATCAAGGCGGTGGCCGAGGAGAACGGCTTCACCTACATCTTCGATTCCAGCACCGGCATGGTGATCTACCACGACCGCGGGGAGGACATCCTGCCGCTGGTGAAGGCCAAGCTGGGGATCCAGTAAGCGCGTGGACCGGTCCGCGCCGATCGGGATCTTCGACAGCGGCATCGGCGGGCTATCCGTGGCCCGGGCCATCCGGCAGGCGCTACCGCACGAACGGTTGCTCTACATCGCCGACCAGGCGAACATCCCGTACGGTGAACGGAGGCTCGAGGAGGTGCGGCGGCTGAGCGAAGGGATCACGCGCCTGCTGATCGCACAAGGCGCGAAGCTGATCGTGGTGGCCTGCAACACCGCGTCGGCGGCGGCATTGAAGCCATTGCGCGCACGGCATCCGGGGATGCGCTTCGTGGGGATGGAGCCGGCGGTGAAGCCTGCCGCGGAACACAGCGCCACGAAGGTGGTGGGCGTGCTGGCCACCAGCGCCACCTTCCAGGGCGAGCTCTTCGCATCGGTGCTGGAGCGTTTCGCCCAGGGCGTGGAGGTGATCCAACAGGCCTGTCCCGGACTGGTGGAACGGATCGAGGCGGGCGACCTGGAGGGTCCGCGCACCGAGCAGATGCTGCGCGGCTGGCTGGAGGCCATGCTGGAACGTGGGATCGACGCGCTCGCGCTCGCCTGCACCCACTACCCCTTCGTGTTGCCGCTGATCGAGCGCATCTGCGGGCCGGGCGTGCGGGTGATCGATCCGGCGCCCGCCATCGCACGGCAGGTGGAGCGGCTGCTCGGGGAGAACGGCCTGGCCGCCAAGGAGGGATCTTCCGGCGGGCTGCACGCCATCACCACGGGCGATCCCGCGTTGTTCCAGGCGTTCGCGGACCAGGTCGGCGTGCAGGTCGATCGCATCGGCACGGCGACCTGGACGGGAGCGGAACTGCTCCCGGCTTAAGGGTTCCGGTACCAGCCGGCATACATCAGGTAGTTCCTGGCGATGCGTTCGATCTCGTTCGCGGACAGGTCCGGACCCACGTCACGGACGCGCTTCGCCGGCACGCCGGCCATGAGGCTTCCGGGCGGCACCTCGGTGCCCTCCAGAACAACGGCTCCGGCCGCGATCACGCTCCCCTCGCCGATCACCGCATGGTCCATCACGATGGCGCCCATGCCGATCAGCACGCGGTCCATGATCACGCAGCCATGCACGATGGCGTTGTGGCCGATGCTCACGTCGTTGCCGATGGCCAGGGCGGCGCGTTCATAGGTGCAGTGCAGCACGGCGTTGTCCTGGATGTTCACGCGGTGGCCGATGCGGATGGTGTTCACGTCGCCGCGCACCACCGCGTTGTACCACACGCCGCACCGGTCGCCCATCGCCACGTCGCCGATCACCACGGCGGTCTCGGCCAGGAAGCAGTCCTCGCCGAAGGAGGGCGTGATCCCCTTCAGCGCGCGCACCAGCGCCATGTTCAGTGCTGGATCGCCTTGCCGCAACCCTCCTTCTTGCAGCACTCCGGCAGCTTCTGCCAGGCCTTCTCGTCGGCTTTCATGTCGTCGGCGTCGTAGCCGAGCTTCGTGATGGCCGTGCGGACCCTTTCCGGATCGGTCTTGCGGTTGTCGTAGGTCACGTGTACGAGGCTGGCGGTGAGGTCCACGTCCACGGACTTGACCCCTTTCTCGTAGATCAGTTCCGTTTCGATGGTCTTCTCGCACATGTCGCAGACGGTGGAGGTCTTCACGTCGAGGGTCGAGGTCCTGTCCTGGGCGAGCGCGGGCAGTGCGGCGGCCGAGAGGAGGATGACGAGGTTCTTCTTGAGGTACATGGTTGGTTGTTGGTTGTTGGTTGTTGGTTGTTGGTTGTTGTTGTCGGTTATCGGTTGTCGGTGAGGGGAGGGTTCACCGGCTCACGGATCCATGGGTTTCGCGGCTTCCGTCTCCTTCTTCAGCGCATAGCGCAACCCGCCGTAGATCATTCGCCCGTTGGTGGGACCCCAGATGATCGAAGCGTCAAAGTCCGGGCCGAAGGGATCCTGCGGCGCGATGATCTGCGGATCCTGCATGTAGTCCAGCACGTTCTCGCCGCCCAGGTACAGTTCCAGCGGCCCGATCACGCGCGTCAGCTGGGCGTGCAGCACCTGGTAGGATGGACTGCGTTCATCGAAATGATGGGCTTGGGGGTTGTCCGACAGGTCGGGCAGTCGGCCCGATCCGAACCAGTTCAGGGTGATATCGAAGCGCCACTTCTCGTTGGTGCTCACGAAGGCCAGGTCGGCCATGGCGCGGTGCTCGGGCACCATGGGGCGCGCGAGCAGTTCACCGTGGTAGGTGGTGCGCGCGTCGTACCAGCGGTAGGCCAGCTTCAGGTGCAGGGGCTTGATCACTTCCACCTGCACATCGGCCTGTACGGTGTTGGCGAAGGAGACCCCATCGAGGTTGGAGATCACCAGCTGGTGCGCTCCGCGGTCCAGGTCGGCCACCACCTGATGGGTGAAGGTGGTCCGGTAGCCATCAACGCCCACCGCCCACTTGCGGTCGAGCCACTTGAACTTGTGCAGGATGCCCGCGCCGATGTTCCAGCTCTGTTCGGCATCCAGGTCCTCCCGGACGATCACGCGCCGCGAACTGGCCATGGCCGAGGCGTTCTCCATGAAGGGGTTGGCGGTGCGCCAGCCGCTGCCGACCGAAGCGCGTAACGCGGTGAGCGGGCCCAGGTCGTACTTCAGGTGCAGGCGCGGCGAAACGAAGGTGCCATAGGCGCTGTTCACATCCACGCGCAGGCCGCTCACCGCGGTGAATGAGCCGCGCTTGAGCGTGTGCTCGACGAAGGCGCCGGGCACCAGCTCGGTGCGTGCGAAGAGGCTGTCCACGCCGGCGCTGTCGCCCGCGTCGTACCGTTCGTCGTAGGCGAAACCCGAGAAGCTCAGGCCGCCCTTGATCTGGTCGTTGCCATCGCGCAGCAACTGCTGGTAGATGGCGTTGAAGCTGCCACTGATCTCTTCGCCGGCGTAATCGCGTTGGCCGAAGAACGCATCGACCGTATGCCTGCGCAACGAGCCGATCATGCCGATGCTGCGCGTCTGGTCGCCCTTGAAGATGAAGCCGTGCTTGCCGAAGACATCCACCAGCTCGTTGTCGATGCCGATCCCGTAGAGCGCCGAGCCGGTGGGCTCATCGCGCCGGAAATCGGTCTGCCCGCCGGTGCGCTCGTCCAGCACGTAGCGCACGCCGATGTGCGCATCGCGGCCGTCGCCCTCGAACTGCACGCGGTCCATGATGTTGATGCGGCGGCTCAGCGGGCTGTCCAGGAAGCCGTCGTTGTTCTCGTCCAACCGCGTCTCCAGCAGGTTGCCATGCACCATCAGCAGGTTGTGCCAGCGCTCACCCAGCTTCTGCGCGGAATGCACGTTGGCTTCCATGCGGCCTTGGCTGTTGCCGTAGAGGTTCACGAAGAGCGGCTCGGCGCTGCGCGGTTGAAGCAGCGTGAGGTCGATCTGGCCGGTCATGCTGCTGAAGCCGTTCACCACCGGACCCACGCCCTTGCTCACGTTGATGCCATGGATCCACGGGCCGGGCAGCAGGGTGAGGCCGTAGGTGCTGCTGAGCCCGCGGATGAAGGGGATGTTCTCGGTGCTGATCAGCGCGTACCTCCCGTCCAGTCCGAGCATCTTGATGGTCTTCGTCCCGCTCACCGCGTCGGCGAAGCTCACGTCCACCGTGGCGTTGGTCTCGAAGCTCTCGCTCAGATCGCAGCAGGCGGCGCGCTTCAGCTCTTTGCCGGTGATCAGTTCCTGGTTGATGGTGGTGCGCGTGCTGAGCTGCGTGCCGCTGGTGCGCTCGGTCACCTCGGCGGCCTTCAGGTCGACGGCGGCCTTCAACACGATCGCGATCCGGTCGGACGGCCCCTCGACGAGCATGCTATCGCCGCGATAGCCCACGAAGCTGGCCACCAGCGTCCAGGGCCAGTGGTGCGGCGCGGGCAGGGCGAAGCGGCCTTCGGCATCGGTGGCCGTGCCGATGGCGGTGCCGGACCAGAACACGCTGGCGCCGGGCAACGACGTGGCGCGGCCTTCCGCGTCCGGCCCGGTGACCTGCCCGCGGACGGGGACGTCCTGGGCCATGCACCAGAACGGCGCGGCGAGGATCGATGGGAGAACGATGTGTTTCAACGGATGCGAACGGTCTTTTCCTGTCAAGAGAACAACGAGGCCAGGCACACGACGGTGGATCGAGTGCCGATCGGGAAGACCGGCCTACAACAGGAAAAGGCTGATGCGCGAGAGGCGCAGCGGGACGGAAAGCGGCGGCGGCCGCGAGACGGGCATTGCCGTCGCCTCCACCACGGTGGAGCCGATATCGACCACCGGCCCCAGGTGCATGGCCGCACCAACAAGGATCAAGGCGAGCGTGGGCTCCTGCCGGAATTCCTTCTTCGCGGGAACGGCCTGGTCGAACTCGCAGCAGGTGGCGGTGAGTTCCGGTCCATCGGTCTTCCGTCCATCGGGGCAGCAGTCGTCGATGCTCCCGACCACCAGGGTGTGGTGCCCGCTCATCAGGCAGGTCATGCTGGAGAGCACCGGCGCGGCGGAAACGCCCAGCACCAGGCCCATGAGCGGCAGGGCGATCAGGCGGTGCTTGAGGGAGGCGGGGCGCATGACGGCGGCAAATCTATCGGGAACGGGGCTGGACTGCGGCCATCCGCGGCCAAATGTTGTGAAGCTGAGGAATGGTACTTCACCGCAGAGACGCAGAGGCGCAGAGAAGAGGAGGGTCCTTCCGTGTGCATCTGCGTATGTCCGTCGGAGCGCGATCTACTCCCCTCCTTTCATAAGGAGGGGTTGGAGGCCGAAGGCCGGGTGGTTCAGCAGGTGATCATCCGTCAGAGCGCGATCAACTCCCCTCCTTTCTTAAGGAGGGGTTGGAGGCCGAAGGCCGGGTGGTTCATTGTGCAACCCCACCCCTGCCCCTCCCCAAAATGGGGAGGGGAGTTGAGCCTGCCCAGGCCTATCGGGTCGTCATTGTTCTACAGGGCGACCCCTCCCAAACATGGGGAGGGGAGTTGAGCCTGCCCAGGCCTATCGGGTCTTCATTGTTCTGTAGGGCGAACCTTCCCCTAAATGGAGAGGGGAGTTGAGCCTACCCGGAGCCGGTACCTTTGCCCCATGCCAGAAGTCGCGCCCAGGATCCCCGTCACCGTCTACGCCGAGATGACCCCCAACCCGGCCACCATGCGCTTCGTGGCCAGCCGGCCGCTGCTGGAGAACGGGGGCATGCTGGAATTCAAGACCATGGAGGAGGCCGAGGGCGTGTCGCCCCTCGCGGCGAAGATCCTGAACCTTCCCTTCGCCGATGGCGTCTTCATCGGTGGCAACTTCATCACCGTGACGAAGAACGAGGTGGTGAGCTGGGACCTGGTGCAGCTGGAACTGCGCGAGTTCATCCAGGAGTTCCTGAACAAGGACGGCCGCGTGCTGGTGGCCGATGCCTCGCCGGAGGCCACCGCCCGCGCGCAGGAGATGGCCGTGGGCCACGCCGCGCCGCTCACGCCCGATGAGGAGAAGATCATCTCGATCCTCGATGAGTTCGTGCGACCGGCCGTGGAGAACGACGGCGGCCACATCGCCTTCCGCTCCTACAACGAAGGCATCGTCACCGTGCAGCTGCAGGGCTCGTGCAGCGGCTGCCACTTGAGCCCGGTGACGCTGCGCAACGGGGTTAAGAACCTGCTTCAGCAGATGATGCCGGGGGTGAAGGACGTGGTGGCGGAGGAGGTGTGAGCGAGAGATCAGATGATCAGACGATCAGATGATCGACGCGCCTTTCAGCGGTGATCTACGATGAGCTTCCCCCCCGCTACCCAGCGGTTCCCATCGACCAGGTGGATGTGATAGAGCCCGGAAGTCCAGGTGCTCGTATTTAATTGAATGCGCCCGTTCCCGACCTGTGTGGTGCCTCCGACACGCAATTCAGTGCCATCGGAGCGCACGACGCGCAAGAACGGCTCCGAAAGTCCGGGATACATACCAACGACCTCCACTTCCGTCGTCCCATCGGCTGGATTGGGGGTGAAACCGATCTGGATCCCTGAAGAGATGATCTGTTCCTGGACCCCATCGAAAAGGTGACAGCCGGGGACCAGGCACCCCATCGAATCAACCCTGATCAGCCACGGCGCGGTGTTTCCTGATCCCGCATCAAGTGCATGGCCGGCAAGCAAATAACCTCCGTCGTTCGTTGCGCGCAGATCATAGATGACCTGGCTCACCGTGGGCTCCTGGATGAAGATCCGTTCCCACAGGACCTGCCCGCTCGGGCTGTACGCCATCATCAATCCATGCTGGATGCCAAGGATCGTACGCGCCCCTGCTGCAACGATGCGGCCTTGCTCATCAATGACCGGGCGCGTTGCGTGACTGGATGGCTCGTCCACCGAGCGCAAGGTCGTCCAGATCGGGTCGCCCGCTGCATCGACCTTCTTCAGCGCGGCACGGTTGACAAATCCCAGACCCGGTCGGATCCCACAAGCGATCAGGTAGGTCGTGTCTTCCAGGGCGGTCACGAAGCCTGAATTATCGATCCCCGCACTGCCATAGGCATGGGACCATTCCTGGCTCCCATCGGCCGCGAGCTTCCTGATCAGGATATCGTCATTGGCAGGGCTGATCGTTCGTACGCCGGACAACATGTAACCACCGTCCGGGGTCGAACAACCTGAATAGCAGATCTCATCATATACTGAGGGATAGCTTCTTTCCTCGATCAGAGAGCCGTCCGCGTGAAGATGTGTCCACCAGAATTCCGGACCGCTCGCATATCGCCAGCCGAAACAGGCCAGCGTGGAGTCGGTCCGCTCGACCACAGCGTTCACATCCACGCTGTCCGATACCATCACCGTGCGAAGGGTGTCGAGCGCCTCATTGAACCAGACCATGTGACCGGAACTCTGGCTGGAGAAATTCGGCGCGATGGTGCCGACTTGCAGGAGGTCGCCAGCCATGAGCTCGATCAAGGAATGGCTGAATCCCGCGCCATAGATCGACCCAGGCAGGTCGAGCGCCCGAGTGGCCATCGTATCGCCCTGGGGATCGGCACGGACCAAACGCAGATCGGGAGTGGCGTAAGGGAACATCGAAATGAAGTACAGATCGCCATTGGCATGCTCCAATGCACTGAACGTATGGCGATCGCCACCGCTTTCCCCATAGGTATTCATCCAGGTGGTTTGTCCGCTCATGCGGGCGGCGATGAGCATCGACAGCATGGACAGGCATATCTTCATGTCAATGTTCATTGAGCGGAACGAAAATATCCGGTGCTTTCCCCGCTGATGGTACCGATGCCCGATCCAATCCCACCGTTACTGAACCCGTTCATCACATCGGGGTACGGCCTGCTGATCTTCACCCAGGAAGCCCGATGACCATGCGCCCGCTCCTGCTCCCCACCCTACTCCTTGCGGCGCCCTTGAACGCCCAGGATCCCGGGGAGATCCACGGCCGCGTGCTGGATCCCGACGGCGGGCCGCTGTGGATGGCGCATGTGTTCGTGGACCAGCCCGACGCGCCCTTCGGCGTGGCCAGCGGCGAGGATGGCCGCTTCGTGATCAAGCCGCTGCCGCCGGGCACCTACACCCTGCATTGCTCCTTCAGCGGCATGGTGCCGCACGAACTGGCGGGCGTGCTGGTGAACCCCGGCAAGATCACCGACCTGGGCGACCTCGCGCTCCAGTTCAAGACGCTCGCGGGCATCGACGTGGTGCGCCACCTCTGGGAGCCGCCGCTGATCGATCCGGAGGATCCCGTGGTGATGACCGTCACGGCCAGGCAGCTCGAACGCAGCGCCATCCGCCGCGATCCCATGAAGGTGATCAGCACCTACACCCCGACGGTGTACCGTTCACCGGCCACCGGCGAGCTGCATTTCAAAGGCTCGCGTTCGGACGCGGTGGCCTACTACGTGGACGGGGTGAAGATGACCAGCCTGGCGGCGGTGGCGCCGCACAGCATCGCCAGTTACAGCGTGTACACCGGCGGCTTGCCGGCCAAGTACGGCGACGTGACCGGCGGCGTGGTGGCCATCGAGACCGTGAGCTACTTCGACCTGTGGCGGCAGCGGATGGCGGGAGTGAGATAACAGGGTCGCAGGGTCCCGAGAAGTCTCCGCATTCGCGCTCGCACCTTCCACGCGTGTATGATCGCAGGCTTGCCAGAGGCCCCATCCTGTGGGACGATCGCGAAACCCGCGAGCCCCGCCCCCCGGATGTTCCCGCGGAGTTCTCTGCGCCTCCGTGTCTCCGCGGTGAAAAACCCGCTCCCCTACTTCTCCAGCACCTTGAACTCCGTCCTCCGGTTGCGCTGGTGCTCATCCTCGCTGCACTTGGTGCAGTCGCAATTCACGCTGGGCAGTGATTCGCCGTAGCCCTTGCTGGTGATGCGCGTCTTGGGGATGCCGGCCTTGATGATGTAGTCCACCGCGCTCTTGGCGCGCTTGGCGCTGAGGCCCTGGTTGTAGCTGTCGCTGCCGCGGCAGTCGGTGTGGGCGCTCAGCTCGATCTTCACCGAGGGATTGTCCAGCAGCGTCTGCACCAGCTTGTCCAGTTCCACGGCCGCGTCGGAGCGGATGTTCCACTTGTTGTAGTCGTAGTAGATGTTCTCCAGGCGCACCACCTGGCCCACTTCGAGCGGGAAGAGGCGGAAATCGGTGTGGATCACCGCCGCCGCCTTGCCCTTGGTGCTGATGCGCGCGCTCTGCTTGAAGAAGCCCTCCTTCTCCACGCGCAGGCGGTAGTCGCTCTCGGGCATCAGCGTGAAGGCGTACTTCCCATCGGCGCCCACCACCTTCTCCTCCAGCAGCTTGTCGGCGCCGTCGTACAGGCGCACCACCGCGCCGGGCAGGGGCTGCTCGGTCTCACCGTGGTACACCACGCCCTCGGCGCCGTAGTCGTACTTGTTCATCTCCACCACGATGTTCTCCAGTGGGTCGGTGCTGGTGCTCACCAGCATCTCCTTCTGGAAGTAGCCGTTCTTGTTGGCCACCAGCAGGTACTTCTCGTGGTACTCGGCCTCGATCCTGAACTTCCCACCGGGTTCTGATTCAAGCTGGAAGCGCTTCACGTGCTGGTTGTTCTCATCCTTGAGCAGGATGGTGGCGCCCTCGATCGGTTCCTTGGTGGCGGCGTCGATCACGATGCCGGCCAGGTACATCATGGGCGGTCGTATGGTGGCGCCGTAGAGGTCGTCGCTGCCCTGCCCGCCGGGCCGGTCGCTGGCGAAGAAGCCGGTGGTGTCGTCCCTGAGCACGATCAGGCCGTGGTCGTTGTAGCGCGTGTTCATGGCGTAGCCCATGTTGAACACGTTGCCGGGCCCCTCGCGCGTGAGCTTGCACCAGAAGATGTCCTGCCCGCCCAGTCCGGCGTGGCCGTTGCTGGTGAAGTAGAAGGTGCTGTCGCGGGTGATGAAGGGATACATCTCATCGCCGCCGGTGTTCACCTTGGTGCCCATGTTCACCGGCACGCCCCAGGCGTTGCCCAGGTTGTCGCTGTACCAGATGTCGGTGCCGCCCTGCCCGCCGGGCGCGTCGCTCACGAAATACAGGCGCTTCCCGTCGGGGCTCACGCAGGGGTGGCCGTAGTTGTGTTCGGGGTCGTTGTGGTCGAAGGGGATCAGCGCGCCCCACTCCTTCTGCCCGAACTCGCCCATCACGATGTCGCTGTAGTAGATGCCCAGTTTCAGCTCGCCGGTCTCCGACTTGGCCAGCACGCCGTAGTGCCAGTTGTCGCGCGTGAAGTAGAGGCGCTTCGCGGTGCTGTCGTAGGTGGCCGTGCCGTCGTGGTAGCGGCTGTTCACGTCCTTGCGCATCACCAGGGGATCCTCGGCGTTCTGCCCCTTGAGCAGCGCGGTGTGCAGGTTCAGGAAGGGCTGGTCGTCCCATTTGTAGCTGCTCTTTCCGCCCTCGCCTTCGCCGCGCGCGCTGGCGAACACCAGCAGGTCGTCCATCACCGTGGGGGCCAGGTCGGCCTGGGCCGAGTTGATCGGCAGGCTGCGCAGGGTGAAGCGCGCGCTGTCGCGCTTCATGCGCGCGAACACGTCGCCGCGGTCCAGGTAGGCCAGCACGCGCGCGTCGTCGGGGTTGGCCTCGCGGTACTTCGCGTACCAGGCGAGCGCGTCGTTGTACTTGCCCTGCGCGCGCAGCACCTCGGCGTAGTTCCACATGTCCTCGGCGGCCATCGGCGGGGTCAGGGCCATGCGGGCGTAGGTCATCTCGGCCTGCGCGTAGTCGCCCATCTGCATGTAGCCCCAGGCCAGGCGGCGTTGCATGGCGGCGTCGGCCTTGCCCTTCAGCACCAGATCCTCGTAGATCGTGGTCATCGTGGGGTAGTCGAATACCTCGGCGTACTTGTCGGCCATGCGGGTCTTCATCTTCTGGGCCGATGCGGACGCGGGCAACAGCAGGAGCAGGAGCAGAACTGCCAACTGCGCGCCGGCGCCGAAGCGCTTTGGCGCAGGAGCCCAACTGCGAATTGCCAACTGGTGTGCGAACCTGTGCGTGGAGCCCTTCATGGTCAGAAGTATCTCGGTGAACGGATGCCCTTGAGCTTGTTGCCGAAGTCGAAGCCGATCATGATCTCGTGGCTTCCGCCGCTGTGGTCCTGCATGGGCGAGAGGGGGAAGTCGTAGGCATAGCCTGCGGAGAGGCCGTCGGTGAAATGGTATTGGGCCATGGCGCCCACCGCGTCGTCGTGGCGGTACATGGCGCCCAGCCAGAACTTCTCATAGAAGAGCAGGTTGGCGCTGAGGTCGAAGCTCAGGGGCGCGCCTTCCACGGCCTTCACCAGGAAGGTGGGCTTGAGCTTCAGGTAGGTGTTCAGGTCGAACACGTAGCCGCCGGTGAAGAAGTAGTGCGGGCGCTGGCCGGTTTCCCACGGTGAGCCGATGGTGTCCAGCTGCGCCTCTTCGAAGAACTCGGTGCGCATGAGCTTGGGCGTGCTCAGGCCCAGGTAGTAGCGGTCGGCGTAGTACATCAACCCGAAGCCGAACTGCGGATCCATCTTGCTGCTGACGTCCTGCTGGAACACCTGGTCGTCGGGGTCCAGCGGGTGCAGCGCGGCGAAGTCGCCCTGGAAGAGGTTGAGCCCGCCTTGCAGGCCGAAGGCCAGTTTCGCGTCGTTGCCCAGGAAGAGGCGGTAGGCCACGTCGGCCATGATGCCGTACTGGGTCACCGGCCCGTGCTCATCGCGCATGAAGCTGGCACCCACGCACAGCGCCTCCATGGGCAGGGGCATGTGGGCGGCCAGCGTCTGGGTGACGGGCGCACCCTCGAAGCCCACCCATTGGTGGCGGCTCAGGGCCTTGATGCTCACGCGCTCGGCGCTGCCCGCGTAGGCGGGGTTCAGCGAGAGCAGGTTGAACATGTACTGGGTGAACTGCGGATCCTGCTGCGCGCTTGCCTGCCGCGGCAGGATGGCCGCGGCGGCAAGTCCGCAGGCCAGCAGCGTTCCCTTGATCCTCGATGCGCTCGTTCTCATCGTGGTCAACGTTGCTCGTTGTTCGTTGGTCGTTGTTCGTTCATCGGTCCTCCTTCATCCGTTCCGGCCGTTGTCGGTCGTCGGTTGTCGGTTGTCAGTTGTCTGTCTGGGCTCCAACCCGCCTATCTCAACCTCTCATCTCAACCTTTCAACCTCTCAACTTCTCAACCTCTCAACCTCTCACATTTCACCTTCCACCGCCTCACCGCTTCAAGTAGATGTACCCCGTGAACGCATCACTTCCATCCCCGAGGTCCAGGATGTAGTAGTAGGTGCTCTCGGGCAGCTCCTCGCCCCAGTTCATGCTGTTCTCGCTGCGGCCGTCCCAGTCGTTGTTGTAAGGCGAACGGTCCAGCACCTTGGCGCCCCAGCGGTTGAAGACCTGGATGCTGTTGTTGGGGTAGCTCTCCAGGTTCTGGATCACGTAGGTGTCGTTGTCGCCGTCGTCGTTGGGGCTGAAGGCGTTGGGGATCACCAGCGTGAGGCAGTCCTCGAGGAACACGATCATCGTGTCGGAGGTGGAGGGGCACGGCCCGTTGGTGATGGTCCAGGCGAAGATGTTCGCGCCCGACTGCTGCTCGTAGATCCAGCTCTGCGGATCCAGCGGATCGGTGATCGTGCCCGCGCCGCTGATCAGCGACCAGGTCCCCATGGCGGTGCTGGAGGCCGGTTCGGCGTCCAGCGTGGTGCCTTCGTAGAGGTTGGCGCAGAACTCCTGGCCCTCGCCCGCGTCGGCAGGCGGCACGCCGCTGTCGAAGACCCAGAGGCTCACCTGGTCGTTGCTCGAGCCGCAATCGCCGTTGTCGATCGACCACTCGAACACGTTCTCACCCAGGCCCAGGCCGGTGATCGTGGTGGCCGGATCGTTGGGGTTGGCGATGGTGCCGCTGCCGCCCAGCAGCACCCAGGTGCCGATGGCGGGGAAGGTCGCGCTGTTGGCGAGCATGGTGATGGGTTCGGGTGCGGGTGAACAGAATTGCTGGTCGGCGCCGGCATCGGCATCGGCGGCGGTGCCATCGAAAAGCTCCACCACCACCGTGTCGGCCGATCCGTTGTTGGGGCAGGGCCCGTTGTCGATCGTCCATACCAGGATGGTCTGCCCGACGGTGAGGCCGGTGAGGGCGCTGTTGGGGTCGCCGGGGTCGGAAACCGTGCCGCTGCCGCTGATCACGGTCCAGGAGCCCTGGGCGGGGAAGATGGGCGTGTTGGCCGCGAGCGTGGTGGCGTTGTCAGGCGTGCAGAGCTCCTGGTCGGGACCGGCGTTCGCGTTGGGCGAGGCCGCGTCGAAGACGATGATCTGCACCTCGTCGCTGCTGTTCCCGCACGGCCCGTTGTCGATCGACCACGCGAACACGTGAACGCCCACCACCAGGTCGGTGATGGGGCTGGTGGGGCTGGTGGGATCGACGATGGTGCCGCTGCCGCTCACCAGCGTCCACAAGCCGGCGCCGGGGAAGATGGGCGCGCTGCCGGCCATGGCCACCGTGTTGGGCATGGTGGGCACGCAGATCTCCTGGTCCGGTCCGGCGTCGGCATCCGGCGCGTTCTGGTCGAAGAGGAAGATGCTCACCTGGTCGCTGGTGGAACCGTTGGGGCATGGCCCGTTGCTCACCGACCACTGGAAGATGTTCTCGCCCACGGTGAGGCCGGTCACCAGCGTGTTGGGGTCGTTCACATCGAGGAAGGTGCCCGTGCCCTGGATCAGTGTCCAGGTGCCCGAGGACGGGAAGAGGATGGTGTTGGCCTGCATCACCACGCTGTCCGTCGGTGTGCAGAGCTCGACATCGCCGCCCGCATCGGCCACCGGCGTGGTGGGGTCGTACACGATCACGCTCATCGTGTCGTAGGTGATGTTGGGCCCCAGGCCGCAGTTGCCGTTGTAGATCTCCCACACCAGGATGTTCTCCCCGATGCTCAGGCCGGTGACCAGCGTGGTGGGATCGTTCACATCGGCGATCGCGCCGGTGCCCTGGATCAGGCTCCAGGTGCCCACCGCGGGGAAGAGCGGCGCGTTGCCGGCCATGGTGGCCTGGTCGGTGGGCGAGCACAGTTCGATGTCGGGTCCGGCATCGGCCGCGGGCGCCGAGGGATCGAAGACCGAGACGGTCATGGTGTCGGAGATGATCCCGTTGTTGGGGCAGGGCGCGAGTTCGAGCGTCCACACGAAGGTGTTGATGCCCACGGCCAGGTCGGTCACCAGCGAGTTGGGATCGTTCAGGCTGATGATCGTGCCCGTTCCTCCGATCAGGCTCCAGGTCCCGTCAGCGGGTGGAAGCGGCGTGGCGGCCTGCAGGTTGGTCATCGTCAGCGGCAGGCAGATCTCCAGGTCGGGCCCCGCGTTGGCGGCCTCGGTGCTGTCGTCGTAGAGGATCACCGTCATCGTGTCGGTGCTGATCGGGTTGGCGCAAGGGCCGTTGTCGATGGTCCACACGAAGGTGTTGGCGCCGATGGCCAGGCCCACCACCAGCGAGTTGGGATCGTTCACGTCGGCGAACAGGCCCGCGCCGTCGATCTGCGTCCAGGTGCCGGTGGCCGGGAAGGTGGGCGTGTTGCCGGCCAGGACGATGCTGTCCTGCGGCACGCAGATCTCCACGTCCGCTCCCGCGTCCGCCAGGACCGCGTTGGGATCGAACACGAACACGCTGATGTCGTCGCTGCTGATGCCGCAGATGCCGTTGTCGATCGTCCAGGTGAGGATGTTCTCCCCGATGGAGAGGCCGGTGACGGCGGTGGTGGGATCGTTCACGTCGGCGAAGGCGCCGGTGCCCTGCGTGAGCGTCCAGGTGCCCACCCCCGGCGACGTGGGCGTGTTGCCGGCCATGCTCACGCTGTCTTCCGGCGCGCAGATCTCCTGATCGGGCCCGGCCGCCGCCGGCGGAGCGTTCAGGTCGAAGAGCAGGATGATCACCTGGTCGCTGGTGAGGCCCGCGGCGCAGGGGCCGTTGTCCACCGTCCATTCGAACACGTTCACCCCGACGCCCAGGCCCGTAACGGCGGTGTTGGGATCTGCCGGGTCGGCGATGGTGCCCACGCCGCTCACCAGCGTCCACTGCCCCGTCGCGGGGAAGATCACCGGGCTGCCCGCCAGCGTGGTGCTGGTCACGGGCGTGCAGATGTTCTGGTTCGGCCCCGCGTCGGCCACCGCGTTGCCGTCGTCGTACACGAAGATGCTCACCAGGTCCTCCGTCAGCGGGTTGGCGCAGGGGCCGTTGGTCACCGTCCAGAGGAAGATGTGCTCGCCAACGGGCATGCCGCTCACCACGGTGTTGGGATCGTTCGGATCGGCGATGGTGCCCGTGCCGCTCACCAGCGTCCAGGTGCCCACCGCGGGGAAGATCACCGCGCTGCCGGCCATGGTCACCTCATCGTCCGGCGTGCAGATCGACTGGTCGGGGCCCGCGTCGGCGATCGGGTTGTTCGCATCGTAGAGGGTGATCGTCACCTGATCGGTGCTGATCGCGCTTTCGCAGGGGCCGTTGTCCACGGTCCACTCGAACACGTTCACCCCCACGCCCAGGCCGGTGATCATCGTGGTGGGATCGTTCACATCGGCGATGGCGCCCGTGCCGCTCACCACCGTCCACGTGCCGATGGAGGGGAAGATCACCGCGCTGGCGGCCATCAGCGCGCTATCCAGCGGCGTGCAAAGGTCCTGATCGGGGCCGGCGGCGGCGTTCAGGCTGGCGGCGTCGTACACCACGATGCTCACCGTGTCGCTGGTGATGCCGTTGGCGCAGCTGCCGTTGTCCACCGTCCAGGCGAACACGTTGATGCCCACCGTCAGGTCGAAGATGGCGCTGGTGGGATCGTTGGGCGCCACGATCGTGCCCGTGCCGCTCACCAAGGTCCACGTGCCGATCGCGGGGAAGGTGACGCTGCTGCCGGCCATCACCGTGCTGGTGGTGGGCGTACACAGCTCCTGATCCGGGCCCGCGTCGGCGTCGGGGTTGTTGGCATCGAAGACGAAGAGGCTCACCAGGTCGCTGGTGGAACCGTTGGTGCATGGGCCATTGTCCACCGACCATTGGAAGATGTTCTCGCCCACGGTCAGTCCGGTGATCGCCGTGTTGGGATCGTTCACGTCGGCGATCGCGCCCGTTCCGCTCAGCAGCGTCCAGGTGCCCACCGCCGGGAAGGTCACCGCGCTGCCGGCCATGGTGGTGCCGGAGGCCGGCGTGCAGAGTTCCTGATCGGGACCCGCGTCCGCGTTCGCGTTGGCGCCGTCAAAGAGGAAGATGCTCACCTGGTCGGTGGTGATGCCGCCGGCGCAGGGGCCGTTGTCCACCGTCCATTGGAAGATGTTCTCGCCCACCGCCAGGCCGCTGATGGTGGTGGAAGGGTCGTTCGGATCGGCGATCGTGCCCGCGCCGCTGATCAGCGTCCAGGTGCCCGCCGCGGGGAAGATCACCGCGCTGCCGGCCATCGTGGTGTTGATGTCGGGCGTGCATAACTGCTGGTCCGGCCCGGCATCGGCCAGGGCGTTGTTCGCATCGTAGAGGTAGATGCTCACCAGGTCATTGCTCACCGGTGTGGCGCAGGGACCGTTGAGCACCGTCCACTGGAAGATGTTCTCTCCCACCGTCAGGCCGGTCACGGTGGTGTTCGGGTCGGTGGGGTCGGCGATCGTGCCGGTGCCGCTCACCAGCGTCCAGCTGCCCGTGGCCGGGAAGATCACGCTGCTGCCGGCCAGCGTGGTGCTCGTGGTGGGCGTGCAGAGCGACTGGTCGGGGCCGGCATCGGCCACCGGGTTGTTCGCGTCGAACACGAAGATGCTCACCTGGTCGGGCGAGGGGGATCCCGGGCACGGACCGTTGTCCACCGTCCATTGGAAGATGTTCTCACCCACGCTCAAGCCGGACACTCCGCTGGCGGGATCGTTCACGTCGGCGAGGGTGCCGCTGCCCTGGACCAATGACCATTCACCCGTGGCGGGGAAGGTCGGCGTGCTGCCTTGCAGGGTGGTGCCCGTCACGGGCGTACACAATTGCTGGTCGGGACCGGCGTCGGCCGGCGGCTCGTTCTGGTCGTACACCACGATCACCACCTGATCGCTGGTGATCCCATTGGAGCAGGGTCCGTTGGTCACCGTCCATTCGAACACGTGTACGCCGATCGCCAGCCCGGTGATCGCCGTGCCCGGATCGTCCGCGTCCACGATGGTGCCCGTTCCGCTCACCAGGCTCCAGGCACCGGTGGCCGGGAAGATCACCGCGCTGCCGGCCATGGTGGCGGTGGTGTTCGGCGTGCAGAGTTCCTGGTCCGGGCCGGCATCGGCCACCGGGTTGTTCGCGTCGAAGACCAGGATGTCCACCACATCCGAACTGGATCCGCAGGGTCCATTGTCCAGGCTCCAACTGAACTGGTTCAAGCCGATGGAGAGCCCGCTCACACCGGTGGTGGGATCCGTCGCATCATCGAACACGCCCGTGCCGGTCAGCACCGTCCAGATGCCGGAGGCCGGGAACACCGCCGCGTTCGCCGCGAGGGTCACCGCGCCCACCGGCGTGCATAGTTGCTGGTCGGGACCGGCATCGGCCGCGTCGGCCGTCGCATCATAAATGAAGATGCTCACCAGATCGCTGGTGATCCCGGTGGGACATGGACCATTGTCCACCGTCCACTGGAAGATGTTCTCGCCCACGCTCAACCCGGTGATGCCCGTGGTCGGAACGTTCGGCGAGAGGATGTTGCCCGTGCCGCTCACCAGCGTCCAGGTGCCCGTGGCCGGTACGGTGGGCACGTTGGCGGCCATGGTGGTGCTGGTGGTGGGCGAACAGAACGACTGGTCCGGTCCGGCGTTGGCCACCGGGTTGGTCACGCTGTACACCGCGATGGTCACCTGGTCGGTGCTCACGCCGCACGCGCCGTTGTCCACGCTCCACTGGAACACGTTGTTCCCCACCCCAAGGCCGCCCACCGTGGTGCTGGCCGAACTGGGATCGGTGATCGTGCCCGAACCGCTCACCAGCGTCCAGGTACCGGTGGCCGGTGGCACCACCGGGTTGCCCGCCAGCAGGGTGAACGGCCCGGTGCTGCACAGTTCCTGATCGGGCCCGGCGTTGGCCTGCTGTGCCGTTCCGCTGAAAACGGTGATCGTCACCTGGTCGCTGGTCACCGGGTTGGCGCAAGGGCCGTTGCTCACCGTCCATCGGAACGTGTTCACCCCCAGGCTCAGGCCGCTCACCGCGGTGTTCGGATCGGTGGGGTCGGCGAACACGCCCGTGCCGCCGAGCAGCGTCCACAGACCGGTGGCCGGTGCGATCAGCTCGCTCCCATCCAGCACCGTGCTGGTGATCGGCGTGCATAGGCTGTCGGGCGGGCCCGCGTCCGCGACGGGGTTCGCCGCATCGAACACCAGGATGTTCACCTGGTCGGTGGTGAGCGGATCGGCGCACGGACCGTTCGAAACGGTCCACTGGAACACGTTTATCCCCACGGAAAGTCCGGTGACGGACGTGTTGGGGTCGTTCGGGTCCACGATCGTTCCGGTGCCGCTCACCAACGTCCAGGTGCCCACCGCGGGGAAGATCACCGCGCTGCCCTGCATGTTCACCGCGTTGGGGAAGGTGGGCACGCAGATCTCCTGGTCCGGTCCGGCATCGGCCACCAGGTTGTGCCCGGCGAACACGCTGATCGTCACCTGGTCGGTGCTCAGGCCGCCCGCACAGGGGCCGTTGTCCACCGTCCATGCGAACACGTTCACCCCGATGGGCAGGTTGGTGATCTCCGTCAGCGGATCGTTCGGGTCGGTGATGGTGCCCCCGCCGCTGATCAGGGTCCAGGTGCCGATGGCGGGGAGGATCACGGCGCTGCCGGCCATGGTGGCCGAGATGTCGGGCGTGCAGAGCTGCTGGTTGGGGCCCGCATCGGCCGTTGCGTTCGAGGCATCGAACACGAACACGCTCACCTGGTCGGTGGTGATCCCGCCGCCGCACGGACCGTTGCTCAACGTCCATTGGAAGATGTTCTCACCCACGGCCAGCCCGGTCACCGTCGAGGTGGGCGATGCCGGCGTCGTGATCGTGCCGCTGCCACTGATCAGCGTCCATTGCCCGGTGGCCGGGAAGATCGGCGCGTTGCCCGCCAGCGTGGTGCTCAGCGTCGGCGTGCAGAGTTCCTGGTCGGGACCGGCGTTGGCGGCGGGGCTCGCGGCATTGAAGACGGTGATCGCCACCTGATCGCTGGTCACCGGGTTCGCGCACGGTCCGTTGTTGATCGTCCATTGGAACACGTTCACGCCAACGGCGAGGCCGGTGATCGCCGTGGTCGCGCTGGTGGGGCTGGCGATGCTGCCCGAACCGCTCACCAGCGTCCACAGGCCGGTGGCGGGGAAGATGGGCGCGTTGCCCGTGAGCGTGGCCGATGATGCGGGCGTGCAAAGCTGCTGATCGGCGCCGGCCGCGGCGGGCGATTGGTTGCCATTGAAAATGAAGATGGACACCTCATCGAAGCTCGGCGAGCCGGGGCATGGCCCGTTGCTCATGGTCCACCGGAAGGTGTTCTGCCCCACCCCCAGCCCCGTCACCTGCGTGTTGGGCGCGTTGGGCGACGCGATCGTTCCGCTGCCCAGCACGATCGTCCAGGTGCCCGTGGCGGGGAAGATGGGCGCATTGCCGGCCAGCGTGGTGCTGGTGGTGGGCGTGCAAAGCGACTGGTCCGGTCCCGCGTTCGCCGCCGGGTTGTTCGCGTCGAACACCGTCACGCTCACCTGATCGCTGGTGATCCCGTTGGCGCACGGACCGTTGTTCACCGTCCACTGGAATACGTTGATGCCCACACCCAATGCGGTGACCGTGGTGGATGGGCTGGTGGGCGAGGTGATCGTGCCGCTGCCGCTCACCAGCGTCCACAGCCCCGTGGCGGGCGCGGTCGGCGTGCTGCCGGCAAGGGTGGCACCACCCGGCGTGCAGATCTGCTGGTCCGGACCCGCGTTGGCGTTCGGACTGCTCGCGGAGAACACCGTGATCTGCACCTGGTCGCTGGTGATCCCGCCCACGCATGGCCCGTTGTTGATGGACCATTGCAGCACGTAGATGCCCGCGAGCAATCCCGTGAAGGTGCTCGTCTGGCTGTTGGGCGAGGTGATGGTGGATCCGCCCGGCCCGCTGATCAGCGACCAGGTGCCGACCGCCGGGAAGATCGGCGTGTTGCCCGCCAGCGTCACGCTGCTCGAAGGCGTGCAGATCGACTGGTCGGCGCCCGCGAACGCGGCGGGTTGCGTGTTGTTGAACACCAGCACCTGCACCTCATCGAACGTCGGGGTGCCACAGGGGCCGTTGTTGATCGTCCAGCGGAAGCGGTTCAGTCCCACGGCCAGACCGGTCACGCCGCTGGTGGGCGAGTTGGGGCTGGTGATCGTTCCGCTGCCGGCCATGAGCGTCCACGTCCCCACGGCCGGGGCGGCGGCGACGTTGCCCGCCAGCGTGGTGCTGGTGGTGGGCAGGCAAAGCGCCTGATCGGGCCCCGCGTTCGCGGCGGCCTGTCCGGGGTTGTAACTGGTGATGGTCACCTGGTCGGTGGCGATGCCGCAGGTGAGGTAGTCCACCGACCACTGGAACACGTTCGCGCCCTGCGCGAGACCGGTCACGGTGGTGTTGGGGTTGGTGGGGTCGGCGAAGGAGCCGCTGCCGCTGATCACCGTCCATTGATGCGGGGCGGTGGGCCAGGGGAGCGCGGCGGCCAGCGTGGCCGTGCCGCCGCACACGCTCTGGTCCGGTCCCGCGCTCGCCGGTGTGAACGGCGGGGTCACGGTGATGGAATAGCCATAGTCCGCCGAGCCGACCAACGGACAGGCATTGTCCGTCACCGTCACGGTGAACACGTTGTTGCCGATGTTGGCCGTGGTGGGCGTCCAGTTGAAGGTGCCCGTGGGGAACGGCAAGCCGGCGGTGCTGAACGTGGCGCCGGGGATGCCGCTGTTCCAGGCCATGCTCACCTGCTGGCCGGCGTTCACGTCGTTGCTGTTGATGGTGAAGCTGATGGGCACGTTGGCGCACACCGAGGTGCTGTAGTTGCCCGTGCCGTTGATGCCCGAGGCCGTGGGCGCCGTGTTGGCCGGGCAGGGCCGCACCACGAACTGCACGTCACGCGTGATCTCGCCCACCTGCACGCCGCCGCGGTATTCGCGCACGCGGTAGCTCACCACGGCCACCTGCTGGATGTCCGGCACGCAGGTGAGCGTGCCCGTGGAACTGTTGAGCACCACGGCGTTGCCCCCACCGCTGTTGTGGATGGGCTGCAGGGCGCTGTAGGTGGGCGCGTACGCCAGGTTCGCGCCGCCCGTGCCGCGCGCGTTGATCAGGTCGAACACCAGCACGTCACCATCGGGATCCACCGCCCCGGGGTTGTAGGCGATGGGCTGGCCCAGGCAGTAGAAGGGCGTGGGCGCGTTGGTGAAGTAGGCCGAGTTGTTGTGCGGCGTCACCACGTTGTTCAGGCGCGTATCCAGGTAGAGGCGCTGGTTGCCCGGGTTCTGCAGGCTGGTGATGGCGTTGTTGCGGCAGCACAATTCCCAACTGATGATCCAGTCGGTGCCGCAATTGGCCCAGGCGCCGAGGTTGACGACCTTCGTGAACACGTACTTCTCCACGCCATAGGTACCCGACGCGCTGGAACAGCGATCGATCTCCGTGGCGCAGATCGGGGTGATGATCTGCACGCTCTGCAGCGAAAGGCACTGGTTGAAGTTGGCGCCGCAGGCGGTGCTGCGCACGTTGAACTCCAGGCCGTTGCCGCAGTTGGTGGGCGCGGCCACGCCGTTGCAATCGCGGTAGAAGTTGAGCGTCACCAGATATTGGTTGGCGCCCAGGTAGCTGTAGGTCAGCTCGCCGCCCATGGCGTGGGTGGCGCGGGCCTCGCCTCGCCAGAGCAGCAGCGCCGCGGCGGCGATCAGGAGGTTCCGGAAGACGTGGGAAAGAGGAGAAGGGGTGACGCGTCGTGTGCTGCTCATGTACCTCCTGTGTGGTGGCCCCGCGTGCGCACGCGAACTTCGGTCGATCGTTCATCGACGCTCCGGACCGCCGGCGTGGATCAGACGCGATCAACGATCCGCGCGTGCGCGCACGGGTGCCGAGCAAACGTAGAGGCCACCCAACAAGAGGCCGGTCCGCACATTCCGCACTTGTCAACATGGAACTGTTGGACCCTCCGCGCATGGCGTCGGTCCCTCCTTGGGCACCGGGCACGGGGCATCGAGATCCTCACGCGCCAGGCGGTCCGCCTGTCCCCACATATGGTCCCACAGGCGTCCCGCCTGTGGATCACGGATCCATCAACGTCCTGTGTTCCACATAGGCTCCCTGCCGATCATGCGAACGGATATATGCCTCGAACTTCAGCAAGGAAGCTTCCGAGCGCACCAGATGATCGAAGCACTCATCCTTCCAGAACGTTCCGCGCACCCCCAATAGACCATTGATCCTCTTCGCCGTGTACGACTTCCACGAATGCGTGATCGATGACAGGTCGATCCCACGCTCCGGAACCACCAACACATGAACGTGGTTCCCTGCGACCGCGAACGTGCCAAGTCGATAGCGGGTGCCATTGAAGTGATGCAAGGCATCCACCACTTCCTTGCGCGGGCCGGGCATCTTCAATACGCACGATCCTGAACCGGCATCAAGCCAGCGTACCACGCGCTCATGGAACAGACGGTAGTACGCGCGCCGCTCCAGGGGCCCCAGCCGGTCGGGCGGGATCCCATGGTGGGCGACGCGCCATGCTTCGCGATCGAGCTCAAGGGCATCGAGATCCTCACGCGCCAGGCTGTCCGCCTGTCTCCACGTGACGAAATGGACCTTGCCCTGCTGCTTCCAATGCGGGCGGTTCCTGTGGGTGATCGTCAGGTCGGCATGTTCATCGTAGAACAGATCGTCGGTCATGCCAAGGTCAACTGGCAGCCTGCCTGTGGCAAGCAAGAATGCTCATTGGAGCATACGCGGCAACGCTCGTTCAAATGATCGCAGGGATGCCCACAGGCGGGACGCCTGTGGGACTATAGGCCAAGCAACACCTCCCCCGCCTCCTTCCCGCCGAAGATCAGCGCGGTGGGATCCTCCAGCATCTGCTTCACCAGCACCAGGAAGCTCACGCTCTCCCTGCCGTCGATGATGCGGTGGTCGTAGCTCAGCGCCACGTACATCACCGGCCGCACCTCCACCCTCCCCTTCACCGCGACGGGTCGCTCCACGATGTTGTGCATGCCCAGGATCGCGCTCTGCGGCGGGTTGATGATCGGCGTGCTGAGCATGCTGCCGAAGACCCCGCCGTTGGTGATGGTGAAGGTGCCGCCGCTCATCTCGTCGAGCGAGAGCCTGCCATCGCGCGCCTTCACCGCCAGATCCTTGATCCCCGCTTCGATCTGCGCCATGCTCATGCGCTCGGCATTGCGCAGGATCGGCACCATCAGCCCCTTGGGCGAGCTCACCGCGATGCCGATGTCGGCGTAGTCGTGCGTCACGATCTCCTCCCCGTCGATCATCGCGTTCACGTTGGGGAAGGCGCGCAGGCCCTCGCACACCGCCTTGGTGAAGAAGCTCATGAAGCCGAGCCCCACGCCGTGCTTTTCCTTGAAATCCTCCTTGTGCTGGTTGCGCAGGTCCATGATCGCGCTCATGTCCACCTCGTTGAAGGTGGTGAGCATGGCCGTCTGGTTCTTCACCGCGACCAGTCGCTCGGCCACCTTCTTGCGCAGGGTGCTCATGCGAGCGCGCGTGGTGTTGCGCGTTCCGCCCCAGCCGGCGATCGCACCGCTCCCGATGCCGCCGGCCACGTAAGCCTCCACGTCCTGCCGGGTGATGCGGCCGTTGGGACCGCTGCCTTTGACGTTCGCCGCTGGAATGCCCTTCTCATCCAGCATCTTCTTCGCGATGGGAGTGGCCTGCTGTGCGGCAGCGGCAGGAGCAGGGGCAGCGGCGGGAACAGCGGCGGGTCGTACCGACGTTGCCTGCGCCTGTTCCCGCGCCTGCGCCTTCTTCGAGGCGGTCCCATTGCCCTTCACGCTCGTATCCAGCTGCGCCACCACCTCGCCCACGTTCACCGTGGCATCGGCGGGCTTGAGGATCCTGATCTTCCCTTCCGCTTCGGCGCTCAGTTCGAGCGTGGCCTTGTCGCTGTCGATCTCGGCGATCACCTGGTCCTTGCTCACCACGTCGCCATCGTTCACCATCCAGCGCGCGATGCGCACTTCGCTGATGCTCTCACCCGGGCTGGGCACTTTCACATCGATCTGTGACATGGATGCTCGTCGGTTATCGGTTCCGTGTTGTCGGTGGTCAACTGCCTGCCACCGGATGATCGGATCACGCGCTCACCTTCTGCTTCGGTGCCTCCTTCACATCGGGCCGGGCGAAGGCGCGCTCCACGATCGCCTGCTGCTGTTTCGCGCTGCGCTTGCTGCTGCCGGTGGCCGGCGCGCCGCTGGCCGGCCGCGCCACCACTTCCAGCTTCACGTCGGTGAAGGTGGTGGCCAGGTAAGTCCAGGCGCCCATGTTCAGCGGCTCCTCCTGCACCCAGCGGTGGCGCACGGCCTTCGCGTATCTCTTCATCACCTCGCGCAGTTGTTCGACGGGCAGCGGGTGCAACTGCTCCACGCGCACCAGCGCCGTGTCGGTGATGTTCTCCTTCTCGCGATGTTCCAGCAGGTCGTAGTACACCTTGCCCTGGCACAGCACCACGGTGCGCACGCGGTCCGGATCGGCCGCCTGATCGTCGATCACCTCCTGGAAACGGCCGGCGACGAGTTCATCGAGCAGGCTCACGCACTTGGGGTGGCGCAGCAGGCTCTTGGGCGTGAACACCACCAGCGGTTTGCGGAAATCCCAGGCCAGCTGGCGGCGCAGGACATGGAAGAAACTGGCGGGCGTGGTGCAGTTCACCACCACCATGTTGCCGTCGGCACAGCTCTGGAGGAAGCGCTCCATGCGCCCGCTGCTGTGCTCGGCGCCCTGGCCTTCGTAGCCGTGCGGCAGCAACAGCACCAGGCCGTTCTGTGTGTTCCACTTCTCCTCCGCGCAGCAGAGGTACTGGTCCAGGATGATCTGCGCGCCGTTCACGAAATCGCCGAACTGCGCCTCCCAGATGGTGAGCGCCTGCGGGCTCGCGAGGGCATAGCCGTACTCGAAGCCCAGCACCGCGTACTCGCTCAGCAGGGAATTGTAGATCTGGAACAGCGCCTGCCCCTCCCGGATGTGCTTGAGGTGGATGAACTCCTCCTCGCTGTCCTCCACCTTCACCACGGCATGGCGGTGGCTGAAGGTGCCCCGTTCCACGTCCTGTCCGGTGAAGCGCACCGGATGGCCCTCGAGCAGCAGCGAGCCGTAGGCCAGTAGTTCGCCCATGCTCCAGTCGATCGTGCCGGCCTCCATCATCTTCCTCCGGTCCCCGAGGATCTTCTCCAGCTTGCTGAAGAACTTCCTCCCGCCCGGATGCGGCTCGCCGAGCTTCGCACCGATCAGCCCGAGCACCTCGCGCTTCACGCCCGTCTCCGGTGAACGGATGAAGTCCACCGCATCGGCGCGCTTGTATCCCTTCCACCGCTCCTGCATGAAGTTGGTGATCCGGCCCACGCGCATCTGTTTCGCTTCGTTCAAGCGATCATCGAGCATGCGCGTGAACGACGCCTCCATCTCCTCGGCGATGCCCTCGGCTCCATCCACGCCGCTCTCCTTGAGCTTCTGCGTGTAGATGGCCCGCGGGTCGGGGTGCGCGGCGATGGCCTTGTACAGCAGGGGCTGGGTGAACTTGGGCTCATCGCCTTCGTTGTGGCCGTGCTTGCGGTAGCAGAGGATGTCCACCCAGATGTCGGTGCCGAACTTCTGGCGGTAGTCCATGGCCAGCTTCACGGTCCATGCCACGGCCTCGGCGTCGTCGCCGTTCACGTGGAACACGGGGCAGAGCGTGGTCTTGGCCACGTCCGAGCAATAGGTGCTGGTGCGCGCGTCGATGTAGTTGGTGGTGAAACCCACCTGGTTGTTCACCACGACGTGGATGGTGCCGCCCACCTCGTAGGCCTTCAGTCCGGCCATCTGCACCACTTCGTACACCACCCCCTGCGCCGCCACCGCCGCATCGCCGTGGATGAGGATCGGCGCGGTGATGCCCCGCTTGAACCGGTCGTCGTGTTCGATGATCGCCCGGGCGATGCCCTGCATCACCGGGCCCACGCTCTCCAGGTGGCTGGGGTTGGGCGCCAGGGTGAGCCGCACCTCCTTGCCGGTGTTGGTCTTGATCAGGCTGCTGTAGCCCATGTGGTACTTCACATCGCCCTCCACCAACGCATCGTCGTAGTCCCTGCCCTCGAATTCCGAGAAGATCTGGTCGTAGCTCTTGCGCAGGGTGTTGGCCAGCACGTTCAACCGGCCGCGGTGGGCCATGCCGATCACGTACTCGGTGATGCCCAGTTCGGCGCCGTGCTCGATCACCGTGTCCAGCGCGGGGATCAGCACCTCGGCGCCTTCGATGCTGAAGCGCTTGGCGCCGATGAACTTCTTGCCCAGGAAACGCTCGAAGACCACCGCTTCATTGAGCTTCTCCAGGATGTCCTTCTTCTGGTCCAGCGTGAAGTCCGGCTGATTGCGCGTGCCCTCCATGCGGCTCTGCAGCCACTTCATCTTCTCCGGGTCGCGGATGTACTTGAACTCCACGCCGATGCTCCCGCAATAGGTCTGCTCCAGCAGCGCCACGATGTCGCGCAGCCTGGCCGGGCCGATACCCACCTCGTTGCCGGCGCTGAACACCGTGTCGAGATCGGCCTCCCCCAGTCCGAAGTGCTCCAGGTCGAGCGTGGGGGAGTATTTGCGCCGGTCGCGCACCGGATTGGTCTTGGTGAAGAGGTGGCCTCGCGCCCGGTAGGCGATGATCAGCTCGATCACGCGGAACTCCTTCTCGAAACGCTCGCCGCCCGCCGCAGGAGGGGCCGCCTTCGCCGCGCCGATGCCTTCGCCCGCCTCGATCGACCGTGCGAAGTCGAAGCCTTCGAAGAAGCGGGCCCAGCCCGTTTCGACGCTCGCGGGGTCCTTCCGGTATCGTTGGTACAACTCGTCGATCCAGGCGCTGTCGACGTTGCTCAGGTAGGAATACTTATCCATGCGGGGGCGGTCAAAGGTAGCCTTCCCCCCACCCCCGCCTCCGCGCAGGGAACGAGGCTTTCAACAGGTCAGTCCGTACGCAGATGGATCCGCGTGATCACCTTTTGCAGGCAGCGAAGCACCACGCGCCCCGCGAGTTCATGCACCCCTCCCGCCGCCATCGCCCGCCGGGCGACCTGCTCGGGAACATCCACCCGGTACAGCACCACCCGCAACGCATGCACGCTTTCGGCCTGGCGAGCTTCGAGCACCGCCCGCACCTGGCCGCGCAGGGCCTCGAAGGCTCCCGCATCCGCGGCGACCCCCCCCGATCCGGTCCGTGGCGAGGTCCTTCCGCAGTTGTTCCACCACGGCCAGCAACACGCCTTCCTCCACCAGGCGCGGGGCCAGGTCACCGTTCCGATCCGCCGTGGGATGCTCCATGACGTGTGGAAAATTCCCCGCGAAGGTCGCGGGATCGCGGCACTAAGTTTGGCGCCGACGTTCTCAACCCCGCAACGCATGCGCTCCATTCTGATCGCCGCGACCATCGCCGCACCGCTGTACACCACGGCCCAGTACGGCGGCTTCGACCGCCAGGCCATCGCCGCCGCGAAAAGCACCACCACCCTGGTGGTGCTCGACGACGGCGACTCACCTTACAACCGGGCGATGATGGACGCGGTGAAGGCGCACTGGACCTTCACCGCCACCCACGACTTCATCCACGCGCGCGACCTGGCCACCCAGCCGCTGGCGCCGGAGAAGATCTACCTGATGCGCACGCTGAAGAGCGACCAGGAGAAGCACGACGGCCATTTCCTCACGCTGGTGCAGGGCTGGAAGCAGAAGAAGGGCGAGACGCTTTCAACCACCGGCGGATCGTTCACCGGCATTCCCGCGGACAAGGAACTGGCCTTCCTGCTGATCGATCCACAGCGCCTGGCCGACGCACAGGCCACCGCGATGTACGGCGTGTACGTGAAGCACCTGCAGGACTTCCTCAAGCAGGTGGAAGCCGGCAGGATCACCGACAAGGCCACGGCCGACCGGCTCTACCAAGGCCGGAACCGCCTCGTGCGCGATGAGAAAAAGCTGCTGATCGCCAGGGATCACCTGGACAAGAGCCTGCCCGACCTCGCCGCGGTGAAGGCGAACTACACGCACGATGTGCAGCTGGTGGACCTCGCGGAGTTGATCGGCGCCGTGCAGCAGCAGGACCACGGCACCTGCGTGAGCGACGTGGTGCTCACCGGCGACCACAAGACCAGGTGGTGCTTCAAGCGGGTCTTCAACGCCGGCACGGGCGAACTGATGTACCAGCGCGACGAGGCGGCGCTCTACGGCAAGAAGGAGGGCTTCCTCGACGAGGACTTCAAGCAGATCGAGCGGGCGCGGTGAGCGTTCCGCAAGCTTCACGCTCACTCCACCACCACCCGTTCATGCTTTACCCTGTCCGGCAGGGTGAAGCGCAGCACGTAGGCCCCCTTGCCGAAACGCGACAGGTCGATCTCCTCTTGCTCCCGGCCCGGCGGCAGCGGCCGCTGGTACAGCAGCCGGCCCAGCTCGTCGTACAACGAATAGAAGCTGTCCCGCTCCAGCGGATCGTCGAACCCCACGGTGATGCGGCCGGTGGAGGGGTTGGGATAAACCCTGGATTTCCGGACTTGCGTTGGTGACTTAACTTGACTTGACTCGTTGACTCGCCCTGAAATAGGTTGTCCCCCCCCCTCCCCGGTATTTCCAAATTTTTCCGCGTGAAGGTTTCCACCGATCATCAACCGGACATGCACAGCGAGGGGATCCAGTAAGCCGCAACCTTGACGCTGAACGTGCCAGCGCTTTGTTGATCTTCATGGGCAAGGCGTCCTCCCCTCTTCCTTTGTTGGTAGATGTCCGTGATCCTGATCACCGGAGGCAGCGGCCTGATCGGCTCGCGGCTCACCGATGCGTTGCGCGCGGCCGGCCACGAGGTCAGGCATCTGAGCCGCAGCCCGCAGGAGCGTGAAGGGGTGCGTGCCTTCGGCTGGGATCCCTCGCAAGGCGCGATCGATCGCGCGGCGCTGCACGGCGTGGATGCGATCGTCCACCTCAGCGGGGCGCCCATGGCGCCGCAACGCTGGACCCGATCGCGACTGAAGGAACTGGACGACAGCCGCGCGGGTGCCGCGCATCTGTTGCGTTCGGTGGTGCGCGAAGAGGGCATTCCCTTGAAGGCGTTCATCAGCGCGAGCGGGAGCCACTATTACGGAGCAGCGACCACCGCGCACGTGTTCACGGAGGATGATCCACCAGGCGAAGACCCCATCGGACAGTTGACCCAACGCTGGGAGGAAGCCGCCCAGAGCTTCAGCGACCATTGCCGCGTGGTGATCCTGCGACAGCCCATCGTGCTGGTCCGCGAAGGTGGCGCGCTGCCGCGCATGGCCGCGCCGGTGCGCCGGACCTTCGCCATGCCATTGGGCAGCGGACGGCAATGGTGGCCCTGGGTGCATATTGATGACCTGGTGCGGATCTACGTGCAGGCGATCGACGATGATCGCATGGAAGGCAGCTACAATGTGAACGCTTCGGAGCAGGTGACGAACGAGGCGTTCATGCGCGCGCTCGCCCATGCCTTGCATCGACCCTTCGTTCCGATCCCTGTCCCCGGCGCGCTGATCAGGTTCGCTATGGGTGAAGGCGCGGCCATCCTCCTGCATGGCAGCCGCCTCTCGAACGCCAGGCTGTTGAGCACGGGGTTCCGCTTCCAGCACGACGCGATCGAACCCGCGTTGGGCGGACTGCTTCAGTGAGCGCGGTGCAGGAGACCCGCCGCGAACTCACGCAAAGCGGTCTTCCGCTCTTCGGGTACGTTCAGGGCATCCATCGCGGTGAACGCGGCGCGATGGTGATCCTCCGCCTCGCGTTCGGTGAAGGCCCGTGCATCCGTCCCGGCAATGGCTGAAAGCATGGCTGCGACATCGCGCTGATCCGGCGGGCGCGACAATTCATGCCGCAGCACGCCCCGGTCCTGTTCCAGCGCGCGGACCAGCAGGAGGGTCCGCTTGCCCGCGCGCAGGTCGCCGCCGGCGAGCTTGCCCGTGGCCGCCGATCCACCGAACGCGTCCAGCAGGTCATCGCGCAACTGGAAAGCCAGGCCGAGGCGTTCGCCGAACGTGCCGATGCGCTCGCGATCGTCCGGAGGGGCTCCCGCCACGAGGGCCCCGCATTCCAGCGCGCCGCGCAACAGGGCGCCGGTCTTGCAACGGATCATTTCCAGGTACTGCGATGGGCCCGCCTGTTCGTTGTTCTCCAGGTCCATGTCCAGCTGCTGACCCTCGCAGACCAGCAGCGCCGTCCGGCTGAAAAGTTCGCGCACCTCGCTATTGCGGGACATCCGCTCATACGCCTTCACCAACAGCGCGTCGCCGCTGAGGATGGCCCGGTTGATGTCCCATCGTGCGTGCACGCTCGGCTGTCCGCGTCGCAAGGGCGCCGCGTCCATGATGTCGTCGTGCATCAGGGTGAAATTGTGGAAGAGCTCGATGCCCAGGGCCTCGTCGATGGCATCCTCCGGCCGCCCGCCGAAGAGCTCGCACGCCATCATGACCATCGCCGGGCGCACGCGCTTGGCGGGCAGACCGAGCAGGTAGCGCATCGGCGCATACAACGCTCCTTCCGGCAGTTCCGCGCACCATTGCGCGAGCTCGTCATCGAACAGCGCGCGGCATTGATCGAACGAGCGCATCGTCAGCCTTCGGCAAGCCGCATGAGGTACTGGCCGTAGCCGCTCTTGAGCAGCGGCTGCGCCAGCGCGCGCAACTGATCCGCGTTGATGAAGCCCCTGGTGAAGGCCACCTCCTCCACGCAGCCGATGCGCAGGCCCTGCCGCTCCTCGATGATCTGCACGAACTGCCCGGCCTGCATGAGGGAGCCGAAGGTGCCCGTGTCGAGCCATGCGGTGCCGCGGCTGAGGATCTCCACGCGCAGTTTTCCACGGCGCAGGTATTCCCGGTTCACGTCGGTGATCTCGTACTCGCCGCGTGCGCTGGGTGCCAGCGCGGCGGCGATGTCCAGCACCGTGTTGTCGTAGAAGTAAAGGCCGGGCACGGCGTAGTTGCTTTTCGGCTTCGCGGGCTTCTCCTCGATGCTCAGCACACGGTCGCCATCGAACTCCACCACGCCGTAGCGTTCCGGATCGCTCACGTGGTAGGCGAAGACCAGTCCGCCGTCCAGCGCCGTGTTCCGCGCGAGCATGTTCCCCAGGCCGTAACCGTGGAAGATGTTGTCGCCCAGGATCAGGGCCACGTGATCCCTCCCCACGTGTTCGCGGCCGATCACGAAGGCCTGCGCCAGGCCCTTCGGTTCGGGCTGCTCGGCGTAGCTGAAGCTGCAGCCCAGCCGCGAACCATCGCCGAAGAGCTTGCGGAAGTGCGGCAGGTCGTGCGGCGTGCTGATGATCAGGATCTCCCGGATGCCCGCCGCCAGCAGCGTACACATCGGGTAGTAGATCATCGGCTTGTCGTACACGGGCATGAGCTGCTTGCTCACCGCCAGGGTGAGCGGGTGCAGCCGCGTGCCGGAGCCTCCGGCCAGGACGATCCCTTTCATGCGGTGCGGTCGCGTTGTTCGTTGTGGTCCGGCGGCGTCGCGTCGCCATCCTCCTCCACGATCTCCACCAGCGGTTCCTCGAAGGCCTTGGTGGTCATGGACCGCTCGAAGCTGTGCAGCAGGGCCGGCAGCACCAGCAGGTTGGTGAACATGGCCACGGCGAGCGTCACGGAGGTGAGGATGCCCAGCGCCTGGATGCCGCCGAACTGCGAGGCACCCAGGACGATGAAGCCGAAGAAGAGCACCATCGAGGTGTAGATGATGCCCACGCTCACCTCGCGCGTGGCGCGATCGATGGAGCGGTGGATGTCGTGGCCGCTGAGCTTCAGTTCCAGGCGGTAGCGCGCCAGCAGGTAGATGGCGTTGTCCACCGCGATGCCCAGCGCGATGCTGAACACCAGGATGGTGCTGGGCTTGATGGGCACGCCGAAGTAGCCCATGAGCCCGGCGGTGAGCACCAACGGGATGATGTTGGGGATCAGCGACACCACCAGGATGCGCAGCGAGTTGAACAGCAGGGCCATCAGCCCCACGATGATCACCACCGCCCAGAAGAGGCTCACCACCAGGTTATCCACCAGGTAGGCGCTGCCCTTGAGGAAGACCATGCTGGTGCCCGTGAGGGTCACGCGGTACTTCGACGGGTCGAAGATGCTGTCCACCTTCGGCTCCAGATCGCGCATCAGGGCGTCCATGCGCGTGGTGCCGATGTCGGCCATCTGCACGGTGAGGCGCGTGCTCTGGCGTGCGGTGTCCAGGAACCCGCGACCCATTTCCTGTTTGCGGCCGGCGCCCTCCAGGTAGGGGAGGAGGAAGGTCTTCTCCGGCCCTTTCAGCAGGGCGTACTTCCGCGGATCGCCGCCATAGAAGGCCTGCTTGGTGAATTTCACCGCGCCCACCACCGAGAGCGGCTTGGAGAACTCCGCGTAGGTGCCCAGGGTGTCCTCCAGCCGTTCGATGCGCTTGAGGGTCGCCTCCTTCAGCACCCCGCCCCGCTTGCGCGTGTCGATCACCACCTCCAGGGGCATCACCCCGCGGAAATTCCGCTCGAAGAACCCCAGGTGGGCGAGCACGGGGTGGTCGCGCGGCAGGTCGTCCACGATGCGGCTTTCGTCGCGCAGCAGGAACATGCCGTAGAGCGCCACCACGAACACCGCGGCGGTGGTGATGTAGATCGCCGGCCGCTGGTCGCTGGTGAGCTTCACGATGCCCGCGACGGTCCGGTCCAGCCAGCGCATCCGCAGGTGCCTCAGGTGCTTGGGCCTGGGCGCGGGCATGAAGCTGAAGATGATCGGGATCAGCACCATGCTCAATGCCCAGAGGGAGAGGATGCCCACGGTGGCCACCAGGCCGAACTCCTTGAGCACATCGCTGTAGGTGACCATGAAGGTGCTGAAGCCCGCCGCCTTGGTGGCATTGGTCATGAAGGCCGCCGAACCCACGCGCGAGATCATGCGGTTCAGAGCGAGCATCTTGTTGCCGTGCCGTGCGAACTCGTGGTGGTAGTTGTTGATCAGGAACACGCAGTTGGGCACCCCGGTCACGATCACCAACGGGGGGATCACCGACATGAGCAGGGTGATCCGGTAGTCCAGCAGCGCGATGGTGCCGAAGGACCAGACCACGGCGATGGCCACCACGCCCATGCAGATCCACATCACCCGCCAGGACCGGAAGAACAGCAGCAGCAGCGCGGCGGAGACCAGCAGGCTCAGGCCGAGGAACCAGGGCATCTCGCCCTTCACCAGGTCCATGCCCATCACGCGGATGTAGGGCAGACCGCTGAAATGCACCTCGAGGCCGGACTTCTCGAATTCCCTTCCACGCGCCAGCACCTGTTTGATCATGTCGCCGCGCGCCTCGCTGTTGAACTTCTTCGCGTTCACGAAGACCATCATCAAGCTGGCGTCGGTGCTGTCGTTGTACAGCAACCCGCTGTAGAAGGGCAGGCCGTGGATGCGCGCGCGCAGGCTGTCCATCTCCTGCTGCGTGTCGGGCAGGCTGGTCACCAGGGGCGCCAGCCGGAAGCGCTTCAGGCTGTCGTCGCGCACCAGCTCGAAGAGGTGCGCCTCGCTGAAGACCGAGTCGATGCCGTCGACGGCGCGCAGCTCATTGCCCAGCCGGTGCCAGGCCCTGAAGACCTCCGGGGTGTACAGCCGGCGGCCCTGCACGCCGAGCACCATCACGTTGCCGTCCTCGCTGAAGCGATGCAGGAAATCCTCGTAAGCGATGAAGGCGCTGTCGTTCCTGGGCAGCAGGCCGCCATGCTTGTAGCTCATCTGCACGGAGCGCGCCTGCCAGGCCATGAAGGCGGTGACCAGCCCCACCACCACGAGGATGGCGATGCGGTTGCGCAGGACACGACCGGCGATCCAGGCCCACATGATCGATGCGCCCCAGGGGCGACGGGCAAAGGAACGAACCCGCGCCCACCTCGCGCCGCTCAGAAGACATACCCCACCGCGAGCTTCCCGACCAGGTTGTCCGCTGCGTGCGGCAACGCGTTGGGGCCGTACCGGTAGTACGCTCCCGCGCCCAGCGTGCTGATGCCGCTTCGGATCAGCAGTTCGGCGCCGCTCTCGTAGAACCCGTCCGACATGGCGTTGAAGCTCCAGCCCCGATGGCGGCCGGGTTCATCAAGGCCGCTCCAGCAGGCGCTGCTCACGAGCACGGGAACGGGTTGGAACCTGCGCGTCTTCCAAAGCAGCCGGCCGAAGTCGTGGCGGAAGTGCAGGGCCAGGTAACGATCGGCCAGGAACTCATCGGGCCGCATGGTCTCGAAGGCGAAGGGCGTGGCGACGTGGAATCCATCCGCGTTGCTGCCGCGCGGGTTGAACAGCCAGGCATAAGGCGCATCGGCACTGGCCGTGCCGGCCATCATCCTGAAGCTGGGCGTGCCCAGCCGCGGCAGGTGGAAGGACTTGTCGATCATGATGCTCGCACGCCAGAGATCACGCTCGCCGCCCCACAGATCGGGGATGGCCCGCATGAACGACACCTGCATCACCGGCCAGTCCGTCCCCATGCTGATCTGGCCCGAGGGCAGCTGGGCGAATTCCTCCCGGAAGGCGAAGCGCAGGTCAACGCTCACCTCCCCGGTGCGGAAATCGTGTTCCAGCAGGGTGACCCCTTCCCCCAGGTCGGTGGCGTAGCGGTAGGGCCCTTCGTTCACGCGATGCTCGGCCGCGGTGCCCAGCCATGCCTTGATGCCACCACCGAGCCGGAAGCTCACCTCGCCCCCCGCGCGTTCGATGCGGTCCATGCGATCCATGTACAGCAGCCGGACCTGGTCGGGGCTGAACAGCGGCCGCGGCCCCTTGAAGGCGACCCCGCCGCTCTCCGACACATCGAAGGCATAATGGCCGCGCACCTCGAAGGACCGCGAGGGGCGCGGCTTGATCCGAAGGTCGCCGCCCCATTTCCAGGCGTCGTCGCCGATCCCGTACGCGCCATACAGCCCGGCCGACGCATACCGCGTGACGCGGTCGTTGGTCCGAAGCCCGGCTCCCGTGCGCAGGCCCTCGAAGTTGTTGTAAGCCAGGAAGCGGCCCAGCTCCAAGGATACGGGGCCCACCGGCAGCAGCCCGGTCGTCACGGCGGCGAACCATTTCACCTTCCGGTCCAGGTGTTCCGCTTCGCCCACGCTGTCGATCACCTGATAGGTCTTCAGCTCCCTGGCGCCGAGCGTATCCTCGCGCAGCCCCCGCCAGTACGCCTCCTCCCGCCGCGTCTCCATGTGTTCGGCCGTGAAGGCCGGGCCGCGGGTCTCCTCCCGCGTGATGGGCACGTCCACTTCGATGTCGCGCAGATAGGTGCGCCCGACGCCCATCAAGGCCCAGTCGCCGACCCGGAAGTTGGGCAGGCTCATGGTCGTGTTCATCTGCAGGGGGAACCAGGCCGTTCCGTTCACGCGCTCATGCACCTGCTGGACCTTCAGGCCGATGGAGGGATCCTGCTCCACCGGCTCCATGATCACGTTCCGCACGGCATAGCCACCGGTGTGGATGTACAGCAGTCCCTTCAAGCCGTCGAAGGTGCGGCCCTTCCGCGGGCGGAAGCTGAGGATGAAGACCGTGTCCGGAGCGGAGTACAGCGTGTCTTCCAGGATGAAGAGGTAGGCCTCGGTGTTGCGCGGCGCCAGCGGCCCCAGGTAGGCGTGGTCCAGCAGCACGATGGAGGGATCGTACGGGGAAAAGGTCCGGGTCGAGGCGGCCAGCGCGAGCAGCGATGGATCCTTCAGCCCGCTCACCCGCATGGCCAGCACGCGTTCCTGTTCGCGCGACGGGGGATCGAAGCTCTTCTCGGTGGCGCTTTCGATCACCAGCAGATGCTGCGATCGGAAGAAGTCGTAGGTCTCCCGGGCGTTCGTATCCAGGCCGGCGATCCAGGCCGTGTCGTTGATGCGGGCGCTGTCCAGCCCCGCCGTGAAGAGGGTCCTGCTGTACGACCGGTAGCGGTGCGCGCGCTGCTTCATGCCATCGTTCAGCATGCGGCCCTCGTATGCCTTCCGGATGATCCGGTGGGCCGGGTTCTCCCCCGGCATCACCACCACCTCGCGCAGTTCCTCGGTGCGCCTGTTCATCCGGACGATCAGCGGTCCGGTGCGTTCGACCTTCAGCACGAGGGGTTCATACCCCACGTAGCTGAAAAGCAATTCCAGCGGCAGCGCCTCCGCCCTGAACGTGAAGCGTCCGTCGATGTCGCTCACCACGCCTTCACGACCACCGGTGGCCGAGATGTTCACGAACGGGAGCGGTTCGCCGGTGCGATCATCCACCGTGCGGCCGGAGAGCACCACCTGGGGAAGCACCTGCCCGGCCAGGCATGCCGCCAAGAGGAAAAGGACCGGCCCGCGCATCATCGCCTGAAAGAAAGCGATGATCGGCGAACATCCGCGCCAACGATCACACGGATGGTCCGTCCCTACTTTGCGGCCATGCCCGGGCGGTTCCGCGATGCACGCGAATGGGCGCGGACCCTCACGGCCGGCCGCGCCCGGAACGCCCTGGCCATCTGGAGCAGCTACCGCCGGGCCCGCCGCACGGGGCATCCGGCGATCGATGGCCTGCCGCTGAGCATCAGCATCGAGCCCACCACGGCCTGCAACCTGCGCTGTCCCGAATGCCCCAGCGGCCTGCGCAGCTTCACCCGGCCCACCGGCAACCTGAAGCCGGACCTCTTCCACCGCGTGCTCGATGAACTGGGCGACACGCTCTGGTCGATCACCTTTTACTTCCAGGGCGAACCCTACATCCACCCCGCCTTCCTGGACCTGGTGAGGCACGCGAACGACCGCGGCATCTACACCATCACCAGCACCAACGCGCATTTTCTCGACGATGAACGCGCGGAGCGGACCATCCGCAGCGGCCTCAGCCGCCTGATCATCTCGATCGATGGCACCGACCAGGATACCTATGCCGCCTACCGGCGCGAAGGCTCACTGGACAAGGTGATCGCGGGTTCGGAGCGGATCGTGAAGTGGAAGCGGCGGTTGAAGAGCCTCACCCCGCACCTGATCTTCCAGTTCCTGGTGGTGCGACCGAACGAGCACCAGGTCCCGGAGGTGAAGGCACTGGCGAAGCGCATCGGCGTGGACGAACTGCGCCTGAAGACCGCGCAGGTCCATGATCCGAAGGATGACCATCCGCTGATCCCCACGCAGGATCGCTACAGCCGCTACCGCCGGATGCCCGATGGCACCTGGCGGGTGAAGAACGCCCTGGACAACGATTGCTGGCGCATGTGGCGCGGCTGCGTGATCACCTGGGACGGCCGCGTGGTGCCCTGCTGCTTCGACAAGGACGCGCACCACGTGCTGGGCGACGTGTCACGGTCATCGTTCTCCGAGATCTGGCACGGCGAAGCGTATCGTGATTTTCGCGGTGCGCTGCTCAGGAACCGCGGCGGCATCGAGATGTGCAGGAATTGTTCGGAGGGATCCCCCGTCTGGGCCTGATGGTGCGATGGTGCCATGGTGCAACGATGCACTTGAGCACCATGGCACTTTCGCACCTTCGTACTACACCTTCATGATGTCCTTCTCCTTCGCCGCCACGAGCTCATCCACCTTCTTGTTGTAAGCGGCCGTGAGCTTCTCCACCTGATCCTCGGCGTCCTTGGCCAGATCCTCCGCCAGGCCGCCCTGCCTGGCCTTTTTCACGCCATCGAGCCCCTTGTGCCTCGCGGTGCGGATGCTCACGCGCGCGTGCTCACCCTCCTTGTGCGCGGTCTTCACCAGGTCCTTTCGGCGTTCCTCGGTGAGCATGGGCACGTTGATGATCACCGACTCGCCGTTGTTGCTGGGGTTGAAGCCCAGGTTGGCGGCGATGATCGCCTTCTGGATCGGTTCGATCATCTTCTTCTCCCACGGCTTGATGGTGATGGTGCGAGCGTCCGGCGTGTTGGTGCTGCTCACCTGGCTCAGCGGGGTCTCCGTGCCGTAATAGTCCACGCGGATCCCATCGAGCATCGCCGGATTGGCGCGGCCCGCGCGGATCTTGGTGAGTTCCACCTCCAGGTGCTGGGTGGCTTTCAGCATTGCATCCTCGCAGAGCTTGATCTCGGCTTTGACGTCGGCCATCGTGAGGGGATTTGAAGGGGCTCAAAAGTAACCGGACAACGCGCATCGCCTCCCCTCCGTTCGCGACCTCGCCCTCGCGCAGCGCCGACCGGAGGGGCTGGGGGGTGGTTCAGTAATACGGCGAGATCATCCAGAACACCACCACGCCCGACACGCTCACGTAGAGCCACACCGGCCACACGCGCTTCGCCAGCCGGCGATGCCGTGGATAGTCCGCGCTCAGCGAGCGGTAAGCGGTGAGCAGGATGAAGGGCAGGGAGGTGGCCGCCAGGATGACATGGGTGAAAAGCACGACGTAGTAAGCCAGCTTCATGGGTCCCCTTCCGCCATACGGCGTGCTGCCGGCGAAGAGGTGGTGCAGGACGTAGGACGCCAGGAAGAAAACCGAGAGCGCGATCGCCGCCAGCATCACGCCCCGGTGTGCCGTCCAGTTGCCGGCTTTTGCGGTGAAGAGCCCGGCGATCAGCAACACGCTCACCGTGCTGTTGATCACGGCATTGATCCGCGCGAACAGATGCACGTCGAAGCCTTCGGGCGCGGGCGCTTGCACGCGGTCCAGCACCACCACGGCCAGGAACACGATGCCCGAAAAGATCCAGATCCACCGCTTCGCCAATGCCTCCGGGATCCGGACCATGGGCGGCGGATGGGGCTGCCTCGGCCGGCCCATCACCGCTTGGCTTCGCGTTCCTTGCGCTTCGCCTCGGCCACCAGCAGTTTCAGGTCGCCGGAGAGCTGCGTCACCTGCGCGGGATCGGTGCCATCGTAAAAGCCCCGGATGTGCCGTTCCCCGTCGATCAGCACGAACTTTTCCGAGTGCAGAAAACCGTCCGGCGCCAGCACGTCCTCCGCGGCGGCCAGGAAGTACCCCTCGGCACCCTGGCGGTACAGGTCCTCCTTCGGCCCGGTCACGAAGCGCCAGAGCGTGGTGTCGGCTTCATGCTGCCGGGCGTACTTCCGCAATACCTCGGGCGTGTCGTGTTCGGGATCCACCGTGTGGCTCAGGAACACCACGTCCTTGAACGATCCACGCTTGGCGGGGTCGGTGAGCTCCAGTTGCAGCCGTTGCATGTTGGCCGTCATGCGCGGACAGATGGTGGTGCAGCGCGTGAAGAAGAAATCCACCACCAGGATCCTGCCCTCCAGACTTTTGTCACTGACGGTGCGGCCGTTCTGGTCGGTGAAGGCGAAGGGGGGGACGGTGAAATAGGTCGTGTCGCCCGGTGCGTTCGCCTCGCGTGGGCCGTAGTAGGGCAGCGTGTTGAAGTGGTGGGTTCCGGAGCGGACGATGAAGAACGTGCCGGGGATCACCACCAGCAGCAGCATCAACAGGATGATCTTCCGACGCCGGCCGGCCGGCTTGTGCCCTCCGTTCACAGGAACACCTCCAGCAACCGGTGGATGTAGTTGCTCTCCCAGATGGCGATCCAGATCAGGTAGAAGATGAACAACCCGTAGGGCAGCAGGATGATCGCCCGGATGTTGCGCCGCTCATCGCCCAGGTGCATGAAGGTCATCACGATGTAGGTGGCCTTCACGAGCGTCAGCACGATGAAGGTCCATTTCACCAGGTGCCAGCTGCCGGCCATGTAGGTCTTCCACAGGATGCCCAGGCTCACCTCGAAGATGGTGACCACCGTGAGCAGGATGGTCACGAAGTAGATCTTCCTGCGGATCTTCCTTCCTTCCTCCTCCCCGTGGTGGGTGTCGAGGCTGTATTCGATGACGTCGTCGCGTTCCATGGTGCTTGTTGTCTCCCCTCCTGTTCCGAGGCTCTGCGAGGAATAGGAGGGGTTGGGGGTGGTTAAACCAGGTAGAAGAAGGTGAACACGAACACCCACACCAGGTCCACGAAGTGCCAGTAGAGCCCGGCCTTCTCCACCATCTCGTAGTGCCCGCGCCGGTGGAAGATCCCGCGCACCACCATCAGCAGCACGACCAGGTTGATGATCACCCCGCTGAACACGTGGAAACCGTGGAAGCCCGTGATGAAGAAGAAGAAGTTGGCGTACTGCGGCGGCCCGTACTCGTTGCGCGTCATGTTCGCCCCGTCCACGTACTCCTCGCGGGCGTTCCAGAGCGCCAGGGCTTCCTCGCCATGAACGCCCGCCGCGCCGTGATGGCCACCGATCGGCTCGCCCGCCACCGAGGGCACCAGGTGGAAGTTGGGCGCGGCGGCGGGGTCGTGCGTGTCGTGCGTGTCGTTATGCACCCAGTATTTGCCGCCGTCGGCCACGGTGATGTACCCCCCGCCGCCATGGATGAAGTGGCTCCACTCCCAGGCCTGCGAGCCCAGGAAGAAACAGCCGCCCAGCACGGTGAGGAAGAGCCACTTGACCACGCCCTTCTTGTCCATCCGGTGGCCCGCCTCCACGGCCAGCACCATGGTCACCGAGCTCATGATCAGGATGAAGGTCATCAGGGCCACGTACAGCAGCGGAAAGTCGCCGTTGGTGAAGGGCAGGGCGCGGAAGACGCTTTCGCCCAGCGGCCAGTCGATGCCGATGGGCAGCGAGTGGCGCACGAAGCCGTAGGCCACCAGCAGGCCGCTGAAGGTCAGCGCATCGCTCACCAGGAAGAACCACATCATCACCTTCCCGTAGCTCACGCTGAACGGGGAGCGCCCGCCGCCCCACAGGACGTCGTTGCTCAGGGCCTTGGTCGCGTCGCCTCCTGACATGGGTGTTTGATCGGGTGCAATGTTAGCCGCTGGGCCGGAATGCCCAAAGGGGAACGGCCTGAATTCTTAACCGCGACGACGCCACCACGCCACGCGGAGGTCCGTTGCGCATTCGCTGCGCCGTGGCGTCCTCGCGATCGGCCGTCCGCATCAGTGCCCCAGCATGAGGAACACCAGGAGGAACACCCACAAGCCCCCCAGAAAGTGCCAGTAAAGCGTCCCGGACCACAAGCCCACATGGTCGTGCGCCGTGTAGCCACCCCGGAAGGCCACCCACAGCATCACCATGAGCGCCAGGAGCCCAAAAGCCAGGTGCGCCATGTGCAGCAGCGTGAGCGCATAGAAATACGGGCCCGTCCGGTCCTTCTGCTCCTCCAGTTCGGCGTTCAGCGGGCGTGCATGGCCGGGATCGTCGGGCAGGTAGAAGTCCTCCCCCACCTTCACCAGCGGCTTCCCATCCTTGATGAAGCTGAAGTCCGTGCCATACTCCCCGGCGAGGTCGAGCATCTTGTTCGGGTTCAGGGTGATGCCCCGGGCCACCAGTTCGCTCCAGCCCTTGAACTGAAAGGCGGCGAAGCCGATGCCCAAGGCCAGCGTCAGGCCGATCAACGCGGGCACGCGCCCGGCGTTCCCGCGCTTCGCGCTCGCCAGCGCAAGCTGGATGGTGATGCTGCCGGCCAGGATCAGCGCCGTGCTCACGTAGAAGGGCATCGGCATGGCGATGCGCACCCAGTACCCGGCGCTCATGCTCACCACGTAGGCGCTCACCAGCCCGGAGAAGAACATCACGATGGCGAACAGGATCAGCACCGTGAGCATCCGCCGCGCGCGGTCGCGCTTCTGCTTTTCCAGCGAGCCTTCCGATCCGTTGGGCCGTGGCGCGTCCCTCATCAGGAGATGAGTTCAAGTGATCGGCCTCCCCACCTGGTGCGACTTCGCCTCGGCATAGCCCGCTTCGGCGGAGCGAGGGGCTCCGCGAGCAACAGGAGGGGGTGGGGGTGGCTCATACCCGATCCAGCACCCACGCCACCTGCACCACCGGCAGGTACAGGAAACTCGCGAACATCAGCCGTCGCGCGTCCTTCACATCGTGCGTGAACAGCAACCGCAGGGCGGGCGGTACCATCAGCGCACCCGCCACCACCGCCACCGCCATCGCCACCGGACCGGTGAAGCCGAAGGCCCACGGCAGCATGCCCACGGGGATGGTGAACAACGCATAAAGCAGGATCAGGAAGGCGCTCGACCGGTCACGACCGCCGCGCGAGGGCAGCAGGTGGTAACCCGCCAGCTTGTAGTCATCCTCCAGCACCCACGCGATGCTCCAGAAATGCGGGAACTGCCAGATGAACTGCACCGCGAACAGCAGGCCCGGCAGCAGGCCGAACTCGCCGGTGGCCGCCACGCAACCCAGCATCGGGGGAAAGGCCCCCGGGAAGGCGCCCACCAGCACCGCCCAGGGCGAATGTTTCTTCAGCGGCGTGTACAGCGCCACGTACATGAACAACGAGAGCAGGCCGAGCACACCGGTCAGCGGACCGAAGACCAGCCAGAGCATCGCACCGCCCGAGATGCCGGCCGCGGCCGCCAGCACGATCGCCTCCGTGCTCGAGAGCACACCGGTCACCAGCGGGCGTCCGGCCGTGCGTTTCATCCGCCCATCCTGCTCGATCTCGATCACCTGGTTCAGCGCGTTGCTCGCACCGGTCACCAGCAGGCCGGCCACGGCCAGCAGCATCACATCAGCCCAGCTGCGGGATGCCGATGGGGCCGCCATCAAATAACCGAGCACCGCGCTGAACACCACCAGGGAGGTGAGCCGCAGCTTGAAGAGGACGGCGACCGCGCGAAGCTTCGGTCCGAGCGACGGGCGTGCGAGAACAACGGAAGGGCGTTGCAAAGCGGGGGCGAAGATATCCGGGGAGGGGCTCAACGATCACTCCAGGACATACCTCCCCTCCTGGTCCGCCTGCCTGTCCCGGAAATGCGTGGCGATGCCAAGGCGGAAATAGTTGGTGATCGTGTCATCACCATGCTCCGGCACCCGCGAGCGGAAGGTGTAGCCGGCCTCCAGGTGCATGCCCGATCGCGGATCCACGAGCCAGCCCACGCTGAGGTCGGTGTGGAAGACCTGGACCGCGGCCTGGTCGCCGACGTAATAGCCGTAGCTCTTTTCAGGCTCCACGTCCGGCCGGTCCCCCTCCGGCCGGAAGATGTTGTTGCCGTAACTGTACGCGCCGGTATCGCTGCCGAGCAAGGCATAGCTGATGTGGGCCTTGTACCGCCAGCGGTCCTTCTGGAATTCCACCTGTTGGATCAGCTCCCAGAAATTGGATCCGTAGGGGTGCGCCAGCGGCTGCCCGAAGTGGGCGTAGTTCTGCCGCGTGTCGCTGTGGGTGTACATGAAGGGCCGCACGTAGTTCCACTCCGTCCGCAGGAAGAGGCCCGGCACGCGGAACGCCTCGTAGGCCGCGACCCCCAGTTGAAGCGCCTGCTTGTTGCCGTACCACCCCTTGCCGGCCCTTACCTCTTTCAACAGGAACTCGTCCAGCATCAACTGGCTGTACAAGGTGGTGTGGTTCCCTGCCTTCACGTTCATCGCGAAGCCCAGGAGCGCGTTGTCCGCCGAGCCCTGTGCGTACTCCAGCGGGCGGTACACGATCACCGGGTTGAGATAGTTGATGTCGAAGCCGCGCGGATAGTCCGGGTCGTTGTCCTGCCAGACGATGCTCTCGAAGACCCCGAAGCTCACGCGCTTCGAAGCCAGCCACGAGAGGTAGTGGAAGCTCGCGTACTTGCGCTGGAATTTCCACGGATCGCCGCCGGCCCCGCGCACGTCGTTCATCACCGTGAAGAGGTTCACGTAGCGGATGTGCCAGGCCGTGGTGGTGATCTTGAAGTAGGGATAGCTCGTGGCGTTCGCGCTCAGGAACATCGAGCGGTGCCCTTCGCCGATGAAGTTCTTCCCGCGCCCCAGGGTGAAGTGGAAGTACTTCTGCGGATGCCAGTTCACGTGGGCGTTCCAGTCGTAGTGCGTGTATGGCCCGTCGCCCTCCGCATAGCCCTCACCCAGCGAGACCTGCGTGGCGTCGAACAGGCTGTCCAGGTAGTTCGGCACGCCCTCGTTCCACACCTGCGCGTCGGCGTGAAAGGCCAGTTCCTCGTTCGCGTTCCAGTCCAGCCAGAAGCCGTCGCTCACGCGGTGCTTCATCACTTCCTTCTCGTCCAGCGATGCGCCCACCTGCGCGTCCAGCAGGATGCCGCCGCGCCATTTATTCCGCGAGCCCGCGCCCGCCCAGCGGTCCATGAAGCCCAGCGCGGCCCTGCCCGCCAGCGTATCGGCACCCGGCAGCGCATCCACTTCGTTCCGCAGATAGGGACGCACGGAAGTATGGAACTGCGTGCGGTACCTGTGCAGCAGCGGCGCGTAGGGCTGCTCCACCACGCGGCTCAGTGGCATCAGCCCCTGCCCTTGGGCACCCATCGCCGCGCACACCACGGCCGTCCCCACGATCGCGCGCGCCGTCGTCATTTCTTCTTCGTGCGCAGGTTGATCGCGAAGGGCAGCATGGCCACCACGAAGGCCGTCACCCCCAGCACCATCAACCCCTTGTTGGGGTGGATGTCGCGGGTGACCAGGCTCAGGGCGATGATCAGCACCGAATAGCCGTAGAGGACCATGGTGGTGCCGCGGTGGCCCAGCCCATGCGCCATCAGCCGGTGGTGGATGTGGTTGCGGTCGGCGGCGAAGGGGCTGGTGCCGCGCGCGCTGCGCACCACGAACACCCGGAAGGTGTCCACCAGCGGATAGGCGATCACCGCCATGGCGAAGAGCGGCGAAGGCACGTTCTGCAGCCACATCGGCAGCTTGTGGGTATCGTGGTCCACCACCTTCATGGCCAGGACGGCGATGATGGCGCCGATGATCAGCGAACCGCTGTCGCCCATGAAGATCCGCGCCGGATGGAAGTTGAACACCAGGAAGCCCAGCAGCGCGCCGCCCAGCACCACGGCCAGCAGCGCCAGCGGCACGTCGCCCGCCCAGTACAACCACGCGCCATAGGCCATGGCGCTGATGAAGCCGATGCCGCCGGCCAGCCCGTCCACCCCGTCGATCAGGTTGAAGGCGTTCACCAGCACGATGTACACGAAGAGCGAGAAGGCGATGCTCACCGCGTCGTTCAGCTCGTAAATGCCGAAGAGCCCGTGCATGTCGCGGATGCGGATGCCGGCGGTGACCACCAGGATGTAGCCCACCACCACGTGGCCGATCAGCTTCTTCACCGGGCTGAAGCCCACGATGTCGTCCTTCACCCCGATGAAGAACAGCAGCACCAACGCGGCGATGATGAACTTCAGGTCCTTGTAAGCGCCGCCCATCATCTGGTACAGCGACTTGTAACCGGCTTCAGGCACGCCCATCGGCGCGGCCGAAGGGAACCACAGCGCGTAGCTGAAGATCAGCGCGGCGAAAATGATGATCCCGCCGATCGTGGGCACGCTGCGCTGGTGCAGCTTCCGCCCACCCGACGGCTCGTCGACCAGGTGCTTCATGCGCGCCACCTTGATCAGGCTCGGCATGGTCATCAGCACCACGATGAAGGCCGTGAAGAAGCCCAGGATCAATATGTAGCCGTGCTGCTTCAACGCGAGGGATCCGGTTCTTTCACCACAGAGACACAGAGGCACAGAGCATGCAGAAATGCGGACCGCAGATGAGCGCGGATGATCGCGAATGGATGCACTGGGCTTCTCTGTGCCTCTGTGTCTCTGTGGTCAGCTCTGAAGATCACAGGTCGTAGTACTTGTTGAAGAGCGTGGTGTGCCACGCCCCGTAGAGGTAGCCGCTGTTGCTGTGGTCGGGCGCGTTGCTGATGTCGCGCATGCGGTAGCCGAGGGTCAGCTGCATGTTGGTCATCTGGTTGAGCAGCCAGGAGGCGCTCAGGTCCAGGAAGAGCACCTGCCGGTTGACCGGCTGAAGATCGCCCTCGTATTCGATCGCCGGCTTGAAGATGTCGCCGCCGAAATTGAGCGAGTCGGCGCCATCGTGGTGGTAGTCGATGAAGTTCACCTTGGCCGTCACCATGAAGCGCTTCCCGTTGCGGATGCGGAAGCGCCAGTCCACGATGGCCACCGCCTCGCTGAAGTACGCACCCGCCGGATGCGCGAGCGGCTGGCTGTAGTGGCCGTAGTTGGTTTGCGCGGGGCGGTACGCGTAGGTGTAGGGTGTGGCCGTGTTGTATTCCACCTGGGCATGCAGGCCGGTGCCGAAGAGCTCGAAGGCCCGCACGCCGGCCTGCCAGGCGTGGCGCTGCTCCGCGGGGTTATCCATCGCGAACTGGCCATATGCGTACAGCCTGTCCGTGACTTTCACCCGGACGTCGAGGCCCACCAGGTTCTTGTGCTCTCCATCGAAGCCGTGTACCAGCGTGTTGATGCCGATCACCGGGTTCAGTTCCAGCGGATCGAGCGGTTGAACGCTGGTGGAGTCGATGTTGTGGAAGATGGTGGACTCGAAGAAGCCGAGATCCACGCGGCCCAGCTGCCAGCTCAGGTGGTGGAAGCTCGCGCGCTTCCAGTAGAAGAGGCTCTCGCTGCTCTCGCCGGTGGGCAGGCGCTGCAGCAACTGCAGCTTGGCGTGGATGGTGGTGTACTGGAACTTTTCCAGCGGCCCGAGGTAGCTGAGCTTCAGGTAGGGATAATTGAACGCCGCGTCGCTCAACAGCACGCTGCGGTAGCCGTGGCCCACGAAATGCTTGCCGTGGCCGAACTGCACGTTCAGCCACTTGCGCGGGCTGTAACTGACGTTGCCCGCCGCCCAGGCGTAATCGAAGGCCCGGTCCTTGAAGCCCTTGATCCGCCCCTGGCCGGGGATCACGCCGGTCTTCTGCGCGTAGTCGTACAGGTAGCGCGGGTGCAGCGACTGGTTCTCGTAGAAACTGGTCTGGAAACTGAGACGCGGGCCCAGGTCGCATTTGATCCACCCCCCGCGCGAGTTCACGTACAGCCGTGTGGTGTCGGCGAATTCACTGGGGTCGCGGAAGTCCTGGCCCATCTCGAAATTGAAGACCGGATCGGCCGTCACGCGGAAGTCGCCGTCGCGGATGTCGATCAGGTGCCGTTTGAAGAGCAGTTCGCCGATCTTGTAATAGTGCCTGGAGCTGTCCGGCCGGTAGCCCATCACGTTCGACTTCTCCGCGCGGCTCTCGATCACCGGCTTCAGGCCGGTGTGCATGGTGCTGGTGCGGCAGGCGGCGTTCTGTTCCAGGTCCAGGTAGATCTCGCGGTTCAGCGGGATGTCGTTCTGCTGGGCGAACACCATGCCCGCCGGGCCGGCGAGGAGCAGGAACACGAAAGACCGGGAACGCACGGAAGCGCGGGCTCAGGAGGTGCGCCGAAGGTAGAAGGATGGGAAGCAGCCGGGGACGCGCGGCGGGTTCAAGTACTGGCCAGCTCGCTCTTCGCGAACTCCTGGTACACCGCGGCGATCCCCTCGCGCAGGCCGATGCGGTGCTTCCAGCCCATGTTGTGCAGCCGTGAAACGTCCATCAGCTTGCGCGGGGTGCCATCGGGTTTGCCGGTGTTCCACTTCAACTCGCCGGTGAAACCCACGATGTCTCGGATCATCTCGGCCAGCTCCTTGATCGTGAGGTCCTCGCCCGTGCCGATGTTCACGAAGAGCTCCTCATCGTAATTCTGCAAGAGGAAGAAGCAGGCGTCGGCCAGGTCGTCCACGTGCAGGAACTCCCGGCGCGGCGAGCCGGTGCCCCAGACCTCCACCGCTGCAGCGCCCGAGATCTTCGCCGTGTGGAATTTGCGGATCAGCGCGGGCAGCACGTGGCTGTTGTTCAGGTCGTAGTTGTCGTTGGGCCCGTAGAGGTTGGTGGGCATCGCGCTGATGAAATTGCAGCCGTACTGCCGGCGGTAGCTCTCGGCGAGTTTGATGCCCGCGATCTTGGCGATGGCGTAGGGTTCGTTGGTCTGCTCCAGCAGGCCGGTGAGCAGGCTCTCCTCCCGCAACGGCTGGGGCGCCATCTTCGGATAGATGCAGCTTGATCCGAGGAAGAGCAGCTTCTTCACGCCGTTCTCGTACGCGGCATGGATCACGTTGCTCTCGATCATCAGGTTCTCGTAGAGGAATTGGGCGCGGTAGACGTTGTTGGCATGGATGCCGCCCACTTTCGCCGCCGCGAGCACGACGTAGGCCGGCTTTTCCTTCGCAAAGAAGTCGCGCACGGCCGCCTGTTCCTTCAGGTCCAGTTCCTTGCTGCCCCGCGTGGCGATGTTGGTGAAGCCCTCCTTCTGCAGTCGGCGCACGATGGCCGATCCCACCATGCCGCGGTGGCCGGCGACGTAGATCTTGTCTGACTGGTTCATGGTTGATCGGTTGCGAGTTGCGGGTTACGGGTTGCGCGCGTTCAACCCATAACCCGCAACTCGCAACTCGCAACTGGGTCCATCACTCGTTCTCATGCAGGATCTTGTGCCCGCCTTTTTTCAAGTACACGTCGCGCTGGAAGAGCTTGAGGTCCTCGCGCACCATCTCCTGAACGAGGTCGGGGAGCTCGTATTTGTGCTTCCAGCCCAGCACGCGGCGCGCCTTCGCGGGGTCGCCCTCCAGGTGATCCACTTCCGCCGGACGGAAGTAGCGCGGATCGATCGCCACGCGGAGCTTGCCGGTCTTGCGGTCGTAGCCCTTTTCGTTCGCGCCCCTGCCCTTCCAATCCATCCTGATGCCCACCTCGGCGAAGGCCAGATCGATGAAGTGGCGCACGGTGTAGGTCTTGCCGGTGGCGAGCACGAAATCGTCGGGCTGCTTCGCCTGTAACATCAGCCACATC
>CAYMXP010000015.1:0-69253 GCA_964394425.1 uncultured Chryseobacterium sp. | reverse complement strand
CGAAGCCTTCAACACCGATGGGCTGCGCACCCTGTTGCGCACCATGCCCCATGTGCCGGAGATGAAGGAGAAGACCCTGCGCTACCCCGGCCATGCGGAGCTGATGCGCACGCTGCGCACGGCCGGCCTCTTCAGCAAGGAACCAATGGATGTGGACGGCACCACCGTGGTGCCGCTGCACCTCGCCACGAAGCTGCTCGCCGGACAGTGGGCCATGCAACCCGGCGATGAGGACCTCACGGTGATGCGCGTGACGGTGGAGGACGCCCGGGAACGGCACGTGTACCAGTTGCTCGACCGCATGGACACCGCCACCGGCGCCACCTCCATGGCGCGCACCACGGGGCACACCTGCATCGCCGCCGCGCTGCTGGTGGCCGATGGGCGCCACCGCCGGCCCGGCATCACCGCGCCAGAGCAACTGGGCGCCGATGCCACCTGCTTCAACGCCGTGATCGCGCACCTGCGCGGACAGGGCATCCTCCTGCAATGCACCACAACCCGTAAAGACCTCCGATCATGAACGACACCAACATCCTCACCATGGGCGTGGACGTGGGCGGCAGCTACGTGAAGACCGTGCTGATGCGCTACGACCACGGGAGCAACGAACACCGGTTGCTCGACAAGCAGATCGAGAAGATCCGCAAGCGCAACCCCAAGGAAGTGGTGGTGGATGCCGTGGACATGGTGCTGGAGCGCAACAAGCTCAACTACGACCGCGACATCGCCTACCTGGCCAGCACCGGCGAGGGCGAACTGGTGGAAAAGAAGACCGGTCACTTCTACAGCATGACCACCCACGCGCGCGGTGGCCTCTTCCTCTGTCCCGGCTCGCGCACCGTGGTGGACATGGGCGCGCTGTACGTCCGCGCCATCAGCATCAACGAGCACGGCCGCGTGCTGGACTACAAGATGACCGGCCAGTGCGCCAGCGGCTCGGGCCAGTTCATCGAGAACATCTCGCGCTACCTGGGCCTGAGCATCGACGAGGTGGGACCCATCAGCCTGAAGAGCGAGAAACCCGAACTGCCCTCGGGGATCTGCGCCGTGCTGGCCGAGACCGACGTGATCAACAGCGTGTCGCGCGGCATCTCCACGCCCGACATCATCAAGGGCATCCACCTCTCCATCGCCAACCGCTCGGTGCGGCTGCTCAGTTCGCTGAAGGCGCAGGACCCCGTGGCCCTCATGGGCGGAATCGCCATGAACATCGGCATGGTGCAGGCCATGGAGGAACTGAGCAACGAGAGCAAGAAACCCCTGAAGATGGTGACCCACCCGGACGCCATCCACAGCGGCGCCATCGGCGCGGCGCTCTGGGGCGGCTACCGGCACTTCAAGATCAAGGAGAAGAGCCTCGCCGTGGAAGCCTGACCCACGCCCCCATGAGCGCCCCCACGCACAACGCGCCACCGCTGCGTTTCCGGAACGTGGCCGACCTGGTGCGCACCAATGCCGCGCGCTTCGCCGACCGGCCCGTCTTCGCCGAAAAGGACGCCGGCGGCACCTACAGGAGCATCACCTGGCGGCAGCTGGGCGACGACGTGGCCCGCGCGGCCACCGCCCTGCGCGCGCGCGGCTTCGCGCCGGGCGACAAGATGGTGCTGTTCTCGCCCAACAGGCTGGACATGCTGCGCATGGAACTGGCCGTGATGGCCGTCGGCGGCATCGCCGTGCCCATTTTCGCCCACTTCAAACGCGAGACCGCCGAACTGCTCATCCGCCACAGCGACGCGCGCTTCCTCACCGCCGCCGGCGCCGCCCAGATCGAGAAGCTCGGCGCCGACCTGGACCTGCGCCTCGTGATCTCCCTCGACGAGGTGGATCCCGCGGGATCCGCCATCCAGGACATCGTTCCCTTCAGCATGCTGCTCTCGCATCCCGCCGACGAGGGCGCGATCGACACCACGCAGGATCCCGATTCGATCTGCCTGAACATGTACACCTCGGGCACCATGGGCGTGCCCAAGTGCGTGCAGCTCAGCCACCGCAACATCCTCTCGCAACAGGACGCCCTCTCGGCCACCACCTGGTGGGACCTGGACGAGCACGACCGTTTCCTTTCCTACCTGCCCTGGCACCACAGCTTCGGCGGCATCTTCGAACTGTTCAACGTGCTGTACCGCGGCGCGTGCATGCACCTGGAATCGTCGCTGGGCCGCGATGCCGTGGAGATCATGGCGAACTGGCGCGTGGTGCAACCCACCGTGTTCTTCAGCGTGCCCAAGGTGTACCAGGCGCTCTACGACCAGAGCCGCGAGAGCCGGGAGTCCGAGGAACTCTTCTTCCACGGCGGGCTGAAGTTCATCTTCACCGCCGCCGCCGCGTTGCCGCAGCGCCTGAGCGATGCCTTCGAGCAGCACGGCGTGCCCGTGATCGAGGGATGGGGACTGACGGAGACATCGCCCTGCTGCACGCTCACCGACCCCACCGTGAAGCGCGCCACCGGCGTGGTGGGCATGCCCATCCCCGGCGTGCAGGTGCGCATCGACCAGGAGGGCGAGATCCTCGTGAAGGGCCCCAACGTGATGCGCGGCTACTACCGGAACGACGAGGCCAACGCCGGCATCTTCACCGACGACGGCTGGTTCCGCACGGGCGACGTGGGCGAGATGGGGCCCGCCGGCCTGCGCATCGTGTCGCGCAAGGACCGCATCTTCAAGCTGAGCAACGGGGAGAAGGTGATCCCCACCGACCTGGAGCGCGCCATCGAACAGAACTGCCATTACGTGTCGTTCGCCGTGGTGAGCGGCAACGGACAGGACTATCCCGTGGCGCTGCTCTTCCCCAACCGGAAACAGCTGGCCAACCCGGACTACGCCATCACGCCGATGGACGGCTGCCTGTGCCCGCGCGACCTGAGCGAACTGCGGCAATGCCTGCGCGGCTGCCTGAAGAACGCCAACTGCAGCATCGGCCAGAAGTTCAGCAAGGTGCGCAAGGCCGTGATCGTGGACGACGACCTCTCGCTGGAGAAGAGCACCCTCACCCCCTCGATGAAGGTGGCCCCCGTGAAGGTGCTGGAGACCTACCGCGAACACCTCGACCACCTGTACGACGATGCCGGCATGCCGCCGGAGGACGCGTATGTGATCCGGCTGGACGACCAACCCGATCCTCCCGCACCGAAGGACCCATGAGCGCGCAGGGCTACTCCATCCGCAACACCGGGCGGCTCAAGGAGCTGATGACCGCGTATTTCCAGCGGCTGGGATCCGGCGCGCACAAGGTGGCCTGGTGTACCAGCGTGGGCCCCGCCGAACTGCTGCGGTCCTTCGGCTTCGAGGTCTACTTCCCCGAGAACCACGGCGCGCTGCTGGGCGCCACCCGCACCGCCATGGACCACATCCCCGAGGCGGTGAAGTGCGGCTACAGCGGCCACGTGTGCTCCTACACCACGGCCGACATCGGCGCGTACCTGCGCAAGGAGACGCCGCTGCGCAAGCACTACGGGCTGGATGGCCTGCCACGCCCCGACCTGATCGTGTACAACACCAACCAATGCCGCGAGGTGGAGGACTGGTTCACCTTCTTCGCCGACGCCTTCAAGTGCCCGATCCTGGGCGTGCATCCGCCCCGGTACCTGGACGAGGTGGGCGAGGAGGAAGTGCGCCTGGTGGTGCGGCAGTTCGAGCGGATGGTGCCCGTGTGCGAGCAGGTCAGCGGCCGGCGCTTCGACCTGGACCGCTTCCGGGAAACCGTGCGCCTGAGCAAGGAGGCCACGCTCCTGTGGCAGCGGGTGCTGAAGACCAGCGCCGCCGACCATCCGCCGTTGAGCTTCTTCGACGGCACCATCCACATGGGTCCCATCGTGGTGATGCGCGGAACCCAGGAGGCGCGCGACTATTACGCCGCCCTGCTGGAGGAACTGGAAGCGAACGCCCGCGAAGGCCGCGGCTTCATCCCGCGCGTGCGCAGCCGCATCTTCTGGGAGGGCATGCCCATCTGGGGCCGCCTGCGCATGCTCGGCGACCTCTTCGCCTCCAACAACGCCGCCGTGGTGGCCAGCACCTACTGCAGCAGCTGGGTCTTCGACCGCTTCGACGAGCGCGACCCCTGGGAGAGCACCGCCCGGGCCTACACGGAGATCTTCATCAACCGCAGCGAGAAGGCCAAGATGGCCATGCTCACCAGGTGGTTCGAGGAGTACCGCATCGACGGCATCGTGTACCACGACTCGAAGACCTGCTTCAACAACAGCAACGCCAAGTTCGGCATGCCGCAGCGGCTGAAGGCCCTCACCGGCGTGCCCGCGCTGGTGGTGGAAGGCGACCTGTGCGACATGCGCTTCTTCAGCGACGGGCAGAGCACCACGCGCATCGAGACCTTCCTGGAACAACTGGAGGAGCGGGTGCGCGTGGGATGATCATGATCGCGGATCGCCGGCGGGGTGGGCGGCGGGCACGATGAACGGACCGGAACGAAAGAACACCAGGGGATGAACGCAGTGAAAGGGACCAGCAACGACGGGGCCGGCCGCGAGGCAACGACCGGGCGGGCGCCGGAACGCCTCGGCATCATCGGCCTGGGGCCGGTGGGCATGGTGCTGGCCGCCAAGCTTCAACTGGCCGGCGCCCGCGTGGCCGTGGTGGTGCGCAACCCCACGCGCGCCAAGCGCATCCGCGAGGAAGGCCTGCGGCTGGAGGGCGCCCTGCAGGACCATGCCACGGACATCGCCGTGTGCGAGAGCATCGCCGCGTTGAAGGAGCATGCGCCCACCGTGCTCTTCTTCGCCACCAAGACCTACCAGACCGAGGAGGCCGTGCAGGAGGCCCAGGTGCTCAACGGCCCGGACCTGCTGGTGGTGTCCGCCCAGAACGGCATCGACACCGAGCAGATGCTCGCCGCCGGTTTCGGGACGGGCAGGACCCTGCGCATGGTGGTGAACTACGCGGGCAACATCATCGGCCCCAACACGCTGCGCGTCAACTTCAACCAGCCGCCCAATTACCTGGGCAGCATCGACGACAGCCGGTCGGCGCGCGCCCGCGAACTCGCCGAACTGCTCACCCGCGCGGGCCTGGAGACCGTGGCGCTGGACAGTTTCGCGCTGCTGCATCGCAGCTGGGAGAAGACCATCCTCAACGCATCGCTCAGCGCGCTCTGCGGCGTGGGCCGCCTCACCATGGCCGAGGCCATGAACGACCCCGATTCGCGCGAGCTCATCGAACGCATCATCCACGAAGCCGTGGCCGTGGCCGAGCAGGAGAAGATCCGCTTCCCCGACGATTTCATCCGCCACTGCATGCGCTACCTGCGCCGCGGGGGCGACCACTTCCCCAGCCTGGCCGTGGACCTGATCCATGGCCGGCCCACCGAGATCGACCACTTCAACGGCAAGATCGTCCACTACGGCCGCAAGCACTACGTGCGCACTTCGCTCAACCTGGCCTTCAACAACATGGTGAAGGCCATGACCAACAAGAACATCGTGTCGCGCGTGCCCGGACCCGCCGGCGACGTGTTCCGCCACATCCTGGAAAAGGGCCTGGTGGAGAAAGGCGCGGTGCCGGCCATGTACCGCGACACACCCTCCTACCTGGGCGTGGACCTGGGCTCGGCCTTCACCAAGTTCACCGTGATCGACGAGCAGGGCAACGCCCTGTTCCGCTACGGCCTGCCCACCCTGGGCGCCGACCGGCAGGCCGTGGCCAACGTGATGAGCGCCATCAGCAGCGGCTTCCGCATCCGGCACAGTTGCGCCACGGGCTACGGACGCAAACACTTCGGCGCCACCGACCTGGTGAAGACCGAGATCGGCTGCGCCGCCGTCGGCGTGCAGCACCACCTCAAGGGCGAGCTCAACATCATCGACATCGGCGGCGAGGACATCAAGGTGATCCGCTGCGACGCGCAGGGCAACGTGGAGAACTTCCACATGAACGACAAGTGCGCCGCCGGCACCGGCGCCTTCCTGAGCGAGATCGCCGAACGCGCGCGCATCAACACGGCCGAGATGAGCCAGCTGGCCTCGCTGAGCAGCTACGACAAGGAACTCAACAGCTTCTGCACCGTGTTCGCCAAGACGGAGATCATGAACTGGATCTTCGACGGCATGCGCACCGAGGACATCGCGCGGGGCATCTACCTGAGCATCGCCACCAAGGTGGCCAAGCTGCGGCTGGTCCCGGGGATCCCCACGGTGATGATCGGCGGGGTGATCGGCCACCATCCCTACCTGCGCGAGATCCTGCAGCAGAAGCTCGGCACCGAACTGCGCGTGCTGGAGGCGCCGCAGTACGTCGTGTCCTTCGGCGCCGCCCTCACCGCGCGCGACCACCATCTGCAACGCCGCGGCCAGGAAGAGCAGGCCACGACACCCGCCGGCCGCCCGGCGCAGGAAGCATGACCCCGCCCGGAGCGTGACGCGGATCATTCCCCATGAGCATGACGACCGGTAGATCGCAACCCCATCACCAACACCCCACGAGCGAAGCATGAGCGGAACGATGCACCAATGGCGCATGGTGGCCGTGGACGCGGAGTTCACCCGGCACGAACAGCCCCTGCCCGCCCCGGGCCCCGGCGAAGTGCTGGTGCGCGTGGCGGGCTGCGGCGTGTGCCACACCGACCTGAGCTTCTGGCACCACGGCGTGCAGACCAAGCACCCCCTGCCCCTCACCCTGGGCCACGAGATCAGCGGCACGGTGGTGGACGGCGACCCGAAGTGGATGGGGCGCAACGTGATCGTTCCGGCCGTGATGCCCTGCGGCGAATGCGACCTGTGCCGCAAGGGCCGCAGCAACATCTGCCGCAGGCAGGCGATGCCCGGCAACGACCTGCACGGCGGCTTCGCCTCGCACGTGGTGGTGCCCTCGCGCTTCCTGTGCGAAGTGCCGGACGCGGTGCTGGAACAGCATCCGCTGGAGCAGCTGGCCGTGATCGCCGACGCCATCAGCACGCCCTACCAGGTGATGAAGCGTTCCGAACTGGAGGCCGGCGACCTGGCCATCGTGATCGGTGTGGGCGGCGTGGGCATTTACGGCGCTCTGATCGCCCGCATCCTCGGCGCCAGGGTGATCGCCCTGGACATCAACGACGAGAAGCTCGCCCTGGCCCGCGCCCACGGCATCGACGCCACGCTCAACACCAGGGGCATGGACGCCAAGGAGGTGAAGGAGCGCGTGAAAACGCTGGCTGGCGAGATCGGCGCTCCCAAGCTGGGCTGGAAGATCTTCGAGATCAGCGGCACCAAGGCCGGGCAGGAACTCGCCTTCAGCCTGCTCACCTTCACCAGCACCCTCAGCATCGTGGGCTTCACCATGGACCGCGTGGAAGTGCGCCTCAGCAACCTGATGGCCTTCGACGCCAGGCTCATCGGCACCTGGGGATGCCGCGCCGAGCTCTATCCCGAGGTGCTCGACCTGATCGCCACCGACAAGCTGCGCATCGGCGACTTCGTGCAGACCTTCCCGCTTTCCGCCATCAACGAGGTGTTCCGCGACACCCTTCAGCACAAGTACACCAAACGATCGGTGCTGGTGCCCGATCGCCAATGACACGGACCATGGAATTGAAGGACCACCGCATCACCCGCACCGAATACCGGGACATCCTCTTCGAGAAACGTCCCTGCCGCGACCACGACGGATCGCCCGTGGAAGGGCTGTACAACGCGTGGATCATCCTGAACAACCCCGCGCAGTTCAACAGCTACACCACGCAGGCCGTCAAGGAGGTGATCCTGGCCTTCGGCGAGGCCGGCAACGACCGCAGCGTGGTGGCCGTGGTGTTCACCGCCGTGGGCGACAAGGCCTTCTGCACCGGTGGCAACACCAAGGAATACGCCGAGTACTACGCCGGCAACCCGCAGGAGTACGCGCAATACATGCGGCTCTTCAACGACATGGTGAGCGCGATCCTCAAGTGCGACAAGCCGGTGATCTGCCGCGTGAACGGCATGCGCATCGCCGGCGGTCAGGAGATCGGCATGGCCTGCGACTTCACCGTGGCCAGCGACCTGGCCCGCTTCGGGCAGGCCGGACCCAAACACGGCAGCGCCGCCATCGGCGGGTCCACCGACTTCCTGCATCTGTACGTGGGCTACGAACGCGCCACCCAGTCGCTCACCCTCTGCGAGCATTGGAGCGCGCACTACGCCAGGTTCATCGGGCTGGTCACCGAGATCGTGCCCGCGCTGAAGATCGACGGCCGCTACGTGCCCAACCCGCTGGTGGTCACCGACCGCTTCCTGGACGACATGGGCAACATCGTGTACGGCCAGTGGCGCGCCGGTGAGGAGGCCGCGCGCGGCAAGGAACTGCTCAAGAAGGGCATCATCGATCTGGGCGAATTGGACAAGGCCGTGGACCGGCTCATCGCCAAGCTGCTGCACACCTTTCCCAACTGCACGGCCAAATCCCTCAGCGAGATCCGCAAGAAGAAGCTCGAACACTGGGAGCGCAACAAGGAGAGCAGCCGCGAATGGCTCGCGCTGAACATGATGACCGAGGCCCGGGCCGGTTTCAAGGCGTTCAACGAAGGACCGAAGGACAAGCGCGAGGTGGACTTCATCAAGCTGCGGCAACTGCTGGCCCAGGGCCATCCCTGGAACGACGAGCTACAACGCGCCATCGGACCGCAGTACAAGACCGAGAAGGCATGAACAACGCCACGACCGCCGCCACGCACGCGAAGCAGGACCGCGACCTGGGCAAGATCAAACTGGCCTGGCAGCACGGCGGCCAGGTGGCCCGCATCACGCTGGACGACGGCAAGGGCAACGTGCTGGACCACGTGATGATGGAACAGCTGCAGCAGGTGCTCGACGGCTTCAAGGACGATCCATCGCTCAAGCTCATCACCTTCGAGGGCGCGGGCAAGCACTTCAGCTTCGGCGCCAGCGTGGAGGAGCACCAGCGCGATGCCGCGCCCGTGATGCTGCGGTCCTTCCACCAGCTCTTCCACGGCCTGGCGGCGCTGGCCATCCCCACGGTGGCCAGGATCGGCGGCCAATGCCTGGGCGGTGGACTGGAACTGGCGCTGATGTGCGACGTGCTCTTCGCCGAGTCGGGCGCCAAGATGGGTCAGCCGGAGATCCTGCTCGGGGTGTTCCCACCGCCGGCCTCGATCATCCTGCCCGAAAAGATCGGCCTGGCCCGCGCCGAAGAGCTGCTGCTCACCGGCCGCAGCATCGGCGCCGACGAAGCCCTGCGCATCGGCCTGGTGCATGAGGTCTTCGCCGACCGCGACGCGCTGATCGCGGGGGCGGACGCATGGGCCGCCCGGCACATCCTGCCCAAGAGCGCGAGTTCCCTGCGCTTCGCCGTGCGCGCCGCACGGGTGAAGTTCAACCATGTGCTCGGCAACTTCCTGCCGCGCCTGGAGGAGATGTACACCCAGCAGCTCATGGCCACCGCCGACGCCAACGAGGGCATCGCCGCCTTCCTGGGGAAGCGCCCGCCGAAGTGGGAGAACGGATAGCGGTCCCGGCCCATCCTTCGCGGTGCATCGGTCATCGGCCAATACTTGGCCGGATGTTGCCGCGGCTTCGGTCCCCCCGCCGTATCCGGCCGATCCACCTTCGGTACTTGGATCGAACACCCAAGGTCCTCGCACGCCGTGACCACGTTCCGCATCTCCATCCTGATGCTCGTGAGCGGCGGTCCGCTCACCCACGACGGCACCTTCGGCATCGACGAACTGTTCTGCCAAACCGCGGGCCTGGACGACATGGCACCGGGCGCGGACGTGCCATCAGCCCACCCGGTGCCCGCATCGGGGAACGGTGCCTTCTCCGTGCTGTGCGTGCAGTGAGTTCGCCAGGCGCGTCGCCTGCCTTGTTGTTCAGCCTCCGATGGCCACCATGCTGCGGTTGGCCGTGTGCCGCGCGGGATCGCTGAGCTGGTCCAGGTCGTCCATGCCGGCGCGCCGCCGCTTCTTGTGCAGCACGCCCTCCGTGATCAGCGGGCGGATGTCGTGGCCCTGGCGGAGCGCGTCGAGCAGGTCGGTCTCGCCACCGGAGAACAGGCAGTTCTTCATCTTGCCGTCGGCGGTGAGGCGCAGGCGGTTGCAGGTGTCGCAGAAGGGATTGCTCACCGAAGCGATGATGCCGAACCCGCCCCGGGCGCCCTTGATGCGGTAGTGGCGGGCGGTGTCGTGGTCGGCCCCCGGCAGGACCTCGATGCGGTCCGCGCCGAAACGCACGGCCACGTGGTGGAGGATCTCGCGCTGCGGAACAGCCAGCCGCAGGTCCCACCGGTTGCCGTCGAAGGGCATGAACTCGATGAATCGCACCTGCAGGTCCTCACGCGCCGACCAGTCCACGAGATCGGCGATCTCGTCGTCGTTCGTGCCCCGGAGCAGCACCACGTTCACCTTCAGGTCGAAGCCTTCGCGGCGCAGCAGGTCGATGTTGGACCGCACCTGGTGGAAGTGATCGCGGCGGGTGATGGCGTTCACGCGCTCGGGCCGCAGGCTGTCCATGCTCACGTTCACCTTGCGCAGGCCGGCCTCGCGGAAGGTGCCCACGAAGCGATCGGCCAGCACGCCGTTGGTGGTGATGGCCAGTTCGACCGGCAGGCGCGCCAGACCGCGGATGATCTCCCCGGCATCGCGGCGGATCAGCGGCTCCCCGCCGGTGAGGCGGATCTTGCGCACGCCCAGTTCCGTGAACACGCGGGCGATCTCCAGCAGTTCCTCCTGCCGCATGAACTGTTCGCGCGGTCGCAGCGGGATGCCCTCCTCGGGCATGCAGTAGGTGCAGCGCATGTTGCACCGCTCGGTGAGCGAGATGCGCAGGTAGTCGTGCCTGCGCCCGAAGGTGTCGGTGAGCGGTGCGAGGGCGCCTTGCATCACCGGGTCACTTGGCGAGGGCGTCCAGATCCTCGCGGGAGAGGAGCTTGTGGGCGATCGGGAACAGGATGCTGTCCTCGCGGTGGATGTGCAGGCGCAGGGCCTCGGTGAGTTCGCGCGCCGCGTCGAAGGCCGCGTCGTGGGTGAACAGCGCCGAGCGCGGGTCGGGCAGCCGCGCCGCCAGCCCCAGCAGGTTGAAGGCCAGCGCGCCGAGCTGGATGAACCGCGTGTGGTCGTCCTCCATGAGGTCCACCGCGGTGGTCGGGCTGGGTCCGGTGCTGCGCTCGCCGCTCTCGATCAGGCGGGCGTGCAGCAGGGGGAAGAGCTGCCGCTCCTCGCGCCGGTTGTGATCCAGCACCTTGTCGTCGAAGAAGGTGAAGAACTCGCGGAAGGTCTCGTTGATGTCGTTGTCCAGCTTGTAGCGCGCCTCCTTGAAGCGGGACATCGCCTGCTCGAAGCGGTCGATCATCGCCTCGGCGTTCCGGTGTTCGTCCATGTACCGCTGGATCAGCGGGTGCAGCTCCTCGTAGGCCACCGCCTCCACGGCATGGCCGCCGTACGCGTCGGGCGGGTCCATGGGCGAATGCTCCGAGGCGTTCAGTTCCTTGACCACTTCGCGCTGCACGGGGTCGGTGCGCTTGAGGGTGCGCATGTCCAGGTCCTTCGCGCCTTTCCCGTCGAGGCGCTTACCGGTGTCGGGGTCGATGATCTTCATGTGGTGTTCGTTCCGGAGGGTCCTTCGCTCAGACTTTGAGCGTTATGCCCCGCCGGGAATAACGCAAAGGAAGGGCATCGGGGGCGGACCGGAGCATGACGGGGATCATGGGCCGGTCGGAGGGGGGGCGTCCGGTGTACCAGGGCGATGACCCGCTCGGACATCCTGCTCCGGCTGCGGGCAGGATCGCCGTTGCGCGATCGGAAGGGCCTGCCGCTCGATCGGGCAAGTGTCGTCGGGCCCCGATCATCGACCTTCGGGGGGTGAGGCATACGATGCGAGCGGTCCTCTGCGCGTTGCTTCCAGGGATTGCCTGGTCGCAGGCCCAGCCCCCACTGCTCCCCGTGGGCGATCCGCTGCTGCGTGTACGGCACTTGCCGGGGTTGACGGACCTCCCGGTGTACACCGCCGTGCAGGATGCCGAAGGTCGCGTGTGGTTCGGCAGTTGGGAAGGGTTGCTGGTGACCAATGGAGTGGACGTGGTGCATTACCGCCACGATCCCCTGGACAGCACCACCATCGCCGGGCGCACCATCCTGAACATCGCCACCGGTGGGGACACCCTGCTGTGGCTCTCCACGGAGAACGGTCCTTGCGTCTTCGACCTGCGCACACGGACCGCGCGGCGCTTGAAGCCGCCTTCCGAAAAAGGCTGGCCGCGCTGCCTGCACACGCTGCCAGGGTATGGCGGGCGCCATTGGTTCGCCACCACGAAGGGCTTGTTCAGCATCGGCGATCTGAACGAGCGGCCGCGCTCGCATGGTCCTTCCGACGCCATCGCATGCCATGCGGTGCATGGCGATCCCATGAACAAAGGCCGTCTGCTCGTGGTGGCTTCAGACGCGGTCCACCGCTTCGACCCCGCCACCGGTGCATGGAACGCGCTGGTCTCGCCGCTGAAGGAGGTGCCCTACTATGCGGGGCACTCGATCGTGCAGGATGGTTCGCTCTGGCTGTGCCACTGGAGCCTGGGCGTGGTGCGTTACGACCTGCGCGGCGGGGGCGGTGGGCTGATCACCTACCGCCGGCCGGACGGATCCCCCACCTCGTTCGTCGCTCATTTCTGCGTTCGCGATGCGCACAGCCTGTGGGTGAGCACGCTCGACGTCGGCATGGTGGTGCTCGATACACGCACGGGACTTTTCACCGTTCGCCACCCCCTGGAAGGCACTCCCAGGGAGCTGATGGGGATCGCGGTGCGCATTCCGCTGGGGCTGCGCGATGGCACCCTGCTGCTCTGCACCGACCTTGGGCCCTTCCAACTCTCGCGCCCACGGCATCGAAGTACGTACCTCACGTATCCCGATGACGGCGTCGTGGAGGGATCGCCCGTATGGGTTTCGGCGCTGGCGGAGGATCCTTCGGATGGTTCGCTTCTCGTGGGCACGTACGACGGCCCCGGCCTGCTCCGCCTCCAGGGCGATGGGCACTGGGAGGTCATCGCCGTTCCGCCCGATGGCGGCTTGCGAAGCGCGAGGATCGACCGCCTGCTGGTGGCGCGGGATGGCGCGCTGTGGGTGGCCACGCGGCGGGGGGTGTTCCGCATGCCGCGCGGTGCCGCCACGATCACGCCGGTGAACGGCATGGATGGCGTGCGGTGCCGTTCGCTCTTCGAGGACCGCGAGGGGAACCTGTGGGCGGGCAGCACCAACGCGGGCTTGTTCCGGATCGATGCGCGCGGTGGCGTATCGGACAACCATCGGCATCGCCCCGGCGACCCCCGCTCGCTGGTCGGCGATGCGGAGATCCGCGCCCTGGCCCAGGACACCCTGGGCCGCATCTGGGTGGGCACCCGCGCCGGCCTCAGCGTGATGGACCCGCGCTCGGGTGCGTGCTTCAATTTCGGTCACGATCCCACGGAGCGCGGAGGATTCAGCGAACCCCATATCCGGAGCATCGTGCGCGACGGCGGCGGCACCATGTGGGTTTCGTGCGCGCAAGCCGGCTTGCGCAAGGTGGAAGTCGGCGCCGACGGCGCCTTCAGCCAGCAGGCGATGCCGGGGTTGGAAGCCACGCACGACCTGGTGATCGACCGGCACGACCGCATCTGGGCCGTGGACTTCGGCATCGGGATGCTGGACACGCGCAGCGGGATCAGGCGGCGCTTCACCCTGCACGACGGCATCGCCACGCTGCAAACGCTCGATGCCGCGCTGCTGGTGACCCACGACGGCCGCCTGGTGCTGGGCGTGGAAGGGGAGCCCCTGTTGCAGGTGTTCGATACGCGCGAGCTGCTCGTGCCTGGCGCGCCCGCGTCCATCGAATGGACCTCGGCCACCGGCGCCACAGGGCCATTGCCGCTCGGCGCGCCGTTCACCAGCGACCAACGGATCCAGTTGCGGTGGTCGGACCAGCCGTTGCGCATCGCCTTCGCGGCCATCGACATGAGCTTTCCGCTGGACCATCACTATCACTACCGCGTGCTGGAACAGGACAGCGCGTGGCGCGATCTGGGCGCCGAGCGCTCGCTGCTCTTCGCCGCGCTGGCGCCAGGCGTCCACACGTTGCAGGTGCGCACATCCCTCAACGGCCGGTACATGGACAACGTGCGCACGCTGCGGATCGGCGTGGCCGCCCCGTGGTATCGCACGATCGCGTTCATCATCGGCGCATCGCTCGGGGTGCTGGCGCTGGCCGCGCTCCTGATCCGCACGCGCATCGGCGCCATCCGGCGCAAGGCCGACTTCAAGCGGCGCCTGGCCGAAGTGGAGATGCAGGCCCTGCGCGCGCAGATGAACCCGCACTTCCTCTTCAACAGCCTCAACTCCATCAAGTACTACGCCCTCACCAAGGATCCGCGCAGCACCGCCGCGTTCCTGGGCACCTTCGCCCAGCTCATCCGCGGCGTGCTGCGCAACAGCCGCGCATCGCTGGTGCCCTTGCGCGACGAACTGGAGGCCTTGCGCCTCTATGTGGAGATCGAAGCGCTGCGGCTGGAGGACAAGTTCGTGTGGCATTTCGACGTGGACCCCTCCCTGGACCTCGACGCCCTCCTGGTGCCGCCCATGCTCCTGCAACCCTACGTGGAGAACGCCATCTGGCATGGCTTGATGAACAAGGACGGGCATGGCGAACTGCGCGTGCGCGTCGCCCCGGAGGACGCGGGCGTGCATTGCACCATCGAGGACGACGGGATCGGACGCGCGAGGGCCGAGGAACTGAAACGGGGACAGGGACCGCGCGACCGGTCCTACGGCATGCGCATCACCGCCGAGCGCATGGAGCTGGCCGCCAAGGCCATGGGCCTGGGCGTCACCGCGCGCGTGGAAGACCTTCACCATGCCGACGGCGTCGCTGCCGGCACCCGCGTCATCGTACACATCCCCCTCGTGCGGGAAGCCGCAACGCCATGAGCCACGCCGCCATCATCGTCGACGACGAGAAGCACAGCCGCGAAACGCTGCGCCTGGAACTGGAACATCATTGCCCGCGCATCGCCGTGGCGGCCCTGTGCGCCGATGGGGCCGAAGCGATCGCCGCCGTGCGCGAACACGATCCCGACCTGGTCTTCCTCGATGTGCAGATGCCCCGCATGGATGGCTTCCAGGTGCTGGAGAAGCTGGGCGCCCTGCGCGCGCAGGTGATCTTCGTCACCGCCTTCGACGCCTTCGCCATCCGCGCCTTCCGCTTCAGCGCCGCCGACTACCTGCTGAAACCCGTGCAACCCGCCGAACTGAAGCAGGCCGTGGACAAGGCGCTGGCACGGCTTGGCGCCGAGCCGCGCGACCAGCACGTGAAACTGCTGCTGCACAACGTGGGGCCCGAGGGCGCGCGCACGCCCCGCATCGCGGTGCCCACGCGCGATGGCGTGGAGTTCATCGGCGCCGCGGACATCGTGCGCTGCGAGGCCGACAGCAACTACACGCACATCCACCTGGCCGGCGGCCGCCGGATGCTCCTCTCGCGCACCTTGAAGGAACTGGATGACCTGCTCGTGCCCCTGGGGTTCTTCCGCAGCCACCAGAGCCACCTGTTCAACCCCGCGCACCTGAGCAAGTACGTGCGCACCGATGGCGGCTACCTGGTGATGGACGACGGCAGCACCGTGCCCCTGGCCAAGAGCAAACGCGAGGAATTCCTGAAGGTGTTCCAGGTGTAGCGGGCGGCCTCCCATCCGGTTGCTCGATCGCAGTGCCCGATCGCGCGATCGGCCCGTGGGCGCCCCCCGGCCCCCGATAGCTTCACGGTGAATGACCGCGCGCATCCCGCCGTTCCCGTGCAAAGCACTGCCGTTGCTGGCGGCGTTGATGGTGGCGCACGCGGTGCGCACGCAGGACATCGGCTCCATCGGCCAGGTGCAACCCGTGCAGTTCAGCGCGGGGCTGCGCGCGCAGCTCGGCTTCTACAACGTGCGGGGCATCGACCCGCGGCGCACGCCCTTCTACTGGACCATCAGCGGCACGCCCACCATGACGCTGCAAGGCGTGCAGATGCCCTTCATGGTGATGGTGAGCGACCAGGACCGCGAGTTCCAGCAGCCCTTCAACCAGTTCGGGCTCAGTCCCTACTACAAATGGATCAAGGTGCATCTGGGCTACCGCGACGTGCATTTCTCGCGCTTCACCCTGGCGGGCCATCGCGCGCTGATGGCGGGCATCGAACTGACCCCCGGCAAGTTCCGCTTCGGCTTCGTGTACGGCCGTTTCCGCAGGGCGGTGGAGGAGGACACCACGGCCACCTACGATCCACAGACCTACCTCAGCGCGGTGCCCACGCCCAGCTACGAGCGCCGCGGCTACGCGGTGAAGCTGGGCGTGGGCACCGAGGACAGCTTCGTCGATCTGGTGGTGCTGCGTGCCAGCGACGACCCCTCGTCCATCGCCGAACCGGTGCATGCGGACATCGCGCCGGCCGAGAACCTGGTGATCGGCGTGGCCGCCAAGGTGAAGCTCAGCGAGAAGCTGCGCTGGGAGGTGGACGCGGCAGGCAGCGCCTACACGCGCGACACGCGATCGGACGAGGTGGACATGGATCCCACGGTGGCCGGCATCCTCTACGACGTGTACACCCCGCGCCTGAGCACCTCCGGGCTCTTCGCCTTCGACACGGGGTTGAACCTGAAGCTGCGCCGCGCGCGCTACAAACTGAACTTCCGCCAGGTGGATCCCGGCTACCAGAGCATGGGCGCCTACTTCTTCCAGAACGACGTGCGGCAGGTGACGGCCACCATGGCCACCTCGATGGTGAAGAACAAGGTACACCTCAACCTCACCGGCGGATGGCAGCGCAACAACGTGCGCAAGCTGCGCACCAGCACCGCGCAACGCCTCATCACCAACGTCGGCGTGAACTACGCCGGCGGCAGGGCCTTCGGCCTGCTGGTCAACTTCAGCAACTTCGGCATCACCCAGCAGCCGGTGCGCGCCAACGTGCAGGACACCGCGATGCTGCGGCAGGTGAGCCGGAACGTGCTGGTGCAACCCAGGCTGCATTACGCGCGGACGAACGGCGCGCACACCGTCACCCTCACGCTGAACCATTTCGCGCTGAACGACCTCACCGTGGGCGTGACCAACGCCGCGCAGCTCACCGGCATCCACCTGGAGCTCAATTACACGCGCGGCTGGAAGCGGTGGGGCGCCTCCGTGGGTGGCGGACCCATCCACCGCCGCACCGAGAGCAACGTGGGGTTCACGGCGAGCTCGGGCATTCAGGTGGCCGCCGGGCGCAAATGGATGAAGGACAAGGTGAGCACGCGCCTGCGCAACATCAACCTGTGGAACACCCTGCCCGGTGGCGGCACCGGCACCACCTGGCAACTGGGCCTGGACGCCGGGTACGACGCCTCCAAGCGGTTCGCCTTCACGCTGCAGGTCCTTCACCAGATGAACCATTCGGGCGACCCGGCCATCCCCTCCTTCACCGAAGACACGGGACTGCTGGGCGTCGACATCCGATTCTGACCATGAGCACGCACGTGACTTCCACCGCCTTGTTCCGCCACCGTGTACGCCTGCCCGGTTGCATGCTGCTGCTGGCCGCCGGTCACGCCGTCGCGCAGTATCCGGTCACGGTCAACCCCGTCGTAACCCCGCCTTTCAGCCCCTACCTCTATGCCTACCAGGACCAGATGCTGGTGAACCTCTCCAACACCACCGACCAGGTCCATTCCCTGAAGCTGGTGGGCTACATCGAAGGCGACAACGGCTACAGCGCGCGCACCAACCCCAGCTACCAGCCGCCGCAGCCCATCGCGCTCGCCGCTTTCGAAACGCGCCTGCTGTACGCGAGCAGCCCATCGCTGGACTTCCTTGATCCAACGAACGTCACCATCAATGCCCCACAGAGCGTGCAGGACGCGGTGGTGATGACCGGCCAGCTGCCCGAAGGCAATTACACCCTGTGCGTGCGCGCGCTCGACTTCACCACCGGTGAGCCGCTCAGTGACGAAGCGCCCTCGGGCTGCCTCTTCTTCACCATCACCGACGTGCAGCCGCCGCTGATCACCTGGCCCTTCTGCGGCGACAGCATCAGCACGCCGTGGCCCACCTTCACCTGGAGCCCGCCCATCGGCATGCTCGCCGGCGCCGACATCCGCTACGACCTCTACCTGATCGAACTGCTTCCCGGGCAGAACGCGGTGGAAGCCATGGCGCAGGCCATCGACTACCACGCCAACAGCCCCATCGTGCGGTCGGACCTGATGGTGCCGACCTACACCTGGCAGCCCTACGATCCCATCCTGGAACCCGACGTGTGGTACGCCGTGGCCGTGGTGGCGCGCGACCTGAACCACATGGTGGTGATCCAGAACCAGGGCCGGAGCGAGGTGTGCCTGTTCATGTTGAAGGAGCAGGCCACGACCACCGTGACGCAAAGCGCGCAACAATCGGTTCCCGGCACGCCCGTGCTGGCCATGATGCCCATCCCCAACGCGCGCTTGCGTGGCAGGCTGCTCTACACCTTCAAGCACGATGCGCAGACCGCGACGATGCCGGGCGATGTCGGATACAGCGTCGCGGGTCCTGACGCGGCACCCCTGTACATGCCGGGGGGCGCTTCGGATCCCATGGGGATGCCCGCGAACCTCGCCGGTGGCGCGATGATGGACAACGCCTGGCTGAACGCGACGGACTTCTATTCGTCGGCCCCGGTGTTCCCGGGGCTGCCCGCCTTCCCCACCGAGAAATGGCTGGATCCCCACCCGGTGCCCGCCGCCGGTGCGCGACCGCTGAAGAACATGCCGGTGCGGCTGGTGGAGCGCGTGGTGCTGGAGAACGTGACGGTGACCCAGCACGGCAACGTGCTCGCCGAACAGGATGTGGTGGTGCTGGGCGTGAACGAGCCCCAGGCCATGGCCGGCAACGCGCTGAAGGAGGAGATCGCCCATCGCGGCCGCGTGCTGGCCACCTTCACCACCGGTTCCGATGGCGAGTTCACGCTGGACTACCATCAGATGAACCCCACCGCATTCCAGGCCACCCAGGTGACCGTGGCCGAGCCGTACATCCACCACTTCAACGAGAACTACCAGCCCGTGATGGAGGACATCCCCACCGTGCAGGCCGGCCTGGCCTACCGCGTGCTGATGCTGGAGATCGCCTCGCCATACTACTGCAGCCCCGACCTGCGCATCCTGGCACAGCCCGGCGACGACCTTCAACTTCCCGACCTGGCCGTGTACGCGCGCTCCTACAGCCTGCGCACCAAGGTGGTCTCCACCAACACGGCCAACCAGACGCTGCAAGGCCAGCCGTTGCCCAACATGCAGGTGAAGGTGACGCGCACCGCCGGCAACCGCCCCTTCGGCATTCCGACCGACGAAGGCCAGGACCTGAACGGCACCTTCGATCTTCCGGACCTCGGCCCGGCCGACCTGGTGGCCGAAGGCCTCACCAACGCGCAGGGTGAAGTGGTGCTCGGCGACCTGGTGCGGCATGCGTGGATCACGCCCGACGAATACTTCGTGGTGGCCCGTACCGATCCCACGTCGGGTTCGCTGGTGTATGGCACGCAGGTGCGGGGATGGTGGTATGGCGATGCCACCGGGCCCGTGGAGATCGGTGCATGGGATCCCGAAGCAGGCGCCTATGTGATACCGTCCCTGGTGAACAGCCTGTTCCAGGTGAAGGAGTACCTGCTGGAGATCGTCACCGCGCCGCTGGAGCCGCGCGTCATCGGACGCGTGATCGCCTCGGTGACCGAAGTGGTGCCCGGCGCCAAGGTGGAACTCACGCTGCACTACCAGGTCCCGGGCAATGGATCATCGAGCAACTGGTTCCTTGGCGACGACTTTGATGGGATCTGCGCATGGTGCCCGCAAGAGGGCCTGCAGCCGGAAGAGAAGCGCGTGGCGTGGACCGACGACAAGGGCTTCTTCCACTTCGACGACATTCCCGTGCTGGTGGAGAACGGCGTGTTCAAGGGGCCGGATGCGACCTTGCGCGTCACCAAACCAGGTTTCGCGCCGGCCGTGCGGCCCGAACTGGGCAAGCAGCAACTGCTCTTCGGCTTTCAATGGGACCATACCGGCGGCATCCTGCTGACCTCCATGGGCAAGATCACCGGCCACGTGGCGGACGAAAGCGGCCGTCCGGTGAAGAGCGACGTGAAGGGCGGGGACGGCCCCACCGAACGCACCGAGACCCTTTTCATTCCTTCCGGCGGCGGTGAAGGGCCGGGACGCGCCGCGGACGTGGCGGTCGTGGAGCAGTTCCGCGCGCCATGCCCCAGCGGTACCGCCGTGCCGATCCTGGTCGAGCCGCTTTCGGACAAGTACTTCCCGGCCACGTTCACCAAAGCGATCACCGCCCAACCGGGTCAGGTGCAAAGCGTGGGCGTGCTGGTGGTGAAGGAGAAGTTGCACCGCTTGCGCGTGAAGGTGCTGGACCCCGGCGGCTCGCCCATCGCCGGCGCCGTGGTGAAGCTCGATGAGCGCACCGACCACACCACCGCCAGCGGCGAGGCGCACTTCCGCTTCGCGAGCAAGGACAACGAGTTCCGATTGAAGGTGACCGCGGCGGGATCCCTCGTGCCCGTGGACAAGCTCATCGTCAACGACGTATCGCCCGAATACACCGATCTGGTGATCACGCTGGAGGCCGGCGCCAAGCTCGCGGGCCGCGTGGTGGAGAAGGGCACCACCGCCTTCGTGCCCCACGCGCGCGTGTGGGTGGAACTGGGCAGCGATGCCTATGGGCCCATCCGCCTGGAGACCATCGCCGACGAGATCGGCGAGTACGTGCTCGATGGCGTGCCGCTGCAACCCGTGGTGGTGCATGCCGCCAGGCACGAGGAGGGCGTCACCTGGATCGGCGATGCGCGCGGCGCGTCACCCGTGCCACCACCGGCCAACGAGATGCATGGCCTTTGGAGCTTTCCCTACACCAAGCTCGAGCTGCAACGCATCGCCGGCATCGACATCAGCACGCTGCTCGGCTTCATGGTGGAGCTGGAGGACTATCAACCGCACACCGACGGCACGGCCACCATCGGCGGCGCGTTCTTCCGCCTGCCGGGCAACGACAACTTCGCCGCGGCGCATCCCGACCTGCGCGTGCCCTTCACCGGCGTGAAGGTGAAGCCCGGTGCGCCCAACGCGCTGGGCGTGCCGCGCGCCGTGCCCGTGGATGGCGCCGTGGTGACCGACGCCACGCACGTGGCGCTGAAGCTGCATGGCGGCCACGACATGACCCTGGAAGGCGTGCCGTCCCTGTTCGGACTTGGGCGCGTGACCGTGGTGCCCGATGATGTCGGCGGCGCCATGCGCGGCCTGGTGAACACCGAGCTGAGCACCTTCAAGTTCACCTACGATTTCAACGGCCGCTTCTTCCTGGGCGAAGGACCGGACCAGCCGGTGATCACCACCTTCCGCTCCACGGCCGCGCTGCCCGAACGCACCTACAACGTGATGGACATGGGCTACGGCGACGGCGGCGGAAGCGGCTGGGTGATCGCGATCCCCCAGCCCAAGGACATCGCCTTCAACCTGCGCGGGTTCAAGGCCCACGCCCTGCGCACGTTGAGCTACGTCACCACCGACACCTTCAGTCTGCGCACCATGCTGCGCATCACGGACATCCCCGGCATGGTGCCCGACGAACTGGACATCGACGTGGGCGACGTGAAGGTGATGAACGAGGACATCATCGGCCTGCAGGGCGGCGGCACGCAACTGGCCTTCGGCATCGGGCAGTGGCAGGTGAAGGCCACGGCGCCGTGGAGCTTCGACAAGGACCTGGGGTGCATCACCGTGCCGCAGGCAAAGCTCATCACCCACCGCGCGCAGGCCGATGTGACCGGCCTGCTCCTGTGGCCGAACAACATCGACCTGGACGCGGAGAGCCTCGGCGAGGTGCGTCTGGGCGGCGTGCTTCCCTTGGAAAAGTCCGGCAGCTCGCCCTGGGAGTTCGGCTACAGCCAGGCCGAACAGGCGTGGGTGCTGGGCAAGGCCGCCGCTTCCAGCGTGATGTACTTCACCGGGGTGCCCAAGCTGGTGCCCGACCGCGTGGACCTCACCGTGTTCCGCCTGTTGAGCACCGGACAGGACAAGGTGAGCGTGCTGGAGAGCGATCACCGCTATGAGGATATCGTGGACTTCCGCGTGAACGGCCTGGACCCCGGCACCGACAACGTGCAGTTGCTCGGCCGTCCATCCCTGGACATGCCCAACTTCCCCAATGCGAGCGCGCGCATCCTGGTGAGCCGCGAGGGCGGCCAGTTGAAGAGCGGCCTGGCCCCGATCACCGCCACGGTGCCCACGCGCGGCAAGGTGGAGTTCACCTTCCTCGGCGGGCAGGTGGTGAGCCCGGGCAAGTTCGTCACCAACGGCAGGTTCCTGGTGTGGGACGAGAACAAGCAGAAGCACTTCCCGCTCATCGGCCTGCTCACGCACACCAAGTCCGGCACGCGCATCGACGTGATCAAGACCGATGGCGGCGAAGCACCGGGCAACATCGCGCAGCAAGTGGCCCTGGCCGGCGGCAAGCACATGCTGGTGCGCGACGGGCAGCAAAAGGTGGGCGGCAACCAGTGGGACGAACTGTGGTTCGATGCGAACCTTGCCGGTTTCAAAGCGCTCGATCCCGCCCAGGATCCGATGCGCTTCGTGGCCAAGGGCGCCGTGCGCCTCAGTGAGGGCGCCATCAAGATGGACCAGATCGCCACGCCCTTCGGCGACATGGAGGTCACCTACGACTTCGACAAGAGCGCGCTGTTGGGCAGCCTTTCCATCCACCAGTTCCCATCGGCGCCGCTCATGGTGCATGAGGCCACCCTGGGCCTGCTGGCCGATGGCGGCGGCTTCATGGTGTACTGCGGGGATGCCGACGTGACCGTGGATATCCTGCCGCCGCTCATCAACCACCTGCAGCCGGGTTTCATCATCGGCGCGCACACCGCCGTGCCCGACGAGGTGATCAGCAAGGTGATGGCCAAGGCGCGCAACAAGAGCCTTCCACCGCAACTGGCCGCCAACCGGGTGAACGGCCTCTTCATCACCGCCAAGAAGCCGGTGCTGGAACTCGACCTGCCCGGCATCGACCTGGAGGTGGTGACGGCCGACGGCCACCTGAAGACCGGCATCGACACGCGCTACTGGATGGACCTGGAGCAGGGCCTGCACGTGGGCGGCCTGGCCTACTTCGACTTCTACTACGGGGTGGATGTCACCTTGTGCGAGATGTGCCTGTCCATGCTGATGGAAATGGAGCTGAGCGCGGCCGTGCAGCCGGGACCGGTGTTCTCCGCCACGGGCTGTGGCGTGGCCGGTATCAGCGGCAGCATCTGCGGCGTGGGCGTGAGCGAGAGCATTCACGTGCGCGCCGAGCTCTCATCCAGTGGGGGCCTGCATGTGGGCACCGGTTCCGGCAGTTCCTGTTCGTACCAAGACATACCCAGTTGTGACTGAACCATGCGCTACCTCCTTCTTTCCCTCATCGCCTCAGCTGCCGTGGCACGGGCCCAGCAGCAGCCGGTCGCCCCGGTGACGCCCCCGCCTTCGGCCGTGCGGGTGAGCGCGGGCGACCTCACGCCGGAGATCCTCTGGTACCTGCCCAAGGGCGTGCCCACCGCGGGCTTCCGCGTCATGCAGCGCAGGCAGTACGTCGGCGATGAGCATGCGCGGTCCTGCCGCATCCTCTTCCAGTCACGGAGCGATTCGCTCTTCCTGTTGATGCTGGACACCGTGCCGGTCCCTGAAGGCGTGCATGAGTACAGGCTGGTCCCGCTGGACGAGGCCGGCGGGGAAGGCACCACTTCGGCATGGGTCACCGTGCAGACGCTGCACGATGAGTTGCGGCCGTACGCGCACGGCGTTTCGGCCAGGTCCGATCCAGGGGAGCGAACGATCAAGCTCAGCTGGCGCATGGCAAGGCCCGAACGCGTGCGCGGCATCCGCATCTTCCGCGCCGACGACTACGACGGGCCATACGCGTTGATCGCCGAGCGCGCGCCCACCGATACGCTGCTGGTGGATGCCGTGCAACGCGTGAACGAGGACCTCTTCTACCGCGTGCAGGTGGTCGATGTCTTCGGTCCGGGCGCCCTCAGCGTGCCCGTGCTCGCGTTGAGCGACCACCGCCCCACGTGCATGCCGCCCACCTTGCTGGATGCGATGGCCGGCGCGGACGGCGTACGAGTGACCTGGGAGCCGCGGGGCACGGACATCATGGGCTTCATCGTGCAGCGCAAGGAAGGAAGCGACCGGGATTGGCTCGACGTGTCCGGCCTGCTCGTCGGCGACACGCTGCACCAATGGGTGGACCGCGAAGTTCCCGCAAGGCGCGTGCATGCCTGGCGCGTCGTGGCGGTGAGCACCGGCGAGCTTCGGAGCGAGGCAAGCCACTTCATCCTTGCCACCCGGCCGGCCGCCGCTGGACCGCCGCCCCCGGACGACGTGGTGGCGCGCCGTCCGGGAATGGGCACCGTGACGGTGAGCTGGCGGCCGCCCCGGTTGAGCGATGCCATCATCGCGGGCTACATCGTGGAGCGCAGCAGTGATGGAGCGGCAACATTCACCCGGCTGAACGAAAGCCTGATCGAAGAGGGCGCGTACCGGTTCGTGGACAGCACGGCCGCGCCCGCCTTGTTGCTGCACTACCGCGTGCGGAGCGTCGATCCCTCGGGCGTGATGGGCTCGCCAACGGGCGCGGTCGCGGTGGAGGGGCTCACGGGGCGCGGCGTGCCTCGCCAGCTGATCGCGCGCAGCACGCCGAAGGGAGTGGCTTTGGAATGGCCGCTCGCGGACCGGGACGTGAGGTCGCTTCGCGTGTACCGCACCGATGGCACCTCCACCCCGACCCGGTTGTGCGAGTTGCCACCCCATGCCACCGGCTGGCTGGATGAAAAGCCGCAGAAAGGCGCCACGCGTTTCTACCTGGTGAGGGCCGTGATGCCTGACGGCACCGAAGGGGACGTGAGCGCCCCGGTGGCGGTGCGGTGAAGTGGATCGATCGATGGCGCGACGGCAGCCCCCTTGAGAACCGGTTCGCATATCCACCACGGAGGCGCAGAGAGCACGGAGCATTGCGAAGGCAACACCCCAGTGCTGGGCGAACGAGGCGGTAAAATGGCTCCGTGCCCCCCGTGCCTCCGTGGTGAACTGAGATCGCGAACACGACCTCAGAAGGCCAGCCCCGCGTAGCGGTTCTTCATGCCCGGTCGGTAATACACCGCGGCATAGGCCCAGTTCTGCAAGGCAGCCGGATCGGTCACGCCTTCCATGTGTTCCAGTGTTCCGGTGGCGAACAACTGGGAATAGCCGAACTGCAGTGCGACCACCTCGTTGAGCAGGTGTACCACGCTCAGGTCGACCTCGTTGCCCAACCGGCGGTTGATGCTCTCGCCGTTCTTGATCACATCGGCCGCGGCCTGGAACTCGTGCAGGTTCATCGAGAGCAACGTGCGCTTGTCCAGGTCGTACCGCAGCCGCAGGAAGATGTCCGTCAGACCCACGCTGTTGGCCCAGCGACCATCGGCATAGAAGTGGTCCATGTACCCGTTGAAGGCGTGAGCGGTGCCATAGAGCGGGGCGTAGGACCGGTTCACCTTGTCGGTGGCGTCCTGCGCCGTGCCTGAAAGCATTTCAGCACCCAGCGTCATCCGGAAGGCGGATCCTTTGGACGTGTCCATCGGCACGGTGTAGGTGACCCACGCGCTGGCATCATAGGCCTGCATATCGTTGCCCGATCGGTCCTGGCCCACTTGGAAGTAGCCGTACGCGTTGGCCATGAACCGCTTGCGTTCGTACTTGATGGTGGGCAGACCGAAGGTCTGCGAGTAGCGCATGGTGCGCCTGGTCACCTCTCCAAGGCTGTCGAGCTGTTGCTGTTCCAGTCCGTTGTTCCATAGGAAGGCGCTCACCGTGAACGCGCCCCATTGCTGTTCCAGCCGCAGCATCTGTGCGGTCTTGTATTGCTTGGGAACGGTGTAAGGCTGGTCGGTGAGGCTTTCGGCGGCCACGTTGTACCCACCTCCCGCATGCAGCTTGGTCTTTCCCTTCTCGTACCGCAGGAGCGCGAAGTCGTGCGCACGCCCCGGCAGCGCCCAATCCGCGCCGCCCAGAAAGCGGTTGCCGTCGTAGGCCAGTTCCTGCCGGCCCAGTTTCAGGTTCCATTGCTGGTTGAAGATCAGTTCGCCCCAGGCTTCATGCACGGAGAGGAAGTCATCCGTTGCTTTCCCCTGTTCCGTGCTGCCCCAGGGTCGCACGTCCTGCACGCTCACGTGGAAGCGCACTTTCTCGTGTTGATAGAGCGCGTGGATGCGCGCGCGATGGCCGATGAAGAACGCCGGGGTCTGCGTCGTGTCATCGATCAGCCTGCCGTACCCGTTGCGGAACTCGCTGCGCTGAAGGACCTGGCCTCCAACGGTGAACTGGGCCCTCGCCGGCGCGCTTCCCAATGCGAGGAGGATCAGGCAGAGGTTCGTCAGCGTGGCTTGTCCGTTCATGGTCCGCATGATGGGTTCAGGTCTTGGACCGGCCTCCCGATCGCGGGCCCGGATCCTCCTTGTACATGTCGTCCACCAGTTGAAGCGCGCGCATCATCACCGGGAGCCCGCGGGTGGGCAGGAAGAGCAGGGCCACATGTTCGATCTCCGCGCGGCCGATGCCCAACGCGCGTGCCTTGCGCACGTGGGTCTTGAACGCGCTGTCAAGTCCGGCACTTCCCGAAATGGCCAGCTTCAGCAATGCGCGTTCGCGGTCGTTCAGCGGGCCGTGGTCATGCACGGCGTCGCCCAGGGCCTCGTACCGTTCGGCGATCCGGGGAAAGCGATCCTTGAACCGAGCATAAGGCTTGGGCGGGTTGTCCTTCTTCTTGCTGCTCATGGTGCGTGATTTTGATCCTCCAAGATGGGCCGGATATCAACACGGGCATGCACAGCCCTTCTTGTTGTAGAAGGTCCAGTTCACCCAGGTGGCCGCCAGCAGGAAGACCAGCAATCCCCAGAAGAAGGCGTTCGCGTTGGTGGTGGCGCCCACCACGGCACCGATGACCATGGAGAAGATGAAGGGGCCATAAGCGGCCACGGCGGCGGTCCAGCCGATCACGCCCGCGGCCTGGCGGGGGTTGTGCTGGAACACGATGGGGAACTGGCGGAAGGTGGCGGCGTTGCCGATGCCGGCGAAGAAGAACATGCCGAACATCACCGCGACGAACAGGGGGAACTGCTCCATGGACGTGGGCGCCACGAGGCCCAGGAGCACCAGCAGCAACGATCCCGCGATGAGGCCGATGCCCGTGATGGTGGTGAGGATGGCCCCGCCGGTGCGGTCGGCGACGAAGCCGAACAGCACGCGGCTTGCCGAGCCGATGAGCGGACCATAGAACGCATAGGTCAACGGGTCGGGCGCGCCGGGGAAGCCGCCGTACAGCGTCTTCATCATCATGGGGAAGGTGGCCGACAGCCCGGCGAAGGTGCCGAAGGTCATGAAGTAGATGATGGTGCAGTACCAGGTGTGCTTGAGCTTGAAGATGTCCAGCTGCTCGCGGAAGGAGGCCTTCAGCGGCACGCTGCGCAGGGAATACCAGCAGGCCACGGTCACGATCAGGATCAGTGGTACGTACCAGAAGGCGGCGCTCTGCAGGTGGATCTCCGAGGTGCCCAGCACCGCCTTGGAGATCGGATCGACCTTGTTGAAGACCTGCGGTGCGCCCACCATGGCCACGCCAAGCATCAGGGGCGTCATGAACTGCGCGAGGCTCACGCCGAAATTGCCGATGCCGGCCTGGATGCCCAGAGCCGTTCCCTTCAACCGCCGGGGGAAGAACAGGTTGGTGCTGGGCATGTAGCTGCTGAAGTCGCCACCGCCGAAGCCCGCGGTGAGGGCCAGCACCATGAACACCCAGAAGGGCGTCGTCGGGTCCATCACGGCCAGCCCGATGCCGATCACCGGGATGAGCTTGATGAGCGTGGAAAAGGTGACGGTGTGGCGCGTGCCGTAGAGCGGGATCAGGAACGTATGCACGATGCGCAGCGTGCCGCCGGCCAGTCCGGGCATGGCCGCCAGCCAGAAGAGCTGGTCGGTGGTGAAGGTGAAGCCGATCCCCGGCAGCTTGGTCACGATGGCGCTCATCATGAACCAGGTGGCGAAGGAGATGGTGAGCGCGGCGGTGGTCACCCACAGCGTGCGCCAGGCCACGCGTTCGCCCTTCTCACGCCAGAAGGCATTGTCCTCGGGGTTCCAGTTCTCGATCCAGGTGGCCATGGGTTCAGACGATCCTAAGTACTTCCATCGTTTTGTTCACTTCGGGGGCGGCGCGACGCTGGATCAGGTTCACCACGTGGTTCATCCAGAGCAGGCACGCCAGCGAGACGAGCAGCAGGAAGAGCCAGGAGCTGGTCCAGAGCCCCGTGGCCTCCAACAGGTAGCCGAACAGAATGGGGCCGAGGAAACCACCCAGCCCGCCGAGCACGCCCACCATGCCGCCCACCACGCCCACCTGGTCGGGGAAGTACTCGGGAATATGCTTGTACACGGCGGCCTTGCCGATGCCCCAGACGATGCCCACCAGGATCACCAGCACGGTGAAGACCATCATGTGGGCGGAGAAATGGATGCGCGTGACGCCTTGTGCGAGCAACTGCTTGCGGCGCACCTCATCGCCCACCCGCACCACCGGGTGCTGCCAGGTGCGCTTGGTCGGCCAGATGCCGCGGTCCTGAACGCCGTGCATCTCCGAAGGGGCTTCCTTCCGCACCGCGAAGGCCGTTCCGTTCACCGTCACCAGCGTGTCGGAGACGTGGGTCACCGTGCCGTTCAATGTGCTCATCACACCTTTGCCGGGCGTGGTCACCTCCATGCGCGGCACCACCAGCAGCAGGCAGATCGCCACGGACGAACCCAGCACCCAGTACATCACCTTGCGCGCGCCCCAACGGTCGCTCAGCCAGCCGCCCAGGGCGCGGATCACCCCGGAGGGGAAGCTGAACATGGAGGCGAACACGCCGGCGGTGACCAGCGATACCGCGTACACGTTCACGTAGTAGGGCACCAGCCATTGCGCGAAGGCCACGAAGCAGCCGAACACCAGGAAGTAGTACAGGCCGAAGCGCCACACGCGCACCGTGCGCAGGGGCTCCAGCATCCGGCGCATGGTGCGCGCTTCGCCGGTCGGTTTCCGGTTCGTGGTGAAGAGGAAGAAGGCCACGGCCATCACCACCAGACAGGCGGCATAGATGCGGGGCAGCATGCGCCAGCCCTCCAGGTCCGTTCCGCCGGCGGTCAGCTTCATCAGCATGGTGGGCGCCAGCAGCGTGGTGAGCGCCGCCCCCGCGTTGCCCGCGCCGAACACCCCCAGGGCGATGCCTTGCTGGCGCTTGGGGTACCACACCGAGGTGAAGGCGATGCCCACGGCGAAGCCCGTTCCGATGATCCCGAATCCGAAGCTCATCGCCGCGAAGCCCGCGAAGCTGTTCACCTCCGAGAGCAGGTACATGGGGATGGAGCAGAACAGCAGCAGGGCGGTGAACACCGGCCGCCCGCCGTAACGGTCGGTGAGCATGCCCAGGGGCAGGCGGAAGATCGAACCGGTGAGCACCGGGATGCCCAGCAGCCAGCCCACTTCCACCGGTCCCCAGTTGAACACCTGATGATCCACCAGGTAGGTGACCAGCACCCCGTTGAGCATCCATGCCGCGAAGCAGATGGTGAACGCCAGCGTGTTCAGGAACAACATGCGGTGCGACTTCCCGCTCACTTCGGTCATCATCGGCGTTGGGGTTTCGTTGCCAGACGGGCCGGATCCCACCGCGATCTTCCCGGTTCGTTCCCGAACGGGATATGCTGGAAATCAAGCGGGATGATGATCCATGTCAGGCTTGCCCTGCCGGCCTGCCGGCAGGGTGCCCGGCCCCGTCCAAGGTGATGAACCTCATGTGGTCGGGGACGACCGCGGATGACATTCGCGCCGCATGACGGAAATTCGCGCCTCGCGACCCATGTCCACGATCACCGGCCCCACGCGCGAACAGGTGGCACAGAGCGACCTGTTCACCGCGACCCTGGATTTCTGGTTCAAAGGCGACCAGCATCTGCGCTCGCCCTTTCCGGCGGCATGGCACGGCACGCTGCGCGAGCGCACCCTCGATCGCTTCCACGCCTGGCTGAACGCGCTGGGGGATCGCGCCCAGCACACGGTGAACGATACCATCGTGAGCGAGAAGCTCGAAGAACTGCTCTTCCAGGCCGCGTCGGAACTGGCCACCACGGAGGAGGAGCGCATCACCATCCTCTATCCGTTCCTGCCCCGGCCGGGCGACCCCATCGTGAAGGAGGGCGATGCGGATCCGGCGCCGGACAGCACGGTGGTTTCGCGCGCGCTGCATAAGGAGGGGAAGGACGCCTTCCTGGAAGTGACCGCGCAACGCACCGCCACGGGCGAGACGTGGAGCACGCGCTTCGAGCTGCCGTGAGCGAAGGGCAGCCTGCCTGGATCGCCCGCACCGCACCCGGCCCGTACACATGATGCCGCCGAACACGTCGGCCGGAAGGGCCAGGGGCGACCCGAGGAAGGGGAGCAGCCCGAAGGGTTATGTTGAGCTGGCTTCCACTGAACCCTGGAATAACGCAAAGGATCAAAGCGCCACCTGATCGATCCGCGACATCGCTCATGGATCGATGCGTTCTTTCGGTCCCGTGGTCTTGCCAGGCGCCCGTTGCGCGATCATGCATCGCGCCTTGCCGGCACGCTCCCGTGCGCCAGTGGATCCTCAGCGGGCCGTTGTTCCGATCGCCGCGCTGTCCACGACCCTGTCCTCGCGGTACTGGATCGTTCGGAGCGGTCGGTTGCCCGGGCCGTACTCGGTGGTAGGTCCGTTGAGGCGGTCGCGTTCGTAGATCGCCTTGGAGAGCGTATCGCCGTTGCCTGCGAAGGTGATCCACAAGCCGACGCGCTTCCCACGTTCGAAGCGGCCTTCCATCTGCTTCCTGCCGTTCTCGTGGTACCAGGTCCAGAGGCCGTGATTGAGGTCATCCACCTGTCCGCCGGTGCGTTTCACCTGTCCGTTGCCGTAACGTTCCTGCGCGGGTTCGCGGATCAGGAAGTGCCAGGCGGCCCAGATCATGATCAGCAACCCCAGGATGATCTTGTGCCGGCTGTCGTAGCTGAACATGTCCGTGTCAGTCGTGGCGGCCTCCACCCATGATGTTGAACACGTGGAGCAGCGCGGGGAACACCGCGTCCATGGATTCGATGGCGCCGCGCGTGGAACCCGGCAGCGCGACCACCACGGTCCGGCCCACCACGCCGGCCACCCCGCGCGAGAGCATGGAGTAGGGTGTGCGTTGCTGGCCATGCATGCGCACGGCTTCCGCCACGCCGGGGATCTCGCGGTCGAAGAGCGGACGCAGCGCCTCGGGGGTGACGTCGCGTACGGAGAGCCCCGTACCACCGGTGAAGATGAGCAGGTCCAAATGCTCCTCCACCGAGCGCTTCACCTCGGCCTGGATGCGGTCGTGCTCATCGGGGATGGTGCGTTCGGCGGCCACCACCACGCTGGCGTCGCGCAGCCGCTGGGCGATGGCCTTGCCGGCCTTGTCCTCCTTCCTGCCCGCGGCGATGGTGTCCGAACACACCACCACGGCGGCCCGCAGATCGCGGCGGGAACGGTCCTTGAACGATGACTTGCCGCCCTTCTTCTCCAGCAGCCTGATGTGCAGGATCTCGATGCCCTTGTCGATGGGCTTGAGCATGTCGTACATGGTGAGCGCCACGACGGAGGCGCCATGCATGGCTTCCACCTCCACCCCGGTGCGGTAGATCGTCCGCACGTGCATCGCGATGATGATGTCGAGCCCTTCGGTGCGGTACTCCACGCGGGCGTGTTCGATGGGGATGGGGTGGCAGTCGGGCAGCAGGTCGGGGGTGCGCTTCACGCCCAGCAGGCCGGCGGCGCGTGCCATTTCGAACACGTCGCCCTTGGGCACGGTGCGGTTGAGCACGGCGTCCATGGTGGCTTGCACGCTCACGCGCACGATGGCCTCCGCGGTGGCCTCGCGCAGCGTGGTCGGTTTATGGGTGATGTCGATCATGGGATGCGGCGCGTGCGGCGCGCCTCACTCATTGCGCTTCCAAAGGTGCGAGTTGTCCGAGAGGATCTCGCGTCCGAACACGGGAAGCTGTGCTTTGATCGCCTCCACCACGTAACGGCACGCCTCGAAGGCCGCCTGTCGATGCGGCGCGCTCACGAACACGAACAGGCAGAGCTGGCCCGCTTCCACGCGGCCCAGGCTGTGGTACACGTGCATGCAGGAGAGCCCCCATTTCGCGAAAGCCTCCTCGCGGATGCGGTGCATGACCTCGTCGGCCATGGGCACGTAGGCGCTGTATTCGATGGCCTGCACGCGGCGGCCGTCCACTTCATCGGCGCGCACCTGCCCCAGGAAGATGTCGTGCGCGCCGATCGCGGTCTTCACCTGGTGGTGCGCGATGGACGCGGCGATGCGCTCGGGCGTGATGGCGCCCTGGATGAAGATGGTTGCGGTCTTCTTGCGCGCGGGGGCTTCGGTGTTGTTCATGTTGGCTGATGAAAGGGTTCGGCGATCCGTTGGTCCGATGCGGGCCATGCCCGCACGCCTCCACGTAGCGAGCGGACCGTTCCAAAGCCCATGCGCTGCAACTGCCTGCCCGCATGCCGGCTGCGCACGCCCCCGGCGCAGTACACCAGCACGGGCACGTCGCGGTCCAGTTCATGCGCCCTTCGCGGAAGTTCGTCCAAGGGGATCGCGTGTCCGCGCAGGGCGTCCACCTGCGGGACTTCGTGGGGCATGCGCACGTCGAGCAGTTGCCAGCGTTCGCCGGCCGCCAGGCGTTCCAGCAGTTCGGCGGGTGCCATTTCTTCCACTTCCATCGCGCATGCGCTGGCGGCGGATGGTTCGCTGTCCAGTTCGCGCTCCAGTGCCTTCAGTTCCTGGGCGGGATCACGCCGCAGGCGCATGCGCCGGTGGTCGTGGCGCAGCAGGTCCACGAGCAGCAGGCCATCGTCGATCAAGTCCCCCGTGCCCAGCAGGAGCTTCAAGACCTCGGTGGCCTGCAGTGTGCCCACCACCCCCGGCAGCACGCCGAGCACGCCGGCCTCGGCGCAATCGGGGACCTGGCCGGGACCGGGTTCGTCCGGGAACGCGCAGCGGTAGGTGGGTCCGCCGGCGTGGTTGAAGACGGCGACCTGCCCGCTGAACCGATGCAGGCTTCCATGCACGAAGGGCAGGCCGGCCTGCACGCACGCATCGTTGATCAGGTAGCGCGCGGCGAGGTCGTCGGTGCAATCCACCACGAGGTCGTGCCCGTTCACCAGCCGCTTCGCGTTGCGCGGGCCGAAATGCTCGTCCACCGCTTCCACCTCGCACGCGTGGCCCTGCTCGCGCAGGCGGCGTGCGGCGGTGGCGGCCTTGCCCCGACCCACATCGGCCGTTGAGTAGAGCAGTTGACGGTGCAGGTTGCTGACGGCCACCACGTCGCCATCGACGATGGTGATGCGGCCCACGCCCGCGGCCGCCAGGTAGTGCAGCACGGGGCATCCCAGTCCTCCGGCACCAACAACAAGTACGCGCGCGCGCGCGAGGCGCTGCTGGCCCGCGGTGCCCACCTGTGGGAGGATGATCTGGCGCGCGTAGCGTTCCATGGTGCGCGGGGTTCAACCGCCCGCGAAGGGCGGCAGCAGCGCCACTTCGGCTCCGAGCGGAACGATGGCCTGATCGGTGGCGAGTTCGCGATCCACCGCGATGCGGAAGCTCAGGCCGAGCAACGTGGGATGGCGCCGGTGCAACTCGGCGCGCAGGTCGGCCACCGTGCGAGGACCATCCGATCCCACGGTCTCCTCATCCAGGCCGATGCGCTCGGCCAGCATGCCGAAGTAGCGGATGGTGTTCATGGTCATGTAGCGCGAGCGTTCGGGATCAGGTCATCATGAGCTTCCCTCCGGCGATGAGCAGCACGGCGGCGAGCAGGTAGGCCAGCGCCCTGGGCATGGCGCGGAAGCTGCCGTACCAGGCCCCCGCCAGTCCGCCCGCCACCGCCAGGCCCACCAGCGGCCATGCTTCTGGCGCGACGGTGCGCCCGCCCGCCAGGTTGCCCACCATGCCGGCCAGCGAATTCACCCAGATGAACAAGGCGGACACGGCGGCCGCGTTGCGCAAGCCCCCCCAGCCCATGAGCAGCACGATCGGGCTCAACAAGATCCCGCCCCCGATGCCGATGAGGCCCGAGAAAAAACCAATGGCCGCGCCGAGCACCGCGCCGACCACCGGCGATGGCGTGCGGTGGGTGTTCCCCTCCCGGGTGGGTATGCCGATGATGCGCCATACGGCCAGCAACAACAGGACGGCGAGCACGCGCCGGTAGATCGTCGCGTCCACCTCCATGAGCCCGCCGGCGAAAGCCGCAGGCACCGAGGTGATGGCGAAGGGTAGGAAGAGCTTCCAACTGAAATGGCCGCCGCGCCTGTATTGGATGAAGGCGATGCCGGCCACGAAGAGATTGAGCAACAGCGCGGTGGTCTTCATGTCCTGCGGCGCCACGGCGAACAGCGCCATCAAGGCCAGATAGCCACTGGCCCCGCCATGCCCCACCGAGGCATAGAGGAAGGCCACCACCGGCAGCAGGGCCAGGAACAAGGGATCGATGTTCTCCCACATGGATCTTGCCGTTCAAAGGTCCAATCCGGACGACCATTCCCCCAAGCGGTCACGGAGCCGGCCATCCAGATCCCGGAAGGCGGCCGCGGCACGTCGTCCGTGCTCGGTGAGCACGGTGCCCCCGCCACCCCGGCCGCCCGTGCTCCGTTGCACCAATGGGCGGGCGGCCACGCGGTTCATCGCCTCCACCATGCCCCAGGCTTTCTTATAGCTGATGCGCAACTGGCGTGCGGCCTCGCTGATGCTGCCCGTGGCCCCGATGCGCTCCAGCAGCGCCACGCGCCCGGAGCCCAAAAAGGGCCGGCCGCCCCGGGTGATCCAGATCCGGCTGCGCACCTCGGTGAGCTTTCTGTTCGGTGCCATGGCGTTGTGTCCTTCCGGGAATAACGCCCAAAGCAAATCATGGGAACGTGATCCGCTCCATGACGCCCATCATTCATTGTGATGATGGTCCTACGCCTGAACACCCTTGAAGAAGGCCGGATGCATGCCCGGGGACCCGGGTGGAAGGCGCAAGAGGGGTTCGCAATGCGAGCCAACGCGACCCCTCCACCGGCAAGCGCCCTTGCGGACCACCGTCACCCATCGGACCGGGACCCGGGATGGCCTGCACCCTGGCTGGTCCTGCGCGCCATTCCGGTCCGTCGGCTCGGTTCCCTTTCATCGGCCTTCTGCCGTGGGCATTGCTCCGAACGGGCCCGGATGCGAGGTTCAGCAACTGGATGATGCAAATCATATTCTGACCGGACAATGGTGCTGAACATTACGGCGCGATACAGCAGGCCAATGCCGCACCACACCTCCCTCCAACGAGATCATGCCATGCGACCGATGAACCATTTCCTGCGGATGACCGTCGTGCTGATGGGCTTGACGGCCCTGCCGGCAGGCGCTCAGGACGGTGCCACGCTCTTCAAGCAGAACTGCGCGGCCTGCCACATGCTGGGCAAGCGCCTGGTGGGTCCCGACCTGATCGGCGTGAACGACCGGCGGGACAGGGAGTGGCTGCACAAGTTCATCAAGGGTTCGCAGGCCATGATCAAGAGCGGCGATCCCGTTGCCGTGGCGCTTTTCAAGGAGAACAACGGCCTGATCATGACCGACGCCGCGATATCGGACGGCGAGATCGATCTGGTGCTGGACTACATCGCCTCGCAGGGTGGCCCGGCGGTGGCGGCGGCCACGGATACGGCCGCGCAGGAACCTGAAGCGCCCATTGTTTACAGCGACTCCGATCGGGTGGCCGGTCTTGACCTCTTCATGGGAACAAAGGCCCTGAGCGCCGGGGGTGCTTCCTGCATCAGTTGTCATAATGTGGACCATGCCTCCACGATGGTGGGAGGTGGGCTGGCCAAGGACCTCACGGGCGTCTTCGGCCGCATGGGCCATGCGGGCATCGCCGGCATCCTCAACGCGCCTCCCTTCCCGGCCATGGCCAGCACCTATGGCAACAAACCCCTGACGGAAGAAGAGGTGCATCAACTGGCCGCCTTCCTCGAACAGGCCAATGCCCAGATCGCCCAGGCTCCCGCCCGCACGCCTGCCACGACGTACGCGGTGTATGGCGGTGGCGGGCTGGTGGTGATCCTGGCCCTCATCGGCCTCCACTGGCGCAATCGCCTGAAGGGTTCCGTGAAGCAGGACATCCTGGACCGACAGATCAAATCCATCTGACCACCCATCCAACAACGCCAAGCCATGAGCTGGATCGAAGACATCATTTCGCCAAAGACGCGGCAGTGGGAGGAGTTCTACCGCAACCGCTGGCAATACGACAAGGTGGTGCGCAGCACCCACGGGGTGAACTGCACGGGTGGATGCTCCTGGAACATCCACGTGAAGGACGGCATCGTGGTGTGGGAGATGCAGGCGCTGGACTATCCGCTGCTGGAGGAAGGCCTGCCACCCTATGAGCCGCGTGGCTGCCAGCGCGGCATCAGCTACAGCTGGTACCTCTACAGCCCCATCCGCGTGAAATACCCGCTGATGCGCGGTGCCCTGCTGGACCTGTTCAAGGCGGAGAAGGAACGCACCAAGGGCGATCCCGTGCAGGCCTGGGCCAACCTGCAGAACGACCCCAAGAAGCGCCAGCGCTACCAGCGTGCGCGCGGAAAGGGCGGCTTCCGCCGCGTGCATTGGGACGAGGTGCTGGAGCTGATCGCCTCGGCCAACATCTATACGATCAAGACCTACGGACCGGATCGCATCATCGGCTTCTCGCCCATCCCGGCGATGAGCATGCTGAGCTACGCCGCCGGCGCGCGCTACCTGCAGTTGATGGGCGGGGTGAACCTGAGCTTCTACGACTGGTATTGCGACCTGCCTTGCGCCTATCCGGAGATCTGGGGCGAGCAGACCGACGTGTGCGAGAGCGCCGACTGGTACAACTCGAAGTTCTGCGTGAGCATGGGCGCCAACCTGGGCATGACCCGCACGCCCGACATCCACTTCTTCAGCGAGTCGCGCCACAACGGCACCAAGACCGTGGTGATGTCGCCCGATTTCAGCATGGTGGCCAAGCACGCCGACCAGTGGATCCCCTGCCACGCCGGCAGCGACGGCGCCTTCTGGATGGCCGTGACGCACGTGATCCTCAAGGAATGGCACGTTGACAAGACCACCCCGTACTTCAAGGAGTACGTGAAGCGCTACACCGACAGCACCCTGCTGGTGGAGTTGGAGAAAGGCCCCAACGGCTTCAAGCCCGGCCGCATGCTGCGCGCCGACCAGCTGGCCAAGTACAAGGGCATCACCAACGGCGATTGGAAATTCCTCTGCGCCGACGAGGCCACCGGTGAACTGAAGTGCCCCAAAGGCACGATGGGCTACCGCTGGGACAAGAAGCAGGGCAACTGGAACCTGCTCTATGAGGACGGCGAGGACAACAGCACTTACGATCCGGCCCTCACCTTCCTGAGCAAGCACGATGAGGTGCTGCAGGTGGAGTTCACTGAATACGGCCTGCGCAAGAAGGCCATGCGCGGGGTGCCGGTGCGTCATGTCAAGACGCATGATGGGCGCAGCGTACCGGTGGCCACGATCTACGACCTGATCATGGGCCAGTACGGCGTGGGCCGCGGCCTGGCCGGCGAGTATCCCTCGAACTACGACGACAAGGGACATGCCTACACCCCGGCCTGGCAGGAGATCTTCACCGGCGTGGGGCGCAAGACCGTGATCAAGTTCGCCCGCGAATGGGCCGGCACCGCCGAGGCCACCGAGGGCAAGTGCATGGTGATCGTGGGCGCCGCCATCAACCACTGGTTCCACGGCAACCTGATGTACCGGGCCGCGATCATGGCACAGATGCTCACCGGCTGCAATGGCAAGAACGGCGGCGGCATGAACCACTACGTGGGCCAGGAGAAGCTGGCACCGGTGGACAGCTGGGGCACCATCATGGCGGCCAAGGACTGGCAGGCCGCCAACCGCCTGCAGCAGGCGCCCATCTGGCACTACATCAACAGCGACCAGTGGCGCTACGACAACAACCAGGCGGATTACAACAGCATCCCCGACGATGCCGATCCGCGCGCTCGCAGGCACACCGCCGACTGGGTGGTGATGAGCGTGCGCAACGGGTGGATGCCCTTCTACCCGCAATACAACAAGAGCAATCTGGAGATCGTGAAGGACGCCCGCGCCGCCGGTGCCACCAATGAGGATGAGGTCAGGAAGTACGTGGTGGACAAGCTCAAGAGCAAGGAACTCCTGCACAGCGTGGTGGACCCCGACGATCCGGTGAACTTCCCCCGCAACTGGTTCATCTGGCGCGGCAACGCCCTGATGAGCTCGGCCAAGGGACACGAGTACATGCTCAACCACTACCTGGGCACCCATCACAACGACATTGCCGACGAGGTGGCCGGTGACATCGTGGAGGACATCGTCTACCGCGAGAGCGCCCCCTCGGGCAAGATGGACCTGGTGGTGGACATCAACTTCCGCATGGACACCTCGGCGCTCTACTCCGACATCGTGCTGCCCACCGCATCATGGTACGAGAAGGCCGACCTGAACAGCACCGACCTGCACAGCTTCATCCACCCATTGAGCGAGGCTGTCGCGCCCGTGTGGGAGGCCAAGACCGACTGGCAGATCTTCCAGACGATCGCCAGGAAGGTGAGCGAGCTGGCCAAGCACTATCTGCCCACCCCGGTGACCGACCTGGTGAACGTGCCCCTGCAGCACGACAGCGCCGACGAGATCACCCAGCCCACCATGAAGGATTGGGCCAAGGGCGAGTGCGAGCCCATCCCCGGCAAGACCATGCACAAGATCGTGCTGGTGGAGCGCGACTACTCGAAGATCTACGACAAGTACGTGAGCATCGGCGAGAACATGCTCACCAAACCGCTGGGTGCCCACGGCAACAGCTACATGGCCGACGACGTGTACAAGGAGATGCTCGAAGACAAGCGCCACCTGTACAAGTACAACGGCAAGTACCTGCCCAGCGTGCGCGAAGACGTGGAGGCCTGCAACGCGGTGCTCACCCTCAGCACCCTCACCAACGGCAAGCTGAACCTGCGCGCCTACAAGAACATGGAGGTGAAGAGCGGCCTGGCGCTCGCCGACCTGGGCGAGGGCAGCTCCGACGTGCGCATCGACTACAAGGACCTGCAGGCCCAACCGCGCCGCTACAACACCTCGCCGCTCTGGAGCGGGTTGATGAACAACGGCCGTGCCTATAGTGCTTACACCTACAACGTGGACAAGAAGATCCCCTGGCGCACCCTCACCGGCCGCCAGCACTTCTACCTGGACCACGACGGCTACATCATGTTCGGCGAGCACCTGCCCACCTACAAGCCGTCACCCACTCCGCAGGTGTACGGCGATCTGCGCAAGACGGTGAACGACGGCAAGGCGCGCATGCTCAACTGCCTCACGCCGCACGGCAAGTGGCACATCCACAGCACCTACGGCGACACCCTGCGCATGCTCACCCTCTCGCGCGGCATGGAGCCCTGCTGGATCAGCGAGGAGGACGCGGTCGCCATCGGCATCAAGGACAACGACTGGGTGGAGGTGTACAACGACCACGGCGTGTACTGCACCCGTGCCTGCGTGAGCGCCCGCATCCCGCGCGGCGTGTGCATCGTGTACCACAGCCCCGAGCGCACCTACACCGTGCCCAAGAGCCAGGTGCGCGGAGGCCGAAGGGCCGGCGGCCACAACAGCTTCACGCGCGTTCACCTCAAGCCCAACCTCCTGGTGGGCGGCTACGGCCAGTTCTCCTACCACTTCAACTACTGGGGCCCGGTGGGTTCCAACCGCGACACCCACGTGCTGGTGCGCAAGATGGACAAGGTCGAATTCTGATAACCCGCTAACAGCTACCTCGCGATGAACGTCAGATCACAGGTCTCCATGGTGTTCCACCTGGACAAATGCATCGGGTGCCACACCTGCTCGATCGCATGCAAGAACATCTGGACCGACCGCCGCGGCGCCGAATACATGTGGTGGAACAACGTGGAGACCAAGCCCGGCACCGGCTATCCCACCAAATGGGAGAACCAGGACATCTACCAGGGCGGCTGGGTGAAGGACGGCAACAGCGTGTCGCTCCGCGGCGCCGGCAAGCTCAAGGGCCTGAAGAACATCTTCCACAACCCGGCCATGCCGGTGCTGGAGGACTACTACGAACCCTGGACCTACAAGTACAGCGACCTGTTCACCGCGCCCGAAGGCGATGACCAGCCCACCGCGCGCCCGGTATCCCTGGTCACCGGCGAGCCCATCGACGTGAAGGCCGGCCCCAACTGGGACGATGACCTGAGCGGCTCGCCCGACTACGCCCGGCAGGACGTGAACTTCAAGGACCTGAGCCCCGCCGAGCAGGAGAGCCTCTTCCAACTGGAGCGGATGACCTTCCACTACCTGCCGCGCATCTGCAACCATTGCCTCAACCCCGCCTGCGTGGGCAGCTGCCCCAGCGGCGCCCTCTACAAGCGTGGCGAGGACGGCGTGGTGCTGATCAACCAGGAGCGCTGCCGCGCCTGGCGCATGTGCGTCACCGCCTGCCCCTACAAGAAGAGCTACTACAACTGGAGCACGGGCAAGAGCGAGAAGTGCATCCTGTGCTACCCGCGCCTGGAGAGCGGCCAGGCACCCGCCTGCATGCACAGCTGCGTGGGCCGCATCCGCTACCTCGGCGTGATGCTCTATGATGCCGACCGCATCCACGAGGTGGCCAGCGCGGACGAGAAGGATCTCGTCGATCTTCAACTGGGCATCTACCTGGATCCCTTCGATGAGCGCGTGATCGAAGCCGCGCGCGCCAACGGCGTGGCCGAAAGCACCATCCGCGCCGCGCAGCTTTCGCCGGTGTACAAGTTCGTCAAGGAATGGGGGATCGCCCTGCCGCTGCACCCGGAGTTCCGCACCATCCCCAACCTCTTCTATGTGCCGCCCATGCTGCCCGCCATGGCCAGCGTGGATGCCGATGGCGTGTACGACAGCACCACCAAGAGCCTTTGGGGCGGCATCGAAACCGCGCGCCTTCCGATGAAGTACCTCGCCAGCCTCTTCACCGCCGGCGACGAGGAGAAGGTGCGCAACGTGCTGCGCAAGCTGCTGGCCGTGAAGATCCACCGCCGCGACACCACCGTTGGCGACCTGCCCAAGCAGGAAGTGGAGGACGCCCTGCAGACCGGCCGCACGAGCGCCTCGGAGGCCGATGCCATTTTCCGCCTCACCAGCCTGGCCACCTTCAACGAGCGCTTCGTGGTCCCACCGGCGCATCGCGAGGAGAGCATCGAGATGATGGAGGCCACCGCCGATGCCAAGGGCGAGACCGGGTTCGGTTTCAAGATGCGTCCCGCACGCGGCATCTGAACCATGACCGATCCGGCCAAATACCGCCTCTTCGCGCCCTTGCTGGCCTATCCGGGCCCGGCGCTCCTCAAGGCCGTGGACGCATGCCGGAGCATGCTGCGCCTGCACTGTCCCGAGGCGGTGGATACCCTGGAGCCCTTCGCCCGATGGGTGGCCGGGACCCCGCTTCACGATCAGGAGGAGATCTACACGCGCACCTTCCACATCCAGGCCATCTGCTACCTGGACCTGGGCTACGTGCTCTTCGGCGAGGATTACAAGCGTGGTGAGTTCCTGGTGAACATGAAGCGCGAACAGGCCCAGGCCGGCAACGATTGCGGCGATGAACTGCCCGACAACCTGGTGAACGTGCTGAACCTGATGCCCCTGCTGAAGGACGTGCAGCTGGCCCGGGACCTGGGCGGGCGCGTGATGATCCCCGCCCTGCGCCGCATGCTGGCCGAGTTCGAGAGTTCGCGCATGGCCATGCGCGACCGGATGCTGCAACGCAAGCACAACGCCATCCTGCTGCAAGGGCGCGCCGACCAGAACGTGTACGCCGCCGTGCTGCAAGCCCTGCTGCATCTGCTCCTGACGGATTTCGATGAGAAGGTGGTGGCACCACCCTCCTCCGCGCAGGATTTTCTCGCCGGTGCGTCCTCCTGCGGCACCTGCACCACCCACACCAACCCCAAGCCCAATACCAACTGAACCATGATGCTCCTGCAACTGGATCCGTCCACGGACGTCGTGACCATCGTCGCCGTGGTCATGGTGGCCCTGTTCCTGTTCTTCGGACTGCCCTTGATCCTGCGCGCGCGGCGCATGGCCGCTGAACTGGGTCCCATGGTGCGCAAGACGCCCACCAACTATCCGCAGGTCTTCTTCATCATGTTCGCGGCCGCCATCGCGATCGCCTACGGCTTGAAGATGGGCTGGGACGTGAACCTGCCCGTGCTCAACACCTTCAGCTTCCTGGTGCTGCCCTACCTGGCGCTGGCGATCTTCCTCATCGGATCGATCTACCGGTACGGCAACAGGGGCTTCCAGGTCTCCTCCCTGTCCTCGAACTTCCTGGAACGCAAGCGGCTCTTCTGGGGCAGCCAGCCCTTCCACTACGGCCTGCTCTTCCTCTTCTTCGGTCACCTCATCGCCTTCCTCTTCCCCGCCTCGGTGCTGGCGTGGAACGGATCGCCCGTGCGGTTGCTGATCCTGGAGATGACGGCCTTCGCCTTCGCGCTTTCCACCCTGCTGGGGCTGCTGCTGCTGATCCGCCGTCGCTTCAGCAGCCGCCGCGTGCTGATGGTGACCAACAAGATGGACATGCTGGTGTACGTGGTGCTCCTGGTGCAGATCATCACCGGCCTGATCGTGGCCTACTCCAACCGCTGGGGTTCCTCGTGGTTCGCCACGACGCTCACCCCTTACCTGCGCTCGATCTTCGCGTTCAACCCGGACATCGCCAGCGTGAGCGCCATGCCCTGGTCGGTCAAGATGCACATCTTCTCCGCCTACTTCATCATCGCCATCATCCCCTTCACCCGCTTCATGCACTTCCTGGTGGCGCCGATCGATTACATCTGGCGCGGCTACCAGTTGGTGATCTGGAACTGGAACCGCAAGAACATCCGCAGGGCGCAGGCCTGGCACATGGGCCACCGCGCGCGCAACCACTGAACCGTACGGACGACCGGGGGGAGAGCCGCGCCCGTGAATGGGCGCGGCTTTCTATCCCTGAGGCCCCTGCGCGGCCGGAACGTGAGCCTTGTCATCGCCGACATCGCCGGCACGCCGGACCTTCACGTTCTCACCCGAAGCCACATGAGCTACTACATCAGCCGCACGTTCGAAACCTCCGATCTCCCCGGCCTGAAGGATCGTGCCGTGGCCGCGCTGAAGGCCGAAGGGTTCGGCGTGCTCACCGAGATCGACCTGTCCGGCACGCTCAAGCAGAAGATCGGCAAGGAGCATCCGCCCCACCTGATCCTGGGTGCCTGCAACCCCAACTTCGCGCACCAGGTGGTGTCGCTGGAGCCGCACATCAGCACCCTGCTGCCTTGCAACGTCACGCTGCGCAGGTTGCCTGATGGGCGGTCGGAGGTGGCCGCCATCGATCCCTCCGTGGCCATGCAGGCCGTGGGTAACCAGGCCATCGCACCGGTGGCCGCGCAGGTGCGCGATGCGCTCAAGCGGGTGCTGGACAGCCTCTGAACCAGGCCCTCGCCATCAGGCCAGGGCCGCAAGCACGCGTTCGTTGATCGCCGCGTCGCCTACCGTGAAGCGCAGGCCACGGTCCTGGCCGTAGTTGGCCAGGTCGCACACCAGGATGCCGGCATCGAGCAGGCGGCGGAAGAGCCGGTCCTTCTCCCCATCGCTCTCGAAGTGCAGGTAGATGAAGTTCGCCTGCGACGGCACGGCGTTCAGGCCGCGCGCGCGCAGCCCATCGAACAGGCGCTCGCGTTCCACGGCGTTGCGTCGCGCGCATTCCATCACGAAATCCCCGTCGTCCAACGCGGCCAGCGCGGCATCCTCGGCGCCGCACGCCAGCGGGAAGGGGATCCGCGCCTGGCGCAGCGCGGCGGCCACCGGCTCCGCGGCCACCGCGTAGCCCACGCGCATGCCGGCGATCCCGTGGGTCTTGGAGAAGGTGCGCATCACGATCACGTTCGGATGCCCGCGCAGCAGCGCCATCGCGTCGGGGAAGGATGGGTCGGTCACGAATTCGAAATAGGCCTCGTCCAGCACCAGCTTCACGTGCGGAGGAAGCGCGTGCAGCAGCGCGCGCACGGCATCGTGGCCCGCGATGGTGCCCGTGGGGTTGTTGGGATTGGCAATGAGCACCACGCGGGTGCGTTCGTTCACCAGTGGAAGGACGTCCCGCGGATCGCATGCGAAGTGGCGCAGCGGTGCCATGTGCGCCGTGCGGTGGTGCGCCGCGGCGAGTTGCGCGTAGGCCACGAAGGACCGATCGAAGAAGATCAGCTCCTCCTCCGGTCCCACGAAGCATTGGAGGATGCCGTCGATGAGCCGGACCGATCCGGCACCCGCCACCACCTGCCGCGGGTCCACCCCCAGCTTCAGCGCCAGTGCCGCCTCCAGCCGCTGTGGTGGTTCCGGATAGCGCGACACCCGTGACGCGGCCTGGTGGATGGCGGCGATGACCTTCGGCGAGCACCCATGGACGTTCTCGTTGAGGTGCAGCCGCAGCAGCTCTCCGGTGCCGCTCATGGCCTCAGGTCTTCGAGCATGCCCATGCTCACGTTGCGCAGGACCTCGGCGCGGTACCATGCGCCGGCCCGCAGGTCGGTGATCGGTGCGGCATGGGCCACCACGGCCTTCGCGAACCGCGCGATGACCTCGTCGCCGATCGCCGCGACCGGCAGGCCGCGCAGCATCGCGCACGCATCGGCCGGTACGCGGATGGTGGGTGCGCAGGCGCCGAAGGCCACGCCCGCATGCACCACGGTGCCCCGCGCGTCGATGCGCAGGTGGTGGGCCAGCGAGACCACCGCGCACTCCATGGCGCGGCGCGTGCCCACCTTGATGAAGCCCGAATGGATCCGCGCGGCGCCGGCCTTGTGGACGGGCACGCGCACGCCGAGCAGCAGCTCGCCGGCCTTGAGCACCGTGGCGCGCGGTCCGGTGAAGAAGCGGTGGACCGGCAAGACGCGCTCACGGCCCGTCGCGGAGAGGAGAACGCATTCGGCATCCAGCGCCATGAGCGCGCAGGCAATGTCGCCCGATGGAGAGGCCGTGCCGAGGTTGCCCCCCACCGTGGCCACCTGACGGATCTGGGTGGAGGCCAGGCACGATGCGGCCTGATGGAGCACGGGCCATTCGACGGCGATCCGCTCGTCGTCCACCAGCATGGCGGCCGTGCATCGCGCACCGATCCAGGTGCCCGACGCGGCGTGCCGGATCCCGCACAGCCGCCGGTCGGCGATGCCCGCCAGGCTGATCAGCGTGAGCCCTTCCACGGGCGATCGGCGCAGTTCCAGCAGCAGGTCGGTGCCGCCGGCGATCAGGCGGAAGGGCCTGTTGCGCGCGGACTTCATGGCGCCGAGAAGCTCCTTCATGGTGCGGGGGCGTTCCACGCGGAAGGTCATGGCCGGTTCGCTTCGTGTTGATCGCGCAGCGCGATGGCGCGCAGCACGCGCTCGGGGGTGAGCGGCAGTTCCAGCATCTCGATGCCCAGCGCGTCGCACACCGCGTTGGCGATGGCGGCCGCCGTGGGGATCAGCGGCGCTTCGCCCACGCCCTTGGCGCCGTATGGCCCCTGGCGGTCCATGGTCTCCACCGCGTGGAAGTGGATGGGCGGCGCGTCGGCGGCGGTGAGCATCTTGTAGTTGTGGAAGTTGGGGTTCACGATGCGGCCCTGGTCCACCAACAGTTCCTCGCTGATCGCGTAACCGATGCCCTGCAGCACCCCGCCGTGTATCTGCCCGTCCAGCAGCAGGGGGTTCAGCACCCGGCCCACGTCCTGCGCCACATGCACGTCCACCACGCGCACGTTGCCGGTGCGGGTGTCCACTTCCACTTCGATGGCCTGCGCGGCGAAGGCATAGGTGCCCGAGACGTTCCCCTTGAACCCGCCGTCCTGGAATTCGCTCGAAGGTTCGTAGAAGAAGTCCACCACGGCCAGTTCGTGCGGCGGGCCGAAGTGCATCTCGCGCACCACCTTGTCCAGCGCGACCTTGTCGCCGCTCCGTTCGCCGATGATGTTCCCGTCCTCGTAGCGCAGGCCGCCCTCCTCCTTCAGCAGTTCGCGCGCCTTCCGGTCCAGTTTCTCCTTCAGCAGGCCGATGGCGCCCAGCAGGGAATTGCCGGCCACGAAGCTGGTGCGCGAGGCATGCACCCCCACGTCCCAGGGCTTCACGTCGGTGTCGGTGTTGATCACCTTGATGCGGTCCAGGGCGATGCCCAGTTCCTCGGCGGCGATCATCGCCAGCACGGTCTCGGATCCCTGGCCGATCTCGTTGGAGCCGGAGATGATGGTGCAACGGCCGTAGGGATCGATCTTCAACGTGGTGCCGCAGCCATCGGAGCGGTAGATCTTGGCGCCGCCGCCCACGTGCAGCATGCTGGCGAAGCCGGTGCCGCGCGCGTACCGCTCTCCGCTCCTGGATCGCTTGCCGTTCCGGGGTGCCGCGGCGATCACATGCTCCAGGCATTCGCGGTGGCCGCAGGTGTCGTAGCGCAGGCCCTGACCGGTCACCTCGCCCGGCTCGTTGGCGTTGACCAGCCGGATCGCGGCCTTGTCCATGCCGATCGCATCGGCCAGCAGGTCGATGGTGCGCTCCAGAGCGAAGGTGGCCTGCGGGTTCCCATAACCGCGGAAGGAACCGGCGAAGACGTTGTTGGTGTACACCGCCGTGGCGTCGAAGCGGCAGGCGCGCACCTTGTAGAGCGAGGAGAAGGCCTGCATGATCACGAAGGGCGTGGTGGCGCCCCACGAGGTGTAGGCGCCGTTGTCCTTCAGCACGCGCACCTCGCGGAAGGTGAAGCGCCCATCGGCGTCCACGCCCGCGGTGAGGTCGATCAGCATGGGTTGCCGCGTGGGCGAGGCGATGAACTCCTCCTCTCGCGAGTACAGGATCCGCACGGGGCGGCCGGTCTTCATGGACAGCAGCGCGCAGATGGGCTCGAAGGGATACATGTCGAGCTTGCTGCCGAAGCCCCCGCCGATCACGGGCTGGATGATGCGGATGTCCGAGGGCTGCATGCCCAGCGCGTGCGCCATGTCGCGCTGGTGGAGGAAGGGCACCTGCGTGGAGCTGTACAGCAGCAGGCGCCCCGTGCCGTGATCGAACGAGGCGGTGATGTTGCTCGTGCCCATGCAGGCGTGCGTGACGCGCGGCAGGGTGAAGCGCCGGGAGACCACCGCCGCGCTCCGCGCGCGCTCGGACTCCAGGTCGCCATGCTCGTAGTGGAAGACCTCCGCGATGTTGGGGTGCGCGTGCCTGCCCGGGGCGAAGCGGTTGATGCGCGGAGCGTTCTCCCGCAGCGCCTCCTCCGGATCGAAGACCCCCTTGCGTGGCTTGTAGCGCACCTGGATGAGCCGCAGCGCCTCACGCGCGGTCTCCACCGTGTCGGCGGCCACGGCGGCGATCTCGTCGCGGATGCAGTTCACCTCGCCGTCCTTCAGCACGGGATGATCGCGCTTGTAGCCGATGTTGCCGGCGCGCACGTCGGCGGCGGTGATCACGCAGGCCACGCCCGGCAGCGCGCGCGCCGCGCTCACGTCGATGGTGAAGGTGGCCGAGGGATGCGCGGCGCGCAGGATGGCGCCGTGCAGCATGCCGGGCAGCTCGATGTCGTGCCCGTACACCGCCCTGCCGCTCACGCGGATGCCGGCGTCGTGCTTGGGCACCGGCGTGCCGATGACGCGGGTCTTCTTCGTCATTTCCGCGCGGTGCTCATGCTTCGTTCATCCTCGTGTCTTCCCGCGTCAGCGGCCGTCGAGTTCGTCGTACTTCCCATGCAGCAGCTCCTCGGCGGCGTCCACGATCTTCACGTAGCCCGTGCAGCGGCACAGGTTGCCTTCGATCCATCGGGCGATCGCCTCGCGCGTGGGCGGCGCATGGCCGGCCTGCCCGGGCACGGCCCGCCCGTGGTCATGCTTCTCCACCAGCGCATGGATGGTGAGCGCCATGCCCGGCGAGCAGAAGCCGCACTGCACCGCGCCGTGGCGCACCAAGGCCTCCTGCACCGGGTGCAGCCTGCCGTCGCTTCCGGTCAATCCCTCGATGGTGAGCACCCGCCTGCCGGAAGCGTTCATCGCCAGGAAGAGGCAGGAGTTCACCGGGGCATCGTCCACCAGCACCGTGCAGGCGCCGCATTCCCCCTCGTTGCATCCGGGCTTGGTGCCCTTCAGTCCGAGGGTGTCGCGCAGCACGTCCAGCAGCAGGGCCGAGGGCCGCACCTCGCAGGCCACCGCCTTGCCGTTGAGCGTGAACTCCAGGTGTTCCAGGGGGATCGTCGCCGTGCGCTTCTTCTCAGCCATGGGAGGAGGATCGTTCTGCCGATGCCGCGTTGACGCGCGCGTGGTGTTCGCTTCCCGCGTGGAGCGCCGCGATCGCGGAGGCGACCTGCCGGGGCGATACCACGCTCCGCGCGGCGGCCTCCAGCACGGGCATCGCGAAGGGGAAGCCCGCCATGGCCGAGGCCACGCCCAGCAGGTACAGGTTGTGCATCACGGAGGCGAGATCGTCGGGGAAGTCTTCCACGTACGCCACTTCGGCGCATTGCCCGTGCAGGTACGCGGCCAGCGCCCGCGCATCGGGGTAGCGCGCGGCGCCCGCGTGTACCGCGTTGGGGACGATGCGGTCGGCGCCGAAGGCCACGCGGCTGCCCTTGTGCAGCCAGGGCAGGCAGCGCTGGGTCTCCATGATCTCCAGTCCGATCAACAGGTCCACGCTCGCCCGGCCGATGTAACCGGTGCGGTGCGCGCCCAGCCCGATGCCCGAGGTGACCGTGCCGCCGCGTTGCGACAACCCGTGGATCTCGCTCACATGCACGGGCACGTCGCCGCGCATGGCCGCCTCCACGATGATGCCGGTGAGGTACACGATGCCCTGTCCGCCCACGCCCGCCACGAGGATCTTCTGGATCGAGCTCATGACACCGGCAGATGGATGGGTCCGGGCTCCGTCACGCTTTCCCAATGGATGGCGCCGTTGGGACACACGTCGATGCAGAGGCCGCACAACGTGCAGCGGCTCTGGTCGATGCGCACCTTGCCATCCACCTTGATCATGGCGGGGCAGCCGAAGTTGGTCACGCAATGGTCGCACTTCATGCAGGCCTGGTGCAGGTCGAAGCGTGCCCATGACCGGTCGTGCGGCGACGGGATGCCGTTGGAGGCCGCGCCATCGCGCGTGGGCGGCGTGGTGTTGAGGCGGTGGAGGGCGGCCGCGCCTTCGTAGGCGAACGGATACCCCTCCAGCAGGCGGCGCACCCGCACCGCCGCGTCCTTGCCCGATGCGATCGCGCCGATCACGCTGGCGTGGTTGCCGGCGCGCAGGTCGCCGGCCACGACCACGTTGCCCAGCCCGGTGGCGTCCAGCGCGGCGATGCGTCCCTGCGTGTCGCGGTCGCGCGCGTCGATGCCCGCCAGTGCGTCCTCGTCGCAGAGCTGGCCGATGGCGGTGATCACGTGGCGGCACTCGATCGTCGCGAGGTCGCCGCCGTCGGCGACGGCCTGGAGCACCACGCGCACGGCTTCGCCCGCCTCACAGCCGCGCACGCGGCTGGCGGGCACCAGCTCGATGCCTTCGGCGCGCGCGTGGCCCACCTCCTCGGCGAAGGCGGGCATGTCCGCTTCGGTCTCGATGCAGGAGACGATGACCCGGTTGCCGGGGTCGAGCCGCTTCGCGGCGCGTGCCGCGTCGATGGCGCTGTTGCCGCCGCCGATCACCAGCACGGTGCCCGTGCCATCGAGCGGGCGACCCCCCAGGTTGAACGCCCGCAGGAAGGCAAGCGCGTCGCTGCGCCGCTCCGGCGGCGCTCCGCGTTCGATGACCTCCAGGGTCTTCGCGCGGCCCATGCCGATGGCGAGGACGACGGCATCATGCGCGGCGGCGAGCTGTTCGAGCGAAAGCCGTTCGCCCAGCGCCTGCCCGAAGCGGAAGCACGCGCCCATTTGTTCGAGCTGCATCGCCTCGTAGTGGAAGGCATCCTTGTCCATTCGGAACGCGGGGATGCCGAAGGCGGCCATGCCGCCGGGCCGGTCTTCCTTCTCGAAGATCTCCACGCCGTACCCCGCCTGCAACAGGTCGTAGGCCGCGCTGAGACCCGCTGGTCCCGCGCCCACCACGGCCACGCGCTTCCCGTTGGACCGCACCGCGCGCGCCCGCGCCCTGGGCTTTTCGAAGTCGCGGTAGTTGTCGTCCAGTTCGCTCACCGCGTGCTTCAGCGCCTTGATCGGCACCACCTGTGCCGTGTCGGAGAACAGTTCGCAGGGCCGGTGGCAGACCTCGCCGCAGGTGCGCGCGAAGAGCATCTTGTCGCGCACGATCTCCACGGCGCCCTTGGGATCGCCCTCGAGGATGGTGTTGAAGAAGGCGTGGTTGCAGATGTTGGCCGGGCATTGCTGCTCCTCGCCGGGCACGTGCTCCTCGGCCAGCAGCCGGGCGCGGGCGCGGGAGAGGTTGGCTTGCGGGGAGGCCGCGCGCGAACAGGTCAGCGCGAGGTCGGCGTGGTTGCCGCAGGTGTTGCACCGCCGCTCGTCCACCACGATGCGCATGCGCTTCGCGATCTTCTCGGCGAAGTCCGGAAGGAAGATGCACGGCGCGCGGGCCACCAGCACCGACACGCCGTCGTGCGCCATGGCCTTGTTCAACTTGCGGGCGCCGTCGCGCAGGTCGAAGGGGTCCATCTCTTCCACCACGCCGATGCCCAGGCCGCGCAGCACGGGCACCAGGTCGATCTGGTGGTACTTGGGCAGCCGCTGCGAGGCGCCGGGATGCGCTTGGTGCCCGGTCATGCCGATGGTGCGGTTGTCGAAGATCACCACCAGGATGTTGGCGCACGTGTACACCGCGTTCACCAGCGAGGCCAGCCCGCTGTGGAAGAAGGTCCCGTCGCCCACCAGCGCCACCACCTTGCGCCCATGGCCGGCCGAGCGGAACGCTTCGCCCAGGCCCTGCGCCATGGAGATGCTCATCCCCATGTGGTTGATGGTGTCGATCATCTTCAGCGGCGGCAGCGCGCCGAGGCCGAAGCAGCCGATGTCGCCGCAGAGGATCATGTCGCTCTCGCCGCGTGGGATGGAGAGCTTCAGCAGGTAGAAGGTGGCGCGGTGCGGGCAGCCGGCGCAGAGCACGGGGGGGCGCGGCGGCAGCGCGGCGGTCCATTCCTCCACGGCGTCCAGCGGAAGGCCGCCCCCGCCCAGCGGTGAGCCGAGGAATGTCCGCACCGCCTCTTCGAGCAGGTCGGGCGTGAATTCGCCGGCGGGGGAGAGGCCGGCGAAGCCCTTGCCGTGGATCGCCACGCGCGATCCCGCGCGCTGGGCGGTGGCGCGCGTGGCGTTCTCGATCACCGGGTCCAGTTCCTCCAGCACCATCACCTGTTCGAGCCCATCGCGCGAAAGGAACCCGGCGACCAGGTGCGCGGGGAAGGGATGAACGAGCCCCAGGTGCAGCACGGCCACCCGGCCGGCCAGGTCGTGGCGATGCAGGATCTCGTCGAGGTGCGCGCGTGCCACGCCGGTGGCGATGATGCCGTGCGCGGCCCGTGGCGCTCCTTCCACCGCGGCGTGGCGTTCGTGTATCGCCCGCACCTCGGGCCGTGCCAGCTTCTCCAGCAGGCGCACGTGCGCGCCGGCGGTGCGCGCCGGGATGTTGATGTGCTCGGCCAGGCGGTCGAAATGCGCCGGATGCGCCGCATCGTCGATCGGGCCGAAACGCGCCACGCCCCGCGCGTGCGACACGCGCGTGGTGGTGCGCACGATCACCGGCAGGCGCAACGCGGCCGAGAGCGCGAAGGCGTCGCGCGTCATGCGCAAGGCCTCATCGGGGCAGGAGGGATCGAACATGGGCACGCCGGCCATGGGGCCCCAATGGCGCGAGTCCTGTTCGTTGGAACTGGAGTGGCAGCCGGGGTCGTCGCACACCACGATCACCAGCGGGGCCACGATGGTCTGGTAGGTGATGCTCATGAGCGCATCGCAGGCCACGTTCATCCCCACGTTCTTCATCACGCACAGGGCGCCGCGCCCCCCGATGCTGAAGGCGATGGCCTTCTCCAGCGCGATCTTCTCGTTGATGCTGTATTCGAAGTGGATGCGCCTGCGCGACGTGCCGGGCCGCTCGACGGCGCCTTCCGGTCCGCCCTGGAAGTCGTCCACGTGCGCGAACACCTCGCTGATCTCCGTGCTGGGCGTGCCGGGATAGGAGAACACGCCATCGACGCCGGCCTCGATGGCGCCGCGCGCGATGGCCACGTTGCCCATCACGCAGCGATGGACCGGCTCCGCGTGCGAGGTCAGTATGTCGATCGTGCGCTGGTGCATCGCATCCGGTTCAGATGATGCGGGCCTCCTTCAGTCCGTGGATCTCGGCGGCATCCAATCCGATCTCGTGCAGCACCGCCTGGGTGTGCTCGCCCAGTCGCGGCGCGCAGGGCAGGGTGCCGCCCGTCTTCTCCAGGTGGGCCGTGCCATGAGCGGCGGGCGAGAGCCGTGCTTCGCGCCCGCCGGGCACCACGGTGCGGACGGCGTGCTCGCGCACCAGGTCCATCGCGGCCACCTGGGCGATGCTGTTCACCGGCGCGGCGCTCAGGTCCAGCGCCAGGCAGTGCGCCACGAAGTCCGCGGTGGTGTAGCGCCGGCTGATGGCGCCGATCTCCTCGTAGATGCGCTCCTTCTCCTTCATGCGGCCCGCGTTGGTTCGGCGCGCGTCGGTGGCCAGGCGCTCGAAGCCCGGCTGCCGCGTGAAGCGCGCCCATTGCCCGTCGTTGCCGATGGCCAGGTAGGCGAAGCCGTCCCGCGTGGGGTACGCGTTGCAGGGGATGAAGCTGCGGTGCTCGTTGCCGCTGCGCTGCAGCGCCTGGTCGTTCCCATCGGAGAAGGCCAGATGCGGCAGCGCGGTGATCAGCCAGCTGGCCGCGCAGCGCGCCATGGAGATGTGGATCTCCCTGCCGTCCGCGGGCGCGTCCATCAGCGCGAGCAGCACCTGGGTGAAGGCTTCATCGCCCGCTTTCAGGTCGATGATGGGAACGCCGCAGGGCACGGGCCGCCCGCCGGGCTCGCCAGTTAGGTGGGTGAAGCCCATGAGCGCCTGCAGCGCGGGATCGTAGCCGGCGCGATCGGGATGCCCCGGTCCCATGGCCGAGATGCCGCACCAGATCAGGCCGGGGCGCGCCGCCCGCAACCGCTCGAAGCCGATGCCCAGCTGCGCGTACCGCTTGGGAAGGGTGTTGCACATGAACACCTCCGCATCGAGCGCGCGGATGATCCGTTGCAGCAGTTCCTGTCCCTGTGGCCGCTTCAGGTCGAGGGTGATGGCCTCCTTGCCCACGTTGGGCGCGATGAAGTACGAGCGCAGGTCCGCGTGGCCCAGGTCGGCGCCGATGTAGCGGTTGGGATCGCCGGCGTTGCCCGTGCCATCGGCGGGCGCCTCGATGCGCACCACGCGCCAGCCCAGCTGGGCGAAGCGTTGCGTGGCGTAGGGCAGCGCCAGCGCCTGTTCCAGGGAGACGATGGTGCGCCGCCGTTCCATCAGTCGAAGAAGATCGGTTCGTCGTATTCGCCGAACACCTCCTTGAGCACGCCGGTGATCTCGCCTACGCTGGCATACGCTTTCACGGCGGCGATGGCGGCCGGCATCAGGTTGCGGCCGGCATGCGCGTCGGCGCGCACCCGGTCCAGGGCCGCGCGCAGGGCCTGCGGATCGCGCTGCGAACGGGTGCGCCGGAGCCTGGCCACCTGCTCCTCGGCCGCGGCCGCGTTGTAGGGATGGAAGGCGACCTCGCGCGGGGTCTCCTCGCTGACATGGCAGTTCACGCCCACCTTCAGCACGCGGCCCTCCTGGATGCCCTTCTCTCGCGCGTAGGCCTGGCGCGACACGGCTTCCTGCACCCTGCCGGTGGCCACGGCCCGCACGATGCCGCCCCACGCATCCACCTTCTTCATCTCGCGCCGGATGGCCTGCTCGAACTCGTTGGTCAGCGTTTCCACATAGTAGGAACCGCCCAGGGGGTCCACCGTGTCGCGAATGCCCATCTCATGGATCATCACCTGCATGGTGCGCAGGGCCAGTTGCGCGGCTTCCTCGGTGGGGATCGTGAAGGCCTCGTCGTAGGTGCATAGCGCCATGGTCTGCGTGCCGCTCAGCGCGCTGATCAGCGCGTAGTAGGCCGTGCGCACGATGTTGTTCTCGGGCTGCTCCTTGGTGAGGCCGGCGCCGCCGCCGCCGGCGATCATGCGCATCCAGCACGACTCGTCACGCCGTGCCCCGTACTCCTCGCGCATGATGCGCGCCCACAGCTTCCTTCCGCCGCGGAACTTGGCGATCTGCTCGAAGAAGTTGCCGTGGATGTCGAAGTTGAACGAGAGGCGTGAAGCGAACTCGTCGATGCCCAGTCCCCGGCGCAGCACCTCGTCCGTATAGGCTTTCGCGATGCAGAAGGCGTAGGCCATCTCCTGCACGGGGTCGGCGCCCGATTCGCGGATGTGGTAGCCGCACACGCTCACGGGCGAGTATTTGGGCACGTGGCGCGCGCAGTGCTCGATGGTGTCCACCACCAGGCGCACCGAGCGGTCCACCGGGAAGATCCAGGTGCCGCGCCCGATGAACTCCTTGAGGATGTCGTTCTGCGCCGTGCCGCGCAGGTTGCGCAGGTCGTAGCCGCGCTTCTCGGCGAGGGCGAAGTACATGGCCATGATCACCAGCGCCGATCCGTTGATCGTCATCGACACGGTGATGCGCCCCAGGTCGATGTCGCGGAAGGCGATCTCCATGTCCTCGAGCGTGTCCACGGCCATGCCCACGCGGCCCACCTCGCCCAGGGCGCGTGGATCGTCGCTGTCCAGGCCGCATTGGGTGGGCAGGTCGAAGGCCACGTTCAGGCCGGTCTGCCCGTTGCGGATCAGGAACTGAAAGCGCCGGTTGGTCTCCTCCGGCGAAGCGAAGCCCGCGTATTGGCGGATGGTGAATGGCCGCTTGCGGTACATCAGCGGATGGATGCCGCGGGTGAACGGGAACCGGCCGGGTTCCTCGCGGTCGAGGTCCGGGTCGCCGGCGAGGGCGTCGGCCCGGCGGTACACGGGTTTCACCTCGATCCCCGATTCAAGGACCACGCGGTCCAGGGCTTCGGTGGCCCGGGAGGTGGTGGTGTCGTTGGTGCCCATCGCCGGTGGTGTTCAGGTTCAGTTGCCCATCACCTTGTCGCGTTCGGCGCCCACGCGGCCCTTGCGGCATGCGGTGCTCAACATGAAGGCGGCCGAACGCCTGGCCTGGATGGTCAGCGCCTCGGGCAGCGTGGCGCCGCAGGAATCACGGATGCAATCGGCGATGGCCTTGCGCGCGGCATCGGCCGCCGCATCGCCGGTGGTCGCGCTTCCTCCGTTCAGGTCGATGGTGAGCGGCTCCTCGGCCAGTGCGCGTTTGGGCAAGGCCGATGCGCCCTGCACCATCAAGCGCCAGGCCTGCTTGAGGCAATCCTCCATGGGCCCGCTGTGGTCCACGAGCCAGCCCATGGCGTCCCTGGCCTTCACCGGTTTTCCGCTGAGCAGCATGGCCACCAGCTTCTTGCGGTCCTCCGCGCCGGCCTTGCGGATGGCCCAATGGCATCCTTCCATGCCGGGCACCACGGGCAGGGTCACCTCGGGCATGGAGAGGGTGGCGTCTTCCAACGCGAAGAGGTAATGGCAGTGCATGAGCAGTTCCAGCATGCCGCCCATGCACCGCTTGCCGTTGATGAAGCCCACGCTCACCTCGAACTCCTCGTGCAGGCGGCGCGCGGTGCGCGACCAGTCGGAGGCGATGCGCTCGCCGGCCTGCGCGTCGGCCAGCGCCGGGAAGAACTCGGTGGTGTCGGCGCCGACGAGTTGCGTGCTCAGGTGGAAATCGCCGGTGATGATCACGCGGCGGATGCCGGCCTTTCGCAGCCAGTCGATGGCGCGGTTGAGCTCGGCGTCCACGTCGGCGCTGTACCGTTCGCGGCCCAGGGTGATGACCCCGGCCGCGCCGTCGTGCTCGGCGTTCACGTAGAGTTGCCGCCACTCGGGCGTGTCCAGGTGATCGAAGACCTCCGGATGCCAGCGCGTGGCCGCGGCCTCGGGATGCAGCTTGTGGTAGGCCGCGATGGTGCGCAGCACTTCGTCACGGCCCCGGCGGCGGATCAACGCCGGGATACCCGAGGTGAACTGCGCGCACAGCTCGCCGATGAGGTTCATCGACGCCAGATCGGCACGCCGCTCATGCAGCATGATCGAGGCCATCTGGAAGAGGGGGCCCTCGATCATCACGCGCAATTCCTCCATCTCTTCCGCGCCGGGCTTCCAGTTCACCAAGGGGCGGAAATGCGCCGGCGGGTACCAGTCCTGGCCGCTGTCCTTGTGCTCCTCCAGGTCCACCGTGGGGTTGAAGAGAGCGCCGTATTCCCCGGCCAGATGGTGCAGGCAGCTCCAGGTGAGGAAGTTCGCGCCCTTCGCGCCGATGCTGTCGTGCGCGCGGAACGGATTGGGCCCCATGAGCTGGCGCACCAGCTTGTCGATCTTCCAGAACGGCATGTTGGTGCGTTCGTGGTGGTGGGCGCTGGCGTTCATCAACCCGCAGAAGAACACATCGAGCACGAAGGACCAGTGGTCGCTCACGCGCACGGGGATCAGGCCCAGGGCCCACATCAGCCGCGTGAGGTCGGAGGGTTCGTCCTCCACGATCTCGAACACCTTGTTGACCTCGTGCGGAAAGGCCGGATGCGCGATGCCCACGCCGAGCTGCGCCGCCGGGAAGCCCGAGGTGACCGAGCGGATCTGGATGCCGGGGAATGCCGTGCGGAACAGCGCGTAATGTGCGCGTTTCAGCTCGAGCTGCTCGGGGATGGCCTCCAGCAGGAAGCGCGGATCGTAGTTCCCGAGCATCGAGGGCAGCGTGGCGCCGTCATAGCTCATGCGCACGATGCCCTGCATGATCTCATTGGCGCCCTGGCGTCCGAAGGAGCGTTCCAGGCCGGCGTACTGCGCACCGATGCCATCGGGCGATCCGGGCAGGTCCAGCGCGATCACGGGCACGCCGTAGGGGCGCAGGCGCGAGGCGAACTGCATGCACTTGCCCGCGCCCACGATGCCGTTGGCGCCGGTGATCACCATGGCGCCGCGCCGGCCTTCGGGGCCGAAGACGCGGTCCACCAGGTCACCGGCGTCCGCCGGAAGCTTCCCGTTGCTGAAGAGATCACCCGGGGATCCCAGCCCCAGGGTTTCCAATGTCGATGCGCGCATGCGGTGCTTCATCCCTCGAATGGTTTTCCGTTCTCGTGTTCGATCAATTCACATGGAATAGCGCCGCGATGCCCACGTCGCCGGCGGCGCAGCCGAAGACCAGCACGTTGCCGCCGCCCAGGTCCACGGCCTCCTCCAGCGCCTCGATGGTGACGCGCGTGAGGGTGGGCCCCTGCGGATGCCCCCACACCAGCGGCGATCCGGTGTTGTTCATCCGGCGCCAGTCGTAGTTCATCACCCTGGCGAACACGGCGTCGTTCACGGCGAAGGGGTTGTGGTCCTTCACCACGGCCATGTCGTCCATGGTGAGGCCGGTGCGTTGCAGGAGGGCCTTCACGGCCATGGCCGGCGCCTCGGGCATGAGGCTCGGCCCCACGCGCACCTCGGCCTTGGCCACCATGGTGATCGCCACCTCGGGGCGCGGGCTCAGCTCCCGGGCCAGTTCCGGCGTGGTCACCAGCATCGTGGCCATGCCGTCGGCGGCGTGCGTCTGGGTGCCGGGTGTCACGCACTTCTCCAGTTCGCGCATGCCGCGCAGGGTGTCCAGCGAGAGTTGCTTCACGCCGGTGTCCTCGGCGATGGTGCCCATGGGGCGGCCCTGCATGTTGAGCACCTCCAGCGGAACGGCGAAGCGGTCCAGGAAACCGCGCCCGCGCGCGGCGAAGTACTGTTCGTAGCGGTGGGCGGTGAGTTCGTCCACCTCGCGCCGTTCGATGCGGTGCTTGCGCGCCACGTTGCCGGCCGAAGTGAGCATGGCCTTGCCCGTGGCTGGATCGAAGCCGAAGTTGTCCCACACGTCGCTGATCACCTCGGTGCGGCGGTGGGCGCGGCGCTCGGGAAAGACGCCCACCGGCGAATCGCTGGTGCGGTCGAAGGTGAGCACGCCCACGGCCCGGCTGGCGCCGCTCTGCACCTGCGCGCCGGCGAGCAGGACCGCCTGCAGGCCGGTGGCGCAGGCCTGTTCCATCTGGAAGCCCGGCACGCGGCGACCCATGCAGCTGGCCACCACCGTGGCGTTCCAGAACTTCCAATGCCAGGGCACGGTGCTGCCGATGATCAGGTGATCGATCCGCCGCACGGGCACGCGGCGCAGCGACAGGATGCGGCCCATGGCCTCGCCGGCGAACTGGCCGATGTTCACTTCGGCCAGCGGCGAGGCCTGCCACGCCGGGAAGAAGCTGGTGCCCCAGGTGCCGTAGGGGATGCGCGCTTCGGGATACATGCTCGTGGTCTTCTTCATGCGGTGAGTGTCTTCAGGTAGCCGATCACCTCGGCGATGGTGGTGCCGGTGGGGAACGCCTTTCGTGCTCCGGCGTGCTCGAGGGCGCGCACGTCCTGCGCGGGGATGTTGCCGCCCACCACCCAGGGCGTGGTCAGGCCGCGCGCGTTCATCACCTCGTTCATGCGCGCGCACAGCACGTGGTGCGTGCCGGAGAGGATCGACAATCCGATGACATCGGCGCGTTCGCGCTGCGCGCGGTCCACGATCTCCTCGATCGAGCGGCGCAGCCCGGTGTAGGCCACCTCGATGCCCGCTTCCTGCAGGGCATGGGCGAGCACCTTCACGCCCACGTCGTGGCCGTCGAGCCCGGGTTTGGCAAGGAGCACTTTCATCACAGTCCGATCTCTTTGGCGATGTTGATCTGCAGGATCTCCGACGTGCCGCCGCCGATCAGGGTGAAGCGCACGTCGCGCAGGTAGCGTTCCATGGCATGGTCGGTGGCGTAGCCGTAGGAGGCGAGCACGCGGCTGGCCTGGTCGCAGATGGCGGCGGCGCACTCCGAGGCGTGCAGCTTCGCGATCATGGCCCTGCGGGCGCGCGTGGGGTCGTCGGTGCGCAGGGCCGCGGCGCTCAGGGTGAAGAGGCGCGAGGTTTCCAGGCGCACGGCCATGTCGGCGAACTTCATTTGCACCGCCTGGAACTTGCCGATGGGCTTGCCGAATTGCACACGCGTGCGGGCGTAGTCCACCGCGTCGTCGAAGGCGGCGGTGGCCACGCCCACGGCCAGCGCGGCGGTCATGATGCGGATCTCGGCGAGGATCTCGTGCAGGCAGCGGGTGCCCTCGCCGATGCCGCCCAGCAGATGGTTCTTCTCCAGATGCACGTCCGCGAAGGCCACTTCGCTGGTGAGCGAGCCGCGCACGCCCATCTTGCCGATGGGGCGCCCCACCATCACGCCCTCCTTTTGCCTGGGCACGAAGAAGAGCGAGAGGCGATCGTGGCCTTCGGTGCGCGCCAGCACGGTGAAGAAGTCGGCCACCGGCGCCGAGGTCACCCAGGTCTTGCTGCCGTTGAGCACGAAGCCGTCGGCGGTGGGGCGCGCGGTGGTGGCGATCGCCATCAGGTCGCTGCCCGCGTCGGGCTCGGTCATGCAGATGCCGCCGATGCGCTCGCCCCGGATGGCGGGGAGCAGGTAGGCCTCGCGGATGGACGCATCGCCGAAGCGGTGCAGGAAGTAGGTGCCCATGAGCGACTGCATGGTGCAGGCCGCCGCCAGGGAGAGCGAGCCGCGCGCGAGTTCCATCACCGCCAGCATGTACGACACCGCGTCCAGTCCGGTGCCGCCCACCTCGGCCGGGTAGCGCATGCCGAAGAAGCCCAGCGCGCCGGCTTCGCGGAAGAGGTCCATCGGGAAACGCTGTTCGGCGTCGATGGCGGCGGCCTGGGGCCTCACGCGCCTGTCCGCGAAGTCGCGGAAGGTCTGCTGCACGGAGCGTTGTATGTCGGTGAGCTCGATCACGCCGGGTCTGGGATGACGGCCGTGGCTTCGATCTCGATCACGGCGGGGTGGTCCAGCAGGTCCACCACGAAGAGCATGCTCATGCACGGGTAGTGGTCGCCCATGAGTTCCTTCCACACGCCGCGCAGTTCGCCGCGCGTGGCCAGGTACTGGTCGCGGTCCTTGCAGTAGCAGGTCATGCGGCAGATGTGCTTCGGTGCGCCGCCGGCCTGGCGCACGATGGCCAGGATGTTCCGCAGGGCCTGGGCGAACTGCGGCACCAGCGCGTCGCTCGCGAAGCGCTCGTTGGCATCCCAGCCCACCTGCCCGGCCATGAAGAGGGTGCGGCCCTTGGCGGCGAGGATGCCGTTGCTGTATCCCTTGGGTTTGGGCCAGCCCAGTGGGTTGATCAGGGCGTGGCTCATGGGGTGTCGCGTTGCTGTCCGTAGATCTCCCGCGCGGCCTTGCGGCTCACCACACCGTTCTTCACGTCTTCGGCCAACCGGGCGCGGTCGCGTTCGCGCGGATCGCCGTAGCCGCCCCCGCCGCCGGCGATCTGGTGGTACAGGGTGCCTTCGGGGATGCCGTGGATGATGTCCTTGCTGAGGGGCACGCGCCTGCGGCCGTTGGGCAGGCGCAGTTCGATGCGGTTGAGCACGCTGCCGTGCCCGCCGAAGAGCCCGTAGTTGGGCTCCACGTCGCCATCGCCGAACACCACCATGCTGGTTTCCGGTCCGCGCAGCAGGATGCGCGTCTCGGTGCCCAGGCCGCCGCGCCACCGGCCCGCTCCGCCGCTGTCGCGCAGGTATTCGTGTTGCAACAGCAGGTGCGGCGTCTGTTGCTCGTACATCTCGTAGTCCTGGTCCAGCACGCCGCCCGAGGCGTCGATCATGCCGATGTGGTCGTAGCCATCGTCGCCCTGGATGGCGCCGCCGCCGCCCTTCATGCCGAGGAAGCAGATGTCCACGTACTTGTTGCCGGTGCGCGGATGGAGCCCGGTGAAGAGCGAGCACAGCAGGTGGTTCCAGCCGGCGGTGACCCGATCGGGCACGGCGGGCCCCAGCGCCTTGAAGATGGCATCGGCCACCTGCGGGCACAGGTGGTTGCCGAAGGTGGTGGCGGCGGGGTACGCGGCGTTGAGGATGGTGCCTTCGGGCACGATGTAGGTCAGGGGCCGGATCATTCCCTCGTTGTGGGGGATCCGCGGGTCCACCATCTGCAGGAAGGTGAGGGTGATGGCCGAGCAGGTGCTCGTGTAGGTGCCGTTCACGAAGCCCCTGGTCTGGGGCGATGAGGCGGAGAAGTCGAAGGTGATGTCCTCGCCCTGCACGATCACCCTGGCGCGGATCGGGAAGGTGCTGCCCGGGTGCTTGCCGTCGTAGTACACCATGCTCTCTCCGGTGTAAGTGCCGTCGGGGATGCGGCCGATCTCGGCGCGCATCATGCGCTCGGTGTTGTCGAACAGGGCCTGCTTGTGTTCCTCGAAGACCTCCGGACCGTGCTTGGCCACCAGCGCGGCGAGGCGCCGTTCGCCCAGGGTGCATGCGCCGATCTGCGCCTTGATGTCCTCCTGCACCATGCGCAGGCGGATGTTGGCGAAGATCAGGTCCCACACGTCCTTGCGCGGCACGCCACGCTCGTGGAGCTTCACGGCCGGAATGCGCAGCGCCTCCTGCCACACCTCGGTGGCGTTCGGGTTGTAGCCGCCCTGCACCGCGCCGCCGATGTCGGCCTGGTGGCCCTTGGCGGCGGCCCAGCCCACCAGCGCGCCCTGGTGGAAGACGGGCTTGAAGATGGCCACGTCGTTGTTCTGGTTCCCCAGGGAGAACACGTCGTTGTGGATGATCACGTCGCCCTCGTGCAGGTCGGCCCCGAAGCGTTCCACCAGCATCTTGCACACGGGCCCCAGCGAGAAGGAGAGGATGGGCAGGTTCTCCGTCTGCTCCAGCATGCGGCCCTTCGCGTCGTAGAGCCCGGTCACGAAGTCCTTGGCCTCGCAGAGGATCGGCGAGCGCGTGGTCTTGGTGAGCGAGATGCTCATCTCGTCGGTGATGGAGCGGAAGGCGCGCTGCAGGATGGAGACGAGGATCTGGTCCATGGTCAGCGGATCGCTTCGGTGGCGGGTTCGGCCCGGCCGATGGAGTACCCGCCGGGGAAGGCGGACCGGTCGTACACGATGAAGGACCCGAGCGCGTCCACCAGCACGTCGTGCGTGGCGCCGACCAGGATGGAGGTGGTGACCTTCTCGATCACGCAGGGACCGGTGATGCGTGCGCCGTGGATCGGCGCATCGCCATCGTACACGGGCACCTCGCGCATGCGGTTCTCCTCGGGGATGAACACGGGGCGGCGTTCCTTCAGGGCGCGCTCCAGCCCGACGGCGGCGGAGGCGGCGACCTGCGAACGCGGCTTCTCGTTGCGGCCCACCACGCGCAGGCGCAGGTTGATCAGTTCGGTGGGCGTGCCTTCGTTCTCCAGTGCGTAGCCGAACTGCCGGTCATGCTCGGCGTGGAAGGCGGCGAGGATGGCGTCGAGGTCGAAACGCTGCACCGCGCTCCAGGGCACATCGAGCCGCACCTCGTGGTATTGCCCCACGTAACGCATGTCCAGGGTGGGATGGAACGACAGGTCGCCGTCGGCCGCCTGATCGCCTGAGCGCAGCGCGGCGATGCCGGCGGCCTTCATCTGCTCGAACAGCTCCAGGAAACGCGCGCGGTCGATGGCGCCGAAGGGCGTGTAATAGGAGCGCACGTTGTCGTGCTTCAGGTCGCCCAGCAGCATGCCCGCCGCGCAGAAGATCGACGACACGTTGGGCACCACGAACAGCGGGATCTCCAGCTCGCGGCAGATCTCCGACGCGTGCAGCGATCCGGCGCCGCCCGCCACCACGAAGAGGAACTCGCGGGGATCGAAGCCCCGCTCCACCGAGACCTGGCGCACGCCCTGCGCCATGTTGCTGTTGATGATGCGGAACATGCCGGCGGCGGCTTCCACCACGGAAAGGCCCAGGGGGGTGGCGAGCGCATCGCGGATCGCCGCCTCGGCTTTGCCGCGGTCCAGCCGCAGGGACCCGCCGGCGAAAAAGGCGGGGTTCAGCAGGCCCAGCACCAGGTCCGCGTCGGTGCAGGTGGGCAGCGTGCCGCCGCGATCGTAGCAGGCCGGGCCGGGCAGTGCGCCGGCGCTTTGCGGCCCCATCTGCATCATGCCGCCCTGGTTGATCCAGCCGATGCTGCCTCCACCGGCCCCGATCGTGACGATGTCCAGCGCGGGCAGCGCGATGCGGTAGCGTCCGATGCCGCCCTCGGTGCCGGTGGTGCTTTGTCCATCGATCACCAGGGCCGCGTCGAAGCTGGTGCCGCCCATGTCCACGGTGATGCAGTTCGCGTGGCCGAGCATGCGGCCGTACCAGGCGCCGGCCGTTGGCGCGGCGGCTGGGCCGGAGAGCACCGTCACGGCCGGGTTGCGCTTCACCTGTTCGGGCGCCACCACGCCGCCGTTGGATTGCATGATGAGCAGCTGCCCCGCGTAACCCACGTCCTTCAACTTGGCGGTGAGCTTGTCGATGTAGCGGCTGACGATGGGCCCCACGAAGGCGCTCACCGCGGTGGTGCTCAACCGTTCGTAGAACCGGATCGAAGGCAGCACTTCGGAGGAGGCCACCACGAACGCGCCGGGCAGTTCGGCGCGCAGCAGTTCGGCGGCCCGCCGCTCGTGGGCCGCGTTCTTGTAGGCGTGCATGAAGCACACGGCCACGGCCTGCACGCGCCGGCCCTTCAGCTTGCGTGCCGCGCGCACCACATCCTCCTCGTCCAGCGGGGTGATCACCGATCCATCGGCGTCCATGCGTTCCTTCACCGTGAGGCGCAGGTGGCGCGGCACCAGGGGCGTCACGTTGCGGAAGTGGTTGTCGTAGCGCTCTTCGCGGATCCCGCGGCGCATCTCCAGTGCATCGCGCAGGCCATGCGTGGTGAGCAGCCCCGTGCGCGCGCCGCGCAGGGTGAGCAGCGCGTTGGTGGCCACGGTGGTGCCATGCACGATGGTGTCGATCGCGCGGAGGAAGTCCTGGAGCGACATGCCGCCCAAGGCGGCCGTCTCACGCAGGCCATTGATGAACCCGATGGAGGGATCCCGCGGGGTGGAAAGCGTCTTGTGAACGATCGATCCGCCCCGGTCCGAGATCGCGATGATGTCGGTGAAGGTCCCGCCGATGTCGATCCCTACCGTATAGCTCACCGGAGCGAGGAGTTTGGTGCCATCGGACCCGCCGCGACGCACCGCGGTTCGCATCCCGTGCGGATCCGCCCCTCAGGCACGAGCGCTTCCTTCAAAAGTAGAGGCTGCTCCCGGCGCTTTTATGACGCACATCATGTTTCCTTCCGCCCTCGGGCGCGGTCATGCATGCATGAACGACATGGAGGGCCGGTGGCACCATCCACCTCGAACTACCGCTCCCAATCGGCCCAGCTGGTGGCCGTTTCGCGCAGGCGCGCGCGTGTCAGCACGACATCGCCGGGCAATGCCGCGCGGATGCGCGCCACCATGTCCAGCAACATGTTCTCGCAGGTGGGTTGCCATGGCGTGAACCGCGTGCGCGCGAAGAGCGGGTCCCCGGCGGGGATCGTGCCGCGCTCACTTTCGTGGAGCACCAGCGCGTGGTCGTAGTGGTCCGTGACGCAGCGGTTCACGATCGCCTTCAGGTCGGCGAAGTCGATCACCATGCCATCCTTGGGATCATGGGCCGCAACGCGCGGCTCGCCTTCGAGGGTCACATCCAGCACATACGAATGCCCGTGGATGTGCCTGCACGGCCCGTCGTGGCCGCGCAGCGCGTGCGCCATCTCCATGGTGAATCGCTTGGTGACCCGGACGCGGCGGTCGCTGCTCATGCGATGGGCTCGAACCACGCGGTGAAGTGGCGCAGGAACTTCGGCTCCCTGGTGATGCGGAAGCCATGCACCTGCCCGCGCGTGCGCATGATCTCCTCGAAGGTCTCGGCCACGTATTCGATGTGGCTCTGCGTGTACACGCGGCGCGGGATCGCCAGGCGCACCAGTTCCATCGTCGCGGGAACGAGCGTTCCATCCCCGGCATACTTGCCGAACATCGCCGAGCCGATCTCCACGCTGCGGATGCCGCCCAGCTTGTACAGTTCGCACACCAGCGCCTGGCCGGGGTATTGGTGCGGGGGAATGTGCGGGTAGAGCTTCTTCGCGTCGATGTACACCGCGTGCCCGCCGATGGGCCGCATCAATGGCACGCCGTGCGCGTGCAGCTTGTCGCCCAGGAAGGTGGTGCTGCGGATGCGGTAGTCGAGGTAGTGCGGATCGAAGACCTCATCGAGCCCCGCTGCGATGGCCTCCATGTCTCGGCCGCTCAGCCCGCCGTACGTGGTGAATCCCTCGGTGATGATCAGCAGGTTGGTGCAGGCCTCGGCCAGATCCCCGTCGCGCAACGCGAGGAAGCCGCCCATGTTCACCATCGCGTCCTTCTTGGCGCTCATCACGGCGCCATCGGCCAGGGCGAACATGCGCTGCGCGATCTGGCGATAGGTCAGCTTCGCCATGCGGTCCTCGCGATGCCGCACGAACCAGCTGTTCTCGGCGATGCGGCAGCAATCGAGCAGGAAGAGCGCGCCGTGGCGCTTGCAGGTGGCGGACACCGCTTCGGCATTGGCCATGCTCACGGGCTGGCCGCCGCCGCTGTTGTTGGTCACCGTGAGGATCACGGCGCCCACGTGCCCCTCGTGCCGCGCCAACAAGGCATCCAGCGCGGCCACGTCCATGTTCCCCTTGAAAGGATGCTCCAGCGCCGGATCCTTTCCCTCGGCGATGGGGATGTCGATCGCCGTGGCGCCGGTGAATTCGATGTTGGCGCGCGTGGTGTCGAAGTGCGTGTTGCTGATGAAGACCTTGCCATGGCCGCCGAGGTGACCGTAGATGATGCGCTCCGCCGCCCGGCCCTGGTGCGTGGGCAGCACATGGTCCATGCCGGTGAGTTCCTGCACGGCCTCCTGCATCCGCTCCCAGGAGCGAGAGCCCGCGTAGGCCTCGTCGCCCTCCATCACGCCGGCCCACTGGTGAGCGCTCATGGCGCTGGTGCCGCTGTCGGTCATCAGGTCGATGATCACATCGCGCGAGCGCAGCAGGAAGGGGTTGTAGCGGGCGGCCTTGAGCTGCTCCACGCGCTCCGCCTCCGTGCTGATGCCGATCGGCTCGACGCTCTTGATCCGGAACGGCTCGATGATGGTGCGGTGCCTCATGCCAGAGCGCAAAGAACCAGTGCAATTCACCGGACAGGACTGACTTAGGTCAATCAGGTTCGAGGCCGATTTTGATCCTTAGCCCCACGATCTTATCGTTTTTCGGCCCTTAGCCCCATATTTTTGAGCATTCGGGTGCTTTCCGGCGCCCTTAGCCCCACGAAATTGAGCAAGCAAGCTCCCGAGATCCTGTACAGCGGTGGCACCTCCACCGAGGCCAACCGGCTCGCCCGGGAGGTGAAGGCGGGACGCTTGCGCAGGATCGTGCAAGGGGTCTATACCAGTGATCTGACGACCGGCCCGGAGCAGTTCGTTCAGTTGCATTGGCGTGAGATGGTCCCGCACACTTATCCGGGCGCACTGCTCTCGCATCGCTCCGCACTGGAATATGAACCCAGCCCGAAAGGGATCCTCTACCTGACGCACACGCAGGACCGCGTGGTGCGCTGGCCTGGCCTGGTGATCAAGCTCAGCAAAGGACCACGCGCGCGTGCGGAGGATCGCGAGCTGTTCACCGGCCTTCACGTCTCTTCCGAAGAGCGCGCATTGCTGGAGAACCTGATGCCGGCGCGGGCATCGGGTGGCGAGCGGCGCACATGGGATCGGGAGCAGGTCGAGGCACGCCTGGTCAAGCATCTCGACGCGCGCGGTGAAGAGGAGTTGAACCGGATCCGCGACAACGCACGAGCGTGCGCGAAGGAACTGGGCATGCAAAAGGCCTTCGCGATCCTCGATGGCATCATCGGTGCCCTGCTCGCCACGCGCGTCGCGGACCTGACCTCACCCGCCGCCAAGGCCCGTGCTGCGGGCGAGCCATACGACACTGGCCGGATCACATTGTTCGATCGCCTGGCCGCCGCGCTGAACCGCGAAGTGTTCGCACGCCGGTCTGAACGCACCGCAAGCGCGCAGGCCTTTCGCGACTTCGCCTTTTTCGAGAGCTACTTCAGCAACTACATCGAGGGCACCGAGTTCGAGGTGGGCGAAGCGGCCGACATCGTGTTCCGTGGCAAGCGCATCCCGAACCGCGCCGGCGACAGCCACGACATCCGTGGCACGTTCGATATCTGCGGCGATCGCGTGGAGATGTCGCGCATCGCCGCGAACGCAAGCGAGTTCGTTGAGCTGATGCGCGCGCGACACCGCGTGCTTCTGGGTGGCAGGCCGGAGAAGGAGCCGGGGAGCTTCAAGGAACGCGCGAACCGGGCTGGCAACACATCGTTCGTGGAGCCACAACTGGTGCGCGGCACGCTGAAGGCCGGCTTCGAGCGCATGACCATGCTGACCGATCCGATCGCGCGCGCCCTGTACATGATGTTCCTGGTGAGCGAGGTGCATCCGTTCAACGACGGCAACGGCCGCATCGCCCGCGTGATGATGAACGCCGAACTGGTGCATCACAGGCGCACCAAGCTCATCCTCCCCACGGTGTACCGTGAGGACTATCTGCTCGCGCTTCGAAAGCTCACGCGCCAGCAGGAGCCCGCAGCCTTCATCCGCATGATGGACCGCGCCCATGATTGGAGCCATTGGCTCGAACCGGCCTCATACGACCACTTGCACGAGCAGATGCTCCGGAGTAACGCGTACGAGGATCACAAGGAGGCCCGGCTACAGTGGCGATGAGATCGCTCCAGCCGCGCTACACCCCCACGCTCTCCCTCTTCTCCGTGTCCCTATGCCGCTGTGGTGACACCGGCAGGTTCTCGAACCTCGCCTGGAAAAAGCGCAGGTACTTCGGCTCGTAGGTCATCTTCAGGCCGCCGACCTGGTCGCGGCGTTCGTACACGCGTTGCACGCTTTCGGCGATCACGTCCATGTGCGCCTGGGTGTACACGCGGCGCGGGATGGTGAGCCGCACCAACTCCAGCTCCGGATAGCAGTGATCGCCCGTCTCCTTGTCGCGACCGGCCGAGACGATGCCGCGCTCCATGGTGCGCACGCCGCTGTCGATGTACAGTTCGGCGGCGAGCGTTTGCGCGGGGAACTCGATCTGCGGGATGTGCGGCAGGAAGGCCTTCGCATCGAGGAAGATCCCATGCGTGCCGATGGGCAGCACCACGGGGATGCCCATGTCGATCAGTTTCTGCCCGAGGTAGAACACCTGGCCCACCCGCGCACGGATGTGATCGTCATGCACGCTCTCTTCGATGCCGATGGCCATGGCTTCCATGTCGCGCCCGGCCAGGCCGCCGTAGGTGTGCAGGCCCTCGTAGATCACCACCAGGTTGCGCGCCTCCTCGTACACGTCCCATTCGTTGGTGGCCATGAAGCCCCCGATGTTCACCAGCGCGTCCTTCTTGGCGCTCATGGTGGCGCCGTCGGTGAGCGAGCAGATCTCCTTCACGATCTCGGCCACGGAGCGGTGGCCCTGGCCCTCCTCGATCTGCTGGATCATGTAAGCGTTCTCGGCCACGCGCGTCATGTCGTGGATGATGCGGATGCCGTGCTTTGCCGTGAGTTCGCGCAGCGCCCTGAGGTTGGCCAGCGCGATGGGCTGCCCGCCCGCCATGTTCACCGTGGTGGCGATGGAGATGTAGGGGATCCGCTCCGCGCCGTATTGTTCGATCACGCGTCGGACCTTCTCCAGGTCCACGTTGCCCTTGAAGGGGAAGGGGCTGCGCGGATCATGCGCCTCGTCCACGATGATGTCCACGAAGGAACCGCCGGCCAGTTCCTGGTGCACCTTGGTGGTGGTGAAGTACATGTTGCCCGGCACCACGTCGCCGGGTTTGATCAGGATCTGCGAGATGAGGTTCTCGGCGCCGCGCCCCTGGTGCGTGGGGATCACGTGCTTGTAACCGTAGTGCGTGTGGATCGCCTCCTCCAGCCGGTAGAAGTTGCGGCTGCCGGCGTAGGCCTCGTCGCCCAGCATCAGCGCGGCCCACTGGCGGTCGCTCATGGCGCTGGTGCCGCTGTCGGTGAGCAG